>LNFB01000305.1 GCA_001464385.1 Deltaproteobacteria bacterium Ga0077550 | reverse complement strand
CGACCAAGACCTCGCGTCGTGCCCGCCTCGGACCCTCGATCGCCGCGTTGGTCCTCGGCGCGTGCGGCCCGACCGACGTCGGCGGCGGGCCGACGCTCGCGGATCTCCGCGGCCAGTGGGAGGGCAATCCGACCAACGGGCTGCCGCCCGACGCGCTGTCCGTCGACGCCGAGGGGCACGGCACCGCGGTGCTCGCCTTCGTGAAGTCGAGCACCGCGTTCGTCGTGCAGCTGACCTTCGACGCGACGCCGACGGACAACGGCTTCGACTGCGCGTTCGAGTGCGAGGGCGACGAGACCTGCTCGCCGTACGCGTTCGAGGCCGACTGCGTCCTCGTCGACGACGAGCTCCGCTGCGTGCCCGCACCCGGCTGGTACCCGAGCGACCGCATCGTCCTCGTCCGACCGGAGGACTGATCGACCTCTCACCGTCGCTTCGGTTTGCGCCCCGGTCCGCGCGCCGGCGTCGGCGGTGCGACCGGTTGCGGGTGCGGCTCGGATCGCATCTGCACGCCTCGGGGCATCGACGCGAACACGCCGTCCAAGTCCCCGGTGCGTACGTCGTAGCGGCCGGGCGCGCCCGCGGTCGTCCCGTCGGGTCCGGCCGGGCCGCCGGGACCGTCGGCGCCCGGCGGCGGATCCTCGCAGTCGTCGCACGCGCGCTCGGGAGCGGGTCCTCCCGCGCCGCCGTTGCCCCCGTTGCCGCCGTAGCCCGGCGCGCCACCGCCGACATCGACGCGCACCGCGGTCGCGAGCTCGGGGAATCGGTCGTCGAGGAACACGACGATCTCGCCCCCGGGCCCGCCCGATCCGCCGGGGCCGCCGGGTCCTCCGCCACCGCCGGCACCCTGCGGATCGCTGCCCTGCGCCCCGTCGCCGCCGGGTCCACCCATGCCGCCCGTGCCGCCCGCGGCGGTGATCGTGATGCCCGTCGCGAGATCGAAGAGCGTCGCGGCCTCGAGGTCGCCGCTCAGCTTCACCATGCCGACGCGATCGTGCTTCGGCGTGCGCACGACGGTGACGTGCGCGACGAGTCGCGGGCCCGGTGCGCCCATGCCCCCCGGTCCACCCGCGCCGCCGTAGCCGCCCGGCGCGTCGGCGTGCGCGCCCCCTTGGCCCTCGGGCCCCGCGCCGCCGTGCATGCCGATCTGTTGCACGCAGCTGTAGACGGGATCGAAGTGGCGCGTCACGGACTTGGTCGTGTCGCCGCGATATGTCGCGCGCAGGTCGTAGCCGAGCAGCGCGACGAACGGCGAGGAATCCGGCCGGAACGTCCCGCGATCGGGCACGCCGCCCTTGCCCGACATCGCGAACTCGGTGAGGTCCATCTTGCCGCGGACCTCGGCCGCGCTCGCCCAGGCCCCGGCGGTGTGGAGCTCGACGCGCGCGCCGGATTTCTTCTTCTTCGCCTGCGCGACGATCGTGAAGTTCGCCGACTCGCCCGGGCACATCGTGTCCCCGTGCTCTGCGACCTGCAGCGCGATCGACTCGACGTCGTACTTCTCCATGTCGACCGCGAACGCGGCCCCCTCGATGCGCCCGCCCCCGAGGCTGCCGGTGAGGTTGCTGAGGAAGTTGCAGCCCGACAGCGACGAGACGATCGACGAGACGAGCGCCGTGGTGATGATGTGGCGGTTCATGTCAGCCCTCCGAGGTCGCGTCGTTCACCTCGACGACGCACACGAGTTGGGTGGGATCGCAGGTCATGCCGGGGTACTCGATCGGGGACGACAGCACCGCATTGGTGCAGTCCTCCGGGTACCCGTCGGGGATGCAAGCGCAGCCGAGCTGCTTGCCGGTCGTGCACTCGCCGTCGTCGGCGCAGACGCCGGGGAGCCCCGCGTCGCGCTCGGCGTCGGTGCGGGCGCAGCTCTGCTTGCGCGAGCAATCGCGATCGACCACGCATGGCTCGCCCTCGAGCTGGGTGGAGAGATCGCAAGCGCCGAGCGAGGCGAGCGAGATCCACGGCAGGATCAGCGCGAGCGCGATCGAGAGGGGTGACGGGCGTCGCATCAGAACCTCACCTGCGCGCCGAGGCCGACGCCGAGCCCCAGGCCGACCGGCCCCGGGGCGAATGCGACCGTGCTGGTGCGCCTCTCCTCGCGCAGGCGCTTGAACCGACGCCCGGCGACGAACGCGACGATTGTGCCGACGAGCACGAGGCCCGCGCTCGCACCCAGCACGAACGGCGCGGCCTCGCTGGCTGCGATCGCGCGCTGACGCTTGGGATCGCCCGGCGGGAGGCTGCCGTCGTTCTCTTCGCGGAGCTTCGTCAGGGTGCGCGGCGGCAGCAGGTACAGCGGTGTGACGGACATGCACCCGACGAAGCCGACCAGCGCGAGCGCGCCGCCGGCGATGGTCGTGCGCGCGGCCCGACGCATCGCGCGATTCTTCGCGCGGGGGTCATCGCCCGCGGCGTGGGCCGCAGCGCCGCCCTCGTCGACCCACGCGGGTTCGGGCGCCTGGGCGGCGAGGGACTCGTCGACGACCGCGGAAGGCGACCCGCTCGCGAAGGCAACCGCCGGCATCGGCAGCGGCGCCGGCGGGGCGAGGGCGAGCTGGGCCGCGACGAGCGGGCCCACGATGGCGGTGGCGTGCAGCATCACTGCCCCCGTTCCACGACGGCGCCGGCGGTTTAACGTCGAGCGACGATCGTCACGGCTCGGGGACGACGAGGATCTGGTCGGCCGGCACGTCGTCGAGCACCACCGTCGCGCCGCTGGCCGGCCACGACACGCTCACGTCGGCCGTGGCCGCGTCGCCGAGGCCGAAGTGGGCCTCGCGGGCGTCGTGGCCGAGCAGGTGGCTCGTGCCGCCGATCTCCGCGCGCTGCGGGCCGAGCTCGGTGGTGACCGTGACGATGGCCCCGATGCCGTCGCGGTTGCTCGCGACCCCGGGGGTCTGCACGCGCAGCCAGTGTCGGCCGGCCCGGGGCGTGTCGTTGCGGAACAGCTTCACCCCGTCGCGGTTGTTCACGACCAGGATCTCGAGATCGCCGTCGTTGTCGGCGTCGAACGCCACGAGGCCGCGGCCCTGGCCGGTGTCGACCAGGCCGAGCAGGTCCTGCCCGGCGACGTAGGCGTCGCCCTCGAGCGTCCACGCGACCATCGGGTCGTCCAGGCTAGCGGTCGCGTACCAGCCGTTGGTCGCGACGAGATCGACGTCGGCGTCGAGGTCGTGGTCGACGAACGCCGCGCCCCAGCCCCAGGCCGCGTCGCGCACCCCCACGTCGTCGGTGACGTCGGTGAACAGGCGATCGCCGTCGTTGCGATACATGCGGTTGCCGGTCTTGCCCGGCCCGTTGATCGACGTGACGAACCAGTCCGCGTCGCCGTCCCGATCATAGTCGGCCGACGCCGAGCCCATGCCGTTCTCCTCGGTGCCGACGCCGGAAGCGACCGTGCCGTCGACGAAGGTGCCGTCGCCGGCGTTCCAGAACAGGCGCGACGCCGCAAAGTCGGAGGCGAGCAGGAGATCGGGCCAGCCATCGCCGTCGAGGTCGGTCCAGCCGACCGAGAGCACGAAGGTGCCCGGGATGTTGCCGTCGACCGTCTGCCACACGTCGTCCACGGCGATCCCCGCCTCGACGGTGACGTCCTCGAACGTGCCGGGCAGATCGGGGCCGAGGTTGCGCAGCAGGCGGGCGTGCGAGGGGTGATCTCCGACCGCGTGGGTCCGCCACTCGCCGACGTACAGGTCGAGATCTCCGTCGCGATCGTAGTCCGCGAACGCGGCCGAGCTGCCCGCGTGTTGGTGCTCGCTCGGGATCCCGGCGCCGCGCTCGAGCGCCTGCTCGGTGAACAGCCCGCCCTCCTGGATGAAGAGCGAGTGCTGCAGCTGGCCCAGCGTGGTGACGTAGAGATCCTGATCGCCGTCGCCGTCGACGTCGCCGAAGGCCGCGCCCGCGGTGCCGAGGGTGCCGGTCAGTCCGACGTCCGCCGCGATGTCGACGAACGTCCCGTCCCCCAGGTTGCGGTACAGCAGATCCTCGTCGTACGGCCGCGTGATGAAGACGTCGAGCCAGCCGTCGCCGTCGACGTCCGCCACCGCGGCGCCGCCGGCGATGCGCTCGGGCGAGCAGAACAGGCCTGGCACCGGGGGATTGATCGCGTCGATGAGGCAGCTGCCCGCGGCGTGCGGCGTGCCCTGATCGTGGGTGAGGCCCGCGGCGACGGTGACGTCGACGAAGGCCGGTCCATCGAGCTCGCCCGTGCTCGCGCCGCCGTCGGTCCCGTTGCAGCAGGGGAGCCCCGTCGACGACGTCCCCGCGGAGGTGTCGCTGCTGCCGGGCGCGGTGCTCGAGCTGCCCGGATCGTCGGCGCCGCTCGAGCCCGCGTCCTGCGAGCTCGCCCCGCCGACGCCGCTCGAGGTCCCGCTGCTCGGGTCCACACCGGAGGACGACGACGTCGTCGAGGACGACGCGTCCACGGTCGAGGTGTCCGCGCCGCCGTCCCCGGTCGGTGTGCTGCCGTCGCCGCTCGCCTCGCCGCGATCCGAGGCCGAGTCGGATCCCTGCAACACGGTCACGCCGCCGCAGCCGGTCACGACCAGCAACGCCAGGGCGCGGGTGGGACGATACGGTCGAGTCCTCGGGACCATGCGGCGGCTTCCATGGTCAGTATTGCAGCAACGACGAGGTCTCGCACCGCCTCGTGGCAACTCCCGTGCACCCCGTGCACCCTACGAGGGTTTGACTCGTTGCATCGCTGCAACTAGCCTACGGGTGCAATGCCGCGCGCGAGGCGTCCAAATACGAGCAAGTCGCCGTCGAAGGCCCTGCCGCTGTTCCGGGGCGACGCCAAGGGCTCGGTCGCAGTTCCGGAGCCAGAGTCCACGACCGGCATCGTGCCGCATGTTCTGTACCTCGGAGGGGCCGGGCGGTCGACCCGCTACACGTCGGTGACAGACGCCCGTGAGGTCGCGGTCCACTTCGCCGGGCCGAACGGCCGGGTCTGGAGTACCGATGCCGCGCGAGGGGTCTTAGCTGGAGCTCGTCATATCTCGCGTCAGGAGCTGACCACGCTGCTCAAAGGATTTGGTCGTGGCGATGCGAAGTGGACAGACGCGTTCGAGGTGGCGCAGGCACGAGTGTATGTCGAGCGGTGGTCCGAGCACCTCCTGGACTGGCGCGGTGTCGCGCCACCGGCGATCGCCGCGGCGATCGGGAAGGCGTTCGAGTAGTGGAACCGCTGAGCTGCGCGAACTGCTGCCACAACCCTCTGCAGCTAGGGGCTCTCGGCACGAGTTTCGGCTTTTGCACAAAGCACAGGAGCTTGTTGCCCGCGTCGAACCTCACGACTTGCGGGCAGCTGCTTCGCAAGGACCTGCTGGCGCAGCGTGCCCGTGAGCAAGGCCGCATTCACAGGGAACACTACCGCCCTGGGAAGATCGTCGTGGTCGGGGAGCCACGCCGTGCGGCGAAGGACGCCGGTTTGGTCGAAGTGGCCAATGGACAGGTCCCGCACGACGACGTGATCGACGACGTGATCGACTACGGTCGACTCGAGACCAAGGTGGCCTCCCTTGCAGTCCTGTGGGCGCGCCCGGGCACGCGCGCGGAGGTGGCGATGCTCAGCCTTGGGCGCGGGTACTTCGAGAACTGTCGGAGCCGCGGCGGAAGGTGGACGGCGGGGCTCCATCTCGCTCAACGGGTACTGCGTCGACTGGAAGAACTGCCCGGCATCGAAGCTACTGACCTTCGAGGACCTGTCTCGGCTCCGCTCGCGAAGCTCGTCGCTGGCGCTCAGTGGAGCGTGATCGCGCAACGGCTGGCGTTGCTACACGATATCGGCACAGCGGCCGGGCCCCAGGACCCCGTCTTCGCATGGGTGGACCTCGTCGGGGAGACCGTCGCGAACTCCGCTGCTGGCTCCGGCACATCGCTGCTGGCCGTCGTCCATCGTCACCGAAGGGCGTTCGCGAGCGCGCTACCTCGGGCGCGGTACGAGGAACTCGCGACGGAACTGCACAAGGGATGAGCGCGGCGCCTCGGCCGGCAGTCTGGCTAGGCGCCGGCCGGTCGGCCCGGGTCACACCGCGAGGGCGGCGGTGATCACCTTGCCGCGGAGCACCTCGACGTCGAGGGTCGCGTCGGGCAGGCCGAGGGCGGCGCCCAGGGTCTTGCCAATGGACGCGAGCCCCTCGTCGTAGGGGATGTCGCCGCCATCGCTCGCCATGCCGGTCATGCTGTCGATCGGGCTGGCGGCGTAGTCGTCCCCGTCGGCGACGAGGCCACCGATGACGCTCGGGTTGACGTTCTTGCCGATCATCATCGTCACGTGGTGCTTGGACCAGTGGTTGCGGCCCTTGGTGCCCTGGCTCTTGAGCGTGCGGCCGAACACGTTGATCGACGCGAACGTGACCTGATCCTGCAGCCCCTGGGCCTCGAGCAGGTTCATCAGCTCGGCGATGTGGCCGACCCCCGAGGCGTACTCCGCGGCCTCCTTGGCGAGGCCCGCGTCGGCGTGGTTGTCGCTGCCGAAGGGCAGCGCGATCGCGACGACCGGCGTCAGCTTGAGCTTGATGAGGGCGACCGCCGCGCTGATCTGCGCGCTGGGCTGATCGTCGTCGATGCCGGCGAGCAGGTCGGTGGCGCCTTCGGCGAGCTCGCGGACGTCGGCGCGGGCGTTGGCGTGGTCGTTCATGAACCGCCGCTGCGCGAGGTTGCCGTGGTCGCGCAACAGCACGTGCATGTCGTCGAGCGTCTGATCGCGGAGATCCTGCAGATCGTGCAGCGGGCTGTCGTCGGCCACGAGCAGCTCGCGCAGCGTCGTCGGCTTGAGCTGTGGCAGGGTCCGACCGTCGAACGACAGGTTGACCGCGCCGACGGGCACCGGCGTGGTGCTGACGGTGCCCAGCGTGCTGCGGAGGTGCTTGGCGAAGATCGACGGGATCGTCTCGCCGCGGTACGAGTCGCCGAGCAGCTGCAGCACCTTCACGAGCTGGCCGTGGACCTGGGTCTTGGTCGCGTGGTGGATGAAGCTGGTGCGATCGAGCGCCCACTGCGGCAGCGTCGACCACACGGAGGCGGCCGTCGTCGACACCGCGCCCAGCGAGAGCGCCGCGCCGGCCATCGCCGGATCGGCGGCGTGGATGATGCTGGGCTTGTCGTACGTGCCCGGGACGTTCGCGTTGAACGGATCGCCGTTGTCGCGGCCCGACAGGATGAGGTACTGCGCGCGCTCGGGGTCGATCGCGTCCTCGTCGTCCTCGGCGTGGGCCAGCGGCTGGCGGAGGAACGCGGCCGGGAGCCCGGTCGCGAGGGAGGCCATGCCCAGGCTGGAGACGCCGAGCATGTTGCGGAGCATCGAGCGGCGATTCATCGGGTTGGTCATGGTCGGTGCCCTCTCTTCACAGCGCGGTCGAAGTGGCCGGCGCCGAGGCGCAGGCGGTCATGAAGGTCGAGCGCAGCGCGTCGGCCGGGGTCGCGCCCTGGCCGACCGCGGCGTCCCAGTGCGCCGACAGGAGGCCGCGCACGCCCGCGGCCCGGGTGTCGCCGGCGGGGATACCCATCACCGAGCCGACCATGTGGTCGAGCGCGGCCTCGCGATCGTCGGCGATCCACAGCGGCGCGTCGCCGTCGCCGTACCACTCCTCGGCGACGAGCTGGCACACGCGCTCGATCGAGGCGACCGAGAACACGTCGGGCGCCGTGGTGACGAAGGGCAGCACCGCGGTGCGGCCGTACGACACGGGCGGTACGCCCTCGGCCAGGGCGCGGAACCGCCGGCCGAGCGCCACCGGGACCTCGAGGGCGCCCTGCAGGTTGCACACGTCGGTGATCCCGAGGCGCAGCGACATGCGCCGGCAGAAACGATCCTGCGTCACCGGCAGCACCGGGTTGCCGATCGTGTCGTAGGTGAGGGTCCGGGCGTCGAACGTCACCAGCGGCGAGGTCACGAGCTCGCGTACCAGCGTGCGGAAGTCGAAGTTCGCGTCGGCGAACGCCGCGGCCACCCGCTCGAGCTCCGGGTCATCGGGATCACACGCGGTGGAGTTCACCAGCGTGCACAGCTTCTCGGCCCACGCCGGGGCGAAGCGCGCGTGACCGGCCATCGCCGCCCCGAGGTCGCCGACGCCGGTCCCCGAGACCGGCTCGCTGCCGTCGATCGAGAAGTACGCGGTGCCCGGAAGATCCGCCATCAGGCTGTCGGGCCGACGCGAGCCCGAGTAGGTGTAGCTGTGGCG
The DNA here is from genome assembly GCA_001464385.1 of Deltaproteobacteria bacterium Ga0077550. Taxonomy (GTDB): domain Bacteria; phylum Myxococcota_A; class Polyangia; order Nannocystales; family Nannocystaceae; genus Xiheibacterium; species Xiheibacterium aquaticum. The sequence goes on along the minus strand of LNFB01000305.1, from coordinate 55,782 downwards.
CAGGAAGTCGCGGAGCGGATCGAGATCCTTGTGGCAGCCGTAGCACGGAGTGTCGGGATCCGCGTGGCCCTGGTCGATGGTCGCGCCGTCCGCCGGCGCGAAGACGTTCTCGGGATCGAACGTCCGGCCCACACCGACGATGAGCGCCTGGTTGGCGGTGACGCGGTGCTGGTTCGAGTCGTTGGTCAGCCACGCCGACGAGAAGCCGAGCGTGGTGAAGAACCCGACGCGATCGCTGCGGAGCACCAGCTCGGTGGCGTCGCGCATGTCCGGCACCGCGAAGAACGCCGTCGGGTCCTCGCCCTCGCCGGCGACGCGCAGGGTCACCGGGCGCAGGGCCCAGTCGGCGTCGGTGAAGATGATCGGGCCGGTCACGCAGCCGACGTTCGACGGCGGCACGCGGAACAGCAGCTCGAGCGCGTCGCGCAGCGCGGCGCGGCCGGTCGAGACCTTGTTGAGGTCGTCGACGCAGTCGGCGTCAGGGGCCTCGTCGAGCCAGAACTTCATGAAGTTGGCCGAGTCGGGGTTGAGCGTCTGGCCCAGCGGGATCGGGTTGCCGGTCCAGCGCACGCCGACCTCGAAGTTGTCGTAGTCCTGCAGCACCCACGACGGCAGATCGTCGCCGGCGTCGTCGCGGGGCGCCGCGTCGAGCCAGGCCAGCATCACCATCTGCGGCACGTTGAGCATGAACGTGCGGGTGGTGAGGACCTCGTGGAACGGACGCGACTCGGCGACGATGTTCCAGGCCGTCGCCGAGAAGGCGTCGGCGATCGTCGCGAGCAGGCGGCCGTCCGAGCGATCGTTCATGCCCTTGACGCGGTTGGGGTTGTCGTCGAGGTACTCGGCGAGGTTGTCGATCGAGACCTGCTGCTGGAACAGCTGGCTGAAGATCTCGTGGGCGCGCGCCTCGAACTCCCGCGTCTGCATCCACCCGTCGACCTGCGATCGCAGGACCATGGGATCGGCGAGGTAGGCCGCCTGCTCGTCCGCGGTCGGGGGCAGGCCGGTGAGGAAGTCCTTCACCTTCGCCAGGGCCGAGGCCGCGGGCAGGGGATCGAACGGCAGCTCGGCCTCGCCGGTGTCGCTCGAGCCGCCCTCGCCGGCGTCGTCGCTCCCGGCGTCGTCGCCGGCGCCGCTGCTGCCCGCGTCCGTGTCGCTCGGGGAGGTGCCCGGGCCGTCGCCGCCGTCGGCCTTGCCGTCGACGCCTTGGTAGCAGCCGGCGCCCAGCAGGGCGATCGCGCCGCCGAGCGGGCCCAGCAGACATCGGCGAGCGGTCGAGCGGGCCAAGCGTCGGAGTGGTTCGGTGCGCATCGTTTCGTGTCCCCCCGCGGCCCGTCGGCACCGCGTCCGGACATGGGGGTTCCCGCAGCCGGGCCCCTTGTCTGCGCCGCCGCGAAAAAAGTTCGGGTCCGCGTCAGGGCGCGTACTTGCGCAGCCAGATGTCGCTGTCGGAGGCCGGGGCCCGCGCCTGGCCCGCGACCACGATGCTGCCGTCGTCGGCGATGACGACCGCGTGCGCGCGATCGTCGGCGTGGGCCTCGCCGTCGTGGACGTCGGTCCACAGCACGTCGCCGCCGGGATCGTACTTCACGACCTCGATGTCGAGCATCCCCGCGGCCGAGGCGTGCTGCCCGACCGTGACGATCGCGCCGGTGCCATCGACGGCGACGCCGCGGATCTCGGACGCCTCGGGATCGTCGGCGACGGTGCGCGTCAGCTCGACGCCGTCGAACGTCCAGATCGACCAGAAGCCGTGGTCGTCCACGTGGCCGGCGGCGACGAGCGCCCCGTCGGGGTGCAGCGCGAGGGCGTCGATCACCTCGTTGGTGGCGAGCTCGCCGACTCGGGCGGTCCACGCGAATCCGACGGTGCCGGTGCCGTCGGCGAGGTCGATCTCGCCGAGCCACGCGTCGGTGCGGCCGTTGTTCATCGCCGTCCGCACCGTGCCGCCGAGGAAGGTCCGCCCCTCGACCGTGACCGCCGCAGCCCACGCCTCGTTGCCGAGCGCGTCGATGCCGGCCGAGCAGGTCCAGGTCGCGTTGGTGCCGTCGGGCGGGAAGCCGCGGGCGTGCGCGTCGGGGTGCGTGGGCGCCTCGACGTGGCCGTAGGAGCCCGCGAGGACGATCTGATCGTGGCTCGGCCGAAGGGCCACGGCGCGGCCGCGATCGTCGGCCGCCATCGGGCTGCTGATCGTCCGATTCCACAGCAACTCGACGTTGCCCTCGGGCAGGCCGCCGTCGAGCAGGTCATCGTAGTAGGCGCGCAGGAACTGGTTCTGCAGCGCGGCCTCGGTCGCGGTCGTGCCGGCGATGTAGATGACGCTGCCCGCGTCGACGGAGATGCCGCGGCCCTCGTCCGCGAGCGCGGTGCTGTACTGCCAGGCGCGGCGCTTGGTGCCGTCGTCGGGATCGTAGCGCGACATCCACACGTCGCCCGAATCGCCCGCGGTCCGCCCGGTCGCCACGATGTCGCCGTCGGGCATCAGCGCCACGGCGTAGGCGATGTCGTCGCCGCCGACCTGGCCGTTCTCGACGATCGTCCACAGCGGCGTGCCGGAGGGCACGCAGTCGTGGTTGCAGCCGTCGGCGTCCTGCAGGTTGCCGTCGTCGCACAGCTCCGGGGCCTCGGTGAGGCCGTCGCCGCAGGTCACCTCGTGGGGGGCGCGGACGGCCGGCGGGCCGGCATCCACGGGTGGGGCGCCGTCCGAGCCCTCGCTGGCGTCCGCGTGGGTCGTCGCGCCGAAGCCGGTGGTCGAGCCCGTGGTGCCCGGGACGTCGGTGCACTCGGTGGCGAGGGCGGCGGGCGCGAAGCGGCTGTACCGCGCGCCCGATTCGCAGCCGTCGTCGGGGAAGCTGCAGTAGCCCGAGCGCTCGCACGTGCCCTGGATCCCGCCCTCGCGGCACGCCGGGTCGTCGATGCACTCGAAGCGGCCGCCCACGACGCACGCCGCGGCGTGGCCGCAGCCGAGCACCACGAGCGACCACGCCCACGCTCGCACGCGTTCGCCGGGCCCCTCGTGGCGTCGCGACATCGATCGTTGCATGCGGGCCTCGTCGATGGTGCCGCAGTCGAGCGCGCGCGGGCAAGCGGGGCGGCGCTGCTTTCCTGGTATCGTGCGATGCGTGAGCGGGACCCTGCCACCTGGCGCGTCGGGGCAAGGCGACACCGACGACGACGCCGACGATCGCGGTGAATTCGCGCTGTTGCTCGCGTGGCGTGGCGGCGACGAGGTCGCCGCCGGCCAGCTGTTCGGTCGCCACTACCACAGCGTGCACGCCTTCTTCGCGCGCCGGGTCCCCGACGCCGCCGACGATCTCACGCAGCGCACGTTCCTCGCCTGCGTCGAGGCGGCGGCGTCGTTCCGCGGCGAGGCCCGGTTCCGCGGCTTCGTCTTCGGCATCGCCCGCAATCAGCTGCTCAAGCACCTGCGCTCGCGCGCGCGGTTCAACGCGATGTTGGAGCGCGCCGGCGACGACGACCTCACCCGCACGTCGCCGTCGGCGCTGGTCGGGCGCCGGCAGGAACAGCACCTCTTGTTGCTCGCGTTCGCGCGGCTACCCGGCGATCTGCAGCTCACCGTCGAGTTCTTCTATTGGCAGGGCCTGCGCACGAGCGACATTTCGGCGGCGATGGCGGTGCCCATCAGCACCGTGACGACGCGGCTGGCGCGGGCGCGCGAGCTACTCCGGCAGTACGTCGGCGAGCTCGGCGGGCCGCTGCCGCCGCGCGAGGCGTTGCTGTCGGACCTCGACGGCTGGACGCGATCGCTGGCCGACGCCCACGTGGTCACCCCGCGGCGGTGAGCTCGGGCGCGCTCCCGGGGATTGAGCCGCCGCGCGCCCGCGTCGTATGCTGGACGCACGGATGCACGGGGAGCTCCAGCCGACGCCGCGCGCGCGGGTGCTCGAGCCGGGCACCCAGCTCGGCCGATACACGATCGTGCGCCGCATCGGTTCGGGCGGCATGGCCGAGCTGTACCTCGCGCGGGCCCGCGGCATCGGCGGCTTCGACAAGCTGTTCGCGCTCAAGCTGGTGCTGCCCCACGTCGCAGACGATCCCGAGTTCGTGTCGATGTTCCTCGACGAGGCGCGACTCGCCGCGACGCTCGACCACGCGAACATCGTCCACGTCGTCGACATCGGTCGGGTGGGTGACGATCACTTCTACGCGATGGAGTACGTGCACGGGCTCGACCTGCGCATGCTGGCCCGCGGCGCCCCGGGCCCGCTGCCGCTCGAGGTCGCGCTGACGATCGTGCTCGGGGTCGCGGCCGGGCTCCACCACGCCCACGAGCGCTGCGGTCACGATGGCCGGCCGCTGGGCATCGTCCACCGCGACGTGTCGCCGTCGAACGTGCTCGTCACCTACGACGGCGTCGTGAAGCTCGTCGACTTCGGCATCGCCCGCGCCGAGGCGCGATCGAAGGCGACGCAGGCCGGCGTGGTCAAGGGCAAGCGCGGCTACATGTCCCCGGAGCAGTGCCGTGGCGACGCGGTCGATCGGCGCAGCGACGTGTTCGGCCTCGGCATCCTGCTGTGGGAGCTCACCGTGGGTCAGCGCTTGTTCGCGGCCGACAGCGACTACGCGGTGATGAGCAAGATCGTGTTCGGCATGGTCCCCGATCCGCGCCAGCTCGTGCCGGGGTACCCGGCGGCGCTCGCCGAGATCGCGATGCGGGCGCTGCAGCGCGACGCCGAGGGGCGGCCGGCCAGCGCGCAGGCCCTCGCCGTGGAGCTCGAGCGCTTCGTGCAGGCCCAGGGCCTGCGCGTCAGCAGTCACCTGCTCGCGGACTTCATCACCGAGCGCTTCGCCGTCGAGCCGTACCCCACGTCGGCGCCGTCGGTCGTCGGCGTCGACGAGGACGCGGTGACGCGCCTGGGACCGCCGCCCCGGCGTCGACGCGGGCGCGGGGCGATCGCTGCGGTCGCGGTGCTCGGCGTGATCGGGCTGTCGCTCGGGGCGTGGGCGATCGTCCGCGCGGCGCCGTGGGAGACGGGCTCCAGCGACGCGTCGGCGATCGCGGAATCGCCGGCTCCGGAGACGCTGTCCGTGGAATCGAGCTCGCCGTCGATCGCGGATCCGCCGGGCCCGCCGCCGTTCGTCGGCGCACGTCCGCCCGAGACCGCGCCCGAGGTCGCCGCCGCCGCGCCGGCCATCGGTGCGCAGGACGAGGACGAGCCCATCGTCGTCGAGGAGGACGCACCGACGGTGGGCCCGCGCCCGGCGAAGCCGCGGCCGGCCCCGGCGCGGCCCCGCGAGTCGCCGCCCGCGACGGTGAACCCGTCGACGTCGACGACGCCGGCGGTGCCCGGCGGCGCGCCGATGCCGGACCGGCCCAACGCGCTGTTCCCCCCGCGGAAGTGATCGATGCTCGGCTCCGTGTTGTTCGCCGCGCTCTGCCTCGCGCCTCCGCCCACCGGTCCGCAGTCGCGCCCGGCGGCCGAGGCGGCCGAGTCGGCGCTGTCGCACTACGAGAAGGGCGAGTACGCCGAGGCCCGCGCCGCCATCGCGCGCGCGTACATGATCGAGCCGTGGCCGGAGTACCTCTTCGCCCGCGCGCAGATCGAGCGGGCCGATGGCGACTGCGTCGCGGCCCACGAGTTCTACGGCCTGTACCTCGAGTCCGACCCGCCGGAGAAGGGCGCCGCGCTGGCGCGCGAGGGCATGGCGGCCTGTCCGATCCCCGATCTGCCGCCCGAGGCCGGCGACGGCACGACTGGCCCCGGCGCGGCCTCGGGTGCGACGCCGACAGGACCGGACGCGCTCGGCGTCGCGTTGACGTCGGTCGGCGGTGCGTCGCTCGTCGTCGGCGCGGGCCTGTACATCGGCACCGCGGTGCAGCGCCGCGCGGCCCAGGGCGCGACGCAGCACGATCGCTTCGGCGATCACATCGATCGCGCGCGTCGCCTCGGCGTCGCCGCGTCGGCGATGGTCTCGATCGGGGCGGCGTTCGCCGTCGCCGGCATCGTGCGCCTCGTGATCGTGCACCGCCGCGCGAAGGCCCGCGGGCGGCGCGTGCCTGCGCGAGTCGCCCTCTGGGGCATGACGCTGCGCTGGTGATCGGCGTCAGCGCTGCAGCTGCACGCGCACGCGCGCGCCGGGTCGCGCGTCGATGGTGAGCACGCGCCCGTCGAAGCCACCTTCGGCGCCGTCGATCGCGATGTCGGGGCGCGCGCTCCACCGCGGCGGGATCACCACCTCGGACGGCGCGTCGAACTCGGCGTCGTACTCGAGCACCCACGGCGCGCCGCGATCGCTCTGCCACCGACGCGGGCGACCGGCGAGGGCGCGCGGGTAGGGCCGCACGACGGCGGCGGTCCATGGGCGGTCGCCGCCGCCGGGGCGCACGATCGACGCGTCCTCGGCGTTCCAGTCGACGTCGCTCGGGTCGTAGTGCCAGACCATCCAGCTGGCGAACGCGGCGTCGAGCCGGCGACACTGATCTTCGATCATCGCGTCGGCGCCGACGAGGCCGCCCAGCGCTCCGAACTCGCCGACGACCAGCGGCCACTGCCGCGCGGTCGCGGTGCGCGTCACCTGGGCGAGCGCCGGCGGGAACGTCGACAGCGTCGGCACGAACCGGCCCGCGAGGATCGCCGTGGCGTCGTACAGGTGCGGCGCGTACACGAGGTCGCGGCCCTCGATCGGCCCGAGCGTCGTCGGGGCCCCGAAGGCGACCAGCGGCGTGGGCTCGAGCAGCAACACGCGCCCCGGTGCATGGCGATCGCGCAGCGCGACGCACTGCCGGTGGAAGTCGCTGAGCCAGCCCCGCTCGAAGCGCCCGCGCACGACCTCGACCAGCGGCGCCATCGGCTCGTTGAAGAGGTCGTAGCCGACGACGGCGTCGAGCGGCGCGAGCGTCGTCATGACCTCGGCGACGGCGCCGAGGAACGCGGTGCGCAGGCCGCCGTCGTCGCGCCAGAACCCGGCGAAGCTCGCCTGCACGCCGCGCGACATCGCGTAGTACCAGAACCACTCGCGGCCGGTGGCGGCGCGGCCGGGTTGCGTGACCGCCCACGTGGGCGCGCCGTCGCCCCCGAACGCGCGCGCGTACAGGTCCTGGTGGAAGTCGACGACGACGGCGAGGCCGCGCTCGCCCGCCTCGCGCGCGAGCGAGGCGACGCGCTCGAGGTAGCTGCGATCGTAGCGCCCGCGCTCGGGCTCGATCCCCTCCCACGTCACGAGCAGGCGGATCGCGTTCATGCCCCAGTCCTGCAGGGGATCGAACCACCGCGGGTCGTCGAACGGCACGAACGGCGGGGTCTTGCTGCGACCCGAGACGTTGGCGCCGCGCAGCAGCACGATGCGGCCGGCGTCGTCGCGCAGCCAGCCGGAGTCGGCGTGCAGTCGGCCCATGTCGGGGGAAGCTACCACCGAGGCGCCCCGGGGGCGGCGGGAGGGGGCGGAGCGCGGGGGCGACCGACGATCACGGCTCGGGGCGGACCGCCCAGATCTCGTCGAGCTCGTGGCCCTGGAACGGCTCGGGCACGACGCCCTCGGTGGCGAAGACGTAGAGCGCGCAGCGGTAGACCGTGTCGAGGGTGTGGGCGACCACCGCGATCGCGACGTACGCGACCACCGAGGCGGCCGCGGCGACGCCGAACAGCACCGGCTGCGCCAGGGGTGTGATCCCGACGAGCACGAGCAGCGACAGGAGGCCGAGCGCGAGGATCGCCGCGGGCCACAGCACCCAGCCGAGCACGAGGCGGCCGACGAAGGCCTCCTTCCAGGTCTGGCGCATCAGCGCGGTCGAGCGGCCGAGCGCGGCGACGCCACCGCGGGGCTCGCGGGCGAGGACCGGCACGACCAGGTACGTCGCCGTCCACCACGCGACGCCGAGCAGCTTCGCCGCCAGGGGATTGCCCTGCGAGGGCCGGCGTCGCCCCGCCGTCGCGCCGCCGCGCAGACGGGCGAGGAACGCCCCGACCGACGCGTCGAGCACCGCGAAGGTGGCGATCCCCGCGATGCGTCGGTTGGCCGCGCGCAGCGACGCGCCGACGCCGAAGGGGCGCGACGCGAGCGCCTCGATCGTCGCGGTCGCGAGCGCGACGCCGAAGTAGGGCGCGACCAGGTGCGTGCCGAACCACAGGAACAGGCCCACGCCGATCGCCGCGCGACCGACGAGGCTCGCCTCTGGCGGCTCGCCGAAGCCCTGCGCGTCGAGCCACGGGACCGCCTGGAGCCCGAGCCACCCGAGCACCGCGCCGACGCTCGTCAGCGCCAGCGACACGACGCCGAGCAGCGCCGAGAACCAAAGCAGCCGCGGGTTGCGGCGGAGCGTCTGCCAGGCCGCGCGGAGGATCGCGCGGGAGCGTCGTCGGCTACTCATCGTGCATCGCCTTCCGGAAGTAGCGGAGGATTTCGCGGGCGGAGATCGCATGCTTCGCCCCGTCTTGGATCGCGCGGTCGTAGATGTCGCGGAGGATCGCCTCGCGCGTGGGGGCGGTGTCGCGGCGCAGCGGCGCCCCGAAGGTGCCGCGCCCGCGCTTCGCCACGATGTGGCCGCCCTGCTCGAGGTCACGGTAGGCGCGCGCGACGGTGTTCGGGTTGACGCCGATGCGGGCCGCGAGCTCCACGATCGTGGGCAGCTGCTCGTCCGCTGCGAGACGCCCGTTCGCGAGGGCTCGGACCACCGCCTCGAAGATCTGGCGGTAGACCGGGACCCCCCGATCGTAGTCGAGCTCGACCTCGAACGGCATGCCAAAACACTATATCACTAGTGTAATGGGATGCAAGTCCGACGTGACGGGGCCGTAACACGCTGCCTCGGGCGGCATGGTAGCTTCGCGCGGATGACCGAGGCCCGCGTGGCGACGAGGTTCGCGTGCGACGCCGACTTCTCGGTGAACGATCTGTTGCAGCGCTTGCAGCACACCGGCACGCTGCACGGCCCGGTCGACGCGCGGGTCGACGAGGTCTACCTCGACACGCGCACCGACGAGCTCGCGGGCGCCGGGCTCTCGGCGCGGCTGCGCGAGCTCGCGGGCGTCCGCACGGTGGCGCTGGTCGTCGTGCCGATCGATCCGAGCGTCGTCCTCGAGGCGCCGCCGGTCGAGCGCGCGTTCCCCCGCGGGGCGGATCTCGGCGAGAGCATCCGCGCGTGGGTCCACGAGCGCTTCGACTGGGCGCTCTCCGAGGCCCCGCGCGAGGTCCTCACATTGGTGATCGCGCGGCGCCGCTGGGCCCACGTCACGGAGGCGGGGACGACCGAGTTCGTCGTCGACGAGGTCTCGGCGTCCGAGCCGCACGGTCGTCGGGCGCGCTTCACCGAGATCGCGATCGAGGGCGGCGGCTCGGTCCTCGGCGCCCTCGGCAAGCAGGGCGGACACGCGGTGGCGCGGCGCTCGACGTTCGAGCGGGCGCGCGATGCCCTGGGCCTGGGCGAGTTCCGCTACGGCACCAAGCCCGCGGCGCTCGACCCCGACGATCTGCTGGTCGACGCGGCGCGGGGGGTCGTGGCGGCGTGGTGGTCCAACGCCTGTGCCCACGCGCCGGGCGTGCGCGTCGGCCTCGACCCCGAGCACGTGCACAAGATGCGTGTCGCGTTGCGCCGGCTCCGGACCGCGCTGCGCCTGTTCGACGACGCGTTCGACGAGCGGGCGCTCGCGGCGCTCCGCGATCGCGTGCGCACGCTGGCCCGCGCCCTGGGCGAGGTCCGCGACCTCGACGTGCAGCTCGAGTCGCTCGGCCACTGGCGCGATCGCTTCGCGATGGTCGACGCGCTGGGCTGGGATGACGTCGCCGTGCGGATCGAGCGTCGTCGTGCGCGTGCACGTGCCCGCGCGCTCGTGCTCCTCGAGGGCGAGCCGTGGCGGTTGCTCGCGACCGATGTCGAGCGCTGCCTCGCGCCCGATGCCCGCGGGCTCCGGCACACCGTCGGCGCGGTCGCGGGTGGGCTCGTCGCCAAGGGGGCCGAGCGGTGCGCCCGCGCCGTCGCGCGGCTCGAGGAGGGCGGGCCCGAGGAGGCCCACGCGCTGCGCATCGACATCAAGAACCTCCGCTACTCCCTCGACTTCCTCGGCGACGCGCTGCCCGGTGCGCTCGACGTCGTCGCCGATCGACTCGCGACGCTGCAAGAGGACCTCGGCCGCGTGCAGGATGATGTGCAGACCGGGGCCTTCGCGGCGCAGCTCGGGGCGATGGCGCCGCCACCGACGAGCGCCACCGCGTTCGCGCTCGGGACGTTGGTCGGCTATGGGCGCGCGCGTGCCGATCTCGCGAGCGCGACCGCCCGTGCCGCGGTCGCCGAGGTCGAGTTCGAAGACGCCCTCGCCGATCTCGTGGCGCTCGGTCGCGCCGACGAGCGCGCCGGGTCCGGTCGCGCCCGTCGGGGCTGATCGACCACGGGTCGTGATCGGTCGCGATCGGTCGCAACCGGCCTCAATCGGGGTGCGAACACTGTTCGATGCCCGGTGCCCGCGCGCGGCCGGTCGCGCGCTTGCCGAGCGTCGGCAACCTTGCCCATTGTCCCCGGGTGCACGGCCACGAGTCGGTCGCCTCGGGCGCGAGTGCCACGAACGGCATCGTCGTCGTCGTCGCCGACGAGCCGCCGCCGCAGCGTCGACTCGGGCGCTACGTCGTGCTCGATCGCCTGGGTACCGGTGGGATGGGGGCGGTGTACGTCGCGTACGATCCCGAGCTCGATCGGCGCGTCGCGATCAAGGTGTTGCGGGCCGATCGAGCCCGTTCAGATCGCGCGGAGGTCAATCGCCTGCGCCTGGCGCAGGAGGCCAAGACCCTCGCGCAACTGAACCACCCCAACATCGTGCGCGTGTTCGACGTCGGCATGGTCGACGGGCGGATGTTCATCGCGATGGAGCTGCTCGAGGGCGAGAACCTGCGGCGCTGGTGGAAGGCCGTCCCGCGCTCGGTCGAGGAGATCCTCGCGGTGTTCGTCGCGGCGGCCGAGGGGCTCGCGGCGGCCCACGACGCCGGCATCGTGCACCGCGACTTCAAGCCCGACAACGTCGTCGTCTGCGGTGACGGGCGCACGGTGGTGCTCGACTTCGGCATCGCCCGCGGCGCCGAGCTCGACTCCGGCGTGCACGACGTGCGGGGCGAGGCCGAGACGCCGAGCCCCACGACGCGGCCGCTGACCAATCCCGGGCGGGCGATGGGCACGCCGGCGTACATGGCCCCGGAGCAGCACCTCGGCGGTGTGCTCGACGGTCGCTCGGATCAGTACAGCTGGTGCATCGCGCTGTGGGAGGCCCTCGGCGGCGCGCGTCCGTTCGGCGGTCGGGCCACCACGATGCTGCAGAAGAAGGTCACGGCCGTGTTCGACATGCCGGCGGACACCACTGCGTTGCCGGCGTGGCTGCTGCCGGTGCTGCGCCGCGGGCTGTCGCCGCGGGCCGAGTCGCGCTACGGATCCATGCGCGAGATCTGCGAAGCCGTCGCCGCCGCACGTCCGCGCCGCCGAGGCCGACGGGTGCTGCGCCTCGCGGCCGTGGCGGGCCTCGGCGCGGCCGGTTTGTTCGCGGCGGCAAGTGCCGACGCCGGCGATCCGTGCCCGGCCGGCGAGCGGCGGCTCGGCGCGATGTGGAGCGGTGCGCGCGGCGACATGATCGGGCGCCACTTCGAGGACAGCGGCGTCGCCTATGCCCCCGGAACGTGGGCCCTCGTGCGTCCGCGCCTCGACGCGTACGCGCTGCGGTGGGCCGACGGCTGGCGCACGAGCTGCGAGGCCGCGCGCCAGGGCGATCGCGCGAGTGAACGGACGATGGCCTGCCTCGACGCGCAGCTCGAGGTGCTCGGCGCGCGGCTCGAGGTGCTCGGCGCCGCGACGCCCGAGACCATCGAGAACTCGAGCCGCCTGGTCGCGGAGCTGCCGTCGCCGCAGCGGTGCGAGGCGCCGGTGTCCGAGCCCGGGCTCGCCGAGATCGACGCCACGACGCGCGAGCAGGTGACCGAGGTCCGCGGCGAGCTCGCGGCCGTCGAGGCCCTCGAGCTCGCGGGCCGCTACGCCGACGGGCTCGAGCGCGGCCTCGCGGCGCTCGACCACGCGATGCGGGTCGGCTACGCGCCGGCGCTCGCCGAGGCGCTGTTCCTGGTCGGGCGCATGCACAAGGCGCTGGGCCGCTACCCCGAGGCCGCGCGTGTGCTGACCGACGCGGCGTGGACGGCCACCGCGGCGGACCACGACGAGATCGCCGCGCGGGCGATGACGGACCTCGTCATCGTCGTGGGACGCGAGCTCTCCGACGCCGCCGCCGGGCACGTGTGGGCCAACAACGCCGAGGCTGCCATCGCCCGGGCCGGCGGCGACGAGCTGCTCGAGGCCGGGTTGCTGAGCGGCGTGGGGCTGTTGCAGTTCCGCGAGGGCCAGTTCGACGAGGCGCGCCGCGGCGACGAGCTCGCGCTCGAGATCCGCGCCCGCCTGCTCGGCCGCGAGCATCCGTTGGTCGCCGCGTCGCACAACAACCTCGGCAGCGATCTGTGGATGCTCGGGCGCTATGGCGACGCCGAGGCCCAGCTGCGCGAGGCGATCGCGATCCACGAGGCGATCGCGGGCCCCGATCACCCGCGTCTGGCCGCGTCGCTCGACAACCTCGGGGCGCTGCTCGCCGAGAGTGGGGACCATGCCCAGGCGCGGCCGCTCATCGAGCGCGCGCTGCGGATCCGCGAGCGGGCGCTGTCGCCCAACCACCCCAGCCTCGCGGACACGCTCGTGAACCTCGGCGCGCTGCACGTCGCGCTCTCGGACGACGACGGGGCGCTCGCGCTGTTCGAGCGCGCGCGCGACATCATCGAGCGGGGCTCGGGGCCGGATCACCCATCGATGGCGACGTGCCTGTCGAACCTCGGCGGGGTGCAGCTCGATCGCGGGGACTACGACGCCGCCGAGGCCAGCTACACCCGAGCCCTCGACATCTACGCGCACAACCTCGGCGACGACCACGTGAAGGTCGGGCTCACGCTGGCGAACCTTGGCGAGGTACAGCGTCTGCGCGGTCGACTCGGGGAGGCCGCCGTGTCGCTCGCGCGCGCGGTCGATCTCGTCGAGGCGGGCCTCGGCCCCGAGCACCCGCGCCTCGCGTTCCCGGTCGGTCGACTCGGGCTCACGCGCCTGGAGCAGGGGGACGCGGCCGAGGCGGTGGTCCTGCTCGGCCGCGCGCTCGACCTGGGCCGCGACGTCGACGTCGTCGCCGGTGCGCGCGGCACCCTGCAGTTCGCGCGGGCGCGGGCGAGGCTCGGCTCGGGCGGCGACGTCGAGCTCGCGCGCGCCGAGGCGACGCAGGCCCGCAGCGTCGCCTCGGGCGCGGCGCTGCGCCGCGAGATCGACCGGTTCCTCGCGCGCCTGCCTCCTGCGCCGCCGTGATCGCTGGACGCGCGACGCGGCGCGTGGCATGCAGCGATCGAGGCCAAGCAAACGTGGGCAATCCCCGAGTCGTCCAGGGCATCGAAGGTCTGCGTGCGATCATCGGCGAGCCGCTGGGTCCCAGCCCTGGCCGCCTCGTCGATCAGGCGGCGGTCGCCGCGTTCGCCGACGTCACCGGCGATCACCAGTGGATCCACCTCGACGTCGAGCGCGCCCGCGCGACGCCGTTCGGCGGCACGATCATCCACGGCTATTTCGTGCTGAGCCTGGTGCCGACGCTGCTGTTCGGCGAGCTGCTGCGGATCGAGGGCGTCGGCACGATCCTCAACTACGGCCTCGACAAGCTGCGGTTCCCGGGCATCGCGAAGGTCGGCAGCACGATCTCGTGCAGGGCCACGCTCGAGTCGCTGACGCCGCGCTCGCCGGGCGACCTCGCGGTGTTCAACGTGTCGTTCCACGCCGACGGCGCCGAGAAGCCGTCGTGCGTGGCGCAGGTGCTGCTGTTGTTGTTGCCCTGACGCGCGAGCTCGTCACCGCGGGCGGCGTCGACGGGTCGGGCGGCACAGGGCCTCGGTGCACTCGTCGATGAGCGCGGCGATCTCGACGTCGCTCGGGCCCGGGGGGAACTCCGCGAGCGCGGCGTCCGGCTTGCCCATGAGGCCGCGATCGGTGGCGGCGGGCTCGTCGGCGAAGTCCCAGTCCGCGTCGAGGGCCGCGGTGATGGGCAGCATCGGCTCCTCGGCTGCGAAGACCACCGGGGGCTCGATTCGGTTGGCTGGGCTCATCTTCCACCTCCTGCGACGACCCCGACGGCGGGGATCGGTGCACCTGCTACGCAACCCACGTGCCACCCGAGGGGGCACACGTAGGCGCAGGGTTGCGCCCCTGGTCTCGCGCGCCGCGGGAGTGCGATGCGCTATTGGTGATGTGCAACCAGCCCACCCGGAGGTTCCCGGGTTTTCGCGTCGACCCGGGCGCGCGTCACTCGCTGCCGCGGTACAGGACCGTGCGCGAGTCGTCGAGGTCCTCGGGCTTGGGCGGCGGCGGGATGACGAGGGGCAGCGTGTGGCTCGGGCCGACCGCCGTCGGGACGCCCGGCGCGACCGGCCGGGGACGCGTGGCGGCCGTGCGCTTGTTCGCGGGCGCGGACTCGGCCTTCGGTGCGGGGGTGGGTCGCGCCGCAGGGGTGGGTCGCGCGGCAGGGTTGGGTCGCGCCGCAGGGGCGGGTCGCGCGGCCGCGGTGGGTCGCGAGGCCGCGGGGGGCTTCGCTGCGGCGCTGCCCGAGGGTGCGGCGGCGCGGGCGGGGGGCTTCGCTGCCGGGGTCGCGTGCTTGCCCGCGCGCGGTGCCGGGGTCGTCCGTGCCGGCGCGGCGGCGGGCTTCGCTGCGGCGCGGGGCGTCGCCGTCGCGGTGCTCGGTCGCGCCGCGGTGCTCGGGGCCGTGGCGCGCGGCGTCGGTGCGCTCGGTCGCGTCGCGATGCCCGGGGCTGTGGCACGCGTCGGGGCGGCGCTCGGTCGCGGCGCTGCGGGGCTCGTCGGGGTGGTCGTCGTTCGCGCGCTGCTCGGTTGCGCCGCGGTCGTCGGTTGCGAGGTCGCGACGCGGCCCGCGGCCGGCGGCTTGCCGACCGCGGTCGGCTTGCCCGGGGGTGGCGCAGTGGTCGTCGCCGTCGATGCGCCGCGCGTCGCCGCGGCCTGTGGTTCGGGTCGCGGGCTGCCCCCGCGCGCGCTGCTGCGGGCGGCCGCCGCGGCCGCGTTGGTCGACGGATGCGGAGCCGTGGCCGCACGCGCCCGCGTGCTCCGCAGTCGCTCGGCGAGCGTGCGCCCCTGGGCATCGCGCGACGGCGGGGCGGGCTGTTGCTTGGGCGGCATCGCGGCGACGGGGATCGGACGCACGGTGGTCGCGTCGCGCTCCTCGACCGCTTCGCCGCCGAAGAGATCCGGCGGCAGCTCGATCCCGTCGAGGTCGCTCGCAGACACCAGCGCATCCTCGTCCGGCGCCGCCGGCAGGGGCGTCTGCCGGGTGGCGGTGGCCTCGATCTCGTCGTCGATCTCGATCGGGATCGACGCGGGCTCGGGCGACGCGGTGGCGATGCGGATCGACGGCTCGACCTCGACCTCGACCTCGTCCTCGGGCGCGGGCTCGGGGGCGCGCGCGGGCTCGGGGGCGCGCGCGGCCGCGGCGACGAACGGCTTGCCGTCGGGCGTCAGCAAGAAGGTCGAGATCACCATCGTGCCCTCGACGTCCCGCACTGGCTCGGGCGCGTAGTCGGGGATCCCCGCGGGCGCCGCGATGACCTCGGGCGCCGCCGCGGGCACGGGCTCCTCGTCCCAGCCGTTGACGAACTCGAGGATCGCGACGGCATCGTCGGCGCGGCCCGACGCGAGGTAGTTCTCCGCGAGGCCCTCGAGGCGCTGGCGCGCGGCCTCGGCGTTGCCGAGCTCGACCTCGAGCTCCGCGATCTCGACGTGGATGTCGAGCTGCGACGGATCGCTCGCGACCGCGTGGGTGTAGCAGCCCAGCGCCGCGATCGCGTCGTCGCGCTCGCGCCACAGGGCCGCGGCGCGGACGAAGTGATCGTACGCCTCGCGTTGCTGGCCGCGGAGGAACGCGCAGTGCCCCAGCCCGGCGTGGGCCTGCGGCTCGCTCGCGTCGATCTGCAGGGCGGCTCGATAGGCGCCGGCCGCCTCCGCCACGCGTCCCGCCGTGAGGTGTTCATAGGCGCGAGCGAGGGGTCGACTGGTGGGAGGGGTCACCACAGGTCCATTGGACATCGATCGCCCGGCGTTCTTCCAGTCGCGCCGCGCTTTGGCGTCAGTTCGCGGGAATTCGCGGCTTCGGCCACCCCGCAGCCACCCCACGGATCGGGACGCCCGCGGCCCGGCCGCGCCCGATATGGTCCGATCGCGCTCCAGTCGGTGTCCGATGGGCCGATGCCCCGGGCGTCATGCTGTCCACCCACCTCGACCGCGGCGCTGCGTACGACGAACCCCGCACCGCGCCGCGCGTCGCCCTCGGACCCGAGCTGCGGCTCGCCAATGTCACCGCCGTCATCGCGGCGATCGACCGCATCCTCCCCGGCGAGCCGTCGCGCATCGAGCTCGACGCGACGCGCCTGCGCTTCATGACCGAGGGCGCGCGACGGATGCTGCTGGTCGCGACGAGCCGGCTGGCGGAGCGGCAGATCGAGCTGGTGATGGTCGGCTGCGAGCCGTTCGACTGAGCGGCCAAAGCGATGGGGAAGGGCGGCCCGCCCTTCCCCTCCGTCGGGCAGAGCCCGCCAGAGCCTCCCCAACCCTCATCGCTTCGCTCCTGCCTTCGTCGCGGGTGAACGCTTCGCGTTCATCCGCAACTCAGATCCACTCGCGCAGCAGCACGCCGAACTTCGCCCGCGCCTGCAGCCGGCGCATCGTGCCGTAGTGCCCGACGACCACGCGGTCGAGGAACACCAGCTCGGCCGGCGGTTGGAACGCCCCGAGGTACTTCGCGAGGAAGCCGGGGACGTGCTGCAGCGCGTCGTGGTGCAGGGTGGCCTTGCCGTAGTCGAACTCGATGTCGCCGACGAAGGGCTTGGCGAAGATGTCGCGCCACATCTTGTAGTAGGCGGCGGGGACCTCGGGGCCGTCGAGGTTGCGGGCGCCCAGGCGACGCAGGCCGGCCTCGACGCCGTCGTAGTCCTCGCCGAGGCCGGCGCGGATGGTGTCGCGGTAGGCGTCGACGATCTCGGGGCGCAGGCGCTTCACGCAGCCGAAGTCGTAGAAGACCAGGCGACCGTCGGAGCGGAAGGCGAAGTTCGCGGGGTTGGGATCGGCGTGGATGACCTGGAGGTTGAACACCTGATCGCAGACGGTGCGGAACAGGGTCTCGCCGAGCTCGCAGCGCAGCGCCTCGGAGTACTCGCCGGTGTCGTCGACGTGATCGCCGGGCTCGTACGACAGCGTCAGCACGTGCTGCGAGCTGCGCTCGCCGATGACCTCGGGGACGACGACCTTGGGGTTGTCCTTGTAGTAGTCGTGGAAGAAGCGGACGTTGTCGGCCTCGTTGCAGTAGTCGAGCTCCTCGTGCAGCCGGGTGCGCAGCTCGTCGAACAGGGCGTCGAGCGCCTGCTTCTTGAACTTCACGAGGCCGCTGGCCCGCAGCGCGAAGCGCAGGTGCGAGAGATCCGAGTCCACCGCCTCGTCGACGCCGGGGTACTGCACCTTGACCACGACCTCGCGGCCGTCGTCGGTGGTCGCGCGGTGGACCTGGCCGATCGACGCGGCGGCGAACGGCGTGCGATCGAAGCGGCGGAAGAGCGTCTCGGGCGCGGCACCGAACTCGCGCTCGATCTGCTCCGCGATCACCTCGTAGGGCATCGGCGGCGCCTCGCGCTGCAGCGACCCGAGCGCCTCGGCGATCTCGCGGGGCAGGATGTCGCGGGCGATCGACGCCATCTGGCCGACCTTCATCACCGCGCCCTTCAGCTCGCCGAGCGTCGTCGCGATGAGCTCGCCGGCGCGCGCGTGGGTCTCGGATCGATCGCGCTCGGCGGCCTCCTCGGACTGGAAGACCGACTTGATCCGCGACTTCGCGTAGCCGCCGGCGACCCGCGCCGTCATGCCGGCCAATCGCATGAGACGGCGGCCACGGGTGGCGGGGCGATCGTTCACGTCGCCCGCTAGGCTGCGCCCCACTGGCAGCCCTGTCAAAGCCGGACGGTCAGCCCCCGGGCGCGCGCGGGGCGGGCTTGGTCGACTTGCCCTTGCTGGACTTCGACGGGCTGTCTGCGTCGCTGCCGACGCTGCGCACCTTGACACTGCCCGAGGCCTTGCCGCCGCTGCGCCCCTTCCGCTTCTTGTCGTCCTGCGTCGCCGGGGGATCGACGCGCTCGAGGCTGAAGTGCGGCGCGCGGTTGGGGTCGCACTGCGGCGGCGGCCCGAACTTGTCGGCGTTGAACTCGTACTCGAGCGAGCCCGAGCCGTTCTTGCGGCCCTTCTCGTTGCGCGTGATCGCGTCGACGCGGACCGTGTGGCTGCCCTTGCGCGCCGGCGTGCAGTACGACAGCAGGTAGAACCGCTTGGTGTGGGCCTCGATCTTCTGCGCGACGCGCTCGAAGGCCTCGCGGACCTTGCCCGGGTCGCTCGCCATCTCGGTGCCGTCGCGGCCGATGTCCTCCAGCGGTTTCTGCTCGAGCTCGGCGCCGACGCCGATCGCGTAGACCTCGTAGTGCGCGTGCTCGCCCTCGCCGAGCTTCCCGAGCATCTCGTCGCGCGTGACACGACCGGCGCGATCGGTGCCGTCGGTGAACACCACCAGCGTGCCGAACTTGAGCGGCCGCTCGTCCTTGGCAAGCGCCTCCTCGAGCTCCTCGACCGCCAGCCCGACGGCGCCGTGGAGGTTGGTCGACGGGTCCTTGGCCTGGTACCCGCGCAGGCCCTCGATGCCGCCCTCGACCGAGCCCTGTGTGGTCGTGAACGGTGTGACCGAGTGGAGCTTCTCGGCGCCGTCGAACGCGTAGACGCCGACCTTCTGGGTCTTGCCGACGCGCTCGCTGAACACGGTCGCCGCGTCGACCAGCAGATCGGCCTGGCCCGACTCGGTGACGCTGCCGCTCATGTCGAGCAGCAGCAGCGTGTACATGACCGCCGCGACCTCGGGGTTCTGGATCGTCTGCTGGCTCTCGTACTTCGAGACCAGCGCGCCGTCCTCGTAGATCTCGAAGTCGTCGGCGACGAGGCCGGCGACCGGCTCGTCGTTCTTCTCGACGGTGAAGAACATCCAGACGTTGTTGGGCTTGGCCTGCTCAGAGTTGATCCGCGTGACGTCCAGCTTGTGCACGCAGCCGGCGAGCGGCAGGGCACAGACGAGCGACGACGAGAGGGTCCGCCAGAGGGCGCAGGACCGGAGAACACGGGGAAAGATCGTGGCCATGGAGCTCCGAGGGCGAGGAGGGGCGTGACGAGGGGGGAGGCGCGCCCGGCGTCAGAAGTAGTAGCGGAGCTTGACGCTGAAGTCACCGTGGAAGAGGTCCGGGTAGATCACGTACGGCGACCACCCGCCCTCGATCACGGTGTCGAGCGGGACCTTCATCCAGTGGAAGAAGATGCCGACCGGCGCGCGCAGGATCATCGCCGCGCCGCCGTGGCCGCTGCGCCCGTAGTAGTCGCAGCGGTAGTCGTCGGGCCCTGGCGGATCGTAGCAGTCGCGGCCGCGGCCGTAGTAGCCCCCGTCGTGGTAGCCCCAATAGCCGTAGCCCGACCAGAACGCCATGCCGATGCCGGCGCCGAGGTACATGCCGAAGTCCATCACGCTGTTCGACACGAACGTCGGGAAGTGGAAGAGATAGTTGGCGTGCAGGATCCCGTTGCCGTGGTGCATCGGCGCCCAACCGAAGTCGAACTGCAGCGCGTGCTGGGGCGCGAGGAACAGCTTGAGCGACGGACCGGTCGGATCGCCCAGGCCGCCACCGAGGCCGATGCGTCGGCCGGACTTGCCGCGGGCCTTCGCGTCGGCCTCGTCCGCGACCGCGTAGGTCGCGGTGGCGGCGGCCAGGGACAACACGGCGGGGACGATGCGGGGGACAAGGCGACGCCTCATGTGGGGCGTTGGACCGGGGCGGGCGCGGTTCTTTCCAATGACGTTGCGGGTTTGCATGGCGGTTTTGCTGAGGCCAATGCTCCCATGGGCGACGCGCCGGTGGGGCCCACTACGGTGCGAATTCCGCGGGCGAGCGGATGCGTGCACGGGTGTGCGCCCGCGTCTCACTCGAGCATGAACTTCTCGACCTGCGCGGCCGAGAGGACGTAGCTCGCGAGCAGGGCGCGGCGATCGGTGGCCTCGGCGACGTCGAGGCTCGCGAGGAGCTCCTCGGCGTTCGCGTCGTCGTCGGATCGCCGCTCGATCATGGCGCGCGCGATCGAGACCAGCGCGCGGCCCTTGACGGCGTTGTCGGTGGGCACGCGGGTGAACAGCCCGAAGTCGTCGCCCAAGACGCCTGCGATCTGCATGCCCTTGGGCTTGGGCAGCAGCGCCTGGAGGAACCCGCGCGTGCTCGGTTTGAGCCCGCCGAAGCCGAGATCGACCAGGGCGCCCTGCGTGAGGACGACGAAGAACCCGGTGTCGCGCGGGACCTTGTTGACGAGCTGATCGAGGCTGCGATCGACGCTTCGCTTGCGGCTGCGATGCGCGGCGATCACCTCGTCGATGATCCCCGCGGGCGCGATGAGCAGCTCGTCGAGGTCGAGGCGCGCGAGATCGACGTCGCCGCCCTCGTACTGGTGACCGGGCACGCGCCAGTGATCGGGGGCGACCTCGATGAGGCGCGCGCCCGCGACCGCGTCCGCGAGCTTCGCGTCGAGGCCGGGGATCTGCGCCAGCGCGATCGAGCGGGCGAAGTCGCGGTGCGAGAACGCGGTGGTCATCCGCTCCCACTTCGAGAGATCGACCTCGCCGAGGGCGAGCGCGACCGGGCACGTGCTCTCGAACAGGATCGGCGAGGGCTGGCCCTTCGCCCCGGCGTCGCCGCGGGCCTTCGCGGCGGCGCGCTCGGCCTCGCGCTTGCGCTCGGCGGCGAGCTCCTCGGCGAGCACGGCCTCGACGTCGCGTCCGCTGGCCTTGGCCTTGCGGGCGGCACGCTTGCGCCGCCGCTGATCCTCGAGCGACGTGCGTCGGGCCTCGTCGCAGGTGAACAGGGTGTCGCGCGCGTCGTCGCCGAGGCGGCGGGTCAGCGGCGCCGCGACGATCCGCGCGACGTCGACGTTGAGCAGGATGTCGAAGTCGCGGGGCACGAAGCGGGTCGAGTGCGGCACGTGGCCCCGGGACTCGCGCTTCATGCCGGCGTCCCAGAACTTGCGCAGCAACGGCTTGACCGCCTCGGGATCGTCGCCGCCGCGGTACAGCCGGATGAGCCGCAGCATCGCGTCGGTCACCAGCTCGCGATCGGACGTGGACGCGGCCATCAGCGCCTCGAAGTTCTCGATGGCGCAGTCCGGTCGCTCGTAGTCGTCCATGCACTGCACGCCGCGGCGGTGCAGGCGCTGCGACTCGGTCTCGGCGGCGCGGGGGCCGGCCGAGAGGGTCGCGAGCAGGGCGAGGGGGAGCAGGGACGCGAGGCTCGTCATCCGGGGCACTATCCGCGGGGCGGCGGGTTGGGTTGGTCGACGCTGTCGATGGTATCGCGTGTCCCCGCGATGTCGAGGCGCACCGGGCGGCGGGTCGCGATAGTCTCGCCCGCGATGGCGAAGACATCGGCCCGGAGGCCCGCCGCGAAGTCGGCGGCAGCGAAGCCCGCGACGCGGCCCGCGACCAAGCCCGCGAAGGCGGCGACCAAGTCCGCGAAGTCCCCGGCCGTGGGCTTCGGGCCCGAGACCTTCGCGTTCCTCGCCGAGCTCGAGCACCACAACGAGCGACCGTGGTTCGAGGCCAACCGCGAGCGCTACGAGCGATGCGTCCGTGGGCCCGCGCTGGCGTGGATCACCGCGATCGGCCCCGCGTTGAAGACGTTCGCGCCGCACTTCGTCGCGGATGCGCGGCCGAGCGGGGGGTCGCTGATGCGGATCCATCGCGACACGCGGTTCGCCGCCGACAAGCGCCCGTACAAGAGCCACGTCGGCATGCACTTCCGCCACGCCAGCGGCAAGGACATCCACGCGCCGGGGCTGTACGTCCACGTCGAGCCCGGGCGCAGCATGCTCGGCGTCGGCCTCTGGCACCCCGAGCCCGAGCCACTCGCGAAGATCCGGGCGTACCTCGTCGAGCACCCCGAGCGCTGGCTCGCGGTCACGGGCGCCACCGGATTCCGCCGCCACTGGAAGCTCGAGGGCGAGTCGCTGGTCCGCGTCCCGCGGGGCTTCGATCCGGCGCACCCGCTCGCCGACGCGCTGCGGCGCAAGGATCACATCGCGATGTGCACGGTCACCGACGCTCAGCTCGCAGGGCCCGTGAAGCCGTTCGCCGACCGCTTCGCCGCCGCATCCGCGTACCTCGGCCTGCTGTGCGATGCCCTCGACCTCGCCCTGTGAACGTGGCAGTGTCCGCGGGCTGGACACCGCGTGATCGCATCACTCGCCCTCGTCGCCGCGCTCGCCCCGAACCCCGCGCCTGATCCGCGCCCGCTCGATCCGTCGGTGCCCACCTCGGTGCCGGCCCCCGAAGGCGACGACGTCCCGATCGACGGTGCCGCCATGGTCGACGACGACGCGCCCGAGCCGACGCCAGCCCCGGCACCGCGCGCGAAGGCAGCGGCGCCCGAGGAGACCGAAGAGTCCAAGCCGCGCGAGTGGGCGATGCCGAACCGTCGCGGCGTGCTGCTGCTCGCGTCCGTGGGCGCCGGCGGCTGCGGCCAGGATCAGTGCGAGGCGCTGAAGGTGGTGCCTTGGTTCGGGCTCACCGCCGGCTATCGCTTCGGCCGCTTCGCGCCGATCGTCACCATCCAGGGCGGCGCAGGCCCGGCGAAGGCGCCGTCGTCCCTGATGACGACCGAGGCGACGGTCGTGCTCGACAGCGCGAGCGACACCCGCACGTTCCTCAACATCGGTGCGGGCACGCTGCTGCACCTGCTGGTGAAGTCGCGGTTCGATCCGTACTTCGGCCTCACCCTCGGCTACCTACGCTCCACGGCCCACTCGAAGGGCGCGGGCACCGTCGTGGACATGCCCGGGGTCCGCGTGGAGTACGACACCACCGAGGTCGTGCACCGCGGCAGCCTCGGCGTCGTGATCGGCCTGGCCCTGCGCCTCGGTCACCGCTGGACCCTCGGCCCGCGCGTCGACGTGCTCGTGCCGTTCCGCGGCAAGGCCTGCGTGCGGCAGGGCGACGGCGGCAGCACGTGCACCGAGCTCGGCGATCTGGAGAGCATCGATCCCGGCCAGTACTTCCCGCGGCCGTGGTCGGCGACGCTGCAGATCGGCGTCGTGCTGTAGTGCGCACGCGGGCGCTCGGCGGTGCCGCGGTGCCGGTGCTCGGTGAGGGCACCTGGAACATGGAGGCCGATCGGCCCGGCGACGTGCTCGCGGCGATCCGACTGGCGATCGACCTCGGCATGACGCATGTCGACACCGCCGAGCTCTACGGGGACGGCGCGGTCGAGTCCCTCGTCGGTCGGGCGATCGCGGGCCGCCGTGACTCCGTCTACCTCGTGTCGAAGGTGCTGCCGAGCAACGCCTCGCGCGCCGGCACCCTCGCGGCGTGCGAGCGATCGCTGGCGCGCCTCGGCACCGATCGGCTCGATCTCTACCTGCTGCACTGGCCCGGCCGCTTCCCGCTCGCCGAGACCGTCGCGGGCATGCGCGCGCTGGTGGACGCCGGGAAGATCCGTCGGTGGGGCGTGAGCAACTTCGACGTCGACGACCTCGAGGCGCTCGCCGCCGTCACCGAGCCGGGCGAGGTCGCGTGCAACCAGGTGCTGTATCACCTCGAAGAGCGGGCGATCGAGCACGCGGTGGCGCCGTGGTGTCGCGCGCACGGGATCGCCATCGTCGCGTACAGCCCGCTCGGCAGCGGCTCGTTCGTGGCGCCCCACTCGGCCGGCGGTCGGGTGCTCCGCGGCATCGCCGACGAGCTCGGCGCGACGCCGGAGCAGGTCGCGCTGGCGTGGCTCGTGCGCGACGAGGGCTTCGCGATCCCCAAGGCGACCGCCGCGGCGCACGTGCGGGCCAACGCGGCGGCCGCGGACCTCGAGCTCGGGGCGACGCACTGCGCCGCGATCGATCGCGCGTTCCCCCGCGGCCGGTCGCGCGCGCTGCCGACCCTGTGATCCGCGACGCGGTCCCGGCCGCTTTGCGGGCCAGAGCCGGCCGCGTAGACTCGGCGTCATGCCGGAGACTTCATGGCGCGTGGCCGAGGCCGACGATCCGCGGCTGGCCGAGGCGATACTGCGGGCGGTCGGGGCCGACGCCGATCGGATCGCGTGGATCCGGGCGGGGGCGATCGCGACGATCGCCGAGGTGCCCGCGGACGCCGACGCGGCGCGGCGGTTCCAGACCATGCTCGAGCTCGCGTACCTCGTCGCCTCGGCGGATGGTTTCGCCCCGGCCGAGCGCGTGTCGCTGGCGGCGCTGCTCGAGCGCATGACCGGCGCGGCGGTCGATCACGCGGCGCTCGAGCTGCACTTTCGCGATCTCGACGACGCCGTCGCGGCGCTCGGTCGACGCGAGCGCCTCGCCCGTGCCGCGGCGGAGCTCGGTGACGACGCCGGGGAGGCGATCGGTCTCGTGGCGATCGTCGCGCTCGCCGACGGGCACCTCGGCGCGCCGGAGCTCGAGGCGCTGATCGAGCTCGGCCGCCACGTCGGGATCGGGGCCGACCGCATCCGCAGCCTCGCCGAAGCCGCCGTCACGCGCGTGGGGGCGCAACTTCGATGACGTACATCAATCACCTCGCGAAGGAAATCAACTGCAAGATCGTCTACTACGGGCCCGGCCTGTGCGGGAAGACGGCCAACCTGCAGCACATCTTCGAGACCACGCGCCAGGACGCCAAGGGCAAGATGATCTCCCTGGCGACCGACACCGAGCGGACGCTGTTCTTCGACTTCCTGCCGATCGACCTCGGCAGCGTGCGCGGCTACAAGGTCCGCTTCCACCTGTACACGGTGCCGGGGCAGGTGTTCTACGACGCCAGCCGCAAGCTGGTGCTGCGCGGCGCCGACGGCCTCATCTTCGTCGCCGACTCGCAGCCATCGCGCGCCGAGGCGAACGTCGAGAGCGTCGAGAATCTCGCCACCAACCTCGCCGATCAGGGCCAGGACCTGGCGAAGATGGCGTACGTCATCCAGTACAACAAGCGCGACATGCCCGAGATCGCGTCGGTCGAAGAGCTGCGCGCGCAGCTCAACCCGCTGGGCGTCCCCGAGTACGAGGCCGCCGCGAAGAACGGCATGGGCGTGTTCGAGACGCTGAAGGGCCTGTCTCGCGTGGTGCTGACGCGGCTGGCGACCCCGTAGTCGGCCGGGCGGGAGGGTCGAGGGCCGTGACCGCCGCGTAACCGGGCGCGGCCCCGCGACGATGGGATCGAGTCGCGGGCGATCCGCGGTGCCGACACCGCCGTACTCGCCCTGCACCCCGCCCGAAGCGAACGACACCGTGAGCGCCCTCGACGAATTCCTCGCCTCCGCCCTTCCCACGGGCACCGCCGTCGGGCCCGCGCGCGCCTCGCTCCGCAGCGGCGGCCGCACCGCTGCGACGGTGGTGACCGGCGTCGCCCGCCGGCTGTTCATGGTGTCACCGACGGCGATCCCGACGATCCCGGGCGCCCGTGCGCTGTTGAGCCTCGACGTCGACGATGGCGGTGTGCGCGTCGATCAGCCGGTCGAGGTCGTCGCGGTGGGCGAGCGCGGGATCGTGCTGCGGGCGATCGCCCAGCCGCTGGTATTGCGTCGCCGCGTCGTGCACGACCAGTCGATCGCCGAGGCGCTCGGTGTCCGGACACGGGACGCCGGCGCACAGCACGGACCACGACACGACGCGGCCGCGTAGTCCAACGCGTTGCCCGGCGCGGGCCCGTCGGGCACAGTGGGGACGGTGCCGCACCGTCTTCGCCCCGCGCTGGCGCTCGTGCTCGTCGGTTGTCAGTTCGATGCGTCCGGCGTCGGCGGTGACGAGGGCGGCCTCGGCGAGGGCACGGTGAGCTCGACCGACCCGACGCCGCCGGGCACCAGCAGCAGCGGTGGCCCCGGGACCACGACGGGCGCGACGACCGACGCGACGACCGGCACGACGACCGATCCCGATCCGACGGGCGCCGACACGATCGGGCCCATTCCCGATCTCGGGCCGAGCGACACCACCGACGTCGACGACACGACCAGCGGAGGACCGGCGTGCGCGGACGACTGGTGGGATCCGCAGTGGACGCGCCGGCGCACCGTGCAGATCGACGGCGATGGACTCATCGGTGCGTCGGACATGGTCGCGCTGCTCCGCCTCGATTCGAGCCGCATCGACTATGCCCAGGCCAAGGCCGACGGCGCGGACCTCCGCGTGCTCGACGGCAACACCGAGCTGCCCCTGGAGATCGAGCGCTGGAGCCCGAGCGAGGTCTCGACGGTCTGGGTGCGCCTGCCCGCGCTCGCCGCCGTCGGGACCACCGTGACGATGTACTACGGCAACCCGGCCGCCGCGTCCGCGAGCGACGGGCCGGCGACCTGGCCCGACGACTACGTGAGCGTGCACCACCTCCAGGATTTCGCCGACGCGACCGGGGCCGGGCACGACGCGGCGTCGCCGACACCCCCGAGCGCGATCGACGGCCTGCTCGCCGGGGCGCACGCGTTCGACGGCGTCGACGACGGGCTGGTCCTGGCCGGCGAGTCGGCCTACGACTTCACGACGGCGCTCAGCGTCGAGGCGTGGATCCGCGTCACCGCGTTCGACGCCACGTGGCAGGCGATGGTGACGAAGGGGGACGATGCCTGGCGCATGCAGCGGTACCTCGACAGCGCGTTCGTCTCCTTCGGCTCCGATCCGAACGACGACAACCTCGACGGCGACGTCCCGGTCGACGACGGCGTGTTCCACCACGTCGCGATCGTCTACGGCGCGGGCGTGAAGCGCGTCTACGTGGACGGCGAGCAGGACGACGAGGGCGCCCTCGCGGGGCCCATCGCCACCACCAACGCCGACGTGAGCATCGGCGACAACGTCCAGGTGGACGGCCGCGAATTCTCCGGGGTCATCGACGAGGTCCGCATCTCGTCGGTGGCCCGCGACCCCGGCTACTTCGCGTGGCAGTTCGCATCCATGCAGGACGGCCTCGCCACCTTCGGCGCAGAGCAGAGCTGCGAATGACGGCGATGGAATCCGCGTGATCGGGCTCGTCTGCATCGACGTCGACGGCACGCTGGTCGGCCGCGCGGGGACCATCGACGAGCGCGTCTGGGCGCTCGCCCTGCGCGCGCGACAGCGGGGGATCCGCCTGGCGATCTCCTCGGGGCGTCCCGCGTTCGGCAAGGCGCGGGCGTGGGCGAGTCGGCTCGACGCCGACGGCTGGCACGTGTTCCAGAACGGCGCCAGCGTGCTGCACGTCGGCACCGGCGAGTCGCGCTCGAGCCCGCTGCCGAGGGACAGGGTGGCCTGGCTCGTCGAGCGCTCGCGCACCGACGGTCGCCTGCTCGAGCTCTACGGCGACACCGAGTACGCGGTCGAGCGAGATACGGCGCGCTCCCGCGATCACGCGGCCCTGCTCGGGGTGCCCTTCGCGACGCGCCCGCTCGAGGCGATGCTCGACGCGGCCGTCCGCGCCCAGTGGCTCGTCGCACACGACGACGTCGACGCCGTGCTCGCCGACGCGAGCGCCGGTCTCACGGCGGTGCCCTCGACCTCGCCGGTGATGCCCGAGACGATGTTCATCAACCTCACCGCGTCGGGTGTCGGCAAGGACTCCGGCGTGCGGGCGATCGCCGCCGCCTACGGTGTCGCGCTCGGCGACGTGATGGTCGTCGGCGACGCCCTCAACGACCTCGGCGCGATGCAGGCCGTCGGCTTCCCGGTGGCGATGGGCAACGCGGAGCCCGAGCTGCGCAGCATGGCCCGCTTGGTGGTCGCGGACGTGGACGCGGGCGGGCTCGCGCAGGCCCTCGAGGCGGCGCTCGCCTCGTAGATCGCGGCACCGCCGTGGTTTGCAACGCTCCGCGCGTGGGCGAATGCAGCGTCGCCTCGCGCCCCCGGCGAGATGCTTGCGGGTCGTCGTGGCACGCGCCGTGCTAACCGGAGCGGCTCGATGATGGGAAGCAATCCGCCCCGCCTCCGTCTGCTCTTCCTCGCTTCGGGACTGCTCGCGGCGTGCGCGAGCGACGGTGGGGTCGACGCATCGACGACGAGCTCCGGCGGGGTCGCGGAGACCACGGGCACCGCGGGCACCGCGGAGTCCGACGCATCGAGCGGCGCACCTGCCACGGACGGGACGAGCGAGGCCGTCGACTCGAGCGGTGACAGCAGCGATGGGACGTCCACGACGGGCGAACCGGCGGGAGCCGGCATCCCGCGGCTGCCCGAGGGCAACCACCTCGGGATGATCATCGGCTTCAATCCCACGCTGCCGCCGGCGACCGCGACCGCGGTCGATGCCGCCTGGACCGAGGCCATCGCGCGCGGGATGGACGTGGGCCGCGTGCAGATCTCGTGGGCCGAGCTCGAGCCGAGCCCGGGGCGCATCGACGTGTCGCCGTTGGTCGAGGAGCTCGATGCGCTCGTCGCCGACGGGCTGACGCCGATGGTCTTGATCGAGACCCTCGACAGCGACTCGCTGGAGCTGCCCCCCGACCTGCTCGATCCCGACGACCCGATCCGGCTCGCGCCGGGGCTCGCCTTCGATGACGCGACCGTCACCGGGCGCTTCGCGGCGCTGCTCGACGTCGCCGTCCCCGTGATGACCGAGCGCGGTGTCTTCGGCGTCAGCGTCGCGAACGAGCCCGGCACCCTGTTCGAGCGCGATACGAGCGGCACCGACGCGGTGGTCGGATTCCTGGAGGCCGCGCGCTCGCACATCCGCACGCTGGATCCCGAGCTCGGCGTGACGATGACGATGCGCGAGGTCGAGGTCGGCACCCCGTTCCTGGCGTCCGTCCTCGGCGCGTCGGACTTCGCGTCGATGAACTTCTATTGCGCCCTGCCGGATCTCACCGTCGACGCGACCGCGGGGACCGTGCGCCTCGCGGCGATGATGGACGCGACGGGCGACCTCGACGTCGTCTTGCAGGAGCTCGGCTGCCCCGCCGGCCCCGACGACGGCGTCTCGACCCTCGGAGCGACCGAGGCGCTGCAGGCCGGGTTCTACGCCGACGTGGGCGCCGCGCTGGCGGTCGAGCCTCGGCTGCGCGCCGCGTTCGCGTTCCAGCTGGTCGACTGGTCACCCGAGGCCATCGAGTTGCTCGAATCGAGCATCCAAGACGCCCCGCAATGGTTCATCGATCGGTTCGTCGAGTCGCTCGCGACGATGGGGATGCGCCGGTACGCCGATGGCACGCCCCGGCCGGCGTGGACGGCGTGGCTAGAGGCCCAGGACGCGCTGTAGCCCGCAGGCGGAAGGCGATACGCTGCCGCCGCGCATGTCGGGCACCTCCTCCGTCCTGTGGTCGAACTGGAAGCTCCTCGCGGTGCTGCTCGCGATCAACCTCGCGGGCGTCGTGGTGATCGAGGGCGTGCTCAACCGCGTGCTGCAGCTCGGCGTGCCGGCCGAGGCGATCGCGGTCGTTCCGCTCGTGTCGATGATCGTGCTGTTCCCGCGGTGGCAATCCAGGCGGCGCGGACCCGAAGCGTGAGTCGGGCGGCGGTCACACCAGGCCGTCGAGCGGCCCCGTGCAATCGAGCTGGCCGCCGTCGACCTGCGGGAGCGACTCGACGCCGAATGCCGTGACGTCGTCGAGGCCCATCGCCTGGCACAGCGACACGAGCAGGTGGTTGTGCGAGGGGCCGACGGCGTCGGGGCCGACGGGCGCGGCGCCCAGCGGTGGCGCGCGGTCCTCGGCATACGAGAGGTAGCGCCCCATGCGGAAGGTGTCGCCGCCGGCGAGGATGACCGGGAGATCGGCGTAGGCGCGCGCCCCCTGGTGGCGGCCGCGGGCGAGCTCGCTGGTCCACACCACCAAGGTGTGATCGAGCAGGCTGCTGCCGTCGTCCTCCTGCACCGCGGCGAGCGAGGCGAGCAGCGCGGCGACGTGGCCGGCGTGGTTGACCGCCGCCGCGGTCATCACGGCGTCGGCGAGCTCGCTGCCCATCGGATTGTCCTCGGTGGTCGAGTGGGCGTAGTCGGCGTGGAGGTCGGTCCCGGGCATGCCGCCGCAGTCGACCGCGGGTTGGTTGTCGAAGGCGATCGTCGCGACGCGGGTGAGATCGCAGGCGAACGCCGCCGCGATCACGTCGCCGTACGCGGCGTGGCGACCCGCGTAGTCGCGCGGCGGACCCGGCCGCGTCGGCGCGGCGCAATGCGCTCCGTCGAGGCTCGCGAAGCGATCGGCGAGCGCGGCGAGGAGGTCGCGGTGCGCGGCCAGGCGATCCGCGCTCGCGCCGGTGTGGCGCGCCATCGTGGCGGCGTGCTCGTCGGAGGCGAACCGGGCGATGCGCTCGCGCCACCGCGGCAGGCCGGTGCCCTTCGCGGAGAGATCCGCGAACAGCAGGTCGAACAGATCCGCGGGCTCGTACAGGTACGGCAGCGCCGAGCTCGGGCCGCTCCAGTTGTACGCGCCCAGGGCGAGGCCCCCGGCGCCGCCGAAGCCGACCTCGATCGAGGCGAAGGGCGGCGCGTCGGGCCGCACCATCAGCTCGGCGGCGATCCGCTGGTCGACCGACGCGACGCTCGCCGCCCCGTCGAGCTCGTGCACGGCGCTCGGCGCCCCGGTCAGCAGGTGCACGTGCGCGGGCACGTGGGGATTGCGGGCGATCCAGTAGTCCGCGATCGCGCTGTTGAGCGCGAGGCCGTCGAGCACGAGCAGGCGGTCGGTCCACGGCGCCAGCGGCTGGAGGATCGGCGACAGCGCGCTCGCCTCGAGCTCGAGCTCGTAGGCGTCGCTCGCCGCGAGCCCTGGCGGCACCAGCGTCAGCGCGGGGTGGACGAAGCCGTGCATCTGCACGCAGAAGATGATCCGCTTCGGGCGAGTTGCGGCGCGTGCCCGCGGGTGCGACAGGCCGAGGGCGAGCGCGGACGCACCGCCGGCGCGCAGCCACGATCGGCGGGTGAGCGCGCGGATCATCGGATCATCACCTCGCTCGCGGCGATCTCGACGAGCAACGCCTGGAGGTCGCCGTCGCCGGCGCGGAAGCTCTCCGCCAGCGCGTCGCGGGCACAGGCCTCGCCGGTCCGCGGCGCGTGGCCGATCGCCGCGCGCAGCTGCTGGGTCACCGCGCAGGCCCAGACGACGTCGTGCTCGGCGAGCGTCGTCGCGAGCTCCACCGCCCCGTCGACCTCGAGGCCGAGCACGCTGCCGCGGGCGTCGATGGGCAGGCCGGCGTCGACGTTGCGATGGGCCCCGATCGCGTCGAAGTGCTCGAGGGCGAAGCCGATCGGATCGAACTGCTGGTGACACCCCGCGCAGGCGGGGTCGGCGGTGTGCTGCTCGAAGCGCTGGCGGTTGGTGCCGCCCGCGTCGAGGTCGGGGATCGCCGGCACCGAGGGCGGCGGCGGGGCGATCGCGGTGCACGCGAGGCGGTCGAGCACCGCGAGGCCGCGGAGGATCGGCGACGGCGCGTCGCCGCGGGCGGTCGCGCCGAGGAAGGCGGCGCGGCCCAGGACGCCGACGCGCTCGGGGGGCAGCGCGTCGCCGGTCGATCCGTAGAGCGCCGCGAGCTCGGGCCCCGCGTCGACCCAGCGCGACGTCAGCAGGTCGGTGATCGTGCCGCCGTGGGCGAGCGCCGTGGTGGCGATGAAGGCGTCGAACTCGGCGAACATCTCGTCGCGCAGGGTCGGCGTGAACCGGGGATCGATCGGCGCGGCGGAGGCGAGCGCGTCGATGTCGAGGAGCTCGCGCCAGGTCCGGACCACGCGCAGCGCGGCGCGGGGATCGGCGAGCAGCCGCCGCGCGTGCTCGCGTCGCGCCTCGGGATCGTGCAGCTCGCCCCGCTCGGCCGCGTCGAGCAGATCATCGTCGGGGATCGACCCCCACAGCAGGAACGACAGGCGCGAGGCGATCGCCCACTCGTCGGGGCCGCCGTCGGGCGCGGCCTCCTCGACGTGGAAGCCGAAGCGCGGCGACAGCAGCATCGCCTGCACCGTCCCCGCGATCGCGACGTCGATCCCGTCGACCGCGGCGATCTCGTCGAACAGGCCGTGGAGGCGCGCTCGCGCGTCGTCGTCGAGCGGCCGTCGGTAGGCCCGCCGGCCGAGCTCGCCGAGCCACGTGTCGATGCACGTCGCGTCGCCCGGGTCGCAGCCGAGGAACGCCTGCGCCCCTTCGGTGTCGAGCCGCGCGAGCACAACGTCGGCGGCGAGCACCGTCGCGTCGAACTGCCCGTCGACGAGCACGGGCGAGCTGCCCAGCGCGGCGTCCTCGGTGGCGAAGATCGGCGACGTGGAGGATGCGGGTAGCCTCGTCTCGTCGACGGTGACGCCGAGGAGATCGTCGAGGGCGCGGGCGTACTCGAAGGCCGACAGGCGGCGCACCGGATCGCGCGGCTCGACCGCGCAGCTCGGCGCGCCGGGGTCGTCGTCGGTGTCGACGGCGGCGGTGGTCGTCGTCGAGGGGTCGTTGGAGGTCGCGCCGTCGTGCTCGGCCGTCGCCGCGCCACCGCGACACCCGACGCACGCGAGCGCGATGGGCAGCACGAGGCGATGCGCGGGGGCGGTCATCGACGCGACCGCCATCATGCGCTGCGACGGTGCGTCGACGCTACCCCGCGGGCGTGCGGCCGGTGGCGACCCGGTAGCGCGCGTGCGCGCGGCGATACTCCGCGACCGCGTCGATCGCCGCCGCGGCCGCGTCGGCGGCGGCCTCCTCGCGGAGGTTCACCACGAGCACGGTGCTGTCGCCGAGGGCCAAGCGCTGGCGCTCGGCCTCGGCCAGGCGCTCGGCGAGGCTCGCCTGGCGCGTCGCGATCTCGGCGCGGCGGTGGGCCGCGACGGTGTCGGCGTGGGCCGCTCGGATCTCGACGCCGACGCGCTCGAGGAGGAACCGCCGCTCGTGGCCGATGCGGCGCTCCACGGCGCGCGCGGCCGCGAGGTCGCCCCGGGCCGTGCGCAGCGGGATCGGGATCTCGAAGCCGACGCCGACCCCGAGCTCCGCGGGGCGCAGCGAGTCGGGTCCGTCCCCGAGATCCTTGGCCGCGTACGTCTGCACGCCGAGCGCGGGGAGCCGGCTGTTGCGGGCCAGTCGCACGTCGATCGCGGCGATGCGGAGGCGGGCGCCCGCGATCCGTACGTCGGGTCGGCGGTCGCGCGCCGCGGCGACATCGGCCTGGACATCGTGGTCGGCCGGCATCGACGACACCACCAGGTGCGGGGCGGCGAAGCCATCGGGGATGATCGGCTCGCCCATGCCGTCACGCAGGTACAGCGACAACGCCAGGGCGGTCACGGTCGCGTCGCGCTCGGCCCCCACGACGATCGCCTCGCGGGTGGCGATCACCCGCGCATTGTCGAGCAGCTCGATCTCCGCGATGTTGCCCTCGGCGGCCTGCCGGCGCAGCCCGAGGTCGCGGTCCTGCGCCAGCCGGAGCTGGCGGGTGCGGACCTCGGCGCGGCCACGCGCGGCGACCCAGTCCCAGTACGCGATGGCGGCGTCGCGCGAGAGCTCGAGCGCCTTGGCCTCGCGCTCGAGCGTCGCGATGTCGACCTCGACGTCGGTGCGCTTGCGCTGGGCGCGGGGCCCATCGATCGCGGCGTCGCGCAGCACCGGCAGCTCGATGCCCGCACGGATCTCGCCCGCGTCGGTGGTGGCGAGCTTGCCGTCGTAGACGGGGATGTCGCCGCGACCCAGGCGCCAGCCCGCGAACGCGACCATGCCCAGGGCGATCGTCCGCGCGCGCACCTCGGTATCGACGACACCGTAGCGGTAGTAGCCGAGCGGCGTGCCGGCGGCGCGCGCCCGCAGCCGCGGATCGAACGCGCCCCGGGCCGACAGATGGCGGCCCTCGGCGGCCTCCTTCGTCGCGCTCGCGGCGTCGAGCAGTGGATGATCGCGCAGCGTCGCCGCGAGCACGCCGTCGAGCTCGAGCACGGTGCGCGTGTCGGCCGCGACGGTCGCGGTCGCGGTCGCCTCCTCGGTGGCGGTCGCGGTCGCTGGGGCCTCCGCGACCGTGCCCGTCGTCGGGGCCGGTTCCGTTGCGGGGCCGAGCGCCAGCCACCCGCCCACGAGCCACCGACCCACGACAACCGCGGTGAACGACGTCGCCATCACTCGTCGCCCTTCTTGGCCTTGCTCGACGCCGACTTCGGCTTGTCCTTGCCCTTGGCCTTGCCGCCCTGCGTCTCCACGTCGGCGGGGCCGTCGCGCATCGCCGGCGGGAAGCCGTTCCAGAGCCGCCACAGCTCGAAGCCCAGCCGCACCTGATCGAGCAGGATCCACCCGTTGACCTGCACGCCCTGGCGCAGGAACCGGCCGTCGGGCCAGAGCTCGTCCTCGCCGTCGCCGCCGGTCGGGACGACGACCACGCGGAACTTGCCGTGGCCGTCGTCCGTCGCGTCGACGAAGGCGACCTCGGCGGCGAACGTGCCGATCGCGACGCTCGGCCAGCCGACGAACTGCACGGCGGGCCAGCCCTCGAACTGCAGCCGTACGATGCGGCCGGGATCGACCAACGGCACGTCGTTGCCGTCGATCCACAGCTCGACCGCGCGGGCGTCGGTCTCGGGGACGAGGATGACGATCGGATCGCCGGCGTTGACGAACTCGCCGCCCTGCTTGGCGAGCAGGCGCAGCACCGCACCCGAGCGCGGCGCCGTGATCCGCATGGTGTGCTGACGCGCGACCTCGACCTCGCGGTCGGCGAGATCGGCCTCGTACTTGTTGACGTCGCCCTTGACCGACTGCAGCGACGAGCGGGCCTTCTCGATGTCGGCGTTGGTGTCGGCCTCGATCCGGCGGCGCTCGGCCCGGAGCGCCCGGACCTCGCCCTCGGCAGCGCGCAGGGTCGCGCGGGCCCGCTCGAGATCGGCGTCGGCGGTCTCGGCTGCGAGCTCGGCGAGCTCGAGGTTCCGCGTCGAGGTCAGGCCGCCCTCGGCCAGCGAGCGCTGTCGGGCGAGGTTGAGATCGGCGGCCCGCTTGCCGGCGACGGCCGCGTCCCGGGCCTGCTCGGCGCCGGCGAGGCGATCGAGGCCCATGTCGATGCGGCTGGCCGCGGCAGACAGCGCCGCGGATTGGGCCGCCTCGAGGGCGACGATCTGCTGCAGGACCACGTTCACGCCATCCTTCGCCGTGTCGAGCCGCGACTCCGTCGATGACCGCGCCCGCTCGAGGCGATCGATGAGCTCGGGATCGTTGTCGGAGATCACCGCGAGCAGCTGGCCCTCCTGCACGTGCTCGCCCTCGTCGACGTGCCACTCGACGACGCGCCCCGCGATCGGGGCCTCGATCGACTGCTGGCGCTCGAGCGGCGCGTAGGCGATGACGCGTCCGTGGCCCGTGACCGACTGCTGCCACGGCGTGAACACCAGCGCCGCGACGAAGGCGAGGAACAGCAGCCCGAGCAGGCGCCCGGTCAGTCGCAGGGCGCGACCGGCGGGGTTCATCTCGAAGCCGAGGTCGAGCGCCCCTGCGGGCGCGGGGGTCGGTGAGGTCGGAAGGACGGGGTGACTCATGGCTGGCTCCGCAGTTCTCCGTCGACGAGTCGGAAAGTCTGGCTGCAGCGGCGCGCGACCTCGGGGTCGCGGGTGACGACGACCGCGGTCCACGGCGCCCCGGGGCCGAGCACGTGATCGAGCACCGCGTCGCGCTCGGCGTCGGCCAGGCCGAGCTCGTCGAGCGCTCCGTCGAGCAGCAACAACCGGGGCCGCGCGAGCAGGGCCCGCGCGAGCGCGAGGCGGCGCTGCTGCGTGGACGAGAGCGGCGCGCCGCTGGGCTGCAGGGGCGTCGCGAGGCCCTGCGCGAGGCGGCGGATCGCGGATCCCAAGCCCACGCACTCCACGACGCGCTCGACCTCGAACAGCGGCGCCTCTTGTCGCAGCAGCCGGAGGTTCGCGAGCAGCGGTCCGTCGATGAACTCGGCGCCGCGCACGAGCACGACCGACTCGCGTAGCTCCCGGAGGTCGAGCAGGCGGACGTCGGATCCGTCGAGCTCGAGGTTGCCCGCCGTGGGCGCACGCAGGGTCGAGAGGACGTCGAGCAGCGTCGACTTGCCGGCGCCGCCGGAGCCCTCGATCGCCACCTTCGCCGCCGCGGGCACGTGCAGGCCGCACCGCCGGATCACCGCGTTGCTGCCGTGGGAGAAGCCGAGATCGTGGCAGCGCACCTCGAACGGGCCGCCGGGGCGCACCGGCTCGCCGCCGCAGCGCTCGGCCGGCAGATCCACGAGCATGCCGAGCTTGGTCGTGGCCTGCACGAGGTCGTAGACCGTCTCGAGCTGCTTGCCCAGCTCGAGGAACGCCGCCGAGAGCGTCGCGACCACGAGCTCGGCCGCGACGAGCTGCCCGAGCGTCAGCTGGTTGCGCAGGACGAGGACGCCGCCGAGGCCGAGCAGCGCGGTCGTGCCGACGACCGCCAGTGCCACGCCGCCTCCGCTCTGGAGCAGCAGCTTGCGGAAGTGTCGGCGGCGCGCGTCGAAGTAGTGGCGCACGGTTTGGTCGGCGCGACCGAGGGCCAGCGCGCGGCCGCTGCCCGACTTGAACGCCGAGGGGATCCGCGCCAAGTGCTCGAGCCAGCCGACCGCCTGGTACTTGGCCTTCGACTCGTCGAGCGCGCTGTCGACCGCGCCGCGGCCCATCACGAAGACCACGACCGCGAGCAGGATCACCAGCACCAGCGCGAACGCCAGCAGCAGCGGGTGGTAGAAGGCCAGCAACGCCAGGCCGAGCAGTGTCTGCAGCACCAGGCCGACGCCGGTGACGAGCAGCGTCGCGACGGCCTTCTGGATCGTCGGCACCTCGAAGAAGCGGTTGATGAGATCGGGCACGTGCACGCGGTCGAGCACCGAGAACGGCATGCCCGCGAGTCGGCGCGCCACATCGGCGACGGCGCGGCCGAAGATCCGCTCCTGGATGATTTCGACCACCCACGCCCGCATCAGACGGAGCACGCCGGCGGCCCCGGCGGCCAGCGCGAACAGCAGGGTCAGCACGACGAGCGGCTGCATCACCGAGCCGAACGCCACCGTGGTCACCAGCGCCTGCACCGCGACGGGGAGCATCAGCGAGAGCACGCCGATCGCGAGCCCGTACACGATGCTGACCCACACGTCCTCGCGTTCGATGCGGAGCAGGCGTCGCACCCGGGGCCACGGCCGCAGCTTGCCGGTCGCGTCGTGCAGCTCGCCCAGCGCCTGCTCGACCGCGACCACGAGCGCCGGCACCGTCGCGCCCGGCGGACGACCGAGCATCGCGGCGAGCTTGGCCGCGCTCACCCGCATCCGGGTGTGCGTGCCGGCCTCGAAGACGGTCACCTCGTAGCGACGGCCGAGCCGGCGCGTGACGACCACGATCGCGTTGCTCCCCGGAGCGACCGCGATCCACACCGCGTGCGTGTGCCCGGGGACGAGCTCGACCCAGCGGGCCTCGAGACCCAGGGCACCGACGGCGCGGTCGAGGGCGGGGCAGCGCCCGTCGCCGCCGATCGGCAGGGGATGGGCGCCGAGGGCCGACGCCACGTCGAGGGCATCGAACGGGACGCCGAGGCGCGCGGCCGCGGAGGCCACCGCGGCCGCCGCATCGGTGGGGCGCACGGTCGCGGCCGTCGTCGCGAGCTCCGCGTTCATCGCACCGCCCCCGGCAGGAGGAGGTCACGGTCGACGGCGCGCGCGACCCGGTCCCCCACGTGGCCCGCCGCCTCGGGCTCGGCGCCGGGGTCCGGGGTGGTGACCACGAGGTGGTGCCCGTCGTCGAACTCGACGCGCACGACCCAGTGCGGCGCCTCGACGCCGAGCTCCGCCCGCAACTCCCGCCAGAGCACGATCTTGCGCACGCGATGGGACAGCCGCGCCAGACCCAGGGTCAGGCGCGATCGGGCCATCGCGACCAGCGCAGGATCGAGCCCGGTCTTCCACCGGATCTCGAATCGCATGGTCACTCCGTCTCGCAGGGAGTGTGGCCGGGAAAACGCTTCGTTCCAGTAGATAATCAAGAGATCCCGGTTAGATTGTCGCTAACGATTCTCGCCGATGCAATGGCTGAACTACCACCACCTGTTCTATTTCTGGACGGTCGCGCGCGAGGGGAGCATCGCCGCGGCGTCGAAGTCGCTGCGCCTGGCACAGCCGACGATCAGCACCCAGATCCGGGCGCTCGAGGAGGCCCTCGGCGCGCCGCTGTTCGTGCGGGCCCATCGGCGGCTGACGCTCACGGACTCGGGTCGGGTGGTCTTCCGCTACGCCGACGAGATCTTCGGTCTCGGGCGCGAGCTGCTCGAGGCGGTGCGTCAGCGTCCGGTCGGCCGCGCGGTCGCGGTCAACGTCGGGCTGACCTTCGTCGTGCCCAAGCTGGTCGCGTACCGGCTGCTCGAGCCCGCGCTCGACGCGACGCCGCCGGTGACGGTGCACATCTTCGAGGACCGACTCTCGCAGCTGCTGCCGCGCCTCGCCAACCATGAGCTCGACGTGGTCCTGTCCGACGCCCCGATCGCGACGGAGAGCAACGTCCGCGCGTTCAACCACCCGCTCGGCACCAGCGGCACCACCTTCTTCGCGGTGGCGACCCTGGCCAACAAGCTGCGCCGCGGCTTCCCGGCGAGCCTCGATGGTGCGCCGATGCTGTGGCCGATGCCGGGCAGCCTGCTGCGCCGCGACCTCGAGCGGTGGTTGTCGCGCCAGGGCGTCGCGCCGCACGTGGTCGCGGAGTTCGACGACAGCGCGCTGGTCAAGGCGTTCGGCCAGGCCGGCCGCGGCGTGTTCGTCGGGCCCACCGCGATCGAGGCCGAGATCCGGCGGCAGTACGACGTGGCCGTCATCGGTCGCACCGACGAGGTCGTCGAGCGCTTCTATGCGATCACGGTGCAGCGGCGGATCGCCCACCCCGCCGTGAGCGCGATCTGTACGACGGCGCGCGACGAGCTCTTCTCGAAGGCGTGAGCCATTCCTGGCGCGCTTGCCCGACCACGGGCTCGTACCCCACACTGCCCGCATGTCCGCGCCGATGGCCACAGGTCCGCTCCGCAGCAAGGCGCTGGTGCTGTACGAGGGCGTCCGCACGCCGCATCGGTCGTGCGGCATCGCCCTGGCCGAGGCGTTCGGTCGGCCCAGCGCCGCCTACCAGAGCCTGCGGCGGGGCGGCATCACCGGCGAGGGGACGTGCGGGGCGATCGTCGCGGGGCAGCTGCTGCTCGGCGAGCTGCTCGGCGATCCCGATCCCACCGGCAAGGTGACGCCCGAGCTGCGCGCGGCCATGGCTCGCTACCTCGCGCGGGTGCGGACCGAGCTCGATCGCGGCGGCGTCGACAGCTTGGTGTGCAACGACATGACCGCACCGTGGGGCGAGTTCACCGGCCCTGCGCGCCACGGCTTCTGCACCGCCGTCGTCGGCCAGGTCGCGCAGCTCGTCGACGAGACGCTGCGCGAGCACGGGGTCGAGGTCGCGGCGAGCCCCGTCACGCTGAGCGACGGCGCGGTGTTCGACCCGAACCGCTGAGTTCGTCGCCGGCCGCTGGGACGAGCGCGCCGCCGCGATCGGTGCGCCAGTGCATCACGCATTCGCGGGCGGTGAGGTGGCGCTGATCGGACCACGACGCCGCGCGCCGCCGATCGACGTCGCTGCGCGCGGCCCGGGTCGCGAGCGCGTGCACGCGTCGCAGGGCGGCCGCCCGGTTGCGCGCCTGCGTGCGGTGCTCGTCGCAGCGGACGACGGCGCCCGTGGGCGCGTGGCGGACCTGCACCGCCGTCGCGCGGCGGTTCACGTTCTGACCGCCGGGCCCGCGGGCCCGCACGCAGCGGATCTCGAGGTCGTCGGGGCGCGCCGTCGCCGGCGACGCGGTGACGGGCACGACGGTGATCGCCGCGAACCACCGCCGTCGGGTGCCCCGCTTGCCGACGGCCTCGATGGTGCGGTGGGTGCCGACGAGCGCTTGCGCGGCGGCGTCGACGGCCGACACCGCGCCGGTCACCGCGAGGATCGCCGCGCGGGGGGCCCGACGATCGCCGTCGAGCTGCACGAACTCGGTGACGAGCCCGGCTTCGGCGAGGCGGTGCCCGATCGCCGTCACGAGCGCGGCGACGAAGCGGCGCGCGCCGACCGGCCCCGGCCCCGCGCTGATCCGCAGCTCGACGCGCGCAGTGGTCGTCGCGGTGGTCATCGCTTCACCGTGACCACGGGGATCAACGAGGCCACTCTGGTCGCCACGCCCGCGGCGACGAGCGCGTCGACCACGGGCTCGATCGGCTTGTACACGTCGGGATGCTCCTCCCACAGCAGGTCGTGGTCGTCGCAGAGCACGTGGCCGCCCAACGCGGTGCGCTCGAGCTCGCTGCGGCGGTACCGGTGCGACAGCTTCGACTTGGCGTCGGTGCGGGTGATCCTCCGCCCCGCGCCATGGGCCACCGAGCAGAGGTGCGCGGCATCGCCGGTGCCGCGGAGGATCCAGCTCGCAGCGCCGCGACTGCCGAGGGTGAGGGTCAGGGCGCCGCGCTCCGCTGGCGCGGCGCCCTTGCGGTGGAGCCAGCCCGTCGGCTCGCCCGGGCTGGTCCGGCCGTCCTGGCCGGTGACATCGTTGTGGATCAGATCGATCGCGCCCGCGCAGCGATCGACACGCGCTGCCCCGATCGCGCCGAGCAGTCGCCACACCAGGAGCGCGCGGTTGGCCTGGGCGAAGCGGCAGCACCCCGCGAGCTCGCCGAGGTACGCGGCGATCTCCGCGGGCTCGTCCAAGGTGCGGCCGAGGTAGCGCTGCATCAGCGCGTAGCCGAGGCCGCGCGAGCCCGAGTGGGCGAGCACCACCGCAGCGCCCCGCTCGAGGCCCGCGAGCGCGCCGGGCTCGTCGACGCTGTCGACCCGCGCGAGCTCGGCGAAGTGGTTGCCGCCGCCGATGGTGCCCAGCGCCTCGCCCCACCGCGGATCTGCGAGCGACTCGGGCAGCGGACCGGACGGGCCGTGCGCGGCGGACCACGGCACGCTCGCGACCCAGTCCGCGAAGTCCCCGTCGATCCCCGGCAGCGCGGCGAGGCCCACGGGACCGCCGTGCCATGCGGCGACGAGCCCGTCCATCGGATCGACGCCGAGCGGCTCGGGATCGTCGGTCGCCTGCGCGATGCGGCGCAGCAGCTTGGCGGCCGCGACCTGCCGCGTCGCGATCACGGCGGTGACGCCACAGCCCGCGTCCGCGCCGACGAGCTCGGGGTGCACCGTGCCCACCGTCGCGGTGGCCATCCCGATCGGCAGGCCGGGCCCGGGGTGCAGATCGGGCATGCCCACCGTGCGCGTCGTGCCGCGCAGGCCCGCGACCCGCCGCAGCTGGTCCCGCGCCGTCGACTCGATCGCGACGCCGGGCCCCTCGATGCAGAGGCAGGGTTGCGGTGCGGTGGCGTCCATGCGGGGCCCCAGAGCAGGGTCCGTGCCGCCATGGAATCATTGGTGATTTAGGTCGATATGGTGCGACGTGCACCAGAGGCAGATGATGCGTCTCGCACCCGTGATGGTGCGTATCGCACCATGCCCCGCTGCCTGCTCACCTGGTCGGATCGCACGGTCACCGCCCGCGGCGTGCCGACGATCCAGCACGGCGAGGCCGACCGCGGCCCCGTGCTGCGGCTGCTGCAGCAGACCGACGTCGAGTACCAGCTCGTCCGCGTGCTGACGTCGCGGGCGGGCGAGGCCGCGGCGCAGGAGCTCGTCGCGGCGATCGTCGCGACCGGTCGTGCGGCGGAGCTCCGCGTGTTGCCGATCGTCGATCCCTCGGACCACGGGCAGATCTTCGCCGCGCTGCACGGCGTCACCGCTGGGATGCCGTGGCTCGGCCTCGACGTGTGCCTCTCCGCCGGCACGCCGCAGATGCAGACGCTCTGGGTCATCCTCGTCGAGGCCGGCCTGCTGCGCGCGCGGATGCTGCAGGTGATCCCCGCCGCGTTCGTGCCGTCGGTGCACCCGCATCCGATCCGCGAGGTGAAGCTCGACATCGAGGGCTTCCCCGAGATCCGAGCGCTGCGCGAGGAGGTCGTCCGCCTGCGGGCCGCCGACACCGCGCAGATGATCGGGGACAGCGCGCCGATGCACGCGCTGGTCGCTCGGCTCGGCCGACTCGCGCGCACCGACGTGCCGGTGCTCGTCGAGGGCGAGACCGGCACCGGCAAGGAGCTCGTCGCGCGCACGATCCACCGCCTCGGCGAGCGCGTCGCGGGGCCCTTCGTCGCGGAGAACTGCGGGGCGTTCAGCGAGGGCGTGCTCGCCAGCGAGCTGTTCGGCCACGAGCGTGGCGCCTTCACGGGGGCGGCCGCGCGCCGCCGCGGGCTGTTCGAGCAGGCCGACGGCGGGACGCTCTTCCTCGACGAGATCGCCGACACGAGCCCGCGCGTGCAGGTCAGCCTGCTTCGCGTGCTGCAGGAGGGCACGCTGCGCCGCGTCGGCGCCGAGGAGCCGATCGCCGTCGATGTCCGCGTCATCGCGGCGACGCACCGCGATCTCTCGGCGTTGGTGGCGAAGGGCGAGTTCCGCGAGGATCTCTACTATCGGCTGTGCGGCGCGACCGTCCGCGTGCCGCCGCTGCGCGAGCGGCTCGGCGATCTCGAGGGCCTCGTGCGCCACTTCCTCGACGAGCTCGGCGCGACCGAGCTCTGGCCGGATGCTGCGGCGTGGCGACGCCTGCGGGCGTACGCGTGGCCGGGCAACGTCCGGCAGCTGCGGGCGGAGGTCGTGCGGTGGACGGTGTTCTGCGATCGCGAGGTCGGGGTCGCGGATCTGTCGCCGGAGTTGGGCGGTGGAGGGGGGGCGGCGATCGAGCCGCGCGTGGTGTCGCGGGGGATCGCTCGGGCGACGACCCTCGCGGAGGCGACCGGGGCCGTCGAGCGCGAGTGCATCGCGAAGGCGATCGAGCGCGAGGGGAGCCTGGCCGGGGCGGCGCGGGCGTTGGGGATCGATCGGAATACGCTGAAGCGGAAGCTGCGGGCGCACGGGTCGAAGTCGCCGCGATCGCGACGTTAGGGCACGTCCGCGCTGCGTTTGCTGCGCATCGCCCCGGATCCACGATGCCCAGGCGCATCGACTGCGGGCCCTCGCGATCCCGTCGGATCATCTAGCGCGTTCGTGAGATGACCTTGTCGTGGCGCGGACTGAACCAGTCGTGACCACGGATCGCCTACGTCGTCGCCACGCGAGCGTTCACGGCCACACTGGGTCCGCTCCCCCGCGAGTCACTCCGACTCGCCATCCGCGAAGACGGGGGCAAGGTGTGCCGGAGACCCGAGGGAGGGTCACGACATGGACGACTCGAGATGGTTCGCGGATGACCCCGCGACGTTGGTGATCGCTTGCGCCGCGCTCGGTGCAGTCACGGCCTACGTCCTGCTGTTCCGGTGGATCCGCTACATCCCGAACACTCGGGTCGGCGTCGTCGAGAAGCTGATCAGCGGCCACGGATCGGTGCGCAGCGGGCTCATCGCGCTGCACGGTGAAGCCGGCTTCCAGCCCGAGGTGCTGCGCGGTGGTTGGCACCTGCTCACGCCCTTGCAGTATCGCGTCCATCGCGTGCCACTCGTGACGATCCCCCAGGGCAAGATCGGCTACGTGTTCGCGCGCGACGGCCTGGACCTCCCGCCGACGCAGGCGCTGGCGTCGAGCCTGCGCGCCAATGACTTCCAGAACGTCCGCGTGTTCCTCGAGGCCGGCGGCCAGAAGGGCCCGCAGCGCATGATCCTGCGCGAGGGCACCTACGCGATCAACCTCGCGCAGTTCGTCGTGCTCACCGAGGAGCGCCTCTACTACATCCCGTTGGATCCGGGGGACAAGCAGACCTTCGAGAAGATGGCCGAGCTGCTGGTCGCCCGCGGTGGCTTCCGCCCGATCATGATCCAGGGCGCCGACGACATCATCGGCGTCGTCACCGTGCACGACGGACCGAGCCTCCCACCCGGGGAGATCATCGCGCCGACGGTGGGCCAGGATCCGCTGGCGATGGCGACGTACCACAACAACTTCCAGGACGCGGACAAGTTCCTGGTCGCCGGCGGTCGGCGTGGTCGACAGCTGCAGGTCATGGTCGAGGGCACCTACTACATCAACCGGCTGTTCGCGACGGTCGAGGCCATCCCCAAGACGGTGGTCGAGGTTGGGACCGTCGGCGTCGTCGTCAGCTACACCGGCCAGACGGGGCTCGATCTCAGCGGCACCGACTACCGCCACGGCGAGCTGGTTCACCAGGGCGAGCGCGGCGTGTGGACCGAGCCGCTGATGCCGGGCAAGTACGCGTTCAACACCTACGCCGGCAAGGTGCTGATGGTGCCCACGACCAACTTCATCCTCAAGTGGACGCGGGGCGAGGTCGGCAGCCATCGCTTCGACGAGAACCTCGCCGAGGTCAGCCTCATCACGCG
Organism: Deltaproteobacteria bacterium Ga0077550; assembly: GCA_001464385.1. Taxonomy (GTDB): domain Bacteria; phylum Myxococcota_A; class Polyangia; order Nannocystales; family Nannocystaceae; genus Xiheibacterium; species Xiheibacterium aquaticum. The sequence continues at coordinate 11,408 of LNFB01000305.1, read as the reverse complement.
CGATGCTTTCGCGCCGAGCCTGCCGCTGTCGGTCGTGGTCCACATCGACTACCGCAAGGCGCCGCTGGTGATCCAGCGCTTCGGCGACGTGAAGAAGCTCGTCGAGCAGACCCTCGATCCGATGGTCTCGGCGTACTTCAAGAACATCGGTCAGACCCGCACGCTCATCCAGCTGCTGCAGGACCGCGGCGCGATCCAGGAGCAGGCGGGCGAGCAGATGCGCGAGAAGTTCGAGCACTACAACCTCGAGCTCAACGAGGTGCTCATCGGCACACCCACCGGCGGCCCCGGTGACGTCCACATCGAGGGGATCCTCGAGCAGCTGCGCTCGCGGCAGATCGCCGAGGAGCAGGTCGAGACCTACGCCCGCATGGAGAAGGCCTCGGCGAAGCAGTGCCAGCTCCGCGAGGCCGAGGCCCGCGCCCAGGCCCAGACCGCGCTGACCCAATCCGAGATCTCGATCGCGGTGCAGAGCAACCACGGCAAGGCCGAGCTCGCGCGGGCGCAGCAGGAGGCCGCGCGCATCCAGACGATCGCGGCCGCGGAGGCCGATCGCACGCACCTGCTCGGCGAGGGCGAGGCGAAGAAGATCCGCGCGCTCGCCGAGTCCGAGGCCGAGCGCGCGGCGCGGGTCGGCATCGCCGAGGCGATGGCGGTCGAGGAGAAGGTCCAGGCGTATGGCGGCGCGAACTTCCAGCTCGTGCAGCAGGTGATGGGCCGGTTTGCGGAGGCGATCGAGCGGGGGCAGATCGACATCGTGCCGCGGATCTCGATGGGCGGCGGCACGGCCGGCGGCGCGGGGATGATCGAGAACCTGCTCGGGTTGTTGCTGTCGACCAAGTTCGGTGACGCGGTGGGGGAGCCCTACGAGCGCGATGCGGCGGCGGAGGGGATCCGCAGGGAGCTGCGGGCGCGGCTGCACGCGCAGGTCGAGAGCCCACCGCAGACCTGAGGGGGGTGTGGGCGGTGTGGGCTCGGGGTCACGCGAGCCCCGCCGCCGCGGCCGCTGGGGCGGGCAGCCTCAGGGAAACGCGACGAGTGCCCGTCCCACGTCTGGCCGAACTCGTCGCGAGCGCGCCGCCGAAGGATCTCGAGGAAGAGCTGTCGTGCCCGGTCACAACGCCCATCGGACGCGACTCCAGCCGTCGTGTCCACGACCACCACATCGCTCGCCGCCCTCGCCCTCCTCTCGGTCACCGCGTGCGTCGACGCCGACTCCGACGCAGGCGTCGGAGACGATCCGACCGCGGACGGCGCCACAGGCATCACATGGGTCCGCACACCCTCCGGGACCTTCGAGGCCAGCTACGTCGTCGTCGGGGGCGATGCGATCATCGAAGGGGACATCAACCTCGGCCCGATCGAGGACATCCTCGACACGTTCCGCGGCGGGGCCGTGAATGCGGGCGCGTTCTGGACTGGCGGCCACGTCAAGTTCGCGTTCGATCCCGACTTCGCCCCCGGCACCTGCTCGGGCTCGGCAAGCGACCCCAACTGCGTGTGCAACGACGGCACCTGCCTCGATGTGCGTACCGTCGTGCGCGACGTGATGGCCGATCTCGACGCGCGGCTGCCCCTCGACATCGAGGAGATCGCCTACACCGAGACCGGCAATGTCATCATCTTCGAGTACGACGAGACGGAGGGCCAGGGCTCCAGCCAGGTCGGGATGCAGAGCGGTCCCCAGGCCATCAAGTTCGCCACCCCGGACGTCGAGAAGGCGGCAAAACAGCCGACCGCGCCAACGCTGCGCCACGAGATGCTCCACGCTCTCGGGCTATTCCACGAGCAGTCTCGGACCGACCGCGACCTCTACATCACCGTGAACGACGAGTGCATCCAGGACGACCAGGAGGACCAGTACGATAGCCACGACGAGTCGAAGGACGTCGGGCCCTACGACTTCAACTCGCTGGTTCACTACAGCCCGCGGACGTTCTGCGAGAAGAAGATCGATCCCCAGGTCTGCGATTGCGACACGATGACGAAGAACGTGTCGAGTTCGGTGCCGTGGCCCGAGTCGACCGAGGACCTCAGCGCCGAGGACGTCGTGACCCTGCACCGAATGTACCTGCGCACCGAAGGTCTCAACGAGGCCGGCGACATGTACGGTGATTCGATCGCGATCGGTGACTTCGACGCCGACGGTTACGACGACGTCGCGATCGGCGCCCCATTCGACGATCGTGATGCGCTCGACACCGGCGCTGTATATCTCTATCGCGGGACCTACCGCGGCCTGCTGTTCTGGCGGGCGATCGGCCTGCCCGAGCTCGGGGTGCCGGTCGAGCTCCGCGCCAAGGTCGGTGATGCGTTGGTCGCGGGGCGATTCGACGACGACGAATTCGTCGACCTCGCGATCGGGGCGCCCGGGCTGATCGTCAGTGGGGTCTCGGCCGGTGGCGTGTTCGTTCTGCACGGCAGTCGAAGCGGCCCGGTCCATCGTCGCACCATCACCGAGGCCTCCCCGGTCCCGTTCACGGTGGACTCAGGCGATCGGTTCGGCGCCACGCTGGCCGCGGGGGACCTCGCAAACCAGGGCTACGACGCGTTGATCATCGGCGCCCCCAACGACAAGTCGGACGCGGGGTTCCGCACGGGCGCGGTCTACGTCTATCAGGCCGATCCGGGGGGCGACGTGCTCTACAAGCCGAGCCGGGTCGACAACTACATGTCCGAGGGCTCCGAGATGGGCGCCGCACTGGCGACCGGCGACCTCGATGGCGACGCCAACGTCGACCTCGCGATCGGCGAGCCGGGGTACGACGGCGGCAAGGGATTGGTGCTCATGGTCTCGGGGGTCACCCCGAACGGGCCGCCGGCGTTGTGGGGTCCGATGTTCCAGCTCCGTCCCGTGCTGTCCGGGGTGGAGACCGGCGGCAGGTTCGGCGCGGCCGTGGCCATCGGCAACCTGTCGTTGGGCAATTCCGGCAAGCCTGAACTCGCGATCGGCGTGCCCGGGTACAACGCCGGTCGAGGCAAGGTCCGGATCCGCGAGGTGGCGTCGAATTACACGACGACCTTGTGGGGCGATCTGGTCGACACCGGGACCACGATCAACGCGATGTTCGGAGCCGCCCTCGCGATCGGTGATGTCGACCGCACGACGACGGCGCCGGACCTCGTGATCGGCGAGCCGGGGTTCAGCAGCAACCGTGGCCGGCTGTTCGTCATCAACGGCGGCACCGCTGCGTCGGTCACCATCGATCAGGCCGGGCTGAACGACAACGACCCCAACGATCGGTTCGGCACCACGCTGGCGGTCGGTCACGTCGACGGATGGGGCCTGATCGCGCACACCGACGAGAAGGCCGCCCTCTCGCGCAATCTCGACCTCCTGGTCGGCGCCGTGGGAGAGCAGCCCGAGGGCAAGGAGGTTTGGAGCCCCGAAGATCCGGCTGCCGGCGCAGTGATGACATTCTTCGGTCGCAGCGGGACCCAGCCGCTGTACGACCGCCAATGGCATCAGGAGTTCGTCACCGGGCATCTGTAGCGTTGGCGGAGGATCGCGCGGGCGGTCGCCACGACAATCGGCGACGCGGTCGGTGAGCCAGCCGTACGAGCGCGACGCGGCGGCCCGCCATCACATCGACCGCAAGCGCGCGCGGAACCCTGCCGAGACCGGCAGACGCTCCGCGCGCTGCTTGAGGACGACATGATGGTGACCATCGGCGTCGCGCTCGATGCGGGAGATCGCGCTCGCGCGGACGATGGCGCTGCGGTGCACCTGCCAGAACTCGGCGTCGTCGAGCTGGCGCGCCACGTCCTTCAGCGACGTCCGGATGACGGCATCGTCCTGTGCGGTGAGCACCTGGGTGTACTTGTCGCGCGCGACGAAGGCGATCACGTCCTCGATCGCGAAGAACCGCAGGGTGTCTCCGACGTTCGCGGTGATCCACTGGAGCCGCAGCGGCTCCGCCCGAGGCGCCAGCTCCGTGCGGAGCCGCTCGATCAGACCCGCGAGCTCGGGCGGTCGCTCCCCCAAGCGCGCGCGGAGCCGTTCGATCACCGCGGCGAGCTTGGCCGCCTGCACCGGCTTGAGCACGTAGCCGACGGCGCCGCGCTCGAACGCATCGATGGCGAACTCCTCGAACGCCGTCACGAACACCACGTGCGCGCGCTCGCCGATGTGCTCAGCGACGTCGAGGCCGCTCGCACCCGGCATGCGGATGTCGAGGAAGCAGGCCTGCGGCTGCCACCGATCGAACGCGGCCATCGCCTCGCGCCCGTCCGCGCAGACGGCGACGACCTCGCACTGCGGCCACAGGGTGACGACGAGCTCGTGGAGCTCCTCGCGCAGGGGCGCCTCGTCCTCCGCGATCAGCACACGGGCTTCGCTCATGTCAGCTCTCCTTCCAACACGATCGCCGCGCGCGTCCCCCCGCCCTCGCGCGCGGTGAGCTCGAGGCGCGCGCGGGCGCCATAGCCGGCTTGGAGCTGCTCGCAGAGGTTCCGCAGGCCCACGCCGGTGCCATGGCCTGGGGACATCCCCGCGCCATCGTCGAGCACCTCCACGACCAACGCGTCGCCGTCGCGGCGCGCGATCACCTCGACGTGGCCGGGTCCACCCCGCGGCTCGATCCCATGCTTGACGGCGTTCTCGACCAGGCTGAGGACGACGAACGGCAGGAACGGATGCGGGCGCAGGGATGGCTCCTCCTCGATCCGATAGGCGAGCCGCCCGAGCCGAGCTGCCATGATTTCGAGGTACGAGCGGCAGACATCGAGTTGCTCTCCGACGGTGTGCTCGACCTTCGCGCCGCGGAGCCTCGGAATCGTCGCGCGGAGGTATGCGACCAGCGCGTCGAGGAGCGCCTCCGCCTGCTGGGGTCGGCGCGTGACGAGGGAACGGATCGAGGCGAGTGTGTTGAAGAGGAAGTGCGGTTCGATCTGCGCCTGCAGGACCCCGAGGTGACGGTCGAGCTCCTGTTTGGCGCGCTGCAACGCGAGGACCTCGTCGTGCTGGGCACGTTGCGTTCGGCGTCGCGACTCGGCGAGGTAGCCCGGCAGCGCGAGTCCGCCGCCCAGCATCCCGTAGATCGCCAGGCCGACGATGATGTCGATCGCGCCGGTGGGTGCGTCGTCGGTGACGGGCTCGCGGCGGGCCGTCTCCACCGCGCCGCTGGCCCAGCCGTCGAGCGCGGATGCACTCGCCAACCCCGCCGCGAGCGCCAACACGACCAGGATTCGTTCCCGCGCCAGGGGCATCCCTGCGTGGCGCACGGCGGCCGCGAGCACCGGGCCCACGAACAGCATTCCCATTGCGGCGACGAGGAACGACGACGCCACGTAGGGCAACCGCGACAGGTCGAACGCCGCGGTGTCGGTCAGGGCGGCCGACACGAAGATCGTGTCGAGCGCGAGCACGACGAGGATCGCCAGCTTCGCCCGTCCGGCGAGCCAGCGCCGGGAGAACGCCGGGAACGACCGGTAGCTGAGGCGCGACGCGGCCCAGGGGAGCGGCTCGTCCAGGCGTCGCTGGGTCATGCGTCTCCCCGAGAGCCTGCCCCGTCGTCATCGCGGCGTCGAGCGCCCGATGGCGTCACGACCGCACCGCCGGCAGCTGCCCGTCGGACGTGAGCAGGGCGAACGTCTGCTGCCCGTCGTCGTCGAGCATGGGCCGGAGCACCGCGTCGACGTCGCCGCGGGTGAAGAAGTCGCCGTAGCTGTCGAAGCCCAGGGGCAGGGCGTCGCCGCCGTCGACGACCGCCACGAGTGCGTCGTCGTTGCCCTCGAGGCGCAGCTCGATCGACAGCCCGAGCGCCGGGATGCTGTACGTGCCCACGAGCGCGGAGACGAGGGCGGGCGGCGGCGGCTCCTCGACGCGCGGCGGGTCGAGGGCGACGAGCGACGGATCGAACAGGTGGAACGAGAGCTCGGCGAGACCGCCGATCGTTCCCCACGACGTGTCGCACAGCAGGACCACCGCCCGCGCGCCCTCGCGATCGACCAGGACGATCGCCGAGCTTCCCCCGGTGCCGCCGTCGTGGGCGAGCACCTGCCGCCCGCCGATGTCGAGCAACACCCAGCCCATCGCCATCGCAGGTGGCTCGTGCCGCAGCTCCGCGGTGGCCAGCTCGAACGTCGACGTCAGCTCGGCCGGGGCGTCCCCGAGCACCGCCTGTGCATAGCGCGTCATGTCGTCGAGCGACGCGTGGACGCCCCCGACGCCGGCGAGATCGGGCGAGAACGTCCACGTGGGCGTGGGCGTGCCGTTGGACAGGTGCGGCGTCGCGAGCTCGGTTCCCGGCGGCGGCTGGAGGAACGCGGACATCCCCAGGGGCGCGAAGAGCTCGTCGTGCAGCGCCGACTCGAGGCCCCCCTCGAAGGCCCGCGCGACGGCGAACGACAGCGTCATGTAGCCGAAGTTGGAGTAGGCCCAGGTCGACCCGGGGGCTTGCGTGAGCTCGGTGTCGGCGAGCGCCTCGAGCAGTCGCGCGTCATCGACGTGGGCGTAGGGATCGCTCGGATCCATGTCCGGGATCCACGACGCCGGCACCGTCGGCAGGCCGCTGGTGTGCGTGAGCAGGTGCGCCACGGTGATGGCCTGGTCCCCGTACGCGGGCACGGCGGTGTCCGGCGGGAGGTAGGTCGCGATCGGGGCCTCGAGCGCCATCGTGCCCTGCTCGACCGCGCGCGCCGCCAAGAACGCCGTCATCGTCTTGCTCACCGATCCGATCTCGAAGGCGGTCGCGTCGGGCAAGGGCGGCCGCGCCGCGCAGACGATCGCGCGCTCGACGTCCGCACCGTCGATGACCGCGGCGGCGATGCACGATCCGGTGCGATCGCCGTCGAGCCGGGCGTGCAGCGTGTCGAGGAGGGTCGAGCTTTCGTCCCCGGTACTGCCGTCCGAGCTCGCGCCGCTGGAGCTCCCGGCGTCCTGCGAGCCCGTGGTGTCCGCAGCATCGTCGGACGTGGTCGGCGCGGGGGTCGTCGTCGATCCGAGGTCGCCGCTCGTGTCGTCGCTCGAGCCGACGGAGTCGGACGCTGCGCCGTCGTTCGCGCAGGCGCAGGTGAAGGCGAGGGCGCAGGCAGAGGCGCGAGCGGAGACGCGAGAGTGGTTCGAGCGGAGCGCAGCCGTGCGGGCCGAGGTGTTCACTGGCATGGCGCTGTTCGTGTCGGGCTCGCGGCGTCATCGCCACCGCGGCGCGACGGAGCCCCGCCTCCGTGGAGTGGAGGCGCCGACCGGTGCGATGGACGCGGCCGTCGACGTCGAGGCCGGTGCCGGACCTGGCGGCAGCGCCTGCGCCGCGGGGGCAGGGGTGATCAGCGGTCGGCGGCTGCCGCGGGGGGGCATCACCCGAGCCCCGCCGCCGCGGCCTCGTCGATCCACCACACCAATCCCCCGTCGCTCGGCACCACCGCCTGCACCGGATACGCCCGCGGATCCTCGCGCCCCCCCAACACCTCGCGGAGGATCGCAGCCTTGCGCGCGCCGACCGCGAAGATCCACGCCTGCTTCGCCGCGCACAGCACCGGCATGCTCAGCGTGATGCGCCACGTGTCGAGCTTCGGCACCCAGTTGGGCACGACCCAGCGCGTCGTCTCGCCCAGCGCGGTGGTGCCGGGGAACAGCGAGGCGGTGTGGCCGTCCTCGCCGACGCCGAGCAGCACGATGTCGAAGCGCGGCCACGGCACCGCGCCGAAGCTGGCGCGCAGCTCGGCCTCGTACTCGTAGGCGGCGTCGTCCGCCGTGAGCTCGCCGCGCATGCGGTGCACCTGCTCGGGGGCGATCGCGACCCGGTGCATGAACGCGTCCTTCGCCATGCGCCAGTTGCTGTCGGCGTGCTCGGGGCCGACGCCGCGCTCGTCGCCGAACCACAGCTGCGTGTCGTCCCAGCCGCCCGGCGCGAGGTCGGCGATGCGGCGGTAGAGCGCCTCGGGGGTCGAGCCGCCGGCCAGCGCGATGTGGCACGGGCCGGCCGCGCGCACCTCGAGCAACGCTGCTGCGGCGGCGGTGACCAGCGCGTCGGCGTCCTCGAAGATGCGGAGCTCGGCGGCGCCGCGCTGCACGACCCGCATCGCGACGGGTCCCATCGCGTCGCGCTGGGTCGCGTCAGCCATTGGCCAGCCTGGAGTTCGCGGCGTAGCTCGCCGAGCCCCACAGCCCGGCGCGGTCGTCGAGCACGAGGTACACCGGCATGTCCTCGAGCAGCGCGCGCATGCGGCCCTTGGCGAGGAACCGCTCGACGAACGGCGAGTCCGCGAAGAGGTCGGCGAGCTTGGGCGCGATGCCGCCGCCGACGTACACGCCACCGATCGCCAGGAACTTGAGCGCGAGGTTGCCGGCCTCGGCGCCGTACAGGCCGAGGAACCGCTGCAACGCAGCCGCGGCGATCGGGTCGTCGCCGTCGCGCGCCGCCGCGGCGATCTTGCCCGGCAGCTCGGCGGGCGGACCCTCGGCCCACGCCGGCATCGCGCTGCCGTCCCTGTGCCGCAAGAACTCGTGCACGGCCGCGAGCCCGGGGCCCGAGACCACACGCTCCCAGCTGACGTGCCCGCCGAACTTCTTCCGCAGGAACACCAGCAGCTCGTCCTCGAGCGCGTCGCCCGGCGCGAAGTCGGCGTGGCCGCCCTCGGTCGCGAACGGCCGGCGCTTCGATCCATCCCACGCCAGCCCCGCCTCGCCCAGCCCGGTGCCGGCGGCGATGAGCGCCGCGTTGCCGTTGGGGATCGCGGTGCCCGGCTTGATCACGCGGATCGCCGCGGGATCCAGCACCGCCAGCCCATACGCGTTGGCCTCGAGGTCGTTGATGAGCGACACCGCATCGAGGCCGAGGTCGCGCTCGATCGCGTCGGCGTCGACGAGCCACGGCAGGTTGGTGAGCTTGGCCCGCCGCCCGCGCACCGGCCCCGGCAGCCCGAAGCACGCCGACTGGACGTTGCCCCCGTGCGTGGCGAGGAACGTGCGCACCACCTCCGAGAACGATGCGAAGGACGCCGAGGGGTAGACCTTCTCGGCGACGACGCTGACGCGGCTGCCCGCCACCTCGCACAGGGCCAGGCGGCTGTTGGTGCCACCGATGTCTCCGGCCAACACCTTCATCCCTCGTTCCTCCACGCGCGACCCGATCGCGCCAGCAGCTCGTGGGACTCCTCGGGCCCCCACGTGCCCGCGGCGTAGTTCGGGAAGTGGCGGGCCGGGAGGGCCTTCCACACGTCGAGCATCGGCTGGACCACGCGCCAGCCGGCGTCGACGCTGTCGGCGCGGTGGAACAGCGTGGCGTCGCCGCACATGCAGTCGTAGACCAGGGTCTCGTAGCCGGTGCTCGGCGTGGCGCCGAACCGCTCGGCGTAGTCGAAGTCCATCCGCACCGCATCCATCTTCATCACCGGGCCGGGCACCTTGGCCTGGAAGCCGAGCGAGATGCCCTCGTCGGGCTGCAGGCGCAGCACCATCACGTTGGGCGGCACGTGCTCGACCTTGGTGCCGCGGAACAGCGAGTGGGGCGCGCGCTTGAACTGGATCGCGATCTCCGTGCTGCGCGTTGGCAGTCGCTTGCCCGTGCGCAGGTAGAACGGCACGTCGGCCCAGCGCCAGTTGTCGACGAACAGCTCGAGCGCCGCGAAGGTCTCGGTCTTCGACTGCGGCGCGACGTTGGCCTCCTCGCGGTAGCCGGCGACCTCCTTGCCCGCGACGATGCCGGCGCCGTACTGGCCGCGCACCGATCGCGTCAGGACCTCCTCGGGATCGAGGGCCTGGATCGCGCGCAGCACCTTGCTCTTCTCGTCGCGCACCGGGTCGGCGTGGAAGGACGTCGGCGGCTCCATCGCGACCAACGCGAGCAGCTGCAGCATATGGTTCTGGACCATGTCGCGCAGCGTGCCGGCCTCCTCGAAGTAGCCGGCGCGGTTGCCGATGCCGACGGTCTCGGCCACCGTGATCTGCACGTGGTCGACGAATTGCCGGTTCCAGATCGGCTCGAAGATGCCGTTCGCGAACCGCATCAACAGGATGTTCTGGACCGTCTCCTTGCCCAGGTAGTGATCGATCCGATAGATCTGCGGCTCGGCGAGGATCGCCTGCAGGTCGCGGTTGAGCGCGCGGGCCGAGTCGCGGTCGGTGCCGAACGGCTTCTCGACGATGACTCGACGCCAGCGCCCGCCCTCCTCGCGCGTCAGCCCGACGTTGCCGAGCTGGTGGACGATCGTCGCGAAGTAGTTGGGGGGCGTCGCGAGGTAGAACAGGTAGTTGCCCGCGGTCCCGCGCTCGTGGTCGAGCTCGCCGAGCCGGTGGGCCAGGCGCACGTAGCCGTCCGCGTCGTCGAAGTTGGCGGTGTGCGCGTACAGCCGCGACTCGACCCACTGCCACGCCGCGTCGTCGATGCCGCCGGTCGCGAACTCGCGGAACTCCGTACGCATCTGCGCGCGGAGCTCCTCGTCGCTGATGGGCTTGCGCGAGATCATGACGACCGCGAAGTCGTCGCGCAGGAGGTTCTGCACGTGGAGGTTGTAGAGCGCGGGCACCAGCTTGCGCTTGGTGAGGTCGCCGCCCGCGCCGAAGATCACGAACACGCTCGCGGGGGCCGGCTCGCCGCGGCGGATGGTCGAGGTCGCGTCGTTCATCCGGCCTTGCCCCCCTTGGGCGGCTCGGTGTGGCCGCCGAACTTGTGTCGCATCGCCGAGAGGATCTTCTCGGCGAACGTGTGCTCCTGCCGCGAGCGGAACCGGGCGAACAGCGCGGCGCTCAGCACGTCAGCCGGCACGGCCTCCTCGATCGCGGCGTTGATCGTCCACCGACCCTCGCCGGAGTCCTGCACGAAGCCGCTGTAGTTCGACAGCGACGGGTCCTCGACGAGGGCCTGCGCGGTGAGATCGAGCAGCCACGAGCTGACCACGCTGCCGCGGCGCCACAGCTCGGCGACGCCGGGCAGATCGATGCACAGCCGCTGTTCGGCGGGCAGGGTCTCGTCGGCCGCGTGGCGCATGATGTCGAAGCCCTCGGCGTACGCCTGCATCAGGCCGTACTCGATGCCGTTGTGGACCATCTTCACGAAGTGGCCCGAGCCGACCGTGCCGCAGTGCAGGAAGCCGCGCTCTGCGGAGGTCGGCTCGCCCGTGCGACCCGGTGTGCGCGGGATGTCGCCGATGCCCGGCGCGAGCGTCTCGAAGATCGGCATCAGCCGATTCACCACCGCCGGCGCGCCGCCGACCATCAGGCAGTAGCCGCGCTCGAGGCCCCACACGCCGCCGGAGGTGCCGACGTCGACGTAGTCGAGGCCGCGCGGGGCGAAGGCCGCGGCGCGCCGCAGGTCGTCCTTGAAGAACGAGTTGCCGCCGTCGATGATGCAGTCCCCCGGCGACAGCGCGTCGGCGAGGCCGTTCACCGTCGACTCGGTGAACTGCAGCGGCACCATCACCCATGCGGCCCGCGGCGCGGTGAGCTTGGACGCCAGGTCGGTCAGCGA
>LNFB01000304.1 GCA_001464385.1 Deltaproteobacteria bacterium Ga0077550 | reverse complement strand
TTGACGTCGTAGACGACGCAGGTGTGCCCGGCCCGCATCAGCCGGCGGACCATATTGGCGCCCATGCGCCCGAGCCCGATCATGCCCAACTGTGATGCCAGTTGGGAAGGCTGGTTGGATTTCGTGGTGGTCATGGCGTCCTTCCGGGGAATCAGGTGCGCAGCGCCTCGAGCACCGCGTCGTGGAGTCGTTGGAGATCGGCGCCGACGTCGGCGCCGAGGTGGACCCGCAGCGCGCGGCGGCGACGCGCGGCGAGGACCTCGAAATCACCGCGGGCCTGCGCCGCCGCGATCACCCCGAAGCCGAAGCGCGAGCCGGGCACCGCGATCTCTCGCGCGGGCTCGGCGGTCACCTGCAGCACGACACCGGTGGCGGGCCCGCCCTTGTAGGCCTGGCCGGTGGAGTGCAGGAACCGCGGCCCGAAGCCGAGGCACGTCGCCGCACCCGTGGCGGCCCGGACCGCGTGGCGGATCGACTGCAGCACCTTCGCGTTGGCGTCGTTCATGTCGACGTAGGCGAGCAGCGCGAAGTAGTCGCCGGCGCCGATGCGACGCAGGTGCGCGCGCAGCCACCCGACCAGGCTGTCGCCGCCGGTGGCCGCCGCGTTCGCGTCGTCGGTGTACACAGAGATCGAGCCAGCCACGAGCCGCGGCGACTCGGGCGGCAGCGCGCCGCTCGACTCGTAGGCCGACGTCATCGCCTTGGTCGCGATCTTGCTCGCCTCGACGTCGGGCTGATCGAACGGGTGGATCGCCATCGTCGCGCCGGCCACCGCGGTCGCGATCTCCCAGCGGAAGAACTCCTGGGGCAGGGCATCGACGTCGTCGAGATCGACGCGCACGACCGGGTGGCCCGCAGCGACGAGCGCCGCGACCATGCGATCCTGGCTGGCGTCGGGGGCCGAGCGCAGCCGGACGTAGGCGAAGATGCGATCCTTGCCGTACGCCGCGGGCTCGGCGAGCGCCTCGCCGTCGACCGGGATGATCGCCTTGCCCAGCTTGCCGGTCGACTCGGCGACGAGCTGCTCGAGCCACCCGCCGAAGCTCGCGATACCCGGCGAGGTGACGATCGTGAGCTTGTCGTGGCCGGCGAGCGCCGCTGTACCGAGCACGATGCCGAGCGCCACGCCGGGGTTGTCGGCCGCGCGCGCCGTGTTGCGGCAGGCCTCGACCATGATCGCCGCCTCGGACAGGACGTGCTCCGCCGACAGGCCCATCAGCGCGGCGGGGACGATGCCGAAGTCCGACAGCGCCGAGTAGCGCCCGCCGATCTGCGGCTTGCCGTGGAAGATGCGGCGGAACCCGGCGGCCTTGGCCTCGGCCTCGAGCTTGGAGCCCGGGTCGGTGATGGCGACGAAGTGCGCGCCCGCGGCGTCGCCGAGGGCCTGCTTCGCGATCGCGTGGAAGTGATCGAGGAACACCTTCGGCTCGAGCGTCGAGCCCGACTTGCTCGCGACCACGAACAGCGTCTTCGCCGGATCGGTGGCCGCGGTGACCCGCTCGACCTGCGCGGGGACGGTCGAGTCGAGGATGCGCAGCGTGGGCGAGCCCTTGGCCACGCGACCGCCGTAGGTGCGCGCGAGCACGTCCGGGCACAGGCTCGAGCCGCCCATGCCGAGCAGGAGGATCTCGCGGATCCCGGCGGCCTTCACCTCGTCGGCGAACGCGGTGAACTCGGCGGCGCGCGGCCGCTGCTCGGCGACGATGTCGAGCCAGCCGAGCCACTTGGCCTCGTCGCCGCCGGTCCACAGCGACGCGTCGCGGTTCCACAGCCGCGTGGTGTTGTCCTTGGCGTCCCACGCCGCGCTGGCGCGGGCGACCGCGTCGGCGAGCGGGCCGGGCAGGGCCAGCTCGAGGCCGGCGAGCCGCGGGCCCCGGGCGCGTCGCTGCTGGTCGGCGACGGTGCCGAGCAGGCCGTCCATCGCGTCGCGGAACAGCTCGAGCCCGCGCTCGAGCAGCACCGCGGTGACCTCCTCGAAGTCGATGCCGGCCTTCGCGATCGCGGCCATCGTGGCGCGGGCGGCCGGGACGTCCGCCTGCAGCGTGTCGGCGACCTTGCCGTGGTCGCGGAACGCGGTGACCGTCGCGGGGGGCGCCGTGTTCACGGTGTCGGGTCCGATGAGCTCGTCGATGTAGAGCACGTCGGAGTAGGCCTTGTTCTTGGTGCCGGTCGACGCCCACAGCATGCGCTGCGGGCGGGCGCCGGCGGCCGCGAGCGCCTTCCACCGCGCCGACGCGATCATCGGCACGTACGCGTCGGCGTACGCGACCTTGGCGTTGGCGACCGCGGCCTTGCCCCGCAGCCCCTCGAGGGCGGCCTTCGCGGCGGGATCGGTGGCGGCCTTCGCCAGGCGATCGAGGCGCGCGTCGATCTCGGAGTCGATGCGGCTGATGAAGAAGCTCGCGACGCCGGCGACCCGGGCGATGTCCTGGCCCGCGGCGAGGCGCCGCTCGAGCCCGCGGACGTGGGTCTCGAGGATCTTCGCGTACGCCGTGGGCGAGAAGATGAGGGTGACGTTGACGTTGATGCCCTCGAACAGCAGCTGCTCGATCGCGACCAGGCCGGCGTCGGTGCCGGGCACCTTGATCATGAGGTTGGGGCGATCGACCGCGCGCCACAGGCGGCGGGCCTCGTCGAGGGTGCCGAGCGCGTCGAGGGCCAGGCTCGGCGAGACCTCGAGGCTGACGTAGCCGTCGGCGGCGTCGCGCTCGTCGTAGACCGGGCGCAGGACGTCGGCGGCCTCCTTGATGTCCTCGATCGCGATCGCCTCGTACAGCGACTTGGTGTCGCGGTCGGGATCCGCCATCAGCGTGCGCAGGGCGTCGGCGTAGTCGTTGCTGCCGGCGATCGCCTGCTGGAAGATGGACGGATTGGAGGTGATGCCGCGCAGGCCGTCCTCGGCGACCATGCGGAGCAGCTCACCGCTGCGGGTCATGCCGCGTCGGATGTAGTCGAGCCAGATCGATTGACCTCGGCCAGCGAGAGCGACGAGCGGATTCATGGCGAGTCTCCTGGAAGCGAGAGCGGGTGCGAGGGTGCGAGGGTATGCTGCCTGTGCGCGGGGCTCAACCGAGGCGCTGTGCCACGTTCCCTGGCCGTACTGCGCTGGGGCCCGTAACCTCGGGGCCGTGGGTGGCGTCACGCTCGCCCGACACCATGGAAGCCTTCGACCAATACGCCGGCCACACGATCGCCCACATGCAGAAGATGCTGCGCAACCTCGATCGCTGGATCGAGCGCGCCATCGCCAACGCCGAGGCGCGCAAGTACGACGCGGAGGTGCTCGTCCAGGCCCGGTTGGCCCCCGATCAGTACGCGTTCGTGCGGCAGGTCCAGTCGGCCTGTGACACCGCGAAGTTCGCCGCCGCTCGGCTCGCGGGCAAGGACGCGCCGTCCCACCCCGACACCGAGACGACGATCGCCCAGCTGCGCGAGCGGATCGCCAGCGTCGTCGGCTGGCTCGAGGGCTTCGGGCCCAGCGACTTCGCCCACGCCGGGTCGGCCAAGCTGAGCCTGCCGTGGATGCGGGGCAAGGCGATGACCGGCGTCGACTACCTGTCGCAGTTCGCGGTGCCCAACTTCTACTTCCACCTCACGACCGCGTACTCGATCCTGCGCCACAACGGCGTCGACGTCGGCAAGATGGACTACCTCGGCGGCATCAGCATGCAGGACCCGTGAGCGCCGCTCGCTGTGGCTAGCGGGTGAACACCGCGACGAAGTTCTCCTCGAGCCGCAGCGACACGGCGGTCGGCGTGAAGCCGGCCGCCTCGATCTCGCCGAGCAACTGCGGAGGATCGGCGCGGATGTGGTCCTTCATCCACGCCTCGGTCCCCGGTCGGCTGCGATCGTAGTCGATGATGACGAGCCGTCCGCCGGGCACCAGGGCCCGGTGCAGATCGGCGAGATACGTCTTGGGCAGCTCGAGGTGGTGGTACGCGTCGCACAGGAACGCGACGTCGATCGAGCCGGGATCGAGGCCCGTCCGGCGTTGATCGGCGCGCCGCGTCTCGACCTGGGCCTGGCCGTCCGCCTCGGCGCGCGCGGCGATCTGGGTGAGGAAATCCGCCTGCACGTCGACGGCGTAGACCCGCCCGCTCGGCCCGACGGCCTCGGCGAACAGCCGGGTGAACAGGCCGCTGCCGGCCCCGACGTCGGCGACGCGCAGGCCCGGCGTCAGCCCCAGGGCCGCGACGATCTCGTGGCGGCGATCGTAGACCTCGCGGCCGTCGTGCTCGAAGCGCTTGGTCCAGCCCGCGGCGTCGTGCTTGCCGTACTCGGCGTTGATGCGCACGGCGACCGGCTGCGGCGTCTCGGCGATGGGCTCGACCGGCGCCGCGGCGAGGGGTCCAGGCGCCGCCGCCTCGTCCGGGCGCGTCGTCGCGGCGTGATCACAGCCGACGCCGCCCAGGGGGCCGAGCACGAGCAGCGCGGACCAGATCCAGCGGCTCATGCGGACTCGGCCTCCACCACCTCGAGGACCAGCATCGCGATCGCGGCCTGGGCGAGCCCGAACGCCAGGGCTCCGACCACCGGGATCGCCATCACGAACACGAACGGCAGCGAGAACCCGAGCAGCGCGGGTTGGTGCCGGGCCAGCACCGCGCGCTGCGCCGCCGGATCGAGGCCGAGCTTGTCGAAGTAGGGATCGAGCAGCTCCCAGGCCAGGGCCAGCGCGCTGCGCCACGCCTGCAGCACCGGTCCGGCGATCGATCCGACGACGGGCACGAACGACAGCACCAAGAGCGCGAGGCTGAGGGCGAGGAACGCGAGCAACCGCAGCGTCGCGTGGAGCAGCGAGCGCGTCCACGGCAGGCCCGGCGCGGCGGCGAGCACGTCGGCGCGCGCCGGCGAGAGCTGCCGGACGCCGGCGAGGAACACCCGATCGGCGAGGAACGGGAACGCGACGTTGATCGCGAACATCGCCACGACCGGCGCGACCAGCAACACGATGCCGATGCCCGCGATGCGCAACAGCACCATCGCGACGATCGTCCACCAGCCGGCGTCGGGGGCGGTGCGCGTCCACGCCACGACCGCCCAGATGCCCATGGCGTCGAGCAGTGTGGCGAGCGCGACGAGCACGAGCACGAGCTGCACGTAGGTGCGGCGGACCTCGGCGCTGGCCCACGCGCTGGCGATGCCGCGGCGCGCGAGCGACAGCCCGACCAGCCAGCGCGACCCCGCGGCGCGAGGCGATCCGTCGCTCATGGGCGCGCTCCCGAGGGGCCGAGGGACGGGTCGTGGACCCCGAAGAACTCGAGCATGGCGGTGTTCACGGCGTCGGCGTGGTCCAGGTGGAGCCAGTGGCTGGCGCCCGGGATCGGATCGAAGCGACAATGCCACACCCACTTCGCGGGGGGCTCGGCATAGCGGAAGCCGAGGTGACGGTCGGCCATTCCCCACAGCACCTGCACCGGGCGATCGATGGGGCGCAGGGCCCTGCGCAGGGCGAAGGGGCTGCGCCGCAGCAGGGCCCGGTAGTAGTTGACCATCGCGGTGGGCGAGCCGTTGCGGATCGCCGCGACGTGGGCGTCGATCTCGGCGTCGGCGAGCGGGCCGGAGCTGGGTTCGCGGCGGTACGTGCTGCGGATCACCGCGAAGTCGTCGGCGGCGAGGCGGCGCTCGGCCAAGCCCGGCAGCTGCATCATGATCATGTAGAACGATCGCCTCAGCTGCTCGGGGTCGACCATCATCGCGAGCTGGTGCCCGGGGTGCGGGCAGTTGAGCACGACGAGGCGATCGAGCTGCGCCGGGTGACGCATCGCGAACCACCACGCGACCATGCCGCCCCAGTCGTGGCCGACGACGTGCGCGGGGCCGGGGCCGATCTGCGCGACGAGCTCGGCGACGTCGTCCGCGAGCCGCTCGACGGTGTAGTTCGCGACGCCGCGCGGGTGATCGGACAGGTTGTAGCCGCGCAGATCCGGGGCCCACACCTCGAAGCCCGCGGCCTGGAGCGCGACGATCTGGTGGCGCCACGCGTACCAGAACTCGGGGAAGCCGTGCAGCAGCACCACCGGCGGCGCGCCCGGCCGGGGCTTGGATGGCCGAGCCACGACGCAGTGCAGGCGGACGCCGGACAGCGCGACGTAACGATGCTCGATCCGCGAGTCATCCAGCGCGAGCGGCGACATCGGGTCCATCGTACCCGATCCGGGTGACGCGAGCGCACCCCGTCGGGGTCAGATCTGCGGGCTGAAGCGCGCGGCCTCGGAGCGCGGGGTGGCCACGGAGGTCCGCGGGATCAACGTGCACTCGGGGAACGCACACACGGTGCAGCGCTGCTCGCAGTACCTGCGCTGGATCCTCGCCATCAGCGTCGGCGCGGCCTCGACGATGGTGCGGTGGAGGTTGCCCTCGCCGAGCAGCGCGACCATGCCGGTGCGCGCGAGGATGTCGCGCACCGGCCCGATCGGCCCCACGAGGTGGAGGTCGTTGCCGCGCTCGCGCAGGGCGACCGTCAGGTTGCGCAGGGTCGCGACCGCGGTCGCGTCGACGTCGCTGATCCCCGAGCAGTCGATCGCGATGATCCGCTGATCGGGCCGCTCGGCGAGGAGCTGGTGGACGCGGTCCTCGAGGAAGCGCGCGTTGGCGAAGTACAGCGGCGCGTCGACGCGCAGGATGCCGACCTGCGGGCAGACCTCGACGGCGAAGCGCGCGGTGTTGCGGTAGACCATCGAGCCGGGGATGCGGCCGAGCTCGGCGGTGTGCGGCGACGCGGTGCGGTGGACGAAGAGCACCAGCGCGACGACCAGGCCGGCGGCGAGGCCCGGCACGAGGCCGAGCGTCAGCGTGATCGCGAAGGTCGCGATCATCGTCGCCGCGTCGCTGCGGTGCGTGTGGAGGATCGCCCGGGCCTCGCGGACGTCGAACAGGCCCATCGCGGCGTGCATGACGATGCCCGCGAGGACGGCCAGGGGCAGGACGGTGAACGCTGGTGCGGCGGCGGCGACCACCGCGATCGTCCCGAGGCCCACGATCGCGCCGGCCCAGCGGGTGCGGCCGCCGGCCTGCTGCATCACCAGGGTCCGCGAGAGGCCCGCGGACGCGGGGAACGAGCCGACCAGGCCGCTGGCGAGGTTGGCGGCCGCGAGCGCCCAGAGCTCGCGGTTGGGCTCGATCTGCTCGCGCTCCTTGGCGGCGAGCGCCTTGGCCACCGCGATCGACGAGCCGTAGCCGACGATCGCGACCGAGATCGCGGTCGGCAGCAGCGCCCGCAGATCCGACCAGTCGACCGCGGGCCAGTGCAGCGATGGCCATCGCGCGGGGACGCGGCCCACGGTCGCGAGCCCCGCGTCGTCGAGCCCGAGGCCCCACACCGCGAGGCCGCCGGCGATGCACGCGACCAGCGGCGCCGGTACGCGGCGATTCCACCGCGGGAGCGCCACGATGACCACCAGCGTCGCGACGCCGACGCCGAGCGCCAGCGCCGAGGTCGAGCCGAGGTGGAGCAGCACGGGCCAGGGGTTCTCGGCCGAGGTGCCGATGGCGGCCGAGGCCGGGAGCCCGAAGAACGGCCGCACCTGGCTGGCCGCGGTGAGCAGGGCGCCCCCGGCGTTGAAGCCGACGATCGCCGGTTGGCCGAGGAAGTTGGCGATGAAGCCCGCGCGGACCAGCCCGAGCAGCGCGAAGATCACCGCGACCATGAGCGACAGCGCGACCGCGAGATCGAGGTAGCGATCGGAGCCGGCCTCGGCGAGGGGCTGCAGTCCGCCGGCGACGAGCAGGCACGTCAGCGCGACGGGGCCGACCGCGAGGTAGCGACTGCTGCCGAACGGCGCGTAGGCGAGGGCGGCCGCGGCGGCGCAGGCGAGCCCCGTCGCCGGGGGCACGCCCGCGAGCATCGCGTAGGCGACCCCCTGCGGCACGAGCAGGCCGAGCACGGCGAAGGCCGCGAGCGTGTCGCGGCGCAGCGACGTCGACCACGCGGCGCGCGGCTCGGGCGTCGCGCTCATGATCGGCCCACGATCCACCGCTGGGCCGCAGCGTGGTCCTGCGGCGTGTTGCACGGGCGGAGCGCGTCGGGGTCCGGCAGGGACGACGGCGCGACGCGGCGCGCCGCGAGCTCGTCGAACAGTCGCATCAGGGCGCGCGTGCCGGCCTCGACGAACGCCGCGGCGGCGTCGCAGGCGACCGGCAGGCGCACCGCCCCGCTGGTCGCGTGCACGATGCGGCGCTCGCCCAGGTGCGGCGGAGACTCGGGCACGACCGCCTGGAGCGACGGATCGCCCTCGAGCGCGGCGAGCATGGCCTCGACGTGCTCGGTCGAGATCCACGCCGCGTCCACCGCCCCGAGGTACGCGAGCTCGGCGCGCCGCTCGACCAGCGTCCGCATGCCCGTGAGCGCGCCGACCAGCGGCCCGTTGCCCGCTCGCTCCGCGGGATCGTCGACGCGCACCACGCCGTCGGGCAGCGTCGGGAGCGACTGCCCCGGCGACGCGACGACGACCACCGTCGGGCACGCGGCACCGACGATGCGGGCGACCCGATGCAGCAGCGTCTCGTCGCCCAGCGGCAGCCAGGCCTTGGGGCGGCCCATCCGCCGGGACTCGCCTCCGGCGAGGATCACGGCTGCGCGTCGCGTGCTCACGGTCGTCAGCTTGGTGCCCGGTTCGGGCCCGTGGCCCGCGGTCATGAGGATGCAGCGCGGACGTCGATGGAATCAAGCGGCGCTGCGGACCTGGTGCTACGCTCGCGCGCGATGAAGTTGCGCATTCGCGGCGACTCCCTGCGCCTGCGGCTGAGCCAGGGCGAGTTCGCGACCCTCGCCGACGGCGGCACCGTGACGGACGCCATCCACTTCGGGCCCGGCGCGGCGCTCCGCTGCGAGGTCGCCACCGTCGTCGGGGCGGAGGCGCTCGACGCCGTGCTCGATGGCCACACGATCCGCGTCACCGTGCCCGCCGCGGAGCTGCGCCGCGTCGCCGCCAGCGACGAGGTCGGGCTGTCGGCCACGCGGGCGATCGACTCCGGGCGCGCGCTGTCGATCCTGCTCGAGAAGGACTTCCGCTGCCTCGCGCCGCGCCCCGGTGACGAGGTCACCGATGCGTTCGCGCGGCCCGACGACGCCCCGAGCTGCTGAGTCCGGCGAAGGAGACCGCGCTACGTCGCGGTGACTCGCCACGCACACGAGTAGACGCCGGCCCGATCGCCGCGGGTGAAGCCGACGAGGGTGACCGCGCTGCGCTCGGCGAACTCGACCGCGAGCGACGACGGGGCGGAGACGGCGACGATCACGGCGATGCGCGCGGCCACGGCCTTCTGCACGATCTCGAACGACACGCGGCCCGACACCACGAGCACGCAGTCGCGCAGGGGCCAGGGGACGTTCTGAGTGGCCCAGCCGACCAGCTTGTCGACGGCGTTGTGGCGGCCGACATCCTCGCGCACCTCGAGCAGCACGCCGGTGCGGTCGAACAGCGCGGCGCCGTGCAGGCCGCCGGTCTTCGAGAACACCTCCTGGCCGGCGCGCAGGCGGTCGGGCAGGGCGCGCAGCAGGTCGATGGGGACGGTCCAGGTCGCCTCGACCGGGGGCGCGCTGCCCATCGCGGCGGCGATCGAGGCCTTGCCGCACACGCCGCAGCTGCTCGTGGTGAAGATGTTGCGCCGCAACTTCGCGAGGTCGACCTCGACCGCGGGGTCGAGGACGATCTGCACGACGTTGTCCTCGGCGTCGGGATCCTCGACGCGGTCGCAGTGGCGCACCGCCGTGATCGCGGCGGGGGACTCGACGATGCGCTCGGTGATCGCGAAGCCCCGCGCCAGCTCGAGGTCATGGCCCGGAGTGCGCATCACCACCGCGATCGGCACGCCGGCGATGCGCAGCTCGAGCGGCTCCTCGCGGGCGACGAGATCGGAGACCCGCTCGCGGTCCGGACCGGTCCACTGCTCGCGCACGGTGGCCCGCATCCGCTCGTCGTCGGGCTCGATCATGCGTCCCTCAGGTCTTCCCGAACTTGTCGGCACACCGCGCGAAGACGAGGTTCGCCGCCTCGCTGCGCTCGAGCCCGGCCAGCGACGGGAGCGGGGCGAGCAGCGCCCGGGACTGGCATGCCGCCACGGTGGGGTTCGCCTGCGTGATGCACGTCGCGCGACGCTCGGCCATCTTCTTGCGCCGGCCCTCGTGCCACAGCAGGACGGTCTTCTCGTCGGCGCGCTTCATGAAGTCGTCGTACGCGGTGACGGCCCCGTCACAGGCCTCCTCGAGGGTTTTCGGTGCCACCTCGGGCAGCACGGCGGCGGCGTCGATCTCCGCGTCGCGCGCGGCCTCGGCCTGCTTCTGTGCGGCGGCGCGCTGCTGACGTTCGGCGCGGGCCTTGGCCTCGATCGCCTCGCGGGCCTGCGCCTCGGGGTCCTCGACGGTGACGGCCTTCGCGATGGATTGCTCCACGGAGGAGCTCTTCGACGAGCTGTCGCAGCCCGACGCCGACGCGAGCGCGAGCGCGGTGAGCACGAGGACGGGGAACGATGGAATCGCGGGCTGCATGCTCCTACCTGGCGGCACACAGCGTACACCGCACGGGGCAACGTCGTCAGCCAGCCGTGCGGCGTCGTGAAAAAAGTTGCGAGCAATGGGGGCTTGCGGCCACACGCGCATGCGCTCGCGTCGCGTCGGATCTACGCGAGCAGTGCGTGCCCAACGTGCGCTCGGGTGGTGTAGATTCGTCGAGTCATGCGCATTGCCTTCGACATGCATCCTCTCCTGGCGCTGTCCCTGCTGGCGTCACTGTCGGTCGCCTGCAAGCCGGATGAAGAGGCCGAGAAGGGCGAGCTCATCACGCGCGAGACGATCGGGCCGATGGGCGGCACGCTGTCGGGCAGCGGCGTCACGCTCGATGTTCCCGCCGGGGCGCTCACGGCGGAGACCGAGCTCGAGCTGAGGGCATCGAAGCGCGATCTGTCGGCGCGGGACTTCGCGCAGCAGGGCACCGCGTTCGACCTCGGCCCCGAGGGCATGCGCCTGCGGTTGCCCGCCGAGCTGTCGTTCGCCGACACGCCGGACGAGCCGGCGATCCTGTTCACGCAGGACGAGCTCACCGTCGCGGCGCTGGGCTCGTCGGCGTGGATCAACGAGCTCGGCACCATCGCCGCCGCGAAGGCCGGCGTGGTCTCGGCGGAGGTCCTCGAGCCCGCGCTCGGCGGTTCGCCGCAGAACGCCGGCATGACGTACCGCGACCTCGCACACTTCCGCGTGGCGCTCACCGACACGCCGCGCTTCAACGTCGCGTTCACGGCCTACGACACCGAGCAGGTCTACGACAAGCCGCTCAACGGCAGCGGTGAGGGCGATTGCGGCTTCGAGCTCGGCGGCGTGCTCGGCGGTTCGTTGTCGGCGGGTTGCTCCGAGGGTCCCCTGTCGGCGCGCGTGGGCGTGACGAGTGCGGAGATCCAGTTCGACCTCACCCCGTACCAGGCGGGCAAGCTCGACTCGCCGGTCGTCGTCGGCATGATCGGCGGCTCCGACGATCTCGCGTTCCAGCTCGGGTTCTTCTCGTTCGACACGAGCCCGTGCTACGCCGAGACCTGCTCGGGCTACGGCACGTGCGAGGTCTCGGGTGAGAACGCCTCTTGCGCCTGCATCGAGGGCTACGCCCCCGGCGAGGACCTCTCGTGTGTCTGCGTCCCGAACTGCGCGGGGCGTCAGTGTGGCGGCGACGGCTGCG
>LNFB01000303.1 GCA_001464385.1 Deltaproteobacteria bacterium Ga0077550 | reverse complement strand
GATCGCCTGCCGACGTTGCCGTGGTCGCAGGCGCCCTGAGCCTGTCCGCCCATCACGCGGCGCGACGAGCCGCAAGACGGGTCAGAGCGAGTGCGTACGTGCTGCGCCGCCGCGGGCACGCGGCGGAAGAACACGTCACGCACATACGGCTCCGACGACGGCGACGCCGCGAGCAAGCGCCGCTCGCGGAGCCGCGTGCGCTCCGGGGTGCCGACCTCACGGCAAAGGTCCCCGAGTCGATCGAGCAGCCGGGCCGCCTCGTGGGGCCACGGGCCGAGCAAGAGGCCGTCGATCGCCTCCTCGAACGCCGCCATCGCGCCCTCGCGATCGTCGGCGGCCGCGAGGAGGTACGCGAGGTCCCCGAGGTGCTGCAGCGTGCACGTGTGCGTGCGGCCGAACAGCGCCTCGCGTCCGGCGACCAACCAGCGGCGCAGCGCGACGCGCTCCGCCAGCGTCGCCGCGCCGCCGAGTCGACCCGCGAGCGTGTTGGTCACCTGCTGCGCGTAGGGGTGGAGCGCCCCGAGCTCTTCGACGATCACCGGTCGCGCGGCGCGGACCCCCTCGAGCCCCTCGGCGTCGCGCCGCGCCCCGAAGGCGTCGATCGCCGCGCGATACCCCTGCATCGCTGCGGCGAGGCGCGGCGAGTCCTCCGCGTACGCCCACGCCGACGCTTCCTCGTGGTGGTTCATCCGCCGATACGCCAGCGCACGGCCGGCACACACCGCGAGCGCGGCGTGGATCCGCCCCCGGGTCTGCGCGTCGGTGGCCTCGGCGAGCTGGGTGTGCAGCGTCGCCTCGTCGGAGTCGTGGGGCCCGGCCATGCGGTGGAGCGATGATGCCTGCGTCTGGCTGACGCCGCTGCGCTCCGATGGTCGACCCGTCCGAGGGGTAGGCGCGCGCTCGCTTCACCGTGTCAGCGCTTCGCGCCGCGTGCCCGCGCGTCGAGCCACGCCTGCAACCCCTCGTGGCCGGGGCGCGCCACGAGGGCTGCGCGCGCGGCCGCGATCGCCTCGTCGCGGCGACCGAGCTGCCACAGCGCCTCGGCGCGGGACTCGGTGAGCTCCGCGCGCGACTCGTCGTCCGTGTCGCCGTTGGACCACGCCTCCGCGGCGCGATCGAACCACGTCAGCGCCTCGGTCGCGCGACCGCGGGCCAAGGCGATGCGCCCCAGGCCGAGCGCGGGCCAGGCGTGGTCGGGGTGTTCGTCGCCGAACACCTGCTGCAGCGACGACTCGGCCCGCTCGAACTGCACCTGCGCGGCGTCGAGGTCCCCGCGATCGAGCAGCGCGAAGCCGTAGCTGTGGTAGACGTCGGCGGCGAGCAGGTCGTCGCTGCGTAGATCGTCCTGGATGCGGACCGCCCGCGCGAGCGCGGCGTCGGCGGTCTCGGTGCGACCGAGCGAGCGCGCGGCCAGGGCGACGTCGAGCAGCGACGGTCGCAGCCTGGGGTGCGCGCTGCCCCACGTCGCCTCGCGCAGCCGGATCACCTCCTCGAACGTCGCCTGGGCCTCTTCGAAGCGCCCGAGGTCGAGCAGGGCGAGGCCGCGGGTCTCCTTCGCGGCGTAGTCGGCGTCAGGCAGGACGATGCCGAGTGCGGCGGTCAGCGCCTCGGCGTGCTCGAGATCGGCGAGCGACTGCTCGCTGTTGCCGAGCAGGGTCTCGAGCGCAGCGAGCTGGAGCAGCGTCATGACCTCGGCGCGGTCGGGTCCATCACCCGCGAACAGCTCGAGCGCGCGACGGAAGTGCGTCCGTGCCTCGACGTAGTTGCCCGCCGAGTCGTAGATGTGGCCCAGATCCGCCCACGCCATCCCAACCCGGTAGTGATCCGGGCCGAGCTCCTGCTCGAGCAGCGTGCGGCCGCGTTCGGCCTCGCTCACGGCCGTGCCGTAGTCGCCGCGGCGGACGGAGATGCTCGCGCGGTCCAGCCACAGCCGCGCGGCGACCTGGCCCGACAGCTCGGCCCGGGCCACGACGGATTCGCCCTCGTCGAGCAGAGCCTGCGCGCCGTCGAAGTCCTCGCGTTCGGCCCGGACGTCGGCCTCGAGGAGCAACAGCTCGAGCTGTTGTCGCGCGTCGTCGGGCCAGCGGTGGACGTGCCGCCGCGCTCGGGTGATCCAGTCCATCGTCGTCCCAGCCGGGGTGTCGTGGCCGAGCGACGCCAGCGACAGCGCCGCATCGCGCTGGGTGTCCGTGTCTTCGACGCGCTCGGCCAGCTGGTACGCCGCGGTCGCGTCCTCGATGCCGGCCTCGTGGTGGCCGAGCAGGAGCCGAGCCCTGGCGCGGGCGAGCAGGGCCCGCGCGACGGTGGTGTCATCGCCGGTGCCTTGCGCGTGGGCGAGCGCGACGTCGGCGAGGCCGGCAGCCGCCAGCGCGTGACCCGAGGCGATCGCGGCGCGGACCTGCTGCAGCATGGCGCGCGCCGTGTCCGGCGTCTCGGGGGTCGAGTGGCCGTCGATCTTCGGCAGTGCAGAGGCGATGCAGGCCAGGGGATCGTCCCACGTACTCGACGCGGCGAGCATCGCTGCGAGCGTCGAACCGTCGGCGCCGGCGAGCTCGTCGAGCAACGCGTCGGTGAATCGCTGCTCGTCATCGAGGCACGCCAGACGCGCCTGCATCGTCGACAACGCCGCCGGGGTCGCGCCGTCGCGATCGCCCGCGCATGCGGTGACCCACGCCGCGCTGTGGCCCTGCCCACGCGCGTCGAGCTTGCGATCGAGGCGGGCCCAGGCGTCGGCCACGTCGCCGTCGCCAGCGAAGGCCGCCGCCAGCTCGGTCCGCCGCGCGCGGGTCGACTCGCTGGGGTCCGTCGCGCACCGCGGATCCGTCGCCCGCGGCCCTGTTGCGATCCAGGTCGCCCCGACGAGTCCGGCAGCCGCGAACACCATGCCCAGCGCCCACCGCGACCGCGGTCCCGCGAGCGCCTCGCGGGCGGCATCCATGCCGGGCCATCGCGCGGAGGGGTCGCGCGCCATGCCCCGCTTCAAGACCGCGTGGAGCCACCGCGGCACGCCGTTGCGCGCCTTGGGCTCGGCGACCTCTCCGTCGAGGATCCGCGAGAGCACCTCGCCGGCCGTGCGCCCCGCAAAGGGCAGCTCGCCGTACAGCGACTCGAACAGCGACGCGAAGAACGAGAACTGATCGGCGCGTGCGTCGACGCGGCTCGAGCCGATCTGCTCGGGGGCCACGTAGGCGGGCGTGCCCACCAACGCGCCGGCCACGGTGATGTCGACCGCGGCACCACTGTCGTCGGCGGAGCACTGCAGGTCGAGCTCCGCGGCGCTGGGGGCCGCTGTGGCGCGCGCGTCCGCCAGCCCGAAGTCGGCCACGCGTGCACGCCCGTCCTCGCCGACCAGCAGGTTGTCGGGCTTGAAGTCGCGGTGCACGATCCCGACGGCGTGCGCCGCCGCGAGGCCCCGCGCGGCCTGGTCGTACACCGCGACGACCTCGCGCCACGTCCGGCCCGGTCGTTTCGCCCAGCTCCGGGCGTTGTCGCCCTGCACGTACTCCATCGCCACGTACGGCGCGCCCTCGTGGCTGCCCACCTCGAGCACGGTGACGACGTTCGGGTGCGAGAGGCGAGCGAGCATCCGCGCCTCGCGGCGCAGTCGCTCGAGGCTGGTCGCGCGGCCGTGGTGGACCTTGATCGCGACCGGTCGTTGCAGCCGCAGATCGGTGGCGCGGAACACCGTGCCCATGCCGCCGGCGCCGATCTTCTCGTCGATGCGGTACTTGCCCTCGATGATCGCGCCGGGGCCCAGCAGGTGGACCATGCTCGGCGCCCGCATCGGTGCGCCCGCCAGCGCGCGCAGCAGCTCGTCGTCGTCCTCGGAGCCGCGGGCCTCCGAGTCGAATTCCGGCGTCGCGGTCATGGGCCCGGGGTCGGCCACGTCAGATGATCTCGAAGTAGCGGGCCAGATCCCAGTCGGCGACGTGCTTGCGGAACTGCCGGTCCTCCCAGTGCCGAGTCGCTGCGTAGTGCTCGACGAACGTCGCGCCGAACATGCTGACCGCCGCGGCGCTGCGCTCGAACGCGATCGTGGCGTCGCGCAACGTGCACGGCAGCGGCACGCTGTGCGGGCCGTCGGCCTGGTACGCGCTGCCGGTGACGACCTCGGGCAGCTCGAGCCGCTCCTCGAGGCCGCGCAGCCCCGTCGCCAACGCGGCCGAGAGCGCCAGGTACGGGTTCGCGTCGGCCGGGCCGATCCGGTACTCGCTGCGCTGGCCCTTGGCGCCGCCGGGGATCACCCGGATCGCCGTGGTGCGGTTCTCGACGCCCCAGTTGCTCGAGATCGGCGCCCACATCCCCGGCACCATGCGTCGGTACGCGTTGATCGTCGAGCACACCATCGGCAGGACCTCGGGCATGTACTTCACCTGACCGGCGACGAAGTGGCGCATCGCCGCGCTCATCTGGTGCTCGCCCGAGGGATCCCAGAAGCAATTCTCGCCGGTGCGCGGATCGACCAGGGAGATGTGGATGTGCCCCGACTGCCCCGGAAGCTCGGAGCTCCACTTGGCCATGAACGTCGCCATCAGGCCGCGGCGCTGGAACAGGACCTTGGCGAACGTCTTGAACAGCGCGCCCTTGTCGGCGGCGCGCAGGGCATCGTCGACGCCGATCGCCGCCTCGATTACGCCGGGTCCGGTCTCGGTGTGCAGGGCCTCGATGTCGCAGTCCATCGCGGCCATCGTGTCGAGCAGCTCGTGGTAGAGGTCCGAGTGCACCGTCGAGCGCAGCATCGAGTAGCCGAACATCCCCGGGGTGAATGGCCGCAGGTTGCGGTAGCCCTTGTCGCGGATCGACTGCGGCGTCTCGTCGAAGACGAAGAACTCGTACTCGAGCGCGGCCTTGACCGCGAAGCCGAGGCCCGCGGCGCGGTCGAGCTGGCGCTGCAGCAGCGTGCGCGGGCACGCCGCGGCGTAGTCGCCGACGAAGTTCCCGAACACGACGATCGTGTCCTCCTCGAAGGGCAGGATCCGCAGCGTCGACAGATCGAGCTGCACCGGCGCGTCGCGGTAGCCGGTGTGCCAGCCCGAGACCTTGCCGTTGTCGTACAGCGCGTCGGCGCTGTCCCAGCCCAACACGACGTCGCAGAAGCCGAAGCCGCCCTTGCACACCGACAGGAACTTGTCCCGGTCGACGTACTTGCCGCGCATGATGCCGTCGATGTCGAAGACGGCGATCTTGTGGCGCCGGATCCCGTGGGCGTCGAGGAACGCCACGAGCTCGTCGAGGTTGGTCACGCCTTGCATGCGGGTCTCCTCACCACTGCACGCGGCTGTGGTAGTTCTTCGGCCGGGTCACGGACAGGAAGCCGTACTTCGACAGCGACACGCCGTGGCCGGAGTCCTTGACGCCCGTCCACGCCATCGCTGGATCGAGGTAGTCGCAGCGGTTGAGGAACACGGTGCCGGCCTCGACGGCGCGCGCCAGCGCCTCGCCGCGGTCGAAGTCGCGGGTCCAGATCGAGGCGGTCAGCCCGTAGCTCGAGTCGTTCATCAGCCGCACGCCCTCCTCGGCGTCGCGCACCCGCATGATGCCGATGCTGGGGCCGAAGGTCTCGTCGCGCATCAGCGCCATCGAGTGGTCGACGCCGTCGAACACCTGCGGGGCGAGGAACGCCGCCGAGGTGTCGGGGACCTTGAAGTGGCCGTCGGGGATGAGTGCCCTCGCGCCGCGGGCGGCCGCGTCGGCGTTCTGCCGGCGCACGTTCTCGGCGGCGGCGACGTTGACGAGCGGCCCGAGGTTGGTCGCGGCGTCCAGCGGGTTGCCGACGACGTACTTCTTGGTCAGCTCGACGTAGGCCTCGACGAACCGGTCGTGGATCGACTCGTGGACGTAGATGCGCTCGATGCCGCAGCACGACTGCCCGGCGTTGTAGAAGGCGCCGTCGACGAGGTTGTCGACGGTGTAGTCGAAGTCGCAGTCGGGCAGGACCAGCGCCGGGTCCTTGCCGCCGAGCTCGAGCCCGACGCCGACGAAGTTGTCCTGCGCCACGGTGCGGAACACCTCGTGGCCGCCGCGGACCGAGCCGGTGAACGACACGTAGCCGAAGCGCCGCGTCGCGATGAGCTTGGCCGCCGTGGGGTGGTCGACCGGCAGCGCCTGGACCAGCCCGGCCGGCGCGCCCGCGGCGAGGAACGCCTGCTCGAACTGGTCGGCGACCAGCGCGGTCTGGTGCGCGTGCTTGATCACGACCGCGTTGCCCGCGAGCACCGCGGGCACGACGACGTTGATCGCGATGAGCAGCGGGTAGTTCCACGCGGCGATGTCGAGCACGACGCCGACCGGCTCGTGACGGATCGTGCGGCGCAGGCCGGCCTTCTCCGGGAGGTGATCGTCGGCGAGCGCGGCCTCGGCGATCGAGCACAGATGCTCGGTGCGCTCGCACATCGAGCGCTCGAACTCACCGCGGGCGTTGCCCAGCGGCTTGCCCATCATCTTCGTGATCTGCTCGGCGTACTCGGGCAGGCGCGCGCGGTAGGCCTCGAGCATGCGCTGGCACAGGGCGATCCGCTCGGACAGCGGCGTCGTCGCCCACAGGCGCCACGCCGTCTCCGCGCGCTCGAGCTTGGCGAGCGCGGTGTCGTAGGTGAGCTCGGCGTAGCCGTAGGCCACGCGCCCATCGATGGGGCTGACGATGTCGGGCATCGCTGGCGAAGGTAGCGCGCCGCGGGCCGGAGCGGGGGCGAGACGCCCGCGAGCGCGACGAAGATGACCCCTCGGTGCGTCAGGCTTCGTCCCTTCGGTGGCCGCCGCGCGGTTCCTGCGCTACACCTTCCCCATGGACCCTCGCACCGGCACCGTCGTGAACGGCCGCATCGTCCTGGACGACGGCGACGGCCTCGTCGAGGGGGCGCGCGTCACAGTTCTCCTGGACGACGACGCGACCGACGCCCCCGTGACCGTCGAGGCAGCGGAGCTCCAGGCCATCGACGACGGGCGCGTGGATGTTGCCCGCGGTGACTTGCTCGATGCGCGGACGTTCCTCGCTGAACTCCGCCGCGACGGGTGATGTGTGCCGGTCGTTCATGTCACGGCGAGCGCGGCTCGCCAGCTGGTCCGCGCCCGCCGGTGGTGGCGAGCGAATCGTGACAAGGCGCCGGCAGCACTCGAGGACGACCTCGAAGAGCTCATTCGGCTGCTGGAAGCACGGCCGGCGTTGGTCGGTCGGCGCGTCGGTCAGCGTCCAGGTGTCCGCCGCGTGCACCTGCCGCGGATCCGCTACTACGCGTACTTCGAGATCGCCGACGGCGGCGACCGCGTCCTCCTGCTCGCCCTCTGGCATGTGAATCGCGGTCACGAGCCCGGGGTCTGACGGGCGCCGGGCCGACGCGGTATGCTGCGGGCCCGCGGATGCGCAACTGGAGCCTCTCCGACCTCGCGCTCTCCCGGCCGGTGACGGTCGGCATGGCGTTGATCGCGATGGTGCTGCTCGGCGTCATCGGGCTGCTGCGGATGCCGCTGTCGTACCTGCCCAGCGAGCAGGCGTCGCGGCTGTTCGTGCGGGTGGACATCACGCGGACCAGCCCCGAGGTGCTCGAGCGCGAGCTCATCCGTCCGCTCGAGGAGTCGGTCGCGGGGCTGCGCGACGTGCAGCGGATGCAGATCGGCTCGGGCGGTTGGGGCGTGCGGCTCAACCTCGAGTTCGGGCCGGGCGTCGACGCCGACGCGCGCAAGCTCGAGCTGCGCGACCGCATCGACCGGGTCCGCGGCGAGCTGCCCGACTTCGTGCAGAACATCGAGATCGGCAGCTACTCCAACGCCGACGATCCGGTGATGGAGGTCCGCATCTCGAGCGGCACCGACTTGTCGGGGGACTACTACCTCATCGATGAGCGGATCGTGCGGACGCTCGAGCGCATCGACGGCGTCGCACGGGTCGAGCTCGACGGCGTCGCCCCGCAGGAGCTCGAGATCGCGGTGGACCTCGACGCGGTGGATCGCGCCGGGGTCTCGCTCGGCGAGATCGGCAGCACCGTCCGCGACGCCCGCCAGGGCCGCAGCCTCGGGCTCGTGCGCCGGGATGTCCAGGACGCCGGGGTGCGCAGCCCGTCGGAGACGGCCACGGCCGAGCGATTCGCCGCGCTGCCGCTGCGACGCGCCGGCGACGTCGCCGACGCCTCGGTCGCCGCCGCGGCCCCGGTCGCGGCCGTGCCCACCGAAATCGCCGGCGACGCCCGCTTCGCCGCGCTCGGCGAGGTCGCGCGCGTCCACCAGCACCCCGAGGAGATGCGCTCGGGCAAGCGGCTCAACGGGCGCAAGGCCGTCAACCTCGAGGTGTTCGCGTCGGCGGGCGCCAGCGTCGTCGACGTGACCGAGGGCGTGCGTCGGGCGATCGACCAGATGGGCGCCGATCCGGCGCTCGACGGCATCGAGGTCCTGGTCGTCCGCAACCAGGGCGCGATCATCCTGCGAACGCTGGCGGACCTGCGCGACAGCGGCATCTATGGCGGCGTGCTCGCGATCGCGGTGCTGTTCCTGTTCCTGCACCGCTTCCGGATCACGCTCGCCGCCGCCGTGTCGGTGCCCCTGTCGGTGCTCGCCGCCGGCGCGGTGCTGTTCATGCGCGGCGAGGAGCTCAACTGCATCGTGCTGCTCGGGCTGGTGCTCGGCGTGGGCATGCTGATCGACAACGCGGTGGTGATCGTCGAGGCGATCGCAGCGCACGCCCGCGCTGGGCGTCCGCCGCTCGAGGCCGCCCGGCTCGGGGCCCGCGAGGTCGGGTTCGCGACCATCGCGTCGACCGCGTCGACCGTCATCGTGTTCGTGCCGCTCATCGTCAACGACCCGGCCGACGAGATGAGCACGTACCTCCGGCCGCTCGGGGTCACCTTCGCGATCGGGCTCATCGCGAGCCTCTTCGTCAGCCAGACCTCCGTGCCCCTGCTCATGGGCAGGCTGCTGACGCCGTCGACCCGGGTCACGCGACACCCCGTGCTCGACGCGGTCGCGGCGGGGTACCGCCGCGTGATCGGCTTCACCTCGCGCTGGCCCAAGCTCACGCTGCTGCTCGGCATCGCGATCGCGGCGTCGTCGGTGTGGCCGTCGATGCAGCTGCAGGTCAAGCTCGGCCGCGCCGACATCAAGCCCGATCATCTGCCGATCCGGCTCGAGTTCACCGGCTCGCGCGCCTTCGCCAAGATCGAGCAGCACGTCATCGCCCTCGAGCAGGCCCTCTTGGCCCAGAAGGACGCGCTCGGCATCGAGTCGGTGTCGTGCTCCTACGGCGACCACCGCAGCAGCTGCCGCGTGTACGCCCGCGAGGCCCTGGGCAGCGAGCAGGAGCTCCTGGCGTTCCAGACCGAGATCACCGCGGCCCTGCCCGAGCAGATCGGCGTGCGATATCGGGTCAACGAGTCGGAGTTCAGCTGGCGCGAGAACACCGATCGCAACGTCGTCGACTTCGCCATCAAGGGCGACAACATGGCGACGCTGATGGCCCTGTCGCAGGAGGTCGCCGAGCACCTCGACCGGACGCTGCCCAGGGGCGACGCAGCCGATCCCGAGTCCGGCGGCCTCGACGTCATCACGACGCCGTACACCGACGGCGCGCGCGAGCTCCACGTGGTCCTCGACGGCGCGCGGCTCCACGGGCTCGGCCTGTCGCCCGACGGCGTGGCGCAGCGGGTGTCGCTGGCGTTCCAGGGCATGCCGCTCGGTCGCGTGCAGGGCGAGCGCGGCGAGCTGCGGCTGCGGATGTCGGCGGTCGGCGAGGCGGCCCGCACGCCCAACATGGACGATGTCCGCGACCTCCGGATCCCGCTGCCGGCCGGGGGCGAGATCCCGCTCGGCGCGATCGCGACGCTCGAGCTCGAGCGGCGTCCGTTCTGGATCCAGCGCGTCGATCGTCAGACCGAGGTCCGCCTGCAGGCGCGCTTCTTCGATGCCGAGCCCAAGGCGAACTTCGCCCTGGTCGCCGAGGCGATGGAGAGCTTCGCGTTGCCGGCCGGCTACACGTGGGGCAAGGGCACGCAGTGGCGAGGCGAACGCGAGGCGTCGTCGGACATGCTCGTGAACCTCGGGCTGTGCCTGCTGCTCGTGTACGCGGTGATGGCCTCGCTGTTCGAGAGCTTCGCCCAGCCCGCGGGCATCCTGCTGACGTGCCTGCTCGGGGCCTTCGGCGCCCCGTGGGCGCTGTGGGCGACCGACACGACGGTCGACGCGACCGCCGTCGTCGGCCTGTTCATCCTCATCGGGGTCGTGGTCAACAACGGCATCATGTTGGTCGACCGCGTGATCCAGCTGCGGGCGGGCGGCATGTCGCGCGAGCTCGCGCTGCAGGCGGCGGGCCACGATCGCCTGCGCCCGATCCTGATGACGGTGGCGACCACGGTGCTCGGCCTGGTGCCGATGCTCATCCACCACCCGACCCTCGCCGGGGTCTACTACCACGCGATCGCCATCGTGGTGGCCGGTGGGTTGACCACCAGCACGATCATCACGCTCCTGTTCCTGCCGGCGGCCTACATCGTGATCGAGGACATGGGCCTCGCGCTCGGCCGCAACTGGCGGCGGTTCGCGAAGGGACGACGATGAGCACGACACCCGTGGAGATGACCGAGGTCCGCCTCGACAAGTGGCTGTGGGCCGCGCGCTGCTTCAAGACCCGCTCGGTCGCGGCCGAGGCCTGCGACGCCGGCCACGTCAAGCTCAACGCGAACTCGGCGAAGCCGTCGAAGCTGGTCCGCAAGGGCGATCGGATCGAGGCGCGCACCGAGGGTGGCCTGCGCGTGTTCGAGGTCGTCGCGCTGTCCGATCGGCGCGGGCCGGCCGACCAGGCGCGCACGCTCTACGTGGATCACTCTCCGCCGCCACCTCCGCGCGACGACACGATGGTCGTGCGCGATCGTGGGACTGGCCGTCCGAGCAAGCGCGAGCTCCGGCAGATCCAGAAGTTGCGCGGCTACTGAACCCACCGGGGTGCCGAAGTGCGCCGCGTTGCGTACATGCGGGGCGGTCGAGCTTGTATGCGTCGCCACGCAGTTGCGGCGCGCTCGCGGCGAGCGCAGCGAATTGCCAGCACGCATGCGGCGTCGTGGCACGGCGTGTGCGGCGAAGCGGCACACATGCGGCCGGCACGCGTGCTGCGACATGTCGCGGCTAGGCAGCACCGATCGGGCCTGGCAGGCTTGGACTGCCGCCCGCATGTCGCAGACCAATCACGCGCCCGACGATGGACACCGCACGATCCTGCACGCTGGCCCCGCCCCGGCCCCGCGTCCCGAGCAGCGGCGCCTGGAGTCCGAGGCCTCCGGCGCGCGCCTGCGTGTCTCGTCGTCGCCGTCGCAGTCGAGTGACGCCGGCCGGTTCATCGTCACCTCGGTCGACGCGATCACGCCCGGCGCCGTGCTGGCCGGCACCCGCTACAAGGTGATCCGCAAGCTCGGCGACGGTGGCATGGGCACGGTCTACGAGGCCGAGCACATCGACATCGAGCGGCGGGTGGCGCTCAAGATCCTGCGGCCCGAGTACACGCGGTCGCCCGACATCGTCGAGCAGTTCCGCGGCGAGGCCAGGGCGGCGAGCAAGGTCGGGTCCGAGCACATCGCCCAGGTCTTCGACTTCGCGGAGCTGCCCGACGGGTCCGTGATGTTCACCATGGAGCTCGTGAACGGCCCGACGCTCCGCGAAGAGCTGCGCGGCGGGCCACTGTCGGCGGCCCGCAGCGTCGCGTTGCTGCGGCAGATCTGCAAGGGCCTCGACGCCGCGCACAAGGCCGGCGTCGTGCACCGCGACGTCAAGCCCGACAACATCGTGATCGAGAATCGCCGTGGGCGCGCCGACGCGATCAAGCTGCTCGACTTCGGCATCGCCGCGATGACCGGCGACGAGCGCAACGTCGTGGCCGCAGGCACGCCGCACTACTCGGCCCCCGAGGTCGTCGCCGGCGCCAAGTTCGATCGGCGCGCCGACGTCTACGCGGTGGGCTGCACCGCGTACGAGATGCTCGTCGGCCGCCCGCCGTTCGGCCAGCTCGGCGGCGACATCGAGGCCGTACTCGGCAGTCACCTCGCCGACGTCGCGGTGCCACCGAGCGAGGCCCGCCCCGACCTGGCGATCTCGCCGGCGCTGGATCGCGTGATCATGCGCTGCCTGGCGAAGCTGCCCTCGAATCGCTTCCGGACGATGGGCGAGCTCGAGGCTGCGCTGTGCGCCGCGCAAATCGACGCGGCGCTGCAGACCAGCTGGGACGATCTCCCGCTGCCGGACGAGGTCGATCCGGTGCTCCGCGAGCGACTGCTGCGCGAGATGCCGGATCTCCACGGGCCCGCGCCCGTCCGGCGCCGCAGCGTGTGGTTGCCCGTGGCCCTGGTGATCGCGGTCGCCGGCGGCGGCGTCGCGACGTGGGCCTGGCTGGCGGGTCGTCGGCCGAACCCCGAGGCCGTGGCCGCGTCGACCCCGAGCGCGGTGGATGGGCTGGTCGCCGAGGCCCGCGGCGCGGCGGCCCGCAGCGCCTACGTGTATCCGGCCGAGGACGGGACCGACAACACCACGGCGTTCGCCAAGGTGCGCGAGCTCGAGGCGCTCGGGGATCCCGTCGCGACGGCCGCGGCCGACGAGCTGCGGGCCGAGTTCACGGGGACGCTGGTGCGGCTCGGCGACTCGTTCTGGGATCGCGACGGCGGTCGCACGTTCGCGGTCGAGTACTACCGGCAGGCGCTGCTGTTCGATCGCACGCACGCCCACGCGATCGAGCGCGCGGCCATGGGCGGCGACGCCCTCGACGACCTCGCGCGCAAGGCCGAGGTCGTCGCCTTCTCGCCGCAGGAGATCGCCGCCGCAGCGCCCCTGCGTCGCGAAGGCGATCGCGCCCGCCCGGCCCGCAACGACGGCGGGGATCCGCCGGGGATCCCCGCCGTGGCGCCCATCGCCGAGGTCGCGCTCGATCCCGAGGACGCGCTGCCACCGATGCCGACGCAGGTCGGCGCCGAGGAGAAGGGGGGCGCCGCAGATCTGAGCAAGGGCGCGGCCAAGCTGCTCGCGGCAGGGAACGTCGCCGACGCCGAGGACATGTTCAAGCGCGCGCTGACCTACGACCCCAACAACATGGCCGCACTGCAGGGCATGTACAGCATCTCGGTGCGCCGTGGGCAGCACGACGAGGCGCTCGAGTTCGCCGAGCGCATGGTCGCGAATGCACCCCAGCGTGCGCAGGCCCACGTCCTCGCCGGGGACGCAGCTTTCGCGCTCGACCAGATCGACGACGCACGGCGATCGTGGGGGCGCGCGGCGGCGCTGGGATCGAAGCCCGGCGCGGCGAAGCTCGCGAAGCTCGACGCCACGCACCCACCCGCACCGCGGCCGAGCGCGCCGGTCGACGCCGAGGTCGACGCTCCGACGCCGACGCCGAAGGAGCCGAGCGCCGCCGACGACGACGAGCCCGAGGCGCCGTCGGCCGCGGCGACGAACGAAGGGGCGACAGCCGTGTCGCGCGGCTGACAGCGACGCCCTGCGTCATCGAGTCGCCCGGCTCCAGCTGTGGTCCGCGTCACTGTCGCATCGGTGCGACACGGCGCTATCATGCAGACCATGATGCTTAGGTCGATGGACATGGGACCGGGGGCGGCATGCAGACCGCCTCGATCTCGGGGTTGGAGCCGGTTGGGGAGCCTGTTGTGGATCGGCGTCGCAGCCTGCTCGAGCAGCGCGACCGGTGCCAAGGCCACGGGCGAGCTCGGCAACGGCACGTTCGACTACCGCTGCGCCGCCGCGAGCGATCCGGTGTGCGAGGGGGGCGAGGCCGCCGCGGACTTCCCCGATTGCCTGATGGAGGGCGGTCGCTTCGAGATCGGTTACACGGTCTACGATCTCGACGAGCTCCACGGCTGGGGCTACGACTTCGTCTACGTCGAGCCAGCCAGCCCGACCTACTTCGGTGGTGTCGACACGCTGACCGCCCTGCGCGTCGGGCGGGCGGCGTTCGTTGCCTACGCCGACGACAACGTCATCGACATCCTGCACCTCGACATCGTCACGCCGGACGCGATGACGCTGCGGCACGCGGACGGGAGCGCGCTGACGCCGGTCGTCGAGGTCGAGCTCGGAACCAACGTCACGCTCGCGGCCACCGCCTCGAGCACGGGCTGCGGGCAGCCGGGCGGCGGGCTGCCGGTGAGCTCGGAGAGCAGCGATCCGACCGTCGCCGTGGTGGCCGGCGACGAGTCGGTGCTCATCTCCGGCGCCGCCGAGGGCACCGCGACGATCACGGTGCACATGGGGGCGCTCAGTCAGCAAGTCGAGGTGCGCGTCGTCCCAGCGGGGAGCACGACCGCGACCACGGGCGACACCGACGGAGAGACCGGCTCGACGGACGCCGGGACGACCGCCGCCGACACGACCGACGGCACCGATGGCACGACCACGGGCGACACCGACGGGACCGACGGCAGCACCGGGACCGACACGGGCACCGACGGCGGCAGCACGGGGGTGGCGACATGAAGACCGCACGACGCATCGCGCTGCTCGCATCGTCGGGCCTCGGGCTCGCCCTCGCGGCCTGCCAGCCCCACTACGACGGCCTCGAGATCCGCTACATCAACGGCGTCGGCGAGTTCTCCGCCGACGGCATCACGATCAAGGAGGGCCAGGCCCTCGCGGTCGAGGTCACGCCGCTGTCGGACAACCGGTACGAGGACTACGAGAAGTTCGATCTCGTCGAGCTCGAGTCGTTCAACCCCGGCATCCTCGTCGTGTCGCCGTCGACCGACGTCGATCGCTTCGTGTTCATCGGTGTGTCGACGGGGAAGACCGCCGTCGACGTGACGATCAATGGTGGGGAT
Source organism: Deltaproteobacteria bacterium Ga0077550 (assembly GCA_001464385.1). Classification (GTDB taxonomy): domain Bacteria; phylum Myxococcota_A; class Polyangia; order Nannocystales; family Nannocystaceae; genus Xiheibacterium; species Xiheibacterium aquaticum. The sequence goes on along the minus strand of LNFB01000303.1, from coordinate 3,527 downwards.
GTCGACACGATCGAGGCCACCGTCGAGGCCCAGAGCGCGGGGGGCCGATGATCCACGCATGCATGGCGGTGTTGACCGCGGTTGCCATGGCCGCGCCCCCCGAGGCCGCCGCGCCGCCCACCGCGACGGCGGAGCCCGCGGTCGCGGCGACGCCCGCTCCCGAGGCAACGCCGGCGACCGCTCCGGCGGCGCCGACGAGCTGGGACGAAGTGACGAGCACGACCACCGTGACGACGACGACCACGACCGGCGCGGTGCCGCCTCCGACGGTGACGCCCACGGCGGTCCCGCCCCCGCCGCCGCGGCCGCGCAACCCGGCGGCCGGCGCGATGATCGGCGTCGGCGCGGGCCTGCTCGCCCTGGGCACGATCTCGCTGCTCTTCGTCGCCGCCCCCTCGGCGCTCGTCAAGCGCGTCGCGCTGCGCCGCGCGAACGACGAGGAGTCGCTCGCCTTCTCGTCGCGCGAGGATCGCTACCATCGGGCCCGCGTCGCGGACGACACGATGGAGGCGTCGTTCTGGATCGGGGTCTCGGGGCTCGCCGTCGGCGTCGCGCTCGTGACTGCAGGTGCCGTGCTGAAGGCCCGCGGCCCGCGGGGGCCGCGGACTGCCCGCGGCCCGGGTCGGGCGCAGGTGCGGATCGACGGCACCGCGGGCGGCCTGCGGCTGCGGTTCTAGCGGCCTCGGCTCGCCGTGATCGCGCGCGCGCTCCGGCCCGCGGGGTAGACTCCGCGGGCGCATGTCGCTCGTCGTCGCCATCGGGCTCGCAGCGTGGCTCGGCTCGGCGCCGGGCTCCGAAGGGCCCGCCACCGAGGCGACGACGGACGCGGTGCGCGGCGGCATCGGGCTGCGGTGGCGCGCGCCGCCGGGCTGTGGCGACGCGCAGGGGGTACTCGACGATGCCCTGGCGCTGCTCGTGGATCCGGTCGATCCCGCGGTGACGCTCCGCGTCGATGCGACGGTGATCGTCACCGACGGCGCGACGCTCGTGCTCCGTCTCGGTGAGGGGGCCGATGCCTCCGAGCGGCGCATCGAGGTCGCGCGCTGCGACGAGCTGCCGGGCGCCGCGGCGCTGCTCGTCGCGATGGCGATCGATCCGAGCGTCGCGGGATCGATCGCCCCGATCGTCCCGGAGCCCGAGACGCCGGTCGAGCCCGCGCCGGTCGAGCCCGCGCCGGTCGAGCCCACCGCGATCGAGTCCACCGCGATCGAGCCCGCGCCCGCCATGCCTCCGCCGGGCCCGGTCGCCGCCCCGCCGGCCGCGCCGCCCGATCCCCGAGCGCCGCTGCACCTCGGCGCCTCGCTCGGCGCGGGGCTCGGCGCGTTCACCCTGCCGCGCGTGACCGCGGCCCTCGATCTCGCGCTCACGATCACGACCGGCCGCGCGCGCGTCGAGCTCGGCGCGACCTGGTGGACGCCCACCGAGGGCACCTCGACCAGCAACGCGCGCATCCGCGGCCAGTTCCAGCTCGCAGCGGCGACCGTGCGTGGCTGCTACGTGCCGCGCTGGCGCAGCCTCGAATTCCCGCTGTGCGCCGCGGGGCAGGCCGGCGCCGTCCTCGGCCGCGGGACCGGGGCGCTGCCCGATCCTCGCTCGGCCCGCGCGACGTGGATCGCCGTGGGCGGGGGCCCGACGATATTGTGGCGACCGCGGCGACTCGGGGGACGGCTCGGCCTGTGGCTGCGCACCGAGGGCACCGGCGCGCTGACGCAGCCGGCGTTCGCGACCGCCCCGTCGGGCCTGGTGTGGCGCGCGGGTCCCGGCGCGCTCACGGTGCAGGGCGGCGCCGAGCTGCGGCTGTGGTCGCGGCGATGAGGCCAGCTCACCGCGCCGGTCCCCGCGTTACGATTCCTGCCGGACGCGGTGACGGATCGGGCAGACGGCGGCTTAGATGACGCGATGGGGGCAGCCGCGGCGACCGGGGCCGACACGGCATCGGCCGCGGATCCCCATGCCCGCACCCATGCGTCGCCGCCCGCCCTCGCCGAGATCTACGCCCGCTACGCCGCGTTCGTGTGGCGTGTGGTCCGACGGCGTGGGGTCCCCGACGCCGCGGCGGAGGACCTGATGCACGAGGTGTTCATGGTGGTGCATCGGCGGCTGCCCGAGTACGACGCGCGGGCGTCGATGGCGACGTGGTTGTTCCACCTGACGCGCGGGGTGGTGAGCAACTGGCAGCGCGCGCGCGCGCGCGAGCAGCTGCGGATCGTCGAGGCCACGAGCGTCGGGGAGGCGCCGCTCGACCCCGAACGGGCGGCGGCTCGGGGGCAGGCGCAGCGCTTCGTGCACGGGTTCCTGCGCGGACTCGACGCGGACAAGCGCGACGTGTTCGAGCTCGTCGAGCTCGAGGGCGAGTCGGTGGCCGACGTGGCGCGGAGCCTCGGCATCAACCTCAACACCGCGTACTCGCGGCTCCGACTGGCGCGGCAGGCCTTCGCGCAGGCCGTGGCGCGCTGGCACGGCGACGGGGGGCAGCCGTGAGCGCCGAGCTCGATCCGCGCGCGCGGGCGATCCTCGCGGCGAGTCGCGACGCCGACGCGCTGCCGGACGGTGTGCGCGCCCGCGTGTGGCGGAGCGTCGAGGACGACGTCGCGGCGGCAGTGGGGCGTCGGCCGTGGATCCCCGCGATCGTCGGGCTCGCGATCGCGGCCGCGATCGCGGCGCTGTGGTGGGGCGGCGCGGCGATGGACGGATCGACGCGCGTGGCGGTCGAGGCGGCGCCGTACGATCGTGCGCCCGCGTCGGCGCCGACGCCCTCGACGGTCCCGATCCCCGCCGAGTTGCCGGCGCCCGGCGCCGCGCCGACGCCCGCGCCGACCCCCGCGCCCGGGGACCTCGCGCCCGCGCGCCGCGACGCGCCCGTGCGCCCGAGCTCGGTCCCCGCGGCGGTGGCCGATCCCGTCGCCGATCCGTTCGCCGACGAGCTCGCGCGCCTGCGGGCCGCGCAGGCGATCCTGGCCACGGCGCCTGCCGAGGTGATCGACCAGCTCGACGCCCTCGACCGCGATCACCCCCGCGGCGCGCTGCAGCCCGAGCGCGCGGCCCTGCGGGTGTTCGCGAGCTGTGGGGCAGGGGCGACGGATCGCGCGCGGGCCCTCGCGGCGCGCTTCGTCGAGCGATACCCGACCTCGCCGCTGCTGGCCCGCGTCCGCTCCGCCTGCGCAGCGGCGACGCCGTGACGGGTCCGACCGCCGACGCACTACACCGAAGCGAGGAGCTTGCACGATGCGTTCGAACACCTTGGTCTTCTGTGTGATGGGTACGTTGGCGATGGCGTGTGACCTCGAGCCCAAGAGCCTGGGCAACGAGACCGAGACCGCGGGCGGCGACGGCAGCGGCGGTGGGACCGACGGCGATGCCTGCGTCGCGGGCGAGACCAAGATGGACGATTGCAACACCTGCGGCTGCCTCGACGGCCAGTGGGCGTGCACGGCGATCGGCTGCGACGGGGGCGACACGGCGTCGCCCGGCGAGTGCGTCGACGGCGACACCAAGGAGGAGGACTGCAACACGTGCAGCTGCTTCGA
>LNFB01000302.1 GCA_001464385.1 Deltaproteobacteria bacterium Ga0077550 | reverse complement strand
TTGCGGGTGATGGGACGCAAGGCGTTCTTCGCGTTCCTGTTCCCGCAGGTGGGCCTGTCGGGCGCCGACATGGGCGCGAGCTGGCTGTTGCCGCGGCTCGTCGGGCTCGGCGTCGCGTCCGAGATCCTCATGCTCGGCGATCGCGTGCCCGCCGAGCGATGCGAGCGCATCGGGCTGGCGAACGCCTTGGTGGACGACGAGGATCCCGACGCGGTCGACGCCGCGGCGTTCGAGTGGGCGAAGCGGATCGCCGCCGGTCCGCACTTCGCGGTGCGCATGACCAAGCAGATGCTCGGCGCCGAGCTCGAGCTCGGCCTGGCCGGCGCGATCGAGGCCGAGGCCCAGGCGCAGGCGATTTGCATGCAACACCCCGACTTCCGCGAGGCCCACGAGGCGTGGAAGGCCGGCCGGCAGCCCACCTGGAAATGAAGTGAAGCGAATCGCGAGGAGACCGACCCCATGATGTTCTCGACCCGGATCCTCGATCGAAAGCTCGGCGTCGTCGCCGGGGACGCCGAGCAGTGGCGCGCCCTCGAGGACGAGCTCGAGGTGTTCTGCGCCGCGATCACAGCCGACCCCGTCGACGAGCGCGACGAGGACGCAGCGACCCGCGAGTACGTGCGGCGCCTGGCCGCGGCCGGCCTGCTGCGCCACGTGGTGCCGGCGGCGTACGGCGGCGCGTCGCCGCAGCTGCGGACCACGGCGCTGTGCCTCGTGCGGCAGTGGCTCGCGCGGCGCTCGGGCGCCCTCGACAGCGCGTTCGTGATGCAGGGCCTCGGCAGCTACGCGGTGACGCTCGGCGGCGACGAGGCCCTGCGCGCGCAGCTGCTCCCCAGGGTCGTCGCGGGCGAGGTCATCTGTGCCTTCGCGTTGACGGAGCCCGAGGCCGGCTCCGACGTCGCGGCGATGACGACCACCGCGACGCCCGGCCCCGACGGCGGCGTCGTGCTCGACGGCGAGAAGTGCTTCATCTCGAACGCGCCCATCGCCGGGAGCTACGTCGTGTTCGCCCGCGAGGCGGCGGGCACCGTCGACGCGGCCCAGGCCGGCGGCAAGCCGCGCTACGGCGCGTTCTGGGTGCCCGGCGACGCGCCGGGGCTGAGCGTCGATCCAATCCACGTGATCGCGCCGCACCCGATCGGCACCGTGAAATTCCGCGGCGTCGTCGTGCCCGCGGCGCACCGCCTCGGCAAGTTCGGCGACGGCCTCAAGCTCGCCTTCTCGACGCTCGACGTGTTCCGCATCTCGGTCGGCGGTGCGGCGCTCGGCCTGGCCGACCGCGCGCTCGAGGAGACGGTGACGCACCTGAAGCGCCGCGTGCAGTTCGGCAAGCCGCTCGCGACCCAGCAGGGCCTGCGCTTCCTCGTGGCCGAGGTCGCCACCGAGCACGTCGCGGCGCAGATGCTGGTGTACCGGGCCGCGGGCGCCCGCGATCGCGGCGACGCGGCGCCGGAGGACAGCGCGGTCGCCAAGCTGTTCGCGACCGAGGTCGCGCAGCGGGTGATCGATCGCGCGGTGCAATCGCTGGGTGGGCTCGGCGTGACGGTGGGCCAGGCGACCGAGCGGCTGTATCGGGAGATCCGGGCGCTGCGGATCTACGAGGGGACGAGCGAGATCCAGAAGCTGGTGATCGCGCGGGCGCTGTTCGACGGGGGGTGAGCGGGCCGCGTGGGAGCCAGCCCACGCCGTGGAATCCGGCGTGCATCCAACGCGGGCCGGCGGGGACTACCGACCGGGATGTTCGCCGGCGCAGCAGCCTTCGCCCTGGGCCTCGCAGTCGCGCCCGTCGAGCTCCCCGAGCCCGCGCCGGCGGCTGTCGAGGCTGTGCCGTCCGAGGCGACGCCAGTCGTGGAGCCGATGACGTCCGAGGCCGAGATGCTCGACGACGCCGGTCCGACGGCCCCACGGATCCCGTCGCCGCGCCCCCGGACGCCCGCGAACTCGGTCGCGAGTGGGGACACACCAGGGCCAGCCGCGCCGCACTCGCGCGGCATCCCGTTGTTCGTGCTCGGCGGCGCCGCGACCACGATCGGCGTCGCGCTGAACGTCTTCGTCACCGCCGACTCGCTGCGCGAGGCGGATGGCTGGGATGCCTACGAGGAGGCGCGCTGCGAGGATGACGACAACTGCACTTCGCCGGCGACGGGCTACATCCTCCTCAACCTCGCGCCGAGCGTTGCGTTCGCGACCGGGTTCGGGATGATCGCGGGCGGCATGGCGCGCCTGGGTCGGCTCGATGCCTGGGCGGACGTCGTCGGGGGTCGACGCGCGACGCCCTGGCGACCGCGACCGCGCCTCGGCTGGGGACTATTCGGCGCCGGACTCGGGCTGTGGGCCGTGACGCGCCTCGCCGGTGCAGCGTGCGGCGCCCGGAGCTCGGAGACCTGCGCCATCGCGGTGTGGGAGGCGGGCTATGTCGGGAGGCTCGCGATGACGGGCCCGGGCCTCGCGATGATCGGATACGCCGCGGGCCATCGCCGCCAGCGTCGTGCCCTCGCGACGCTGCGCGTGCAGCCGATGATCGCGGGCGAGCTCGTCGGGCTCACCGTGGGCGGTCGGTTCTGATCGAAGCGGCACGCGCGAGGTCGAGCCCGACGGAGCCGGCTGCTGCGGTCGGACGACCTTGGGGACGGGCAGGACCAGTGCACGGGTCGCTACCCCAGGGCATTCCCAGGGCCGCCGCCGGCTGTGCAGCTCGCGGTTTGCTGCGCGCGCACGCACACGGTAGGGTTTCGGTCACCATCCCGCAACAGGCGCGGGTTCGTGTCGACAGGCAGGTCTGCGATGAAGCCCTTCACAATCCCTGTACCGTTGGTCTCAGCCCTCCTGCTGGCAGGCTGCTACTCCCCGAACGATCCACTGATCGTGGGCAACAGCCAGGGCGATGACGGGCCGCAAGACAGCGCCGAGAGCACTGGGGCTGGGGCCACGGGCCCTTCGACGGGAAGCGACCCAACCAGCAACGCCCAGACGACCGACAGTACGACGGAGGGCGCCGATGGCCCCGCGACGACAGGCGGAAGCGCGGAAGATGGCTCGAGCGGAGACACAAGCGGAAGCTCTGCAACTACGTCCGGGGGCCCGAACGCCGGCCCTGAGGCGTTCGACGACGTCCTGTACACCCGGCAGAACGAGCAACTGGTTCTGGCCTCCGACGTTGGTTTGCTCGCCAACGACATGGACCCGAACGGTGATCCGCTCACCGTCGCCGCAGCCGACGCGGTCACGGCCAGTGGCGGCACCGTCGTCGTAGGGGACGGCGGCGACGTCTCCTATGTGCCGCCTGCGGGCTTCTGGGGCCCCGATTCGTTCAACTACACCGTGACCGACGGAGAGTTTGATGCGAGCGCCAGTGTGACGGTCTACGTCGCTCCGATCTCGATCCAACTTGCCGACGTTGCCGCGGGCGCCGGTGGCTTCGTGCTCGACGGCGAGGCGGCATCCGACCGGTCATCTGAGGATGTTGCCGGCGCGCGTGACATCAACGGCGACGGGCTCTCGGACGTTGTCGTTGGCGCTATCGGAGCCGATCCAAACGGAACATCGTCCGGCAGGAGCTACGTCGCGTTCGGCACCAGCGACCAGTCGGTGATCGAGCTTGACGACATCGCCCTCGGCAATGGTGGCGGATTCGCCATCGATGGCGAGGCCGCGAGTGACTGGTCTGGCTCATCCGTTTCGCTGACCGGCGACGTGAACGGCGACGGTCTCAACGACATCCTCGTGGGTGCTCAGCGTGCGGATCCGAACGGATCCGATTCCGGCCGTGCGTATGTGGTCTTCGGCAAGGCGTCGACCTCACGAGTGGATCTGCAGGACATCTCAGGTGGTGTCGGCGGCTTCGCGATCGACGGGGCATCGGCCGGCGGATGGGCCGGCGCATCGGTCGCCAGCGCTGGCGACATCAACGCGGACGGACTGGCGGACCTCATCGTGGGCGCGCCGTTCGTCGCGCCAAACGGCACGGAGTCGGGCCGCGCCTATGTGGTACTCGGCAAGGCAGGGACTGCCACGGTCGATCTCGCCTCGATCTCCATGGGTATCGGTGGCTTCGTGATCAATGGAGAAGCCGCCTATGATCGCGCCGGAACGAGCATGAGCAGCGCAGGTGATGTCGACGGCGACGGATTCGACGACGTCATCATCGGTGCGTACGGTTCGCAGGCGGGTGGCGCCAATTCTGGCCGGAGCTATTTGGTATTCGGAAAGGCGGACACGTCAGCGGTGGAGCTCGACACGGTCGCGGGCGGCGCAGGTGGATTCGCCATCGACGGTGAGCCTGGGACGTACTCTGGGCGTTCGGTGTGCGGCGCGGGCGACGTCAATGGCGATGGTGTTCCAGATGTCGCCATCGGCGCCCCCGACGCGGCGCTCAACGGAGTTCCCGCACCGTGGGGACGAAGCTACGTGGTCTTCGGAAAGGCTGACGGTTCTCCGGTTGATCTCGGCGATGTCGCGATCGGAGACGGTGGCTACGCGATCGATGGAGAGGCGAGTTCCGACAGGTCCGGGACCTCCGTGGGCGGGGGCGGAGATGTCAACGGCGACGGCCTCTCAGACGTCCTCATCGGGGCACCGGACGCCGACCCAAATGGAAGTAACTCTGGCCGAACCTATGTGGTTCTTGGCAAGGCCGACACCGACAACATCGAGCTGGCCGACATCACCCTGGGCCTTGGCGGGTTCGCCCTTGATGGTGAGGCGGCCACCGACGGTTCTGGCAACTCGGTTGCGATCGCCGGAGATGTCAACGGCGACGGAGTTGCCGACGTCATCATCGGTGCCTTCGATGCAGACCCCAACGGTTCCTCATCGGGAAGAGCCTACATCGTCTTCGGCGTCCCGACGGGGCCTGGCTGACCCGTGCGCGGAAGCTGGGGCCTCCCAAGGGAGACCCCGCAGCCGCGCGCGAGCACGGGTACGCGCGCCCTACAGCGCGCTGTACTTGATGAGCAGGCCGTTGCGCTGCTCGCCGAGGACACTCTCACGCCCGCCCGCGATCACGTCGCCGTCGGGGTGCTCTACCGCGTAGGCGAAGTCATCCGCAAGCAGCGCCTCGGCGTTGCCGTAGCGGGCGCCCCACAACGGGTTGCCGTCGGCATCGAGTACGCGCAGGAACGAGTCGTAGTCATCCGCGAGGATCCGCTCGGTGCCGGTGGCGTAGACGTTGCCGCTGGGGCCGACCGACACGCCGCCGGAGAAGTCGTTGCTTCCCGTTCCGTCGAACGTCACCGACCAGGTCTGCGCCCAGGTCGGGTCGTACTTGGTGACGATGATGTCGTCGAACGTGTCGCCCGGCACGTCGGAGCCGATCACGACGATGTTGCCGTCGGCGTCGAACGCCATGTCAGTGAGGAAGATGCCGAGGTCCTGGGTCTCGTCGGTGAGCGGAGTACCGTCGACGTCGAACGCGAACGCCGTGCCCACGCTGCCGTCGTCCGTTTCGAGGGTGGCGAGCAACCAGGTGACGCCGTCGGCGTCCACGGCCACCGCGCGGCTGCGATCGTTGAACCCGTCGAGCGGAACCTCTACGACGTCCTCGATCGGCGAGGCCCAGACCTCGACGCCATCGGCGTCGAACTTGCCGACCCACGTGTCCCAGTCCTGGGCGCCCATGCGAAGGGTGCCGGCCACGTACACGTTGTCGTCGGCGTCGACCGTGATGTCCGCGCCCGCGTCGGCGTCATCGACATCGCCTCCACCCATGCCGGGACCGTCTTGAATGATCTCCCACTCAAGTTCCTGCGTAGTGCCGTCGATGCGCGCGGCGAAGATGTCCTCGCCGTCGAACTCGCCCTCGACGGTGCCGGCAACGACGATGTCGCCGTCGGAGAGCAGCGCGATTGCGGCGCCCTCGTCGTCCCCGTTGAACAGCCCGTTGTAGCTCACGGTCCATCCGACGGTGCCGTCCGGTAGGTATTGCTGCACCCAGAGGTTCGAGCCCTCGCCGGTGACGCGCTCGCTGCCGACGACGATGATGTTGCCGTCGGCGTCGATGACGATCTCGTTGATCCCATCCTGGTTCGACTGCGAGCCGTTGTGCGAGACCTGCCAGACCACCTCGTACGGGATCGTGCACGTCGCGGTGCACGTATCCCCGTCGACCACGTTCTCGTCGTCGCACTCCTCGCCGTCGTCGAGGTCACCATTGCCACACTGAAGCGGCTCGCCCGTCGAGCCCGAGGACGTGTCGGCCGGCGCGGTCGTCTCGGTGCCGGGGTCGGTCGTCGAGCTGTCGGCGGGCGCCGTGGTCTCCGGCGCGACGGTCGGATCGTCGGTCGACGACGACCCCTCCTCACCGCCGGTGGAGGTGGTCTCGTCCGAGGTCGTGGCGGAGCCATCGTTGCCGCAGGCCGCGGCGAGCAAGCCGAGCGAAGGAAGGGTGAGCCAGGTGCGAATCGACATGGCGCGGAGTGTGATCGGTTTGCGACGCCGCGCGCAACTGTCGCGACACCGCCCACTGGGCGCGGGGACAGATCGGCGTTCTCGCGGGTCCTCGGGCCGCTGCGGGCGAGTTCATGGGCCCGGGTCGCCACATCGCCAGCCGGGTTCCAACGCCCTGCGTGAGGTGGCGCTCGGTGCTCGAGGGCCGGACGGCGGGCTCATGGGAGGCAGAACGCGAACGTCGATCCCACGACCGTGCACGTCATGTCTGGGTCCTCGCACGACGGGTTGGCACGCGAGCCGATGCACCGGCTGCGGCACGTGCCGACCAGCGTGTCGGGATCCACCTCGAGGCACTGGCTCCCGGGCTCGCAGTCATCGATGCCGCTGGCCGCGTTGTCTTCGACGACGCAGGCCTCACCGACGCCGGCCGTGTCGGCGGGGACAGACGTGCAATGGACGTCGTCGAGCCGCGTGCCACCGTCGCGGGACCACGCGCTGCATCGTTCACCTCGAGCGCAATCCTGCGCCCAGAAATCGCACTCTACCCCGTGCCCGCCGGAGCAGAGGAACGCCCCGATGTCGCCGAAGCAGCCCCCGACGCCGAAGCCCGCGCATTGGGTGTCACCGCACAACGCCTCGACGCAGACCGGATCGTCGCAGCTCGCCTCGGCACACCCCTCGGCGACCACGCAGTCGATCTCCGGCTCGAAGCCACAGCCATCGCTGCCTCGCTCGACGCAGACCTCTCCCTGGCCACACACCGCGCAGTAGTCGATCGGTTCCCCCGTCGAGCTCGAGTCCACCGCGCCCGTCGACGCCGCGTCCGTCGTCGCGTCGGAGCTCGATGGGTCCGCCCCGCCCGAAGTCGTGCCCGTGACGCCCACCGACGCGCCGTTCGACGACTCGCTCGACGCCGAACTCGAGTCCGATCCGGCGACGGTACCCGCCTCGGGCCCGCACGCCACGAGCCACACCGTCACGAACGCGCTCCTCCACCTCACCTCGCGATCATGCCACGGCTACGCCCCGCCGCGGAACACCGCGAGCAGCTCCGCCGCCGCCGCCTCGGGCGCGACCGCCCCGCTCTCGATCCCCGCCCGCAGCTCCCCGAGCCGCGCCTGCACGCCCGCGTCCGCCTGCAGCCCCCGACGCACCGCCTCCTGCAGCGCGGTCATCGTCCACCGCAGCCGCTGCGCCGCCCGCTGCCGCTCCCAACCACCGCTGTCGATCAACGCCACGCGATGCGCCTCGATCGCCGCGAGCACCTCCGCCAACCCCCTGCCCTCCGTCGAGCTGCACTCCAACACCGGCACGTGCCAGCCCGCATGCCGCGGCTCGATGTACGCGATCGCCTGCGCGTAGTCGGCCCGCGTGCGCGCGGCCGCGGCCACATTCTCACCGTCGGCCTTCGGCACGACCAGCACGTCCGTGCACTCGAGCAGGCCGCGCTTGATCCCCTGCAGCTCGTCGCCGCCGCCCGCCGCGACCAGCACCACCAGCGTGTCGACCAGATCCGCGACGTCGATCTCCGACTGGCCGACGCCGACCGTCTCGACCAGCACGATGTCGAAGCCCGCGACCTCGCACAGCCGGAGCACTTCCGACGACCGCGCCGCCACCCCGCCCAGCACGCCCTGCGCCGGCGACGGGCGGATGAACGCGGCGGGCTCGCGCGACAGCCTCGCCATGCGGGTCTTGTCGCCCAGGATGCTGCCGCCCGTGCGCGCCGAGCTCGGATCCACCGCGAGCACCGCGACCCGGTGCCCGGCCGCGACCAACGTCATGCCGACCGCGTCGATGAACGTGCTCTTGCCGACGCCCGGCGGCCCGGAGATCCCGATGCGGTGCGTGTCGGCCCCCGCCGACGCCGTCGCCTGCACCAGCGCGATCGCCTTCGCGCGGTCCTCCTCGCGCAGGCTCTCGACCAGCGTGATCGCCCGGCCGAGCGCCACGCGATCGCCCGAGCGCAACGCACTCGCCAGCGCCGAAACGTCGACGCTCACGACGGCCGCGCCTCGAGCACGTCGAGGACCGTCGACGCCGCGGCCGACATCACCGTGCCGGGCCCGAACACCGCGGCCACGCCCATGCCGAGCAGCGTCGGCTTGTCCTGCGGCGGGACCACGCCACCGACCACGATCGCGATGTCGCCCCGCCCGAGCTCCGCCAGCGCCCGCTGCAGCGCGGGCACCAGCGTCAGGTGCCCGGCGGCCAGCGAGCTGACGCCGACGACGTGCACGTCGTTCTCGACGGCCTGCCGCGCCGTCTCCTCCGGCGTCGAGAACAGCGGCCCGATGTCGACGTCGAAGCCCATGTCCGCGAAGCCGGTCGCGATCACCTTGGCCCCACGATCGTGGCCGTCTTGGCCCATCTTCGCGACCAAGAGCCGCGGCCTGCGACCGGTGCGCTCCGCGAACGCGGCGACCCTCGTGCGCACGGTCGCGAGCTGCCCTGCGTCGCTCAACGCCTGCGAGTATACCCCGGCGATCGTGCGGGTCTGCGGCTCGTACCGGCCCCACGCGCGCTCGAGCGCGGTGGAAATCTCGCCGACCGTCGCCCGGGCCCGTGCCGCCGCGATCGACAGCGCCAGCAGGTTGCCCGCGCCCCCCTTCGCGCATGCCTCGAGCTCCGCGAGCGCCCGCGCCACCGCGTCGGCGTCACGGCCCGCCCGCAGCGCCGCGAGCCGCCGCAGCTGGGCCTCGCGCACCGCCGTGTTGTCGATCCGCAGCACGTCGATCGGCGTCTCGTCCTGCACCTGCAGCGCGTTGACGCCCACGACGATCTGCGCGCCGGAGTCGATGCGCGCCTGCGTGCGCGCGGCGGCCTCCTCGATGCGCAGCTTGGGGATCCCCTGCCCGATCGCCGCCGCCATCCCGCCCATGCGGTCGATCTCGGCCAGGTGCTCCCGCGCCCGCGCCACCAGGGCGTCGGTGAGCGACTCGACGTACCGCGAGCCGCCGGTGGGATCGATCGTCCGGGTCACGCCGCTCTCCTGCTGCAGCACCAGCTGCGTGTTGCGGGCGATGCGGGCGCTGTGCTCGCTCGGCAGCGCGAGCGCCTCGTCGAACGAGTTGGTGTGCAGCGACTGCGTGCCGCCGAGCACCGCGGCCAGGGCCTCGAGCGCGGTGCGCCCGACGTTGTTGTACGGGTCCTGGGCCGCCAGCGACCACCCCGAGGTCTGGCAGTGCGTGCGCAGCATCAGCGACTTGGGGTCGCGCGCCCCGGCGCCGCGCATGAGCTCCGCCCACAGCAGCCGCGCCGCGCGGAGCTTGGCGACCTCCATGAACACGTTCATGCCGATGCCGAAGAAGAAGGAGATCCGCGGCGCGAACGTGTCGACGTCGAGCCCCGCGGCCACGCCCGTGCGCACGTACTCGAGCCCGTCGGCGAGCGTGTACGCCAGCTCGATGTCGGCGGTCGCACCCGCCTCCTGCATGTGATAGCCGGACACGCTGATGCTGTTGAACTTCGGCATCTCCTTCGCGGTGTACGCGAAGATGTCCCCGACGATGCGCATCGACGGCGCCGGCGGGTAGATGAACGTGTTGCGGACCATGAACTCTTTGAGGATGTCGTTCTGGATGGTCCCGGCCAGCGCCGCCGGCGGCACGCCCTGCTCCTCGGCCGCCACGACGTACAGCGCGAGGATCGGCAGCACCGCGCCGTTCATCGTCATCGACACGCTGACCTTGTCGAGCGGGATCTGGTCGAACAGGATCTGCATGTCGAGGATCGAGTCGATCGCGACCCCGGCCATGCCGACGTCGCCGGGCACCCGCGGATGATCGGAGTCGTAGCCGCGGTGGGTCGCGAGGTCGAAGGCGATCGACAGGCCCTTCTGACCCGCGGCGAGGTTGCGGCGGTAGAACGCGTTGCTGTCCTCGGCGGTCGAGAAGCCGGCGTACTGGCGCACCGTCCACGGCTGCAGCGCGTACATCGTCGGGTACGGCCCGCGCACGAACGGCGCGAAGCCGGGCATGCCGATCG
>LNFB01000301.1 GCA_001464385.1 Deltaproteobacteria bacterium Ga0077550 | reverse complement strand
CCGTCGTGGGCGACCAGGAAGTTGATGCTCGCCGCGGGGCCGCGATCGCCCTCGTCGAAGAGCTGCGGCGACCCGGTGATCGTCCGCGCCAGCTCGCGCGGGGTGACGTTCGCGACGCCGAGCAGGTTCATGTCGCGGCGCAACGTGTCGCGGTACACCCCGTTCCACTCGGCGAAGCCCGGGGGGAAGTTGCCGAGCTGGTACGTGCCGGCGCCGATCCCCCAGGGCTCGGCGATCAGATCGACCCCCTCGCCGCCGTCGACCGGCCGCGCCGGGAGCTCGGCGACGGCTCGCCGCAGGATGCCGTCCTCGGCGTCGGGCTCGAACATGAAGCAGTCGCGGTCGCAGCCGTTGCCGAGCACCGACGCGAGATCGAAGCGGAAGCCGTCGACGCCCATCTCGTCGTGCCAGTACGCGAGCGAGTCGAGCACGAGGTCGCGGAACATCGGGTTGTCGGCGTTGGTGTTGGCGCCGACGCCGGTGTTGTCGGCGTAGTGCCCCGGGTCGGCGTCGATCTCGTAGTAGCCGCGGTTGTCGAGGCCGCGCAGCGAGTACAGCTTGGCGACGTCGGGATCGCCGACCCCGCCCTCGGCGGTGTGGTTGTAGACGACGTCGAGGTAGACCTTGATGTCCCGCTCGTGGAGCGCGGCGACCATGGCCTGGAACTCGCGCGTAGGTCCGCCGGGCGAATCGTCGCAGGCGTAGCGGCGCTCGGGCGCGAAGAAGCCCAGCGTCGAGTAGCCCCAGTAGTTGTCGCCGTCGGTGCCCTCGGCGACGTCGTTGGTGCTGTTCGGGGTCTCGTGGATCGGCAGCAGCTCGATCGCGGTGACGCCGAGGGTCGCGAGGTAGTCGGCCTTCGCGGCGACGCCCGCATAGGTGCCGCGGCACGCCTCGGGCACGCTGGGATCGGTGCGCGTGAAGCCGCGGACGTGGACCTCGTAGATGGTGTCGTCCGCGAGCGCGCGCGTGGGCCGAGGCCCGAGCTCGACGGTCCGCTGAGGCGCGAGCACGTGCACCGACTTGGGCGCGGACGGGCCACTGTCGCGCGCGCGGAACTCGGGGCCGGTGCGATAGACGCCCGCGTCGCCGAACGTCGGCGTGATCGGATCGTGACTGAGCTCGCGGGCGCGCGGGTCGACCAGGAGCTTGTTGGGGTTGAAGCGGTTGCCCTCGTCGTCGACGTCGACGATGAAGCCCGCCTCGGAGCCCGGGACCCAGCGCGGATCCTCGGGCCAATTGGGGCCCCACGCGCGCAGGCCGTAGTAGAGCACGTCGCCCACCCCGGCCGCGGCGAGCTCGTCGGGATCGAGGGTGATGCGGAACGCGTCGCCCTCGCCGTGCTCGAGCGTGCGGACCAGGACCTCGGCCGCGTCGGTCGGTTCCGCGTAGACGTACACGTCGATGCGAGTGGCGCGCTGCGAGTGGATCACGAGCTCGACGGGCGCGACAGGCACCCCGACGTCGGAGTCGGCGCCGGTGTTCGTCGTCTCGTCGGCGGTGCCCGAGGTCGACCCGGAGGTCGAGGGATCCGGCGCGGTGATCGTGATCGTCGCCGCGGTCGAGTCCCCCGCGCCGGAGCTGCCGGCGTCCGGCTGCGCGGGCCCGTCGTCACCGCACGCGGTGAGGGCGAGGGCGAAGAGCCACGGTCGCGACGGTGCCAGCATCCCATCAGCGTAACTCTCGTATGAGTGACGCTCAAGGCCGCGCGCGCGGCGTGCCGCCGGGTCAACCGCCCGTTGCCACCGAGGTAAGCTGGCGCATGGTCACGCTCGCGACCTGGAACGTGCTGCACCGGATCCACGCCGAGAACTGGGGCGAGGCCGTGGTCGACCGCCACGCCGACGAGGCCAAGCGGATCGAGGCGATCACCGCGCGCCTGTGTGGGTACGACGAGCACGTCCTCGCGCTGCAGGAGGTCAGCGGCGATCAGCTCGCGAGCCTCCGCGACGCGCTGCCCGACGCGACGATCGTCACGCTGCGCTACCCGAGGATCCCGCGGCCGCGGCGGGGACCCACGGCGCTGCGCGATCCGGCGGAGTACCTCGTCACGATCGTCCGCGGCGAGGCGAAGGCCGTGCTCGCCGAGGCGTCCCGCGACGATCCGGGCAAGGGCCTGCTCGCCGTCGACGTCCGGGGCGTGCTCGTCGTCAACACCCACGTCACCTTCGGTGATGCACGCATCGCGCAGCTCGCCCGCCTGCGCGACGTGGCCTGCGCCGCGATGGGCACGGCGATCGTGCTCGGAGACTTCAACGCGGACCACGGCACGGTCGCCGCCGGGATCGGTGACGGCTTCGACGTGGCGGTCGCAGATGCGGGCGCGAGGCCGACGCGCCCGCGGATCGGCAGTGACAAGCCCTCGAGCATCGACCACGTGGCCGTGCGCGGGGGGATCATCGAGGCGCACGCGGTGCTCGATGCGGGCGGGCTGTCGGATCACAACCCGGTGGTCGCGCGCGTGCGGTAGCGTCCCCTCACCAAGGCAGTGGTTCGCCGTTGGCGTGGACGAAGCGGCCCGTCGTCGCGAGCGTGAGCTCGTCGATGCGCGCGATCAATCGCGCGGCGGAATCCTCGGCGCGCTGCATGCCGGCCGGATCGCCGAAGCGGGCGGTCATGTCGGTCGCGACCATGCCGGGGTGCAGGAGCACGACGGCGATGCCGCGGCCGGCGAGGTCGCGGGCGAGGGTGACGCCGGCCATGTTCAGGGCGGCCTTGCTCATGCGGTAGCCGTACGAGCCGCCCGAGCCGTTGTCGGCGATCGAGCCCATGCGGCTGGTGACCAGCGCGATCTTGCTGCCGGCGTGCAGGCGCGGGAGCAGGGCTGCGGTGACGCGCAGAGGGCCGATCGCGTTGATCTCGAGCTGGCGGCGCACGGCGTCGAGGTCGAGGTGACCGAGGCCGTCGGGCTCGAGGACGCCGGCGTTGTTGACGAGCACGTCGAGCTGCACATCGCCGAGCGCCTCGTCGAGGCGTGCCACGCTCGCGTCGTCGGCGACGTCGATGTCGGCGATCACCCGGACGCCGGTGTCGTCGAGCACCGCGATGACGTCGTCGCCGCGGGCCTTCAGCTGTCGCACGAGCTCGAGACCGATTCCGCGATTGGCTCCCGTGACGAGGGTGGTGGTCATGGTGCGAGAGGGTACCAGCGGCCGCGGACGATCTGACCCGCGGACGCTCACGGTAGGAACGGCGACGGCTCGGCCTCGCCCCAGCGCAGGGGCAGCGCGCCGGGGCGGTGCAGCACCTCGCGCACGCGCAGCCGCAGCAATCGCACGGCGCCGGCGTACGCCGCGAGCTCGGGCCCCTCCCACACGATCTCGACGTCGGTGGCGAGATGCCAGAGATCGCCGCGATCGACGTCGATGAACAGCAGGCCCGCGCGCGGATCGACCATCAGGTTGCCGATGGTGTTGAAGAAGAAGTTGCCGGAGTAGTCCGGCACCGTCAGCGTGTCGCCGTCGACGTGGACGAAGCCGGTCGGGCCCGCGATCGCGGACGCCCACGGTTGCCCGTCCACATCGGCGCTGCCGACCAGGACGAACGGCAGCAGGCGGAAGAACTCGC
>LNFB01000300.1 GCA_001464385.1 Deltaproteobacteria bacterium Ga0077550 | reverse complement strand
ATGATGGAGGTTCGACGTCTTCTCGATGGCGGGGAGCTCGTGCAAGTGCTGCCCGGCTCGATCGCTGGCGAGCTGGTCGTCGTCATCGCGCACCCGGAGCGCGAGTTCATTCCCCCCCAGGTCCGGGCGTTCGCCGACGCCCTGACCCGGTGGGCGGTGGCCGAGCTCGCCGAGGTCTCGCCCGCCACACCTCCGCGGAACGGCCGACCGCAGGCCTCACGGCCTCGCAAGGGCAAGCAGGGAGCACCGCGCAGAGCTCTCGATCGGTGATGAGGCCTCCGAGGCGGCGTCGATTCACCTGCCCCTCCGCCCCCTCCCCTCACCGGCAGTCGAACAAACAATCCTCGATCTGCACATGCATGCAGATCACCTGGCACTTGTTCACCCGAAACCCGACCTCCTCCGCGTCGACCGCCTGCAGCGTGAACTCCTCGCGCCGCAGATCAATCCCCAGCGCGTCCGCGAACTCGTCCATCGGGACCGCCTCGGCCATCCCCCTGCCCTGGACCTCCAGCCGCGAGAAGTCCAGCGGCGCGTCGTGCTGCTCGAAGCCCACACGGCTGCTCCCCCGCAGATCCACGAACAACACCGCGTCGGGATCCGCCGCCAGCTGATCGCGGACCTCGGCCCCCTCGAAGAC
>LNFB01000299.1 GCA_001464385.1 Deltaproteobacteria bacterium Ga0077550 | reverse complement strand
TCGCCCTCGGTGGTCCCGCCCGTGCTGCCACCCTCGCAGTCCGCGGGATCCGAGCCCTCCGGGCACTCCCCGCCCGCGCTCGCCTCCTCGCACACGCCGGGCACCGCCGCGCAGCAGTCGAACGCATCCGTGCCGGGCTGACATCCGCCGCCGGCCCGGGGCTCGTCGCAGATTCCGTCCATCGGGAACGGGCAGGGCTCGGGCGCGGCGCACAGGCCTGCGAAGCACGCGAGCCCGTCACCGCAGACCTCCTCGCCCCCTTCTGCGACGTCGCACGGGCAGGCGAACGTGCCCGCGGGGCACGGCACGCAGGTGTCGAGGAGACAGCCGAGATCGGCGTCGCAGCGGAACTCCGCCGTGCACGAGCAATCGAGCGCGCCGGCGCGACAGCTCGGTCCCTCGCCGCTCGACCCGGCCTCCCCCGTGGTGGTGCTGCTGCTGCTGTCGCCGACGTCGCCGCTGCTGCTGCTGCCCGTCACCGGGTCGACCCCCGACGATCCCGCCGGCACCGCAGCACCCGAGCTGTCGGATCCAGGCGCCTGCGCCCCGTCGTCCGAGCACGCCGCGAGCACGAGGCCGACGAGGCCCGCCCGCCGCCGACGCCACGCCAACACGACGACGCCCGCGACGAACCACCCGCCCCCGCGGCCCGTCGCCGTGCACCCGCAGCCCGGCGCGCTCGAGCCCTCGTCCGCGCCGACGCTCCCCGCGGCGCCGCTGCTCTCGTCCGCCACGCCACTCGAGCCCGCAACTCCGCCGCTCGAGTCCACGCCACCGTCGTCGACGACACCCGTGCTCGTCGACGCCTCGGGCGGCGGCGGCGGATCCTCGTCCACGCCCACGACGATCGCGGCCGACAGCCCATCATTGCCGACCCAGTCGCGCGCGCTCGCCCGGATCTCCCACACACCCCGCGGCAGCTGCACCGTCCACTGCCACGGCGGATTGCGCAGCGTCCCGCCCTCGACGGCGTCACCATCGATCACGAGCGACACCGTGGCCACGCCGCTTCCCGCATCGGCCGCCTCGGCGTCGATCGTGATCTCCACTCCACCCTCGCCCGGCGCGGTGTCCAGGCGCACCCGATCCTCGGGTGCCGTCACGCGCGAGGTGGGCGCGATCCCATCCTCGAAGCCGTCGTACGCAGGCCCGCACGCCTCGCCCCACGACGACGTCGGCCCGCCCGCGCAACCATCGGCCCACGACGCGCCCGCGCCGTCGCCGGGCGCGAGCGGGAACGCGCGACAGCTCGGGCTCGGGTTCCACTCCCCCGTGGCGTAGTGGCACGGCGTCACGTCGATGCCGCTCTTCTGCTCGATGAACGGCACCGCGCGCATCGTCGTCGCGAACCACATCGTGTCGCCGCAGTTGCCGACGTTCGGACCCGAGACGATCCCGAACACCCTCCAGCTCCCGTCGGGCAGCTGCACGAACGCCGGCCCGCCCGAGTCGCCCGCACACGGGCTGCGCCCCTCGCCCCCGATGATCGCCGCGCCCCACTCGTCGATGTAGTGCAGGACCGTCGGCACCTCGTACTTCACCGCGAACGTGTCCTGGTCGGTCTCCCCGAAGCCGACCAGCGTCACGTCGCGCCCGGGCGTCAGGATCGTCTCCTCGCAGCCGATGACCGGCGGCACGATCGGCACCTCGAACACGGGCCGCGCGAGCTTGCAGAACGCGAAGTCGGCCGCGCGCTCGGGGCCGATCTCCGTGACCTCCGCCTTCTCGGGGTTGATCATGCAGTACTCGGTCGCGACCTCGAATCCGCCCCCGGACGAGACAGCACCGTCGCTCACGTCCTCGGCGAACCACACCCGCTCGATCTCGGCGCTGCAATGCGCCGCGTACATCACGATCTCGGGGTGGATCAGCGTGCCGGTGCAGTTCTCGAGGAACACCGTCGACGGCCACGCGCACGGCGACGACGGCCCACCACCGATGATCGCCGACGGCCGCGTCGCGGCTGCCACGTCGGACGCGGCCGCGTCGGAGGCCCACGCGACGCCGAGCGCGAGCAGGCCGATGAACGCCGACGCACGCGACCACGGGCCGCGGCGCAGGGCAGTGACGCCGCGGGGTGCGGGCGCGCGATGAGGCCGAAGTGAGTTCATCTCAGGGGCGCGGCGCGCCTCCAGCAGACCTCCACGGCGAGGCCACGGATCCTGACGCGCGCGGGGACGATTGCGCCGCGCGTGGCCATCGACGGCCTTCCGGAGTTACGTAGCGCCCCCGAACCCGCCCGCGCGCAGCTGCGCCTGGGCCCACGACATGACCGCTTCCCCACGCCCCTACGCGATTCGCTGGATGGGCGCGCCGCCGCCTTTGCGCCTACGGTGTCCCCATGCGGTGGGGCACCGTGCTCGCAGGGGCGTCGATCTCCATGGTTTCGACCGTGGTCGCGACCGCCATCGCGCTGCACCCGAGCCCCGCGCGCGCCGCCGACACCTGGACGGATCCCCTGCCCGGCGTCCGGATGCTGCGCCGCACGACCGGAACGCCGTGGCGCATCGTCGCGGTGCAGATCGATCTCTGCCACGACGGCGTCGCCGTCCGCGCGACGAAGTCCTCCGAGCGCCAGCGCACCGTCTCCTCGTTCGCCGGCGCCGTCGGGGCCGACCTCGCGGTCAACGGCGACTTCTTCTCCTACGAGGACTACTCGACCTCGGGCCTCGCGGTCGGTGGCGGCGAGCGCTGGGGCGACACCGCGGACACCAACGGCAGCGGCTTCGTCGCGTTCGGTCGCGGCCGCGCCGAGGTGTGGCCGCCCGCGCCCGTGCTCGATCCACCGCAGGCGTGGATGCGCGAGGTGGTCTCGGGTCGGCGTCCGCTCGTCGACGACGGCGTGCTCTACCCGGCGAACGAGGGCGATCTGTGCACGACGAGGCACCCGCGCACCGCCGCGGGCCTGTCGGAGGACGGCCGCACGCTCATCCTCGCGGTGGTCGACGGCCGCACGAACACCAGTGTGGGGATGACCTGCACCGAGCTCGCCGCGCTGATGGCCGAACTCGGGGCCCACGACGCGAGCAACCTCGACGGCGGCGGCTCGAGCACGATGTGGATGACCGGCGACGGCGTGCTCAACGACCCGTCCGACGGGGCCCAGCGCGTGGTCGCCAACCACCTCGGCGTCTTCGCGACCGGCGACGGCGAGCCGGGCTCGTGCGATCGCAGCTACGAGGAGGCGGGGTTGCACGCGGACGCCATCGGCGCGAACACGACCTCGGACCTCGACGGCGACGGCAAGGCAGATCTCTGCGCGCGCGCGGGCGCGGGCATCCGCTGTCGGCTCGCGGCCGATGGGTTCGCGACCGACGTCGTCGGGCCCGAGTGGTCGGACGACCTCGGTTGGGACGATCCGTCGAACTACGCGACGCTGCGCACCGGCGACCTCGACGGCGATGGCAAGGCCGATCTGTGCGCGCGGGCGAACGACGGTGTGCTTTGCCGGACCTCGACGACCGGCGTGCTCGCCGACACGGTGGACGGCCCGGCCCTCGACGACGCGTCGGGCTTCGCCGATCCCGCGCGGTGGTCCACGCTGCGCATGGCCGATGTCGACGGCGACGGCCGCGACGATCTCTGCGCGGCCACCGACGTGGGGCTGTCGTGCTGGCGATCGACGGGCACAGGGTTCGACGCCGAGCCGTGGACGATCGCGGAGCTCGCCGCGGACGCGGGCTTCGAGGGCGCGTCGCAGTACGGCACGATCCGCACCGGGGACCTCGACGCGGACGGGCGCGCGGACGTCTGCGCGCGGCGCAGCGACGGCGTCGCCTGCTGGCGCGCGACCGCGACGGGCTTCGGGGCCGCGATCGCGGGCCCGACGTGGTCGGACGACGCGGGCTGGGGTCGCGTGGAGTACTGGAGCACGATCCGGCTGTTCGATCTCGACGGCGATCGGCGGGCCGATCTCTGCGCGCGCGCGGCTGCGGGCCTGCGCTGCCACCTGTCCACCGGCGATGGGTTCGGCGAGGCGCTCGAGGGCCCCGCGTGGTCCGACGAGTCGGGGTGGTGGGACTACGCCAACTACTCGACGCTGCGCGTCGGCGATCTCGACGCGGACGGCGACGCCGACGTGTGCGCGCGGGCCAACGCGGGGATCCGCTGCGCGGCCTTCGAGGACGGCGCGTTCGGGCCCGCGTTCGAGGGCCCCGCGCTCGACGACGACCACGGCTGGAGCTCGATCCGCCAGTTCTCGACGCTGCGGCTCGCCGACGTCGACGGCGACGGCAAGGCCGATCTGTGCGGACGCAGTGCGGACGGCGTGTCGTGCTGGATCTCGCTCGGCACCGGGTTCGCGGCGGAGCCGATCGCCGGCCCAGCCTGGAGCGACGCCTCCGGCTGGGACGCGCCGCAGTACTACGAGACCCTGCGCATGGGCAGCGCAGCGCCGCGCTGCTTCGTCGACGAGCGCTGCGACGACGGCGTCGACGACGACTGCGACGGCGAGATCGACGAGGGCTGCGACGCGGGCACGGGCAGCGGCGGCGACACGCGCGGCGACGACTCGAGCGACGGCGGTGGCGGCGATGAATCCGGCGCGCCGGGATCGAGCGGTGCGGACAGCGAGGCGCTGCCGACATCCTTCGGTGAGACGGAGGACGCCGCGGGGTGTGGGTGCACGCCCGCCCGACACTCGACGCTCGGCACGCTGTCCACGGTGGTGCTGCTCTGCGCGCTGCGGCGTCGCCGAAGGCGCCCTTGGGCGATCGCCGCGGTGTAGCGGCGGACCGCGAGCTACAGTCCGCGCGCTGCCCCGCGATCGCGGGGAGGCGACCACCCCAACACGATGTCTGGCGCCCTTGCCCTGCTGCTCGCGCTCGCCCCCACGTCGCCGCATGACGTCGCGTCGCCGCATGACGTCGCGTCGCGCCTCGCGATCGACTGGGGCGCGCCAACCAGTTGTCCGGGCGAGGCCGAGGTGCGCGGCCGCATCGGCGCCTATCTCGGACGCGACGCGTTCGGCGACGCGATCGAAACGGTGGCGATCCGAGGGAGGGTGCGCGGGCGCGGCGCTGACTGGTCGCTGTCGATCGCGGTGGATCTGCCCGAAGGCACGGTCGAGCGCACCGTGCACGCGGCGCGTTGCGACGATCTGCGCGACGCCGCCGCGCTGATCATCGCCGTCGCGCTCGATCCGCTGCGCATGGGCCAACGCGTACCGCCGCCGCAGGAGCCCGTCGTGGCCGCGTCGGCCCCGACCCCGACCCCCGCCGCGACCCCACCGCGACCGACGACGACCTCGCGACCTCGAGCGCGGCGCTACTTCGCCGAGCTGCGCGTAGGCGCCGCGATCGAACTCGGCGCCGCGCCGCGGATCGCCGCGGGCCCGATGCTGGGGGCAGCGCTGGTGGGCCGCAGGTTCCGCGTCGAGCTCGGCGGCCGGTTCCTCGCCCCGCGGACGCTTCGGCCGTTCGGCTCGTCCGGCATCACGGTGAGCTCGGGCGTCGCCTCGCTCCGGACGTGCTTCGTGCCACGGCTGCGGCGCCTCGAGTTCCCGAGCTGCGCGCAGTTCGAGGCCGGGGCGATGCAGGGCACCGGCGTAGGGCTCGAGCGGCCGCGGACCTCACGACGGGCCATGCTAGCCGCCGTGATCGGACAGGAGCTCGTGTGGCGGATCGGTCGGCGGGGGGCGATGTGGATCGCGGTCGACGCGGTCCTCGGGATCGTTCGACCGCGATTCGCGATCGACGACCTTGGGACGGTGCATACGGTGGGGCCCGCAGCCCTCCGCGTGACCGCCGGCCCCTCCCTGCGGCTGTGACCCCAACTTCGTTCACCGGGCCGTACCGGCGGTGGACATGGGATCGTCATGGCGGTGGCTGCGATCGCGCCGATCCCCGAGCCCCCTGCGGCGCCGACCCCCGAGGACGGCTGCGCGACTGCGCCATGGTTCGAGGCGGTGTTCCGGGGTCACTACGCGGCCGTGGTCCGCTGGTCGCGGGCGCTGGGCGCGGGCGCGGGGGCCGAGGACATCGCCCAGGACGTCTTTCTCACCGCCCACCGCCGTCGCGAGCAACTCGGTGATCCCTCTGGCATCCGTCCGTGGCTGTTCGGGATCACACGGCGCCTCTGCGCCAATGCCCGACGCGGCCAAGCGCGGCACGAGGCCCGCCGCGTGCACGCCGAGCCGCCCGCCCCCTTCCCGGCCGTCGAGCAAGCCACCGAGCGCATCGAGGCCGCCGGCGTGATGCAGGCCTTCCTCGACCGACTGCCCGAGCCGCAGCGGCTCGTGTTCATCCTGGTCGAGATCGAGGGGCTCGACGGCCCCGAGGTCGCGCGGATGCTCGAACTCCCACCCGGCCGCGTCCACGCGCGACTACGCATCGCCCGGGAACGCCTCGCGCGATTCGTGCAGCAGCGACACAACGCCATGCGAGGTGAACGATGACCGACGACGATCCTTCGGTGCGGGAGCTCATCAGCGCCTACGTCCAGGTCCAGACGCCGAGCGCGGCCGCCGTCGACCACGCGTGGCGCACGCTCGACGCACGCGTGCGCGCGGGCGACGGACCCACGCTCGCTGGCGCACCGAAGCTGGCGTTCGGACTCCGGTTCGCGATCGTCGTCGGCATCGCCGCGGTGGCGGCCGGGTCCGCGGTTGTGGTGGAACTCTTGGGTGCGTCGAGTGGTCCGCCGCCGGGACCCATGCCGGCGATCTTCCTGCGGTCGATCGACCTGCGGCCGACATCGATCGTCGCCGAGCCACCCCGCGAGCCCGAGGTACTCCCAGGGGCCGCCATCCCGACCGT
The DNA here is from genome assembly GCA_001464385.1 of Deltaproteobacteria bacterium Ga0077550. GTDB lineage: Bacteria > Myxococcota_A > Polyangia > Nannocystales > Nannocystaceae > Xiheibacterium > Xiheibacterium aquaticum. The sequence goes on along the minus strand of LNFB01000299.1, from coordinate 55,890 downwards.
GACCACCGCGACGCAGCCGAAGACCGTCGCATCGACGCCCGCGCCTCGGCGTGCTCGCACACCCGCGCCCGAGGCCCCATCGCTCGCGGCCGAACTCGAGCTGCTCCGCGCGACCCGCACCGCACTGCGTGGGGGCGAGGCCCAGCGCGCGCTCGATCTCGCCGGTCGCCATCGACGCCGCTACCCGCGGAGCGCCTTCGCCGAGGAGCGCAGCGCCACCGAGGTCATGGCGCTGTGCGTGCTCGGTCGCGTCGACGCGGCGAAGTCCAAGGCCGCGGGCTTCCGCCGCCTCTACCCGGGATCGAGCTTCGAAGCGGGACTCGTCGCGAGCTGCGACGAGGCCGCGACGGCGAGCAAGATCGATCGCTGAACCGCACCGCGTCTGGACATCGACCCGACATGACGACCGCCTCGCTCCGGACCCTCTTCGTCGCCCTGGGTGTTCTGGGCCCCGCATGCACCACCAACCCCGGCTCGGTCGGGCTGCTCTCGGGTGGCGAGGGCGACAACACGACCGACACCGATGGAGCCGGCGACGGCGAGAGCATCGGCGCCGAGGCATCGGCGGGCGAGACCGCGGACGCGGCCGACGACACCGGATCCGGCGCGAAGTTCGATCTCGGGGCCACCGGTGGTGAGCTCCCCGAAGTCGAGTGCGAGGACGAGGGCAGCCCGATCTACGTGCTGACCCACACCACGCCCGCGCAGATCCTCAGCTTCGATCCCGAGAGCCTGAGCTTCGCACCCGTGCTCGCCGCCGTCGCTTGTCCCGACACGGTGGACTGGAGCGTGTCGTCGATGGCCGTCGATCGTCAGCGCGGCGCGTGGATCGAGTGGGGCGCGCCTGCGAACGGCGCCGGCGATCCATTCTACAAGCGGCTGGATCGCGTCGACCTCGACACCGGCGCGTGCGAGACCGACGTCGGGCAACTCCCGACCGCGGAGAACTGGGGCTCGCCGCTGGGCATGGCCTTCGTCAGCGAGGCCGAGGGCAGCGCGATCGAGGTGCTCCGATTCGTCGACGTCGGGACGTACCTGCACGAGCTGGCGGGGATGGGCGCGCTGGGCCGCTACTACGAGTTCGGCCCCGCCGAGGGCACCGCCTTCAGCGGTGTCGAGCTCACTGGGACCGGCGAGGGCCGCCTGTTCAACCTCATCATGAACTGGACGCCGCAGTGGGATCACCCCTGCACGGCCGATGATATCTGTTACCCGACCGTGCACCTGGGTGAAGTCGACAAACAGACGGGAGCCGCACTCTCCAACTTCGAAGTCCCCGAGGTCGAGGCGCTCGGGATCTCCTCCGGGGGCTTCGCGTTCGCCCACTGGGGCGGTCGCTTCTGGATCTTCATCTCCAACGAATATGGCCCGACCAAGGTCTACGACTACGACATCCTCACCAACACCACGGTCCTGGCCGTGGACGACGGGCCCGACGGTGTGGTCGGTGCCGGGGTGTCGACGTGCGCGCCGTTGGTGTTCCCGGCTGGATGACCGCTCGACGCCGCCGTCGCGGGCTTGCTCCACGGACGCCCTGCTAGCCTCGCGCTCGCATGCGCGTGTCGCCGTGGGCTCACTGGTCGTTCGCCGTCGTCGTCGCCACCGCGGTCACGACCGTCGCCTGCGACGCGCACCGCGACGACCGACGCACGCGCGCCCCCGAGGTCGCGCCGCGCGTGGCGGGCCTCGACGCCGAGGCCAGCCAGATGCTCGCGCACGTCCCCGTCGACACGCCGTACGTATGGCTCAACGCCGAGCCCCTGCCCGACGCGTATGTCGAGCGCCTCGCAGGGCTGCGCGACGCGACGCTGTCGGGGTGGGCCCGCGCCCTCGACGAGCGCACCGACGACCCCGAGCTCGCGGCGCTCGCTGCCGAGCTCCGGGGTCGCATGAACCCCGCGGGCCTGCGCGCGCTGGGCTTCGCGACCAATCCCCGCTGGGTGCTCTACGGCCTCGGGCTCGCGCCGGTGCTACGGCTCGAGCTCGACGACGGGCACCGGGTCGCGCGCCTGCTCGAGACCATCGACGCCGCCGACGGCACGTCCGAGGTGCGCACGATCGCGGGCCACCCGGTGTGGACCACCTCCGATCGATCCCACGGGTTCGCCGGTGCGGTCGCGATCGTCGACGACGCGCTGGTCGTGACGATCTACCCGCGCGCGGTCGAGGCCGAGCTGCTGCCGATCGCCCTCGGCGTCGCGTCGACGCGGCGATCCTTCGCGCGGTCGGACGCGCTGCGCGTCGCCCGTCGCGCGCATCGACTGCTCCCCCACGGCCTCGCGATGCTCGATCTGGCCCGCATCGTCGAGCTCGTCGCCGGTGAGGGCGACGCGCTCGAGCGCGCGGTGACCCGCGCCTGGGGCATCGACGTGCCGCAGTCGACGTGCGCCCCCGCGCTGCGGCAGTGGATCGCCCGCGCCCCTCGTCTCTGGGCCGGCCTTCGCGAGATCGACACCCGGACGATCGTGGCGACCACGATCTGGGAGCTCGATGACGGCCTGCGCGACGACCTGCGGGGCATCGTCGCGCCGGTCCCGGGTCAGCGCCGGGGCGATCGCGACCTCGGCCTGGCCTCGCTCGGCGTCGGCGTCGATGTCGGCGCCGCGGTGGCGATGCTCGAGCGCTGGCGCGACGACGATCGCCTCGCCGCCTGCGAGGACCTCGCCCGCGGGCTCCCCGACGATCCGCCGCCGACGTGGGTCACCGATCTCCGCGGCGCCAGTGCGGTGCTCCACGACTGGGACGCCGCGCGCGGTCGTCCCTCGGGCGTCGTCGTGCTCGGCATGGACGATCCCCTCGCGTGGCTGCGCACGACGACACCGAGCGCCGCGCTCGGGCCATTGCGCCGCCGCGGCCACGCGGCACCGCTCGCGGAGGTCGCGGGCAACGCCGGCGGGTCGTGGCTCGGCGAAGCGTGGGTCGCCCGCGGTCGCCGTGCCCTGGGACTCGCGGCCGGCGACGGCGCGCGTCGATCGGTCGCGCGCGCCGTCGATGATTCGTCCCGCGACGGCGACACGCTCGTCACGTGGAGCCTCGATCTCGCGGGCCTCCGCGCGCTCGTGCCCGAGCGTCGCACCCGCGACGATCTCGAGTGGGTCCAGGCCTGGGCCGTGCTCGACGCGGCGCGACGCGTCCGCGGCACCCTCGAGATCGGCGCGTCGGGACTCGAGCTCGAGACGATCGTGGATCTCGATCGTCGCTGATCCTCGCGGCGAAACGAATCGCGAGCCCTACGGCAGCACGACGTCCACGATCGCGACGCCCCACTGCGGCGTCGTGGTGTCGACGGCGAGCACCTGCAGGAACCCCCCATCGAATCCTCCGTCGTTCGCCTCGGGCGACGGATCCCCCGCGACGATCGCCCACTGCCGGGCAGCGCCGACGGCCTCGTACGGCACCGTGACGATGGGCGCGTACGGGGGCTCGGGCTTGCCGACCGCGTCGGCGATCCCCAGCACATAGGCCCCGGCCGGGACCGCGACCTCGCCGCTCTCGACGCTCCAGCCGATCGGCTCGGTGAGCACGTTCTCGGCGACGATCGTGTCGTCGATCACCGCGCCGACGTAGATCTGCGAATACGAGGCGCCGTGGACGAATCGCACCCGCGCGCCGCTGTCATCCCCGAGGGTGAACGCGTCGTCGAATGTCGTGACTTGGATGCTCGCCTCGCCGGCATCCTCGGGGGCGATCTCGCCGGTCACGAGCAGCAGGTAGCGCTCGCCCGCCTCGAGCGCGCCGGTCGAGTTGGTGTTGAATACCTCGCCTCCGCAGCCGCTGGGGTAATTGTGGAGGCTGACATCGTAGGTCCCCGGGGAGACCCGCGTGGATTGGATCTCGCCGTAGGTGAAGTTGGCCGCGAGCTCCGTGTCGCCCGTGCACAGCTCGAGCCCGCCCGCGTCGCGCGAGCCGTGCAGCACGAACAGCTGCGGGTCCTGGCGCACCACGCCGAGCGCACCGTCGCGGCCGACCGCGATGATCGAGAATCCGTCGGGCTCCCGCGCCAGGGCGTTCAGCTCGCCGGCCGCGATGAGGAGCACCTCGTCGCCCTCGCCCACCGGCGGCGTCGTGAAGCTCGTGACGGTGGGCGCATCGACCGGCACGTCCTCGAGCAGCACCACGCGCTGGCCGCCCGCGGTGTCGAGCCCGAACCCCTCGGCGTCGCTGACCTCGAAGCGCTCGAGGGGCCCGTCGAGCTCGACCCCATCGACGCCGAACGTCGGCGCGTCGGGGCCGGCGTGGACCAGCCGGGCGCGCGCGCGTCCGGCCAGGGGTGCGCCCCACTCCTCGCGCACCGCGAGCATCCGCACCGGTGACGCGGGGCCGATGACTGCGGAGGCGATCGCCGTGACGCGCTCGCCGTCGTCGAGGGACAGCGATGCGGTGTGCACGGGCGGGCTCTGGGCCGGGGCCCCCGCTGGGCGGAACTCGACCGTCCACGAGCCCACCGGCACGTCGATCCACTCGGTCGCGTCGGCGTAGGCGAGCGCCTCGAACAGCGGCGTCGCGTCGCCGGCGATGTAGATGTCCACGGGCCCGACATCCGCCGCGGCGTGCACGGCTCGGACCTGGGCCGACGCCGTCGCGCCGGTGGAGTCGGCGGCGCCCGACGACACGTCGGCCGTCGCCGTGTCGTCGGAGGACTCGGAGCCCGCCGTCCCGATGGGATCGGACGTCGGCTCGCCGCTCGACACGCTGTCGGTGGGCTCCGAGAAGCAGGCGGTACCGAGCAGGAGAACCCCGCCGAGCGCCGTGATGCACACCTGACCCGCCGTGCTGCTGCCCATGATCTCCCGAACGTGCCCGAGGGTTTAGGGGGTATTGCGGCATTTTCAAGGCGAGGCGCGTCCGCCCTCGTCCCCGGTCGCCCACGCGCGCCTCCTGTTACATTCGCCGCGCCGATGCGCCCCCGCCTGTCGTGGTCCCTGCTCGTCCTGCTCGTGTGCACCTGCGATCGCGCGGCCCCGATCGCGACGCCACCCGACGCGACGTCGACCGACCCCGCCCCACCCGCGCGCGCCCGGCCGGTCACGATCTCGATCGTCGGCACCAACGATCTGCACGGCCACCTCGGCGCGCTGCCGATCCTCGGCGGCTACCTCGCGAACCTCCGCCGCGCGCGGGCGGACTCCGGCGCGGTGGTGCTGCTCGACGGCGGCGACATGTTCCAGGGCACGATCGAGTCGAACCTCGCCGAGGGCGCCCCGGTGGTGCGGGCATACGCGGCGCTGGGCTACGACGCGGTCGCCATCGGCAACCACGAGTTCGACTACGGCCCGGTCGGGCCCGACGCCACGGCCAAGCGCCCCGGCGACGATCCGCGCGGGGCCCTGCACGCGCGCATCGCCGAGGCCGGGTTCCCGTTCCTGTCGGCCAACCTCACGCTGGCCACCGGCGCGGCGGCGGACCTCGGCGCGCCCGCGGTGATGATCGAGCGGGCCGGCGTCACCATCGGCATCATCGGCGGCTCGACCGAGCAGACGCCGCGCACGACGATCGCGGCGAACGTCGCCGATCTCGCGTTCACGCCGCTCGCCGACGCGGTCGCGATCCAGGCCCGCCGCCTGCGCGAACGGGGCGCGGACCTCGTCGTGCTCACCGCCCACGCGGGGGGCAAGTGCACCGCGTTCGACGATCCCGCGGTGACGACGAGCTGCGCCGAGGACGAGGAGATCATGGACGTCGCGCGCGCGCTGCCGCCGGGCCTCGTCGACGTGATCGTCGGCGGCCACACCCACCAGGCGATGGCGCACCAGGTCCACGGCATCGCGATCATCGAGTCGTACGCGCTGGGCGTCGCGTTCGGTCGGGTCGACGTCGTCGTCGATCCGACCACGGGCGAGATCCACTCGCGCACGATCCACCCGCCGCAGCGGCTCTGCACCGCGAAGGACGCCGGCCCCGAGGCGGGCGCGGCGGCGTGCGCACCCGGGCCCTACGAGGGATCCGCCGTCGTGCCCGACGACGCGATCGCGGCGATCATCGCGACGCCGCTGGCCGAGGCGAAGGTGCTGCGCGATCGACCGCTCGGCCCCACGCTCCTCGCGGAGTTCGAGGCCGCCCGCACCCGCGAGTGCGCGCTGGGCAACCTCTTCACCGATCTGATGCTCGCGGCCCGGCCGGGACACGACGTCGCGATCATGAACGGCGGCGGCCTGCGGGCCCCGCTGCCCGCCGGCCCGCTGCGCTACGGCGCGCTGTACGAGGCGTTCCCGTTCGACAACCGCTTCGCGACCGTGCGCATGACCGCCGCCGAGCTCCGCGCCGCGCTCGCGGGCGTCCTCGCCGACGACGGCTCGTTCTTCTCGATCGCGGGGATCCACGCCGAGGCCCGCTGCCGCGCCGGCGCCCTCGAGGTCACGCTGTCGCGCACCAAGGGCCGGGCAATCCGCGACACCGACACGATCGCGATCCTCACCACCGACTTCCTCGCCACCGGCGGCGACGGCTTCTTCGCCGGCGTGCAAGGCCGCGCCGACGCGGTCACGGTCGAGGACGGCGCGCCGATCCGCGAGGTCCTCGTCGACGCGCTCGGCGCCCGCGGTCCGAGGACGATCGCGCCGGATGAGTTCCTGCGATCGACCGCGCCGCGCATCGCGTTCCCCGGCGCGCGACCGGTCCGCTGCGCGCCCTGATATCGTGGCGGCCATGGCTCGCCTCCGTCCGATCCTCGCGCTATCGACCCCGTTGCTCGCGGGCGGCTGCTTCAGCCCCACCGACCTCGACGACGGCGGCGCGACCTCGGGCACCGGCGCCACCCTGGGCACCTCGAGCAGCGCGGGCCCGACGACCGAGGACACCGCGCTCACCGAGCTCACGGGCCCGACGTTCCCGACGGACAGCTCGGGCGCACCGGACACCACCGCCGCCGCCGACGAGTCCACGACGTCGTCCGCGACGAGCTGTGGCGACGGCCAGCCCGACGACGGCGAGGAGTGCGACGACGGCAACACCAACGTCGGTGACGGCTGCTCGGCGGCGTGCATGGACGAGAGCATCACCTGTGACACCGCGCTCGTCGGCGCGCTGAGCCCGTTCCAGGTCGGGCGCATGGTCGCCGACGGCGGCTACGTGTACGGCGTCCCCGGGCCCAACACCAACGCCGACGGGATCCTGCGCATCTTCGACGCCACCGACGTCGCGGCCCCGGCCCCGCTGTCGACGTTCGTCGTCGATCCCCTCGACTACCCGAACTGGCACGCCCGCGGCATCGCCAAGGGTGGCGATCACGTGTGGATCGCCGGCGGCGGGCCCGAGTTCCTGTCGATCGACGTCACCGATCCCGCGCTGCCGCTGCTCGGGGATCTCGACGGCCCCAACGAGATCGACGGCCCGATCGCGATCCAGGGCGACCTCATGCTCACCGCCGAGAGCGTCGGCGACGACGCGCGGCTTTACGACATCTCCGATCCGAACAGCGCGATGCAGGTCGCGCTGCTCGGCACCGCCGTCGAGTACGACGTCGCGTTGCACGACACGTGGGCGATCCTGTGGGGCAACGCCGGCCTCGAGATCCACGACATCTCGGTGGTCGGCGCGCCGATGCTGACCGGCCTCGTCGCCCCCTTCCCCGGCCCGACCGAGAGGATCGTCGCCAACGACGACAGCATCTTCGTCGCGGCGCAGGGCGGACTCGTCGCCGTCGACTACAGCCAGCCCGACTTCCCGCAGATCGTCGACGGCGACTACGGGCCGGTCGACTACCACGGCGACCTCGCGTTGCGCGGCGACTTCCTCTACCTCCCGGTCAGCAACGGCGTGAACGTCTACGACGTCACCGATCCCGCCGACCCGATCCAGGCCGGGACCTACCTGCAGATCGAGGCGTTCCCCACGGCGGTCGCGATCGACCCGCCGTACCTCTACCTGTCGACGGAGGACGGCCTGCGGATCATCGAAGACCTGCCGGGCCTGTGCGACGCGCGGTGCGGCAACGCCTTCGTCGAGTACCCCGAGCAGTGCGACGACGGGAACCTCGATCCCGACGACGGCTGCGACGCGTGCGTCGAGGCCTAGCCGCGGTGCCTCGCATCAGGCCCGGGTCAGCGCCGCGAGTCCGGCGTCGACGCTCACCCGCGGCGCCCACCCCAGCTCGCGCCGCGCCTTGTCCGTGACCACCGTGACGGTGCACGACATCATCGCCGCCGCGAGCCGCGTGACGGGCGGGCGGTGTCCCGGGCGCACCACCCTCCACAGGCCCTCGACCACGGCCGCGGTCGCGCGCACCAGGCCGCCGGGGATCTCCCGCGAGGGGACCGCGACACCCGCGGTCGCGACCAGCCGCGTCAAGAACTCGCGGATCGTCGAGCGCTCGTCGTCGGCGAGGAAGTAAGCCTCGCCGCCGCGTCCGCGGGTGAGCGCGAGCTCGATGCCGTCCACGACGTTGTCGATGTGCACCGTCGAGGTGAGATGACGGCCGCCGTCGATCCATGCGAAGCCACCGCGGCGGATGGTGTCGAGCAGCGTCGGGAGCACGGTGCGATCGCGCGGACCCCAGACCAACCGCGGTCGCAGCGACAGCGTCGTGAAGCGATCGGCGTCGGCCGCCAGCACCAGCCGCTCGGCCGCGGCCTTGCTCTCGGCATAGAGGAATCGATGACGCTTCGGGTACGCATGGGTCTCGTCGACGTCGACGAGGTCGTGCCCGTCGAACAGCGCCGCCTCGGTGCCGATGTGCACGAAGCGACGGACCCCGGCCTCGCGCGCGGCGTCGAGGAGCTGCTGCGTGCCGTCGACGTTGACCGACCAGAACTGCGCGCGCGTGCCCCAGTCCTCGGCCCGCGCCGCGCAGTGCACGATCGCGTCGACACCCGCGAGGTGCTCGCGGGTCACCGCACCGAGGGCGCACCGCACCGCCTGCGCGCCGAAGCCCTGGACCTCCGCCGCCGCCTGGTCGGAGCGGGCCATCGCCGAGACCTCGTGCCCCGCGACGAGCCGCTGAACGACGTGACCGCCGACGAACCCCGAGGCACCGGTGACGAACAGCCGCATGTCGGGGATCTACCGCGCCCGCGCTCGCGCAACAAACTGCGGTATCCTGACGCCATGCGACACGCGGCCACGGTGTCCCTCGTCGGTCTGCTGGCGTGCGGCGACGCCGACGGCCGCGGGAGCACCTCGCTGAGCGGCGGCGTGGGCACGGCGACGGCCACCGCTCCGACCACCGGCGCCGACGATCCGACGACCTCGGGCGCCGTGACGACGGGCGCCGCAGACTCGACGGATCCGACGACGGGCGCCGACCCGGGCTCGACGACCACCACCGATCCCACCGCGACCGGCAGCGCCGACACCAGCACCGGCGACGCGCCGAACCCCGGCGCGACGTGTCCGCCGGTCGGCGCGCCCGACTGCACGCCCGGCCCCGGCACGGGCAAGGGCGCGGAGTGCTTCGACGCGCCGTCGTGCTTCCTCCCGACCGTGAAGTCGGCCGTCACCGCCACGCTCGACGCCCACCCCGAGTGGTTCGACTACGCCGACGGACAACCGCTGGTCCTCGACGTCGAGGCGTACATGAACACCGTGGTCGAGACCGTGTCGGCCCAGGAGCTCTGTGCGATCCGCGACCCCAACGCCGGCGACGAGATCGCGGTGAAGCACGACCAGAGCGGCGCCGAGAACTTCGACATCCTCACCGCCGACGGCCACGCGCGCTACGGCGACGGCATCTACACGTCGGTGTGCGCGCCGTCGTGGTTCTGACGGGCGATCAGTCGACCCACGCCGCCCGAAGCGGCGCCGCGAGCTCGCCGAGGTCGACCCGCGTCTGGTCCTTCATGATCAAGAACGGTCGGTCCGCGAAGGTGAGGCCGCCGTGCCCGTCGTGCTCGACGATCTGCAGCGTGCCCATGCCGTAGCCCATCGGGCCACGCGCGTAGTAGTTGGCCTCGAGGCGATACGGGAACGCCCGCGGTGTGCCCTCGATCGCGAAGCACTCGGGGCCGTAGCCGGTGGTGACGTCGGCGAACAGCGTGCCGCCGCTGGCGAGCTCCGGGTTGGAGAAGAACGCGTGGCCGCCCTTGGCGTCGTGGACGTGGAAGTCGACGTCGTTGGCGTCGGTCTCCCAGCTCATCACGAAGCGCGTCGACGGTCGGTGGGCCACGCGGCTGCCGTGCATCGCCAAGCGCCCGGTCACCGCGCCGGTGAGGGCCGGACTCTGCGCGACGAGGGCGGCACCGATGAGCGCGGCGTCCTCGCGCAGCACACGGTCGACGCCGCGGAAGCGATCGATCGGGTAGTCGCGATCGAGCCCGGTGAGGATCGCCGTGAAAGCCGCCTCGAGCTTCCCGTGGCGGACCAGCGCCCACGCGTACAACCGATGGCTGTTGGGATGGTCGGGCCGCTGCGCGACCGCCTGGCGGTAGGTGTCGATCGCGAGCCGACGGCGGTCGGTGGGCAGGCGATCGAGTCGGTACCCCGCGTAGCGCCGCATGTCGGCGCGCGAGGGGAACAGGTCGATGATCGAGCCGTAGACGCGCGCCGCGGTGGGGAACCGCTCGAGGGCCTCGAGCGCCTCGCCCATGGCGACGAGCGCGAGGACGTCACCTGGCGCCTCGTCGTGCCACCGCGATGCGAGCTCGAGGGCGGCCTCGGTGTGCCCGTCCTCGAGGAGCGTCATCACATCGAACATGCGGCCCTCGTAGGGGCTGTTGGCCGTGCGCAGGGCCTCGGCGACGCCGCCCTCGGCCTCGGGGTCCCGCAGCGGCGCGACCTCGGCCGAGCCGCGCGCGCCGGATCCTGGTTCGAACGCGAATGGGTACGTCACGACGACGTTGCCGCCGGTCGGCTTCGGGAAGCGCCACCGCTTCACCGCATTGGCGACGCAGGTGCCGATACGGGCGTCGGCGAGGCTCGACTCCTCGACGACGGCGGCCGTGACGCTGCCCACGGCGTCGATCACGAACTGGATCGCGAGCCGCCCCGCGAGCTCCGGGTCACGCGCGAGCCCCTGCTCGTAGCAGAACTTCACCTCGTTGACGTGCGCACGGACGATGCGGCGTAAGAGGTCACGATCGAGCGCGCCCCGGACGGTGGCAGCGGCCAAGCGCACTCGCGGGGCGCGAGCACGTCGTCCGCCACCACCACCGTGCCCGACCACGCCGAGCGTACCGAGGCCGCTCGTCCCCTCGCCCGTGCCACCGCCAGGCCCCGGCTCGAACACGAACGGGTACGTCACGAGCACACTGCTGCCGGTCGGCTTGGGGAACCGCCACCGCTTCACCGCCTTGGCGGCGCAGGTGCCGACGCCGGCGTCGGCGAGGGTCGACTCCTCGACGACGGCGACCGTGACGCGACCCGACGCGTCGATCACGAACTGGATCGCGAGCCGGCCCGCGAGCCCCGGATCGCGGGCGAGCCCCTGGTTGTAGCAGAACCTCACCTCGTTGAGGTGCGCGCGGACGATGCGGCGCACGACGTCGCGATCGAGCGCGCCCCTCACCGTCGCCCTCGCCATCCGTACCTGTGGGACTCGAACGCCGCGTCCGCCGTAGCCGGCACCGTAGCCGGCACCGCCGCCACCACCTCCGTGCCCGATCATGCCGAGCGTGCCGAGGCCGATCGTGCCCTCGCCCGTGCCGCCGCCGCCGCGACCGGTGCCGACCAGCCCGAGTCCGCCCACGCCATACGACTCGCCGATCTCGGTGCCGGCGAGGCTGCCCCACACGTCCTCGTCGTCGCCGCCGGCCGCGAACGCGGCACCGAAGGGCCCGTCCGGATCGGGCGCCGCCGGGGGCTCTGCGGGGCCTCCGGGCGTGGGTGGTGCTCGGAACGTCGCGGCGCGCGACGCCGTCTCGAGGCCGCGCGCACCGCCCTGCACCACCGGCGCGACCTTGCTGCGATCGAGCACCTCGATCCCGCGCTCGCCCACGGTGAGGATGTCCGCGAGCGCGCGGCGATCGATCGCGAAGCGGGCGTAGTCGGCCTCGGTCTCGAGCACGAGCAGCGCGGAGAAGTCGGAGACCACGCGGTGACGGGTCGACAGCGCGACGATCTCCGCCTGCAGGCGCGCGCGTGATTCCGCAGCGTCGGCCGACAGCGCCGAGCGCTGCAGCGTGAGCGCGTCGATGCGCGCCCCCGCGAGCGCGCGCGCGAGCAGGGGCTCGGCCGCGGGCGTCAGCGCGATCGGCTCCGACGGCGACGCAATGTCATCGCCGCCCTCGAGCACGACCCGCATCACGGCTTCGGGCGGCAGCTCGGCGTAGACGAGGGCCTCGTCCCCGGGCTGCAGGCCGCGCAGCGTCCGGGGCCACACGAAGCTCGCGCCGGGCACCGACACCTCGAGATCGGCGAGGGTCGTGCGCCGCAGCTTGGCCGCGATCTCGTCGCGCGACAGGCGGGCGTCGACCACGATCCCCGTCCGCGACAGCCCTGCGGTGGTGAGCGCCGCGAGCACCTCGCGATCCTGCAGGCCACCGTCGATGATCGCGTCGAGTCGCACGACGCCCGACGCGGCGAGCTCGCGGGCGGCCGACGTGAGCGCGACGACCTCCGCCTCGCCGGCGGTCGCGATCCCATCGGTCATCAGCAGCACGCGCGAGGCTCGACCGGCGCGCGCCGCCTGGCGCAGGGCGCCCTCGAGGTCCGAGGCACCGAAGGCGCCGCGCGTGTACATGGCGTCGAGCGTCGGCGGGCCGAACCCCGAGGCGGGCCCGGCGTAGGCCTCGGCCACCTCCTGATCGAACGCGAGCACGCGCAGGCGGAAGTCCCCGTCCTCGCGCAGCCGCGCGACCAGGGCGTCGAGCCGCCGGAGCTGCCCGTCGAAGTCGAGGGCCCGCGAGGCGCTCGTGTCGAAGAGGATCGTGAGATCGTCGATCGGATCGGGCGCCTGCGCGCCGCCGACCTCGACGCGCGCGACCACGCGATCCCCGTGGCGCAGCCCGACGGGCGCGTCGGCCTGGGCGCCGCGCACCTCGAGGTTCCGCGTCGGCGTGTGGTGGCGTTCGTGGACCTCGAAGCGCTCGGGCGGCGCATCGGCCGGGGCGCCGGCCGGGGCGCCGGGCCGCTCGATGCGGACCTCCACGTCGAGGCGTTCGAGCTCGGGCAGGCCGGCGAGCGCGAGTTCATAGGGCACCCGCGAGTCGGGCAGCGCCTGCGAGTAGGCGAGGATGATCTCCTTGCGGCCGCGCGCGGGGATCGGGAACACGCGCGCGCTGAAGCGATTGCCGGCCTGGTTCTCGAGCAGCGCGGGGTCCTGCTTGCGATGGAGGAAATCCTCGTAGGCGACCCGCGCGGCCTGGCGTTCGATGACCTCGCCCTCCTGCCAGTGGTCGCCGATCTTCATCGCGAGGCGCGAGATCGCCGAGCCCGTCGGCAGATCGATCGTGAAGTGCCCCTCGAGGGTTCGATCCTCGGGGTTGTCGAAGACGAGGTGCAGCTCGGTGAACGCGAGCGGCTCGGACACCACCGCGCGCGCCTGCATCGACACCAGTCGCAGTCCGGTGCCGTCGCTGGCGGTGAGGCTCATCGGAGCCGTGGGGGTCTCGGCGATCGTCCCGAGCGATCGCGGGGCCAGCTGCGCGGCGAGGGGCGCCAGCGGCACGACCTCGGGCGGCGGCGCCTCGTCCTGCACGGGCTGCCCCGTGCCCGCGCAACCGGCCGCGGCGAGGATCACGAGGGCGAGGCGGGAGGGGCGAGTCGGCACGCGCACGTCGCTGGGACAGAGCGCAGCGGCGTTGGTTCCCGGACCCCGCGTGCTAGCATCGGTCGATGGCCCCGGCCGATCCCGCGCTCCGCCCCAGCACGCGCCCCGAGGCGTACCTGGCCGCCGAGCGGACGAGCGAGGCCAAGCACGAGCTGTGGTCCGGCGAGGTCTTCGCGATGGCAGGGGCGTCCTACGCCCACAACAAGATCGTGACCAACCTCGCCCGCGAGCTCAGCGGTCGCCTGCGCGATCGACAATGCGACGTGCTGCCGTCGGACATGAAGGTCTTCGTGCCCACGAAGTCGGGCTTCGTGTACCCGGACGTGAGCGTCGTGTGCGGCGAGCCCAGGTTCCACGACGACCAGCGCGACGTACTGCTCAACCCGCTCCTCGTCGTCGAGGTGCTGTCGGACACCACCGAGCGCTTCGATCGCGGCGACAAGTTCGCCGGGTACCGCGGCATCGAGAGCATCCGCCAGGTCCTGCTCGTGTCGCAGGACCAGCGCCGCGTCGAGGTCTTCACCCGTGCGGGCCCGCGCTGGATCCTCGACGACGTCACCGGCAGCGACGTCGCGCGACTCGAGGCGCTCGACTGCGATCTGCCGCTGGACGAGGTCTACCTGAAGGTCTTCGCGGAGCCGATGCCGGCAGCCGAGTCGTGAAGGGGCGAGGACCGATGTCGTGGGAGACGCCGGCGATCGTGCGAAGTGCCCTGGCCATCCTCTTGTCGCTCGGCTGCGCGCCTCACCCGACCGATCACCCCACCGAACCGGCGACGGCGGCGACACGGCCCACGGCTCCGACCTCCGAGCAGCGCGAGCAGGCATGTCGAGAGTGCGACGGCGTCTGGGAGCCCCGGCGGCTCGGCGGTGAGTTCTGCAACTGCCGTGCGCGCGACGCCGGTCGGACGTGTCACCGCGGGCGCGACTGCGAGGGGGAGTGCGTGCCCTCGGACGTCGAGGTGACGGCGACCGAGGCCGAGCACGAGTGGGTGATCCCGGTGGGACGCTGCTCCGAGCGAATCTCCCGAACGAGCTGCCGCGCGGCGCTCCCCTACGACGAGGCGACGCCCCCCGTGCGGCGCCGCAAGGGCACCGAGCAGCCCCTCGTCGTCCCGACCGTCTGCGACTGACCGACGCTCGCACGCTCGACTAGACTGTCGTCCATGACCCCGAGCGCGCGGCGCATCGATCGCGGCGACCTGTACTGGATCGCCCCCGCCGACGATCGCGGCACGCCCGGCGTCGCCCACCCCCACGTCGTCGTGCAGGACGACGTGTTCAACCACTCGCGCGTGCAGTCGGTGGTCGTGTGCGCCCTGACCTCGAACCCGCACCGCGCCAGCGAGCCGGGCAACGTGCTGCTCGATCCCGGCGAGGGCGGCCTGGTCAAGCCCAGCGTGGTGGTGGTCTCGCAGATCGACGCGGTGGATCGCGACCGGCTCGGGGCGTACATCGGCACGCTGTCGGCCGCGCGCGTCGAGCAGATCCTCGCCGGGCTGCGGTTGCAGCAGGCGTCGTTCTTCGGCCGCTGAGGTCGCGACCGCGTCACACGTGCTGGTCGACGAGGATCGGGTTGCCGTCGGGATCGACGACCACGAAGCTCGCCGGGCCGGTCGTGCCCTCGTCGGCGCGCGTCGCCAGGGCGACGCCGTCGGACTCGAGCTGCCGCTGCAGCGCGCGCACGTCGGTGAAGCGATCGAGCGGGGCGCACTCGGCGTCCCAGCCGGGGTTGAAGGTCAGCAGGTTGCGATCGAACATCCCCTGGAACAAGCCGATCGTGGCGGTGCCGTTGCGCAGGATGAGCCAGTTCTGCTCGAGCTTGCCGCCGACGGGCTCGAAGCCGAGCGTGCGGTAGAAGTCGCGCGACGCGGTCAGATCCCTCACTGCGAGGCTGATCGAGAAGGCGCCGAGGGAGGTGGCCGGTGTCGTCATGGTGGGCCGAGCGTACAATCGGGCGGTCGTGCCCGACTTGCCAAATCTTGCGAACCTCGACTACGTCGATCGCGTGAATCGGGCGATCGATCACGTCCTTCGCCACCTCGCGGAGCCTCTGCCGCTCGAGGAGGTCGCGAAGGTGGCGTGCTTCTCGGCGTTCCACTTCCACCGCATCTTTCGCACCATCGTCGGCGAGACACTCGCGGCGTTCGTCAAGCGCGTGCGGCTCGAGCGGGCGGTGACCGAGCTGTCACACCGCCCCGACGCGACGCTCACCGAGATCGCCCTGGCGTGCGGCTTCACGTCGAGCTCGGATTTCTCCCGCAGCTTCCGCGCGCACTACGGCGTGTCGCCGCGGATGTTCGACGTGCAGCGGTTCCGGGCCACGCGCCGTGAGCACATGCAGAACACCGTGATGCCGCCGGGCGAGGGCCACCGACTGCAGCGCCTGCCGCCGGGCGAGAACCCCGACGACTTCGTCGCGCGGCTGCGAGAGCTGCCGCCGCGGCGCGTCGCCTACGTCCGCGTGCTCGCGTCGTACGACGGTGGTGGGCGCGGGGTGCTCGGGGCCGTCGAGCGCCTGCGCGCGTGGGCCGAGCCCCGCGGCCTCACCGATCGACAGTGGCTCGGCTACCAGTGGGACGATCCGGAGATCGTCCCGCTCGATCGCTGCCGCTACGACGTCGGCCTCGAGATCCCCGAGTCCGCCGACGTCGCCGGCGAGGTCAGCACCGTCCACTTCGCGGCGATGCGCGTCGCGGAGATCGACGTCGCCGGGCCGATCGAGCTCGAGATGCGCGCGATCGACTGGCTCTACACCACGTGGCTGCCCCACAGCGGCTTCGCGCCCGCGCACCAGCCCTGCTTCGAGGCGTGGAACGGCGGCCCCTTCGCCCACGGCATGACGCACTTCGAGCTGCGCCTGCAGCTCCCGGTCGTCGACATGGACGCGCCGCTGTAGCCGCGAGGGCGACCAGTTGCCACGGCATGGATGTGCTGTCACAATGCCGCCGTGGTGTTGGACATGGAACAACCAGGGTGGAAGTGTTGGTGGATCGCCGTGCTGCTCGCCGCGTGTTCGGATGAC
Organism: Deltaproteobacteria bacterium Ga0077550; assembly: GCA_001464385.1. Taxonomy (GTDB): domain Bacteria; phylum Myxococcota_A; class Polyangia; order Nannocystales; family Nannocystaceae; genus Xiheibacterium; species Xiheibacterium aquaticum. The sequence goes on along the minus strand of LNFB01000299.1, from coordinate 39,227 downwards.
GAGGGCAATGCGTCCGAGGGTGCCCAGGAGTCGACGGGCAGCGCCACCGATGCGAGCACGAGCCGCGCGCCGTCGGACGCGAGCACGGGTGACGGCGATGGACCCAGCGTGAGCGTGTCGACGACGGTGAGCGAGCCGACCGACGAGTCGACCAGCTTTCCCGACGATCCGACCGACGATCCCACCGGCAATCCCTCGCCGTGGTGCGGCATCGAGGACGACCCCGAGCTCGACGGGCCGTACTTCGAGATCTACAACGGCGCCGCGCCGCTGGAAGACGGCGACACATGGACGCTCCAGTGCGGCGACCAGGGCACGCTCATGTTCTATCTGCGCACCGTGCAGGGCAACCTCGACCCGATGTTCGCGCAGGTCAGCTACGCGGTGACCGTCGACGTCGAGGGCTTCAACGACATCTCGCCGACCGGACACTTCTTCGACGACCAGGACGCCCGCGTCGACGTCGCGTGCCCCGATGGCAACACGTTCCTCATCGACGGCATCGCGGTGTTCCCCCCGGACGCGCTCACCGATCTGTCGATGATCGACGGGCTGCCGGCCACGTTGCGCGTGGAGCTGCTCACCGACGGCGCTCCGCCACCACGCGAGTATCAACTCGTCCTCGCGGTGCCGGAGGAAGACGAGACGGACGCGTGCCAATGACGGCACGCCGCCGTCAGGGGATCGCCTCGACCGAGACCGACACCCCCGAGAACGCCGCGACGCCGGAGAGCGCGTCGACGGCCTGCTCGTCGGTGATGTCGTTGATGCTCACGCCGGCGTGGGCGCTCGCGACCCGCTGACCGGTGCCCTCGCGGTGGTGGCCGAAGCCGTGGGGCAAGCTGACGACGCCGGGCATCATGCCGTCGTCGAGCTCGATCGGCGCGTCGATGCTGCCGATGCGCGAGCGCACGCGGACGACGTCACCGTCGACGGCGGGAATCCGCGCGGCGTCGTCGGGGTGCACGAGCAGCGTGCAGCGCGGCTTGCCGGCCATCAGCTTGGGCACGTTGTGCATCCACGAGTTGTTGCTGCGCAGCCCTCGACGCCCGATGAGCACGAGGCCCGGCGTCGCGTCGCGGAGCGAGGCCCGCAGGCGGTCGACGTCGCCGAGGAACTCCTGCGGCGCGAGATCGATGTGCGCGGCGGTCCCGTCGCGCCGCGCCGGCAGTCGATCGGGCAGACTGGGCGTGAGCGGGCCGAGATCGATCCCGTGCGGTGACCGCCGCAGCTTCGCGAGCGATACCCCGCCGAGGCCGCGCCGCAGGCCCCAAGGACCGGCGCGCAGGCCCACCGCGAGGATGCGCTCGGGGCCCAGCCGTTCGCGCGCGGCGACCTCGAGCCGCGCAGAGATCCCCGCGCCTCGCAACGCGTGCAGCCGACGCTCGAGCCCCGTCATGATCTGGTGATCGTGGCGCTGGTGCCCGCCGATCGCGAACACGGGCGCGCTGTACTTCACCGTGTTGCGCACCGCGATCGCGTGCAGGGCCACATCGAAGTGGCCGTGCTCGAGCGGCCCCGACGGCGGCAGGATCACGTGGGCGTGCCGCGTGGTCTCGTTGAGGTAGAAGTCGATCGCGACCACGAAGTCGAGGCCCGCGATCGCAGCCTCGAGCCTCCGGCCGTTGGGCGTCGACAGCACGGGGTTGCCGGCGATCGTGACGAGCGCGCGGATCGGATCGTCGCTGGCCCGCGCCTCGATGTCCTCGGCGAGCGTCGCGACCGGCAGCTCGCCGCCGAACTCCGGCAGGCCACGGACCTTCGAGCGCCACCGACCGAAGCTCCCGCGCCCGAGACCCAGCGGCGCGGGCGCGGCGATGATGTCGAACGCCGGCTTCGCGAACATCGAGCCACCGGGGCGATCGAGGGCGCCGATGATCACGTTGATCGCGTTCACCAGCCAGTGACACAGCCCGCCGAACGGGTGCATCGACACGCCGACGCGGGCGTAGAGCACCCCGGCGGGCGAGGCCGCGAGCTCGCGCGTCAGCCGACGGATCGTCGCCGCGTCGATCCCCGTGGCGGCGGCGACCGACTCGGGCGTGAACTCGCGGGTCGCGGTGCGCAGCGCGTCGAGGTTGCGCACCGGGGCGGGCGTCGCCCGCTCGACGCCGTCCTCGAACAGCACCGACACCATCGCCGCCAGCAGCAGCGCGTCGGAGCCCGGCCGCACGAACACGTGCTCGTCGGCCACCTCGGCCGTCTCGGTGCGCCGAGGATCGACGACCACGACCTTGCCGCCGCGGGCGCGGATGTCCGCGAGCCGCCGTTTCATGTCCGGCGCGCTCATGATGCTGCCGTTGGACACCAGCGGGTTGCCGCCGAGGATCACGAGGTGCTGGGTGCGATCGACGTCGGGCACCGGCAGCAACAGCTGGTGGCCGTACATCAGGTAGGCCGCGAGCATCTGCGGCAGCTGGTCCACCGACGTCGCCGAGTAACGGTGCCGCGTGCCGAGCGTCCGCAGGAACGACGGACCGTAGAGCATCGTCCCCGTGTTGTGGACGGCGGGGTTGCCGATGTACGCAGCCAGCGCGTGCCGACCGTGGCGCTGCTGCACGTCGTGGATGCCGGCCGCCGCGAGATCGAGCGCCTCGTCCCAGCCGATCTCCTGCCAGCCACTGGCGGTGCGCCGCAGCGGCGTCCGCAGGCGATCGGGGTCCTCGTGCAGCGCCGCGATCGCGGGGCCCTTGGGGCAGAGGTACCCGCGGCTCAGCGGATCGTCGTCGTCGCCGCGCACCGACACGACGCGGTCGCCCTCGACCGTGAGGAGCAGGCCGCACATCGCCTCGCACAACGAGCAGGTCCGGGGGTGCACGACGGGCATGGGTCGACCCTACTCCGCTTCGCGCGCGGCTGGGGCCACCCGCCGAACTAGCGGCGCCATGTGGCGCACGGGATGATCCCGTACTCGGTCGCGACCGCGTGGACCGGCACGTCGTACACCGCCATCGGGATCGGCCCCTGCGGCGGATCGAGGAACAGCGCGTGGCAGAGGCCGAGCCGCCACACATCGGTGCGCTCGCGCAGCGGCGCCAGGGCCCGGTCGTAGTGGCCGCGTCCATCGCCGATGCGGGCGCCGTCGCGGCCGAACCCCAGCCCGGGCAGCAGCACGATCGACGGGGCGAGGTCGGCGAGGACCTTCGGCGGTGACCGCCCCAGCGTGGGCTCGTACGCGCCGCGCGGCGTCGCGACCAGGTGGCTGCGATCGCCGGTCGCCACGAATTGCAGGGTGTCGCCGTAGAGCCGGGGCAACCAGACCGCCTTGCCCGCCGCCCACGCGGCGTCGAGCAACGCGGTGGTGTCGGGCTCGCCGTGCACGCCGACGAAGGCTGCGATCACGGGCGCGTGCTGCCACTGCGGCGACGACAGGATCGCCGCGGTGAGCTCGGCGTCGCGACACGCCAGCAGGCTCGCGTCTTGGGCGGCGCGCTGCGCCCGGAGCACCTCGCGGATGGGTCGTTTGACGACGTCCATGGGAACGGCGTGGCGACCACGGCTCACGCCCCGTCTTCGAGGCTATCACGCGGCCTCGGGGGTCACACAGATCCCCGCGGTGCCGGCCACCAACGGTTCGCCGTCCCATGCGCATCCCCAGCCGCCGCCTCCGTTCCCGTCCCGAACACCTCCTCGCCCTGTGGCTCGGTGCCTGCGGGGACGACGGTGAGGCAGCCACGACCTCCGACGCGCCGAGCGGCGCCGGCGATCTCGACACCTCGCCCGACAGCACCGGTGCGTCGGACGTGTCCGACCCGAGCAACCCGTCGAGCTCGGGCGATCCGACGGGGCAAGGCACCGACACCGCGCCCGACGACACCGGCCCCGGCGATGACACCGGCGATCCGCCGCCGCCGCCCGACTGCGGCGATGCGACGTGCTCGGCGCTCGAGACCTGCTCGAGCTGCGCCGACGATTGCGGCGCGTGCCCGAGCGACTGCGCCGATCCGGCGGTGCTGTGCGTCGACGCATCGGGCATGCAGGCCGAGTTCGCGACGATCCAGGACGCCGCCGACGCGGCCATACCCGGCGACACGGTGCTGGTGTTCGCGGGCAGCTACGAGGGCTTCGACATCTCCGCCTCGGGCGAGCCCGAGCTGCGGATCAGCTACCGCGCCGCGGACGACGGCGTCGTCATCGACGCGCCCTCGGCCGGCGACGGCTGCTCGGGCGACCCAACCGGCATCTGCATCGTCGGCTCGGACGAGCTCGCCGGCGTCCACGACGTCGTCGTCGAGGGCTTCACGATCGTCGACATGGGTCGTTCGTGCGTCGCGAGCCACTCGGCGAACCCCGGCGTCTCGGGCGTCGCGAGCCCGCACCTGCGGCTCGTGCTCCGCGGCCTGCGGTGCGAGCGGGCGGGCCACGAGGGCCTGTACCTCTCCGAGGTGGGCGCGTCGCTCGTCGAGGGCAACGAGGTCGTGGACGCCGGCGCGAACGGAGAGGACCGCGGCCACGGGATCTACATGGCCAACGCCGGCTGCGACGACACCGTGATCCGCGGCAACGTCATCCACTGGGACGACGCGCTCGGGCCGGCGGAGGGCGCGGGCATCCACTTCAACGGCGACCTGTCGGTCGAGGGCGACGGTGGCGGCGACGGCGTCATCACGGGGCTCGTCGTCGAGCGCAACATGATCTGGGGCTCGAGCCACAACGGCTTCAACATGGACGGCGTCCGGTCGTCGCGGATCGCCGACAACGTGGTCTACGGCAACGGCCGCAACGCCCTGGTCGTCTACGCGATCGATGCGGCGGGCGGGGCGGCCGACCTGCAGATCGTCGGCAACACCTTCGTCGTCCCCGACTTCGGCACCGGCGCCGCGATCCGCCTCGAGCAGGACGAAGGCGGCCACGTGATCGTCGACAACATCCTCGTCAACCACGGCGGTGGGCCGAGCATCTCGCTGGGAGACGCGCCGTTCACCAGCGACTACAACGCGCTGGTGGACGTGTTCGCGATCGACGAAGAGGACGTCGACGTGGGCGCGTGGCAGGCCGGCGGCCACGACACCCACTCGATCGTCGTCGACGGCGCGGGGCTCTTCGTCGGTCCGACGGACTTCCACCTCGTCGACGGTGCCGCGCCGATCGACGCGGGGATCGATGTGCTCGGCGGCGTCGCGGCGTCGGCGATCGATCTCGAGGGCGCGCCCCGGCCCCAGGGCGCCGGCTACGACATCGGCGCCTACGAGCGCTGACGGGGGCGCCGGGCCGCTCGCGAGGTTTCGCGGGGCGGGTGGAACACGACCCCCCTGCCCGCGCGTACGGCCCCGACCATGGGCCCCAAACTCCCCTTCCGCCGCTTCGACTGGATCGCCCCGTCCCTCGCCGTCATCGCTGCCGCGTGGATCCCCTCCGCGACCTGGGAGCGGGTCAAGACGAAGCCCAAGGACAGCGTGATCCAGGTGACCGGCTCGGCGAAGCGCCGCATCGTCTCGGACGCGATCGAGTGGTCGGCCGACGTCGTCGCCCGCGACGTCGAGCGCGTCGCCGCCTACCGCAAGCTCCACGACGACGTCGCCAAGACCGTCGACTTCCTGGTCGCCCGCGGGATCGAGCGCGAGGAGATCCGCGTGCTGTCGGCGACCGTGATGGCCCTGACGCGCACCGAGGTCGTCGGCGTCGGCGAGGAACGCATCGAACGCACCGTCCCCGACGGCTTCGTCGCCGAGCAGCGCATCACCGTCAGCTCCGGCGACGTCGCCGCCGTCGAGAAGACCTCGCGCGAGGTCACCGAGCTGCTCGAGGGCGGCATCGAGGTCTCCTCGGGCACCCCCGAGTACTTCTACACCGGCCTGGGCGAGCTCAAGATCGAGATGCTCGCCGAGGCGAGCAAGGACGCCAGGACGCGCGCCGACAACATGGTCGAGTCCGCCGGCGGCGGCCGCATCGCCCGCCTCCGCGGCGCCGACATGGGCGTCATCAACGTGAACCCGGCCAACTCCACCAGCACCTCGTGGGACGGCAACAACGACACGACCTCGCTGCACAAGGACATCATCACGATCGTCCACGCGAACTTCGAGCTAGCGAACGAGTAGGGGCTCAGGCGACCCTCAGCCCTGCGTCCCGCCCGTGCTCGAGCCCGCCGTCGTCGACGATGCACCGCCCTCGCCGTCCTCGCCCTCGGCCTCGGCTTCGGCCTCGCCGCTGACGTGCGCGCCGCAGTCCGACGCCGCGCAGAGGCACTCGCACGCGGCCGAGATCTGCTGGTACTCCGCCCAGTCGATCGCGTACCAGTCGAGGCGGCACCCGGCGCAGTCGCAGATGATCTCGTAGTTGCCGCCGCCGCGGGTGACGTCGACGCCGCACTGCTCGCGCGGGGACCCCGTGTCGGAGCCCGCGGTCGTGACGTCGCTCGCGGTGTCGGACGTGGGGTTCGCGGTGGTCGTCATGCCGGTGCTCGACGCGGTCACGCCGGTCACCGCGCCCGTCGAGGAGTGGCCGCCGCCCTGCGTCGTCGCAGCGGTGCCCGCCGTCGTCGCCGACGTCGCGCCGCCGGTCGAGCTGCCGGTGCTGCCGGCCTCGGGCTCGTCGATCGGCCCGGCGATGCCGCAACCGAAGCAAGCCACCACACCGACGACGACGCCCGTCCACCACTGCATCCGCATGACCCAGAGCGTACCCGATCGCCGCCGGGCGATCGCCGGCGCCGTGGGCGGCACAGCCCGCGCCGCTACTCCGCCTCGAACGCGCCGATGTCCGGCGTCGCCCCCCGCGGCGTGCCGAGGATGTCCACGTCCACCGTCTCGAGCGGCACGCCGGCGTCGATCGCCGGGCTGCCCGACATCAGCTCGACCACCGCGGGGAACACCTCGGTCACCAGCTCCGACAGCAGCGGATCCTCGTCGACCACCGCCGCGCCCGGGCTCGGCCGCGGCTCCCCCGACGCGGTCGTCGACGGCGTGAAGAGGTTGCCGCTGCTCGCGTAGACCTGGAAGCCCGTGTACTGGTCGTCGTCGACCTCGTCGAGCTGGTAGTTCACGTGCTCGCTCTGCTCGGCGTCGAACTGGCCGACGACGTACGGCGCCGCGTTGCGGAAGAACAGGTTGTTGCGCAGCCCGACGCTGCCGGCCCCGAGCTTCACGCCGCCGGTGGAGTTGTTCGCGGTGTTGGACGAAAACGTGTTGTACTCGAGGTCGAAGTACGTCCCGACCAGGCCCAGCGCCCCGCCGCCGCCCTGATCTTGGTTGGTGCTCTCGACCGCGTTGCCGGTGAAGACGTTGTTGTCGAAGCGCGTCGCGGTGTCCCAGATGTTGTAGATCGCCGCGCCACCGCCGAGCAGATCGGTGCGGTTGCCGACGAAGCTGTTGCGCGAGACCACGAACGCGTCGGGCCCGACATCGGGCGCCCACGGGATCTTCGTGTCGGGATCGACGTACACGTACAGGCAACCGCCCTGCCCCGGCGCGCCCTCGCGGCCGGCCCCGGTGGCGTTGTCCTGGCACAGGTTCTGCTGGAACTCGAACGACGTGCGCGTGTTCTGGCGATAGAACAGCTGCACCGCGCCGCCGCTCGTGTCGGCGACGTTGCGCTGGAACACGTTGCCGCAGAAGTGCACCGCGTTCGTCTCGGTCTCGCCGACCGACGTCTCGGTGCCGTCCTGGTACCACGCGCCGCCGAAGCCCTGGTTGTCGTTGCTCGACGCGTCGTAGCGGGCCGCGTTGTCGATGAAGACGCTGCCGGTGATCTGCGCCTTGCCGCCGAGCGTGCCGATCGCACCGCCGTTGGTCGCCCCGTTGTCGCGGAACTCGCAGCCGTCGCACTGCACCGCGCACGTGAACGAGTAGATGCAGCCGCCGGTGCCGGTATCGAGGATCTGATCGGTGTCCGGGTCGCGCGTCGACGAGCCGGAGTGGCTGTCGGTGCACGTGAAGTCCTTGGCGAACAGCCCGCCGCCCGACGTCACCGTGTTGTCGTGGCACTGCACCACGATCGCGCCGCCGGCCCAGTCGAACCAGTTGGCCTGGGTCACGCTCGGATCGCCCAACGCCTCGGGCGCCTGGCCGCGCGTGATGGTGAGGTTCTGCAGGTAGAGGCTCGGCCCCGGCGGCTTGTACAGCAGCCGCGTGGTCCCGCCGCCGTCGAGCACCGTCACGCCGTTGCCGTCGATCACCGTGTCGAGGCCGACGACCATCTGCGACGTGAACAGCACCGGCGCGTCGGGGCAGTCGATGACGATCGTGCCGCCCTGCTCGACCGCCGCCCGGATCGCGCCCTCGTTGCAGTCGGCGCCGCTCAGCGTCGCGGTCGGGCTGCTGACGTCCTGCGCGTCGATGCCCTCGCACACCGCGGGGATGTCCGGCGTCGGGATGTCCGCGGTCTCGCCGGCCTCGCCGGCCTCGCCGGCCTCACCCGCCTCGCCCCCCGACGTGTCGCCCGAGCCACCACCACCGTCGCCGCCGGACTTGCACGCGAGCAACCAGACGATCGACAGGGGCAGGACGCGACGCGCGGTCATCGATCCACGATACCACGCTGCGTGCTCTCACCGGGTCACGCCAGCGATTCGATTCGGCGTCGCCCCGCGATCACTGCGTCGCCGCGAGCGCGTCGGCGATCCGGGCTGCGATCGCCTCGGTGTCGCGCTCGAACCTCGCGCGGTGCTTCGCCGGCACCCCGGGTCGCTCGATCGATCGCACGGTCGCCGGGTCCACCCACCGACCGGCACGCTTCACGCCGAAGTGCAGATGTGGGCCGGTCGACAGCCCAGTCGTCCCGACGTAGCCGATCACCGTCTTCTGCGCGACGTCCATGCCGACCTTCTGTCGCTCGGCGAACTTCGACAGGTGCATGTACACGGTCTGGAAGCCACCGTCGTGCTCGAGCACGACCATGTTGCCGGCGCCGCCCTTCTCGCCGCGGAACACGATCTCGCCGGCGGCCGCCGCCCAGATCGGCGTCCCGACCGGCGCGGCGTAGTCGACCCCGAAGTGGCCCTTCACCTTGTGCAGCACCGGGTGCATGCGCTTGGGGTTGAAGCCCGAGGACAGCCGCGCGTACTTGAGCGGGCTCTTGAGCAGCGTGCGATCGAGGCTCTTGCCCTGCGGCGTGTACCACGAGCCGTCGGCGCCGCCCGGCGGCTCCCACCACAGCCCGACCACCGTGCCGACCTCCTCCCCGCGGTACTCGGCCGCGAGCAGCCGGCCGTACCGGACGAACTCGCCGTTCAGCAGGTGGCGCTCGGCGACGACGGCCACGCGGTCGCCCTTGCGCGGGTCGGTGTAGAAGTCGATGTCCGAGGCGAACACCTCGACGATCGCCGCGACCAGGGCCGCGTCGCCGCCACCCTCGACGATCGCCGCCGACAGCGAGCTGTCGATCGTCGCGGTGATGTCGACGTCCTCGACCGTGGTCTCGGCCTCGCGCTCGGCCGCGACCAGGCGGCCGTCCGCGCCGCGGTGGACCTCGACGGAGCGCGTGACGCTGCGCGTGATCGTGAAGTCGACCAGCGCCCCGGCGTCGTCGGTGCGCAGCGCCCAGCGCTGGCCCTCGCCGATCGTCGCGGGATCCATCACCGGCGTGAGCGCGGCGACGAGCTCCGCGGTCGCCTTGGCCGACAGCTCCGCCGACGCGCAGATCCGACTCAGGCTCTGGCCCGCCGTGACCGTGCCGCGACGCCAGCCGTCCGCGTCGATCGGCGGCACCGCGGGCACCTCGGGCACCGCCGGCACCGCCGGCACCTCGGGCACCTCGGGCACCTCGGGCACGCTCGGGCCCGCGATCACGGGCGATGATGGTGCCGCGACGACGGCCGGTGACGCCTCGACGATCGGCGCGACCTCGGGGACGGGCGGCGCGTCGTCACACGCGGCGAGGACCACGAACCAGGCGAAGCACCGACGGCGGAGCACCGCGAACGATCCTATCCGCACCGCGACGATCGCGGTCGAACCAACGACAAAGGCCCCCCGATTTCCCAGGGAGCCCCGTGCACGCGAGCGTGCGTTGGACGTCAGCCCTCGGCCGCGCCGCAGTGACCCTCTTCGGTGTGGCCTTCGCCACACTTCGCCTCCGCCGCATCGCCACCGGCATCGCCCGCAGCGTCGCCCGCAGCGTCGCCCGCATCACCGGCGGCATCGCCCGCAGCGTCGCCCGCAGCGTCGCCGCCACCGGGGACTTCGGTCGCCTCGGGCTTCTTCTCACAACCCGTGAACACCAACGCGCCCGAACCGAGGATGGCGAGCGTCGCCGCGATTTGCTTGAAATTTGCCATGTTGCGTCTTCTCCTGGTGGCCCGATCCATCGTGGGCACCGCAAGGTTGGCCGAGCATGCGCGGGATGTCCAGCGATCGTCCCACATCCGATCCCCGAGGGATCGGACCCGCACCCCAGCGCGTCGCGGAGGCTGCGCGAGCATGCAGCCGCCCCCTCCGATCGCGGTGCACTGCGGTTCACGGCCCTCGGGCGCCGATCGCCTGTCCGATCGCCCCCAGGGCGCCGGGCAGGCGATCCCGCCACGCGGCCTCGTCGTGGCTGGCTCCGGGCGCGTGCACGTACACGAGCGAGTCCGGCTCGCTCCAGCCGATCTCCGCCAGGCGCCCGCGCATCTCCAGGTTGACACAGTAGTTGTCGCTGCCCCCGGGGCACGGACCGTCGCCGCCACTGTCGAGGTAGAGCCACGCACCGAGGGGTGGCTGCTGCTCGAACAGCTCGACGATCCGATCGTTGTCGAGTCCGAGTCGACCCCAGTCGAGCGTCCCCGACATCGAGCCCGCGAGCCCGAACACGTCGGGGTGACGCCACGCGATGTAGAGGCTGACCAGGCCGCCGAGGCTCGAGCCGAGCGCGACCGTCGAGCCTGCGTCCGCGCGCGTCGGATAGCGCGCGTCGATGAACGGCTTGATGCCGAGCGCGACGAAGTCGGCGTACTCGTCGGCACGCCCACCGACCGGGCCGTCGCCGAGATCATCGGGGACCGGCGTGTACTCGTCGAAGCGCAGCGGCGTGTTGTCGATGCCGACGACGAACATCGGCGGTAGCGCGCCCGAGGCGATCGCGTCGTCGACGGCCGCGCCGACCTGCCAGCCGCCGAACGGCGCGTCCGGGGCGAAGAGGTTCTGCCCGTCGTGCATGTACAGCACCGCGGCCGGAGTGGCCTCGGGCTCCAGGGCGCCGGCGGGCACCCACACGACGACGTCACGCGGCGGCAGGCGACCGGCACCGTCGGCGAAGGCGGGGTAACGCTCGTGGTGCGGCGCCTCGGGGCGCGCGGCGGTGAGGCTGTACTCGCCGAACTCGTCCCACGCGAACCGCCGCGCCCACGGATCGGCGAAGTACTCGCTGCCGTCGCGCACGAACTTGTACATCGACGGCGCCAGCGGCTCGGTCACGGGGACGTCGGCGACCCAGAGCCCGAAGCCGTCGACGACGGGGACCATGGGATGGGCCCGCGGATCCCAGTCCGCGAAGTCGCCGGTCATCGACAGGGCGCCGCCGCCCTCGTCCCACAGCAGCCCGATGAGCCGCCCCTCGCAGCGGACGGGCAGGCCCGCGCCGTCGTGCATCGCCGCGGCCACGAAGGCGGAGGTCAGCTCGGTGCGCGCAGCAGCGTCGGCCGAGGCGAGCGCGGAGGCGAACGCGTCGAACGCGGCACAGTCGTCGACGGGCGCCACGCCGAGGTCCGCCCCGGCCGTGTCGCTCGACGACGACGACGACGAGTCCCCGGGGGTGCTGGTCGCCGCGCTCGACGAGCCGGCCTCGCCGTCGCCCGGCACGATCGTCGTCGGTGCGCCGGTCTCGGAGGTCGAGCCCTCGCCCTCCCCGTCGATCGAAGTGGAACCGCACGAGATGGGCACGACCGCGCCCAGGGCGAGCGCAACCGCTGCACGCAACGACGCGCGCTGTGTCGGGGGCCACATCGGCGCGCGTCCGAGGGCATGAACGGTCGCGCGGGGGAGATTCTCCATGGCGGCGGCGCAGGGTACCATCGCACCGTCGAGGATCATCACCATGCGAACGTTCGTGCGCTCCACCTCCCGTCTCTTCGCCCTCGCGGGCACGTTCACCCTCACCGCCGCCTTCGCCAGCGGCTGTGACAACACCTCGACGGGCGACGGCAAGGTCGTCGCGGGTGGGGTCGAGGTCTCGAAGGACGGCGTCAAGGCGCCCGGCGTCGAGGTCAGCAAGGACGGCGTCAAGGCGCCCGGCGTCGAGATCAACAAGGACGGCGTCAAGGCGCCCGGCGTCGAGGTCAGCAAGGACGGCGTCAAGGCCGGCGAGGTCGGCGTCGACATCAACGAGGACGGCTCGGTGAAGGTCGAGGGCGGCAACGCAGTCGTCACCGCCGACGGCGACAAGCAGCAGGTCGAGGTCGCCGGCTCGGGCGGCACCGTCAAGGTCGACGGCGCGAAGAACGAGGTCGAGCTCCCCGGCGGCGGCAAGGTCACCGACAAGACCGTCGAGGTCGGCGGCGTGAAGGTCGGACCCGGCGGCGTGGACGTGCCCGGCATCGGCAGCGTCAATGTCGGCGGTGGTGGTGGCGGTGGTGGCAGCGCCGGCGGCAAGGCGTCGTCGAACACCTGCTCCGACGGCGGCTGCACGCAGACCTGCGCCGCGGGCGGAGCCTGCAAGTTCACGTGCTCCGGCGGCCGCTGCAAGCAGACCTGCGCCTCGGGCTCGAGCTGCGAGGCTTCGTGCTCCGGCGCCGGCTGCCCCCAGACGTGCGCGTCGGGGGCGACCTGCGATCTGTCGTGCTCGGGCGGCGGCTGCAAGCAGAGCTGCAGCGGCGCGACCTGCAAGAAGTCGTGCAGCGGCGACGGCTGCACCTGAGAGGCGCGTGGCCCCGCCGCGCCCGAGCGGCGGGCTACTTCGGCGCGGCGGCGAGGCAGGACCACGACAGGGCGTTGCGCAGCGCGTCGGTCGCGTGGACGACGTCGCGGTGCCCGACGCTCGAGCGCACGAAGCCGACCCGCGCCCGCGTCATCGCGGTGGGATCGGCCTCGCGCTCGTCGAGGACATGGCGATACGCGACGCCGTCGATCGCCAGCTCGCGGCGCAGCTCGGCGCACTGGGCCGCGACCGAGTCGACGCGGTACCACGCGAGGAGTTTGTGCCGCTCGCGGGCCCCGTGGCGATCGCGACGCGCGAGCACCCAGCTGCGGAAGTCGTCGCGCACGCCGTAGAGCGCGTCGAACAGATAGACCTCGTTGACGTTGCAGCCGCCGCGCGTCAGGCACGACGCGGCCACCCGGTAGCCGCCGGAGTGGGCCGAGATCGCGAGCGAGCCCGGCCGCGCGCCGACGATCGCGGCGTCCTCGAGCACGGCGGAGATCTCGGCCGACTGCAGCGCGCCCCGGACCTCGCGCAGGAACGCCACGAGCCCGTCCGCGAGATCGAGCCGGCCCCACCGCGAGTCCTTGGCGTCGACGGGCCCCTGCGGGACGACGAGGATCGCGTTGCGCCCGCTGGCGTGGACCTGCGCGCGCAGCTGCTTCTCACCCATCGTCGCGCGCGCGTTCGTGCTGTGGCCGTGGAAGTGCACGACGGTGTCGATGCTGCGGCCGCCGCGGTGGTGCGCCGGAACGAAGACGAACGTGGTGTCGTCGTCGTACGGCAGGCCACCGTGGGGGAACGGACCGTGCCGCAGGCCGAGCTCGAGCGTGATGCCGAGCGCGTCGCGCTCGATCGCCCGCAGCTCGGTGCCCCGCAGCTCGGCGTCGCGAGCCGGTGACGCAGCGCGCCCACGTCGGGGCAGCAGCAGGGTCGGGGCGCCCGAGGCGACCGCGAGGGCACACAGCAGATCGCGACGATCGAGCGGCGGAACCATGGTTCGGGCCATCGTTGGGCCGGCAGGATAGCAGCCCAGGCCCGCCTACTGGCCCCGCCCGCCGCGCGAACCATGGGGCTTGTCGGCGCCGACCGCCCTGCGGCAAGCTGGGACGCTGCCCCTCGATCGGGGCCGCGGACGTCCCGTGCTCGCCGTGCTCCTCACCGCGTCGTTGCTCCTGGCCGAGCCGCCACCGCCTCGGCTGCCCGCGGGCTATCGGCCCGCCGGTCCGCGCGCGAGCCAGCACCTCATCCGTCGCGCCGACGGGAGCTACGAGCACCGCGATCGATCGTCGGGCTTCGTCGCGACCATCCACGCCGATGGCGAGGTGACGTTCCGCCGGGTGCCGCGGATCGAGCCCCAGTCGCCGACGATCCTCGGCTTCGATTGGCGCGGTCGACCCAAGCGCCCCGACGACGAGCGGTTCAACGAGGTCCCCAACACGCTCGTGCACCGTGGCGCGGGACCCGACAGCAAGCACGACCCCATCGTCGAGTACGGCCCGTACGGCGCGCCGCCGATCCTCGCGGGTGTCGGCCTCCGCATGGGCGGCCTCGCCGATCTCGTGACGCGGGGCAAGACCGCCCGAGCGCGCCGCGAATTCCTCGACGACACCGCGCCGCTGCGGGCCCGCCTGCGCGCCGAGTACCAGCGCGTGCGCGAGCGCGAGGCGCTCGCCGCCCTCGGTGAGCGTCTGCGGTCGATGTGGTCCGACCCGACGCTCGACGCCGCGACCAAGCGGCGGCGGATCTTCGAGCTTTGGGACGACTGCGTCGAAGCCGGGCCGAAGCCGTCGACCGAGGACGCCGCGCGGGCACAGGCCAGCGCGAAGGCCCGGCGCGTGATCGAGGCGTTCGTGCGCCGCGAGGCCCCGGCGGCCTCGCGGGAGGCCTTCGCACCGGCCGAGCTGCGGCGCCTCAACGCCGCGCGCCGCAGCCGGGCCAGCTTCGATCCGTACGCCGCACGCTGACGCCACCGTGGACAATCGCGGCCGGCTGCTAGACTGGTCTGCGGTGGCCGAGGCGGCGTCGATCGAGACCGAGGAGCGGTTCGTCCGTGTCGTGTTCTCGCGTGCGGTCGACTCGGTGGCCGCCGCCCTCGCGCTGCAGGGTCGCATCGACGCCGCGGCCCAGGCCACGCGGCGGGTGCTGCTCGACTACCGCTGCGTGGGCGCGCACGCCGAGGAGGTGCGCGAGTCGATGTGGGACTGGGCCGCGCGCGCCGACCTCGAGGGCATCGCGGTCGTCGTCGACGGCGAGCTCACCCGCGTGCGGCTCAACATGACCGCGCTCTCGCGCCGCGTGCCGATGCGGGCCTTCCTCGGCCTCGACGAGGCGGCGAAGTGGCTGGTCGATCCGAACCCGCGCCGGACCACGCGGATCACTCGCATCGTCTGAACCCGCGCGACGCCGGCCGCTGCGAGTGCCGCGCGCCGGCCGAGAACGTCCGCCGCCGCCTTGAGGTAGCCTCGACGTGCTTGGGCACTCCGACCAACGGTCAGGGCAACGTCGGGACGGCCAACACGCAGCTGTCGCCGGGGGACTCGTTCTCCGACGTCGACAGCGTGATCGGGGAATTCGTGGCCGGGCTCGCCGGGGCCCCGCTGGCCCCTCGCTTCGAGGCCGGGGCCGTGGTCGCCGGACACTTCGAGATCGTCCGCAAGATCGGCGAAGGTGGCATGGGCGTCGTCTTCCTCGCCCGCGATCGGCGCCTCGATCGCGAGGTCGCGATCAAGCTCGTCGGCCGCCGCAGCGCCGTGGCGACCGCTCGGCTCGAGCGCGAGGCCCAGGCGATGGCCCAGCTCGCCCACCCCAACGTCGTCACCGTGCACGAGGTCGGGCAACACGACGGCGCGGTGTACATCGCGATGGAGTACGTCGACGGCGCGACGCTGCGGGTGTGGCAGGCGTCCGAGGCCCGCACGTGGCGGCAGATCGTCGAGGTCTACGTCCAGGCAGCGCGTGGGCTGGCGGCCGCACACGCCACGGGCTTCGTGCACCGCGACTTCAAGCCCGACAACGTACTGCTCGGGCGCGACGGTCGGGCCCGCGTCGCCGACTTCGGGCTGGCGCGCACGCTGGGGAGCATCGAGGTCTCGCGCGAGCGGGTCGATCGCGGCGAGCCGCTCGCGACCAACCCCTCGCTGACCGCGTCCGACGCGGTGCTCGGCACGCCCGGCTACATGGCCCCCGAGCAGTTCAACTGCGCCGTGCCGCTCGGGCCGCACGTGGATCAGTTCGCGTTCGGCGTCGCGCTGCACGAGGCGCTCGTCGGCGTGCGGCCCTTCGGCGACGTCCCCAACTGGGTGGCCTCGCCGAGCGATCGGGTCGCGATCCCGGCCAACCGCGAGGTGCCGCGGTGGTTGCGGGGCGTGCTCGGGCGCCTCGTCGCCCTCGATCCGAACCACCGCTACCCCGACATGCGGACGGTCGCCGACGCGCTCGAGCACGGCCTGGGTCTCGCGCGTGCGCGTCGGCGCTGGGCGATGGCCCTCGTCGGCGCCGGCGCGGCCGTGGCGATCGGGGTCGGCGTCGGCACGTCGTCGCGCCCGACCCCCTGCTCGGATGCCGCCGCGGCGGTCGGCACGATGTGGAGCCCCGCGCGCCGCGAGGGCCTCGCGGCGGCGTTCGCCGCGGACGGTGAGTCCGCGGCGCGCACGTGGGCCGCGGTCGATCCGCTCGTCGACGCGTGGTTCACCCACTGGACCGAGGTCCGCGTCGCCGGCTGCGAGGCCACGCGCGTCGACGGGTCGCAGAGCGAGGCGCTACTCGATCGGCAGGTCGCGTGCCTCGACGGTCGGCTGGATCGGGTCACCGCGGTGCTCGACGTGCTCGAGCGCAACCCGGCGCCGCGCGCCCGCGTCGACGAGGTCGCGAGCGATCTCCCCGACGTGGCGATCTGCACCGACCCGGCGTACCTCCTCGCCCGCGTCGCGCCCCCGGAGGATCCGGCGATCCGCGACGCGGTGGCGCAGCTCGCCCTGGGGCTCGAGCACGCCGACATCCGGCTCGAGATCGGCGAGTTCGCCGGACTCGCGGCCGAGGTCCGCAGCTTGGTGGCCTCGGCCGACGCCTTGGGTTGGGATCCGGCGCGGGCGCGGGCGAAGTGGATCCTCGGGCGCGTGGTGATGGCGGAGGGCGAGCGCGACGCCGCGACCAGTCTGCTGCGCGAGGCGTACTTCCTCGCGCGCGGCGCCAGCGACGACGAGACGGCGGCCCGCATCGCCCTGTCCCTGGGCTACCTCGACGGCATGATCCGCAACGATCCCGCCGGAGCCGAGCTGTGGCTGCAGCACGCCGAGGCGGACGTGCGGCGCGGCGCAGCGCCGCCGCGAACGCAGGTCAACATCGAGGTGACGCGGGCGCAGGCCCTGCTCGCGTCGGGTGATGCGGACGCCGCGGTGACGGTGCTCGAGCGCGCGAAGACCCGCGACGACGCGCTCGGGACCCCTCGCCTCGATCGACTCTTCCTCGAGTACGAGCTCGCCGCGGCGCTCGACGCCGCGTCGCGGCACACCGAGGCCCTCGCGCTCTACGACCGCATGATCGAAGATGCCGGCGCGCTGCTCGGCCCGCGATCGCAGCGCGTCGGGATGCTGCACAACAACCGCGGCCTGGCCCGCTACTACGTGCAGGATCTCCCCGGTGCGATCGACGATCTCCGCCTCTCCCTGACGATCGAGGCCGGGGCCGGCACGGCCGAGGCCAGCCGCGCCCCGGTCCGACTCAACCTCGGCCTGGCCCTCGCCGCGAGCGGTGCCTACGACGAGGCGGTCCCGCTGCTCGAGCAGGTCCGGGCGTGGTGGAAGACCCACCCCGAGGCCATCGCCGAGGACGCGCTGGCGACCAAGGCGCTCGCGTGGGTCGAGCTGCGGCGCGGCAACCTCGAGCGCGCGTCGGAGCTCGCGACCGAGGCGCTCGCGTCGGCGCGACGTGCCCTCGATCCCGACCACCCAGAGGTCGCCGCGAGCGCGACGCTGCTCGGCGACATCGCGCTCGCTCGCGGGGCACTGCCGGCGGCGATCGAGCAGCTCGAGGCCGCGCAGGAGATCTGGGCGGCCCCGTCCAACGCCGGCGATCCCAGCAGCATCGACACGATCAACTCCCTCGCCGAGGCCCGCCTGCGCGCGGGTCGCCTCGACGACGCGCTCGCCCTCGCCGAGTCGGCGCTCGCCCTCGCGGCGACGGGCGAGGTCACCGATGGCGCGCGGGGCAGCGCCTACTTCGTCCGCGCCCGCGTACGCGCGGCGAAGGGCGACGCCGACGCGGCGACGGCCGACGCGCGCACGGCCCTGGGCCTGCTGGACGGCCCCCTGTCCGCCCACGAGCACGCCGACGTCGAGGCCTGGCTGCGGCGATGAGGCCGCGGCGGAATCCGGCGCCGCAGCGGGGTCGAACCCCGGTGATCGATCGCGCGACGCGGGGCGCCGCGGTGCTGCACGTGGGCCTCGTGCTCGCCCTTGGCGCGGCGTGCTCGACCGACCTGCCCGCGCCGCCGGCCTTCGACGATCCCGACGCCGCGTCGGACGACCCCGCGCCACACCTCGGCGCGGTCGCGGTGCGTCGGCTGACCCGCGCGCAGTACGTCCGCACGATCGCCGATCTGTTCGGCGACGCGCTCCCCGACGATCTGCAGCTCGTCGACGCCCTGCCGGTGGATGACGACGACGGCGGCTTCGCGGCGAACACCGTCGCGGTCACCGAGACCGTGCTCGTGCAATACGAGGACGTCGCGTGGCGCGTCGCCGAGGCGGTGCGCCGCGACGCCCTGCACCCGTGCCTCGCCGAGACGATCCCCACCGCCGAGTGTGCGCAGGCGTTCCTCGCCGCGTTCGCGCCCCGGGCCCTGCGCCGGCCGGTGTCGACCGAGGAGCTCGGCGAGCTCGCGGCGATCCTCGGGCCGCCCGCCGTCGACGCGGACGGGGGCGACGCCAGCGTGCGCCGGCTCGTCGCGGCGATCCTCCAGAGCCCCGACTTCCTCTACCGCATCGAGCGTGGCGAGGGCGATCCCGACGGCGAGGTGGTGCTACGCGGCCACGAGATCGCCGCGCGCCTGTCCTACCTGCTGTGGGGAACGATGCCCGACGACGCGCTGTCGGCCGACGCCGCGGCGGGGCGTCTGCACGATCCCGGGTACCGCCGCATCGTCGTCGGTCGCATGCTCGCCGATGGCCGCGCCGCCGCCGGCCTCGCGGCGATGCACCGGCAGTGGCTCGAGCTCGACGCGCTGCGCCACCTCGTCAAGGATCGCAACGTCTTCCCCACCTTCAGCGAGGCCCTCGGCCCCGAGCTCGACGCCGAGCTCGTGGACACCGTCGCGCTGGCGATCCTCCACGCGGACGGCGAGCTGTCGACCCTCCTCACCGCGAACACGGCCGTCGCCACGGTGGCGGTCACGTCGTGGTACGGCGACGAGGTCGTCGCGAGCGCGCCGGCGCCCGCGTCCTTCGGCGAGGGTCGGGCGCTGCTCGAGCTCGACCCGACGCGGCGCGCGGGTGTCCTCACCCTGCGCTCGGTGCTCGCCGCCCACGCGAAGCCCGATCGATCCGATCCGGTGCGCCGCGGGGCGCTCGTCCGCGAGCGGCTGCTGTGTCAGCCCCTCGCCGCGCCGCCGCCGGGCGCCGCCATGCCACCGGCCGCGCCCGCGCCGGGGGCCAGCCTGCGCGAGCGCCTCGAGCTGCACGGCGCCGATCCATCGTGCGCGACCTGCCACGCGCAGATCGATCCGATCGGCTTCCTGCTCGAGGGCTACGACGCGATGGGTGGCACGCGGACGCACGACGAGGCCGGCAATCCCATCGACACCCGCGGCCGCGTCAGCGACAGCGATCTCGACGCCGCGCTCGACGGCGGCGTCGCGCTGGCGTGGGCGCTCGCGGACAGCGAGCAGGTCCAGCGCTGCTACGTGCGGCAGTGGTTCCGCTACGCGTTCGGGCGGCTCGAGGTCCACGACGACGACGACGACGCGTTCATCGACGCCCTCGAGCGGCGCTTCGTCGCCGACGGCGGACACATCCCGACCCTGCTCGGCGAGCTCGTCGGCAGCGACGCCTTCGTCCACCGGAGGGCCAACCCATGAAGCGGCGGACGAGGCCGACGACGACCACGCGGCGGCGTCTGCTGCAGGCGCTGGGCATGGGGGCCGTCGCCGCGCCGTGGGTGCCGTGGCTGCCGAGCGCCGCCGATGGCGGCCCGTCGCCGCGGCGCCTGCTCGTGGTCCACTTCGCCCACGGCGTCGCGCAGGATCGCTGGCGCCCGAGCGGTCCCGATCGCGGATCCATCGGCGAGGCCCCGTGGTCGCCGGGCGAGAGCCTCGTCGGACTCGCGGGGTTCCGCGATCGGCTGGTGCAGGTCGAGGGACTCGCGAACACGGTCGGCCGCGCGCAGGTCGGCGACGTGCACAACGTCGCGCTCGGGACCCTGCTCACCGCGACGGCGCTGGCCGCCGACCAGGGGGCGGGCGGGCACTATCTGCCCGGCGGGCCCTCGCTCGATCAGCGCGTCGGCGAGCAGCTCGTCGCGGCGGCCGGCTCCGACGCACCGCCGTACACGGCGCTGCAGTTCGGCGTGCGCACCCAGGGCTTCGCCCTCGCCGCCGCGGATCGCGGCGTACCGCTGCGCGCCGACGACGATCCCGGCGCGGTGTACCGGCGCCTGTTCGGCGAGCTCGCCCTCGATCCCGACGCCCGCGCCGCGCTGCAGGCCGCGCGCGCCGACGCCCGAGAGCACGCGCGTCGACGGCTCGATGCCCTCGGCGCGGGGCTCGGCGCCGAGGACCGACGCGCGTTGGAGCGGCACGCCACCGCGCTCGACGCCCTCGAGGCCCGGGTCGCCCAGGCCCACGTCCCGCCGTCGACCTGCGTGTTGCCGCTCGAGCCGACCGCGGTCGATCACCCCAGCCACCCCGACGACCTCGACGTCCCGACGCTGGTCGACGCGACCCAGGACCTCGTCGTCGCGAGCCTCGCCTGCGACCTCACCCGGGTCGCGACCGTGCAATGGGGATCCTCCGGCAACGACGGCCTGCGCCACGCGTGGCAGGGAATCGACGCCGACTACCACAGCGTCGCCCACCTGGCGAACGGCGACGACCCGGTCGCGCACGGGCAACTGGCGGCGAGCAACCGCTGGTACGTCGAGCGGTTCGCGGCCCTGCTCGCCGCCCTCGACGCCGTCGACGAGGGCGACGGCACGCTCCTCGACCACACCACGTGCGTGCTGCTCAGCGGACTGTCGGTGGTGCACGACATGGGCGCGCTCCCGGTCGTCGTGGTCGGTGGCGGGATCGCGGGCGATCGCGCGGTGACCTACGACGACGCCTCGATCACGGGGCTCTGGCTCGCCCTCGCGCAGCACGTGGGCGCAATGGGCCTCGAGTCGTTCGGCGATCCCGACCACGACCACGGACCGCTGACCGGACTCTGGTGACGGAAGCCCGCCTGCGACGAAAGAAGCCGCGGGAAAAAGAACCTGCGGGAGTGAATTGACCGTGGCCTCGTGCGCAACTCCGCAGGCACGATGAATCCTCGCCAGCTCGGTCCGAAGCCGCTGAACCGAGGTTGAAGCGCGCGCTGGAGATCGCCGAGGCCGCCCTCGGGCGCGATCACCTGGAGGTCGCCAAGCACGCAGCGCCGCGCGACTCCGCCCGCACACGCATCGTGAACATCGACTCGGACCGGGTCGCGGCATCGGGACTGGCGGAGTCCCGTGGTCGCCGATCGCGCCCTTCGTGCCGTGTCCGTCAGGCAACCTACGTTTGCGTCGCGCGGGCGGGCCCTGATCGTTTTTCCGGCTGCGCATCGAGGCCGTGCGTCCTACTCTGGGACACAGGACTTGGTGCATGCAGGATGCCGCCACGAACGCCACGAACGCGACCTCGATCCAGGCCGACGCGCAGTACGTCCGCGTCGACTTCGCACGACCGCTCGCCTCGAACGAGGATGCGCAGACGCTCCACGCGGAGCTCGAGCGATCGTTCGCCGCCCATGGCATGCGCCGCGTGCTGTTCGACTACAGCAAGATCGGGGGCGCCGACGAGGCGGTCCGCGACGCGATGTGGACGTGGATCGAGTCCGTCGGCCTCGAGGCGATCGCGGTGATCGTCGACGGCGAGCTCGCGCGCGTGCGGCTCAACATGACCGCTCTGTCGAAGCGACTCCCGCTGCGGGCGTTCGTCCGCGGGGTGGACGCGATCGCCTGGCTCACCGATCCGGAGCAGCGCCGCCCGACCCGCGAGGTCCGGCGCGGTTGATCGGGCCCGGTCACGGCAGCGCGGCGACGTAGACCCGCGCATCCAGGACACCGCCCTGGGCCCACGCGACGAGCACTGCGCCGTCGTCGGGGGCGATCGCGAGCTGCGGCGTCGGGGCGAGGCCCGCCTGCGGCACCGACAGGATCTCGACCGCACGCCACTGCGAGGCGAGCTCGGCATCGGCGTCCGCGTCCACGGCGTTCGATCGGCGCCGCGCGACCACGCGCCACGTGTCGCGGGACGCGGCGTCGTTCTCGGCCCACACGACGACGAGGCCGCCGTCCGCGTCGACCCCGAGCACGGGGTGCACCGCCTCGACGCCCTCCGCCGACAGGCGCTCGGGATCGGCATCGTCGCCGTGATCGACCCACACCGCCGTGTCGTCGCCGCGCGTCTCGTACCACGTGACCACGAGCGCGCCGTCGACCAGCGCGGGCTGGGGGCACCGCGCGAAGGCCCCCGGCGCCGAGATCGTGTCGTCGAGGGAGCTCGGTCGCTGCCACTGCCCCGCGGCCGTGCGCGTGGCGGCGAACACCGCGATGTCCCAGGGCTCGCCGCGCTGCTGCGTCCACACCACCGCGGCCTCGCCCGCGTCGCCGACGACGGGCGTCGCGTTGGCCTCGGTGTGGCTGTCGACCGTCGCGCCGCCCGGCGACACGAACGCGTCGGCCTCGGCGCGGGTGAACGGTGACGCGGCGTCGCGCCGCTCGCTGACGTAGACCATGAGGTCGTCGACGGGCGCCTGGTACCACGCGACGAGGCCCTCGCCGTCGGGACCCACGGCGAGGCGCGGCGCGTTGGCGTAGTTCACCGGCGCCGACAGGAGCGCGTCCGCGTCCTCGGGCAGCGCGAACACGTCGGACCCCGGCGCGCGCAGGCCGAGCGCGACGCCGAAGTTCGTCCCGGTCCACTGGTTCCACGACACGAGGGCCTCGGCGTCGGGGCCGAAGGCGACGCGCGGCTCGTAGGCGGTCTGCGCCCACGAGATCGGCGCGATGGGCATCCTCCATCCGCCCGTGGGAGGGCGCGTGGCCAGGAACACGACGCCGTCCTCGCGCTGCTGCTTCCACGCCGCGAGGGCCTCACCCGCCGGTCCGATCGCGATCGCAGGCTCGAGGCCGACGCTGCCACCGTCGTCGACGTGCATCGGCGTGCTCGACCACGCGGCGTCGCGGCGCTCGGCGACGAACACCCGACCATCGACGGGATCGGCGTCGGTCCACGCGACGAGGGCCGCGCCGCCGGGGCCGAGCGCGACCTGGACCTCGCGCGCGCCCGACTCGGAGAGCGCGTCGTCTTGATCGGGGACCACCCACGAGCGCAGCACACAGCGATCGCCCTGCGCGGCGGTCCACGCCGGGCAGTCGAGCGGGTCGTCGTCCGGGGCGCACGCGAACGCGGACCACAGCGCGACGATCCACCACCGCGAGGGGCCGCGGTGACGACCCGCGATCACGATCATGGCGTCACCAGGCGAGTGGCGCGACCGAGCGAGGTGAGGAAGACGCGGAGCGGCGCGCGGCCGGCATCGTCGAGGGCGGCGTAGGCGTCCCGCGACGACTGGGCTTCGCCGCCGTGCAGCAGGATCGCGTCCTCGAGCGTGGGCGCGCGACCGTCGTGGAGGTACGGCCGACTGCGCGCGACGCCCCACAGCGGCGGCGTGAGGAAGGCGTCGGGCTCGACGCCGTCGAACGCCCGCGGCTCGGCGAGGGCCTCGCCCATGCGATGACGCGCCAGATCGCTGTAGAGCCGCACGGTCAGCGCGCCGTCCTGCGCCGCGGGTGCGAGCCGCGGTTCGGCGCCGTCGCGTAGCAGATCGAGCGTCAGCGCGGGGCCGCCGTCGCGGTGCGGCAGCACGGCGCGCGCGTCGTCGATCGTGTGCACCGGCACGTGGCACCGCGCGCAGCCGAGGGTCTCGAAGTCGAGCCGGCCCCTCGCCCACACCGTCGCGAGGTAGGGATCGCCGCTCGGGATCTCCTCCTGCGGCACCTCGAGCAGGGCGAGGAACGCGACCAGGGCGGTGACCTGCCCCTCGACGATCTCGTCGACGACGCCGTCGCGATCCGGATCGTCGCCGCCGCCACCGCCGACGCGCGACGCATCGCCGTCGTCGACGAGGTGCGTGCTCTGCATGCCGTGGTGGACAAGCAGCGCGTCCTCGGCCGCGTCGCGGATCGACGCGACGGTGCCCTTCCATCCGAAGGGCTTGATCACCAGATCGCGATCGATGCCCTCGACCTCGGAGGTGTCGACCTCGCCGTCCGGGTGAACGGTGAGGTGACCGAAGCGGATGCCGCGGACCTCGAGCGGCACGCGGACGGCGTAGCCGGCCTCGACCGCGAAGGCGACGGTGTCCTGGCGCAGCGCCGCGAGCTCGGCGTTCATCTGCGCCGCGACGCGCTCGCGCAGGCCCGCGCCCACGAGCGCGGGTGGGTTGCGGGCCAGCGCCGACGACATGTGCTCGCCATCGCCGCGCAGCATCGCGTTGTCGGCGGCGTCGCCGGCACCCGCGAGGCCGCCGCGCCAGTGACACGTCGTGCAGCCGTACGCGTCGGGGCCACCGCGACGACCGTCGTGCACGCGTCGCAGGCCCGGGGTCGCGGCGCCGAGGCCCATCGCCCGGGTGAACTGCAGCGTGAACAGCTGGCCGCCGAGCTGGTAGAGCGCGTCGTGGGACCACAGCCCCGCGTCGATCTCGTCCTGCGACACCCGGGTGCTCGCGAACAGGTGACCGGGCGCGGCCGCGTCGAGGAATCGGTGCTCGCGGCGCCACGCGTCGCGCACGAGGGCCGCGCGGGCGTCGGTGGCGTCGCTGGTCGGCAGCTGCCGCGAGATCGTCCCCAACAGCTCGGCCTCGCCGCGCTCGAGCTCCGCGGGGCCGATGTCGCTGCAGCCGAGCAGGCCGGCGAGCAGCAGCGTCGATGCGCGGGGCGTCACAGCGGCACCCGCAATCGCGGCGCCCGCGAGAGCGACAGCAAGAAGATGTGGACGTCGGCCTGCGCCTCGGGCGAGAGCGCGACGAAGGCGTCGCGCGACGCGGCGGCCTCGCCCCCGTGGGCGACGATCGCCTCGGGGATCGTCGCGGCGCGACCGTCGTGCAGGTACGGCGGCGTCTCGGCGAGCCCCCACAGGGGCCGGGTGAGGAACACGCTCGGTGCGATCGCGGATCCCGACTCGGGGCGGGGATCCGCGAGTTCGGCCCCCATGTCGTGACGCTTCAGATCGCTGAAGAGCTGCACGCGCGCCCCCGACTTGGGCTGCTCGCCGTCGCGCAGCAGGTTCAGCTCGACCGCCGGGCCGGAGGTGGTGTCGGGCGCCTCGCGCCAGGTGCTGCCGAGCAGGACGAGCTCGGTGCGGTGACAGTCGGCGCACCCGATTGCGTCGAAGCCCGCGCGGCCGCGGGCCCAGCGATCGCGCAGGCCGGGATCCGACGGCGGGAGGATCTGCGGCGACTCGAGCATCGCGAGGTAGACCGCCGCCGCGGTGAGCATGCCCTCCTCGAGCTCGCGCGCGTGCCCGTCGCCGTCGGGGTCGTACCAGTCGGGGCCGTCGCCGAGGCGATCGGGATCGGGCGCGGTCTCGTGGTCGACCGCGAGCACGTGCGACTGCACGCCGAAGTGCAGGCGCGCGGCGTTCTCGACCACGCGACGCAGCCGCGCGATCGTCCCCTTCCAGCCGAACGGCTTGACCACCAGATCGGCATCGATGCCCTCGAGCCCAGCGGCGTCGATGGTGCCGTCGGGGTCGACCTCGATCGTGCCGAACGCGACGCCCTTGCTCTCGAGCGTGATCGACACTCTCGCGCTGGTCTCGGCGGCGGTGGCCAGCGCGGCGTCGCGGGCGAGCTGCAGGTCGGTCGTCATCTCGGCCGCGAGCGCCTGCACGACGCCGAGGCCGATCGCCGCGGGGGCGTTGCGCACGAGCGCCGAGCCGACCGCGTCGCCGTCCCCGTCGAAGAAGGCGTTCTGCGTCGCCGAGCCGGCCCCATCCACACCGCCGACCGAGTGGCACCCGGCGCACGAGAACGTGTCGAGCCCACCGCGCGCGCCGTCGTGCACGCGCGCCAACGGCAGCACCGCGTCCGCGTCGCCCCAGCCGTCGCTCGGCCGGAACTCGTGGCCGAACAGCGCGTCGCCGAAGGTGAACAGGCGATCGAGATCGACCTGGCCGGCGTCGATGTCCTCCTGCAGGAGGAAGATGTGCTCGGCGTCCTCGCCCCGCTCGAAGGCCTCGAGGTCTCGCGATCGGCGAGCGCGGTGGCCTCGACGATCGCGAGCGAGATCGCGGCGTCGTCGGGCGCCGCGCCGCCGGGCCACGGCACCGGGCTCTGCCCGCCCTGGGCCACCAGCGCGACGAGCCCGATGGCCCACGCGAAGGGACGCAGCGCGGGCCCGAGCCGCGACGGCCTCACCCCTGCGGCATGCATGGCGGGTTGCAGCAGAGGATCGAGCGCATCTGCGTCCCGCACTCGAGCAACCCCGGCTGCGTGTGCGTCGTGTCGACGCCGTTGTAGAACGTGTCGCCGTCGAGGGAGTACGTCGCCACGCCACCCGCCCCGATCGTGACGAACTCGCCGTCGGAGATGTGGTTGGTCTGGTAGGTCCAGTCGACGCAGCGACCGCCCGAGCCCGGCGCCGAGGCGACGCCGTTGACCATCGCGTTGGTCGTGCGGTGGATCCACGCGGTGGTGCTCGCGGGGATCACCGCGAGCTCGCCGGCCGCCTCGGCCTCGAGCACCTGCTCGTAGTCGCAGACCGTGACGAGCATCGGATCAGGGAGATTGGCCACCAGCGCCGCGTTGCGACACATGTCCTGGCCCGCCGCAAACCCGACCAGCGCGCCGCTCTCCCACCGCGAGGGGATCGTCGGGATCGCCGCGACGAAGACCGGAACATCGGCGCAGGTGTCCGGCTCGCCGGTGGTGCCGCTGTCGCCCGAGCTGCTGTCCACGCCCGTGCAATCGGCCGGGCACGCGCCGGGGCACTCGCCGGGATCTTCGATCCCGTTGCCACAGAGATCCGCGCCGCTGCTGCCCGAGTTGCCGTCCTCGGTGTCACCCTCGGTGGCCGACGCGCCCTCCGTCCCGCCGCCGCACATGCACGGCTCGAAGAAGGCTCCGCCCACCTCGCACGCCTGCACGCCCATGCTGCCGTCCGGACACGGACACGTGACCTGCTGGCCGGGCACGCACGCGCCCCCGTCACCTTCGGCTCCACCGTCCCCATCGCCACACGCCAGCGCGATGCCGGCGAGCAGCCCGAAGAGTCCCCCCAAGAAGTGGTGCCTGCGCGAGTTCGTCATGTCGAAGTGGAGTCCCACCCCGTCTGACACCACCTCACCGGGCTTTTCCGGCGGCCGATCGCGGCTCAGCGCCAGCTCGCGCCGTCGGGGGCGTCGGCCGCGAGCCAGGCCTCGAGCGCGGCGTGGTCCTCGAGCGAGAGCGAGCCCAACGCGAGGCTGTCGCAGTAGAAGACCGGCGGCATGTTGACCTCCGCGACCGCGCGTTGTTGCACGCGCTGGTACGTCGGCGCGCCCTGGAACGGCGCATGGAAGTCGGCGAGGGTCGTCAGCGCGATCATGCCCAGGTACGCCGGCACGGTGCGATCGAGCTCGGCGGCATCGAGGTAGTGGCAGCCGCAGTTGCGGGCCAGGACATCGCCGATGACGCTCGGGATCTGCCCGACGCCGTCCCCGGCGTCGATCGGGTTGCTCGCGCCCGGGACCAGCCCCTCGATCGAGCACTTGAGCACGGGATCGCCCGAGTCACCGCTGCTGCCTGCGCCGCAGCGCGTCGCGAGCTCGTCGTCGCACGCCGCCTCGCACTGCATCGCGAGCTCGGCGTCGGACCAGCAGGTGCCCTCGGGGCCGTACTGCATCGCGGCGGCGTCGAGCTCGGCGGGCGCGACGTCGGCGAGACACGTCAGCCACGCGGCACACACCGGCGACTGCGGCACGTCCCCGCCGCTCGAGGTGTCCTGCACGGCAGTGGTCGCGACCGTGGTGGTGTCGACCATGCCGGTGGAGCCCGCGGCGGGCTCGGGCTCGGTCGCGACGCAGGCGACCGCGATCAGCAACGCGAGCGGCGACGCGAGACAGCAATCCGATCCGAGGCGCACGGGTGCTCCGGTTGTCGCACGAATCGGCGCGCCGCGCAGGGGATGGCGCGCCGCTGCCGAGCGCCGCCGGTCACAGGCAGAAGCCCACGGTCCCCTCCGGCAGGTACAGCGCCGCGGCGGCATCCGTGCACGTGCCCGCCGTGCAGTCGTCCGCGCTCGGATCGCACAGCGCGACGCAGACGTCGGCGACGCACTGCAGGCCGACCCCGCAGGCGCCGTCGTCCGCCGAGCAGTCGCCGCCCTCGTCGAGGGGCCCCGCAGCGCGGCACATGAACGCGACGCCGCCGATCGCCGAGCCGCCGGTGACGACGCACGCGAGCCCGTCGCCGCAATCCTGCAGCAGCGGGTCGCACGGGGGCTCCTGGCCGAGGCACACGCCCGCGTGGAACGCCGCGTCGGTGCGGACCTGACACGCCGCGGGTTCGCCCGCGCACGCGTTGGGATCCTGCGCGAAGCAGGCGGCCATGCACACCGCCGCGTCGCCGCCGTCGAGCACGACGCAGCTGCCCTCGGCCATGCCGACGCACGAGAACGGATCGGCGACCGCACACGCGGCGCCCCCGACCACGCACGCGCCCACCATCGGATCGCCCGGCGTCGCGACGCACGTCGAGCCCGCGTCGCACACCGGCGCGTCGGGATCGCAGGTGGTCCCGCAGATGCCCGCGCTCGCGAGCCCCTCGACCAAGAGGCACGTGCCGCCGCCGCAGTCGCCGTCGTCGGTGCAGCCCGCCCCGCACGCGCCGTTGCCCACCGCGAACGGCGTGACGTCGAGCATGCCGCCCTGCTCGGGGAAGCACGCGGCGTTGCCGGGGCACGCCAGATCACCCTCGGTCGGATCGCACACCGCCCCGCAGATCCCGGTGTCGGCCGACACCGCGAAGCACACCTCGTCGGGATCGCAGCCGGTCGGGTCCGCGCTCGGATCGCAGAACTGCTGCTGGCCCGCGAGGCACAGGCCGAGCTCGCCGGTCGGGATCCCGGGCAGGACGAAGCCGATGTCGATGCAGCTCGTCGCCGGATCGGCGCACATCGGCGCGGCCGGATCGCAGGTCGCGACGCAGCCGTAGACGTCGGCCGTCGCCTCGAGGCACAGCAGGCCATCTTGGCAGCTCTGCGCCGGATCGAGCGGCGAGCACGGCTCGCCCTCGCCGCCCGGACCGAACTCGACGCACACGCCCCCGAGCGCCTCGTTGATCGGCTGGCACTGCGAGCCGGCGTCACAGGTGTCCTCGAGCACGTCGCACTCGGCACAGCTCCCGAGCCCGTCGCCCAGGGGCACGCACACCGGACACGCGGCGTCGTCGGGGCCGGGCGGCGTGCACCACGGCGTGCAGTACCCGGGATCGCCGTCCTGCAGATCGCTGCCGAGGCAGCCGAGCCCGACGTCGCACCCGTTGCCGCCCGCGGGCCCGCACGGATCCGCGACGCCACCGGACCCCGCGGGCTCGCACGCGGTGCGCACCGGCTCGAGATCGACGACGACGCAGCTCTCGCCCGCGCCGAGCTCACAGCCATCGCCGGTCGCCGGGTCGCACGGCTGCAGCACGACGCACGCGAGCTCCGTCGAGCCGGGGTACGTCGGCAGGCACACGCCGCCGTCGCTGCACGGATCGCCGTCGGCCGCCATCGACGAGCACGGCGGCCGACAGTAGTAGCCCGCGCTGGGGGCCCCGCCGCAGCGCAGCGCCCCGCAGTCGTCGGCGAGGGGATCACACGGCTGCAGCTCCGTCGGCGGGTCACCGCCGGTGGTGTCGGGATCCAGCGTCGTCGTGGGCTCGGAGGTGCCCGCGGTCATCGCGGTCGTCCCGCTCGTGCTCGCCTCGGCACCGGTCGAGCTGCCGCCCCCGATCCCGTCGCTGTCGTCGGGGCAGGCCCCGCACAGGGCGAGCGCTGCGAGGAGCCACCGCGTGCGACGTGCGTCTTCGAGGATACGACCTTCGATCATGCGGCATGGTGCAATGCAGCTTCGGTGCCGCGCGCTCCCCGAGTCGTGGCGGGCGCGCGACCGTGGCAGGTCGCGACGATCGTTGCACGACGCGAGGCCCGTCGCCCCCGGCTCCGCCCAGGCCGACCTGCCCGCTCAAGCCGCGACGAAGCCACCGTCGGCGACGAACACCCCGCCGGTGCAGTAGCTCGACTCGTCGGACGCGAGGAACAGGGCGAGCTTCGCGATCTCCCCGTTGGC
Organism: Deltaproteobacteria bacterium Ga0077550; assembly: GCA_001464385.1. GTDB lineage: Bacteria > Myxococcota_A > Polyangia > Nannocystales > Nannocystaceae > Xiheibacterium > Xiheibacterium aquaticum. Next base: position 8,905 of record LNFB01000299.1, on the reverse strand, counting down.
GCCGTAGCGACCCATGGGGATCTGTTTGGTGAAGCCGGCCTTCACCACATCGCCGTGCTCGGGCGCGGCCTGCTCCTCGATCGATCGCATCATGCGGTTGTCGATCGGGCCGGGGTTCACGGTGTTGACGCGGATCCCGGACGGCGCCAGCTCGATCGCGGCGGTCTTCATCAGGCCGATGACCGCGTGCTTGCTCGCGACGTAGGGGCCGAGGCCAGGGGAGCCGATGACGCCCGCGACCGACGAGGTGATGACGATGCTGCCGCCACCGCCAGCCGCGATCTTCGGCGCGGCGTGCTGGACGAAGTTGAAGACGCCCAGCACATTGACCCGCAGCACCCGCTCGACGTCGGCGAACTGCTGTTCGACCAGGGGCGCGATGCGGCCCTCGATGCCCGCGTTCGCAAACAGCACGTGCAGGCCGCCGAACTGCTCGGTCGCCGCAGCCACGGCCCGCTTCGCGGTGCCCGGATCCGCCACGTCACCGGCGACGCAGATGGCGGCGGCGCCCAAGGGCCGGGCGATGACGCCCAGCGCGTCGCCATCGACGTCGACCATGACGACGCGCGCGCCCTCGGCGACGAACAGCTCGGCGGTGGCGCGGCCGATGCCTCCGGCCGCACCGGTGATGATGGCGATCTTGTCAGCGAGTCTCTTCATGAGGTGGTCTCCGCGGCACGAGGATAGCGCTGCGCAGGCGCCCGGCAGGCGGCTCGCGCCGCTAGGAATGCCCGCGTGTCTCGACCCCACGCGCGCATCTTGCCGGCAGCTCGAGTCACAGCGCGATCGGCCACGCCAAGTGCTCCGCGAACATCCGCGTGCGGTGCTCGAGCAGCGCGGCGGGCACCAGCGACACGAACGCCTCGTGGGCCGCGGCGAACGCCGCGCGGAACGGGGGCGCCACGCCGGGACAGTTGGTGTCGTCGAGCAGCGCAGCGACCGGGGTCAGGAAGGTCGCCGAGTACACGTCGAGCGCGTTCGGGTGCGCGCCACCGAAGTAGCGACCGCCGCGGGCGACGAGTTCCTCGGCGATCACCGTGAGCTGGGCGGCGACGCGCTCGCGCACCTGCGACAGATCGCTGCTCGCGTGGCCGTAGCGCCGCGCGAGGAACTTGGCGACCGGCGGTGGGAAACCCTGCGTGCCGTCGCCCGTGAGGCCCGCGTCGATCATCGCGAGCCGAGCGTTCCAGCCGATGCCCTCTTCGCCGGCGATCTCGTGCAGCAGGCCCATCACGCGCGCGCGCTCGGGCACCGCGTCGGGCAGGAGGCGGGGCCCACCGGCGCCGCGGGCCATGCGATCGATCGCGGTGACGATCGCGGCCCAGTGGGTCCGCGTGGGCTCGCGCTCGTGGAGCAGCACCGGCACGTTGTCGACGCCGGTCCACGCGTCGATCGCCGCGGAATCGAAGCCGCGGTGCACGACGAGCGCGGAGACCCCGGCGACGCGGAAGCACCCCTTGGCCGCCTCCGACCACGGGCTCGGGACCATGGCGTTCACGACCAGGCGGGCGCCGCGGGCGGCCTTCGCGGTCTCGAGATCGACGCTGTCGAGGGGCATGGACCGAGCTTCGGCCTGCGACGGCGCCGGACGCAATCGTCCAACGCGCATCCTGGGCCTGCACGATCGCTGCGGCAGCGGGAGCGCCGACTCCTACATGAAGATGCGCAGGACCATCGGGGAGAGGAACGCGAGGCACGCGGCGCCGACGGCGAGCAGCATGAGCGCACCCTTGACGGTGTAGACGACGCGGAGGCTCGCCATCGACCGCTCGATGTGGCGGTAGTCGCGGCTGCCACCGGGCATCCGCGAGAGCACCAGGCCCGCCTGCAGGGTGATGCTCCCGAGCAACAGGGGGATCGAATCGGCGATCCAACCGAACCACGCCCCGGCGAGCGTCATCGGCAGGCCGACGAGCGCCGCGAGGATGGCGAGTACGCCTGCGGCGATCATCGCCTTGCCCGCGCGCACCAACAGGCCGCGCTCCTCGTCGAGGAGCGCCTGCAGCTCGATCGCGGATCGGTCGCGGTACGGATCGCTCATGACATCCCCCAAGCCACCAGGCCGTTGCGCAACACCAGCAGGGCACCGACCGCGACATCGATCGCGAACATCGGACGCAGCCGCGCGAACGCGAGCTGCAGGTGGTCGTGGGCGTCGTCTGGTTCGTCGCCGAGTCCCTTGAGGTGATCGGCGGCGGACTGCAGCAGCAGGCCTTGTCGCACCAAGATGCCGAGCATTGCGAGGAGGATCGCGGTGATGAGGATCAACGACCAGTGCGCATTCGAGGACACGATCGCGATCGCCGAGCACGAGAACAGCGCGAACGCGAGCCCGGCGCAGCACGTCTGCAGGATGCCGACGATTTGCATCCACTTGGCCAGCCCGGCCGCCTTCTCGCGGAGCCCGTCGGGGATCGGATAGCGCGGGGGATCGGCCGTGGGGTCGGAATTCATGCCGCTCCGAGGCTATCACGCGCGCGCCACCCCCGCCCTGCACGATCGCCGCGCGGCTTACGTAGCCGCGGCACAGGCCGCGATCGGCGGGCCTGGCCCGTACGATACTGCGGCGATGCTCCGCCTGCGCCCCGTCCTCGTCGTCGCCGCGCTCGTCGCCCCGCTCGCCCCCGCCTTCGCCCGCGCCGGCGAGCATGTGTTCCCCGAGCGCAACGACGACCGAGCGACGCGCGACGCGACGTGGACCCCCGCCGGCACGTGGCAGGTGTCCACGCCCGAGGCGCCCCTCGGCGGCGGCACGCGGGTGTCCGCGCTGCTGTCGGTGATCGACGCGCAGCCCGTCGCGCTGCAGGCCCGCGGCGTGGCGACCGACGCCTCGGGGCGCTGCAGCGAGGCGGCGGGTGCCGGCCCCTGGCTGCCGCTGCGCGAGACGTTCGCGCGCGGCGAGGCCCGGATCGCGGTGGTCGATCTCGACGGCCACCATCCGTGCGCGCAGCTGCGGATCGCCGACGGCGACGGCGCGCGCATCGGCGATCTGCAGTGGGAGCTGCTCGTGCCGCGCCACCCCGACGCTGGCGCCCGCGCCCGCGCGCTGGCGGCCGAGCTGCCGCCCGTGCGCGCCGTCGTCCCCGAGCTGCAGCAGATCGGCGTCGTGCCCCGCGAGGAGTGGGGTGCGCTGCCCGGTGGCTGCTCGGATCCCGAGACCGACTGGTACCGCATGGCGATCCACCACACCGCGGGGCCGCAGACCGCCGACGGCACCGTGCAGGGTCGCCTGCAGGTGACGCAGGCCTACGCGATGGACAGCGGCGAGTGGTGCGACATCCCGTACCAGATGCTCGTCGGCTACGACGGCAGCCTGTGGGAGGGCCGCGGCCTCGAGCTGTACAGCGGGGCGACCGGCGGCGGCAACAACGACGGCAACCTCGCGGTGTGCTTCATCGGCTGCTACCACGAGCCCGACGCCGATTGTGTCGGCGGCGAGGGCCACGACGTCACCGACGCGATGATGCAGCGCGGGCAGCTCTTGGTGCAGACGCTCGTGCGACTGCACGACATCTCGACCGCGGTCGACAACATCCAGGGTCACCGCGACTGGCCCGGCAACTCCACGGCGTGCCCGGGCAGCCTGCTGCACCCGCGGCTCGAGGAGCTGCGCGCCGACCTCACGTGGTTCGCCGCCGCCGAGGCCGATCGCTCGTGGACCGAGGCCGTGATCGAGGTCGAGCTCGGCACCACCCGCGAGCTGTGGATCGACCTCGAGAACACGGGCGGCCTGCCGTGGACGCCGGATCTCACCTTCCTCGCCCCCACGCCGCGCGATCAGCCCTCGGAGCTCGGCGACGCGAGCTGGCCGAGCCCCATCCGCGCCGCGACGCCCGGCGACGAGGTGGCCCCCGGTGAGGTCGGCCGCTTCACGTTCACGGTCTCGGCGAGCTCGACCGAGCCCGTCGTGCAGAGCTTCGGACTCGTCCACGAGGGCGTGACATGGTTCGCCGACGCGCCGTGGGGCGGCGGTCCGACCGACGACGCGTTCACCATCACCGTCGTCGGCGTCGAGGCCAGCGGCACCACCTCGGGGACCACGACGACCTCCGCGGACACGAGCGGCGATGGTCAGCCCCCGTCCGGTGACACCACCGACGGGGCCTCCAGCGGCGGCGAGAGCACCGGCGCGCCGGCGGCAGACGACGCGGGCGACGACGGCTGCGGCTGCGCGAGCGATCGCGGCGCCGAGCCTCGCGGTGCGGGATGGCTGGCCGCGCTCGTCACGGTGCTCGGGCTGCGTCGGCGAGCAACCGCTCGACGTCGGTGCACGTCGCCGACGCGATGAGCAGGCGCTCCTGCGCCTCGGGATCGCGCACCGCCAGGATCGCCGCGCGCTGCCCCGGCGCGGGCGCGAGGCCGCGGGCGACGAGCACCGTGATCACGGCGTGGGCCTTGGCCTGGGCGGCGGCCTGGGCGGCGGCCTGGGCGGCGGCCGCGTCGATGGTCGCGGTGAGCACCGCGTTGCGCTTGGCCAGCAGCGCCCGCGCGACCGCGTCGTCGGCGTCCGCCGCGGCCACGAGATCATGGATCGCCAGGGGCAGCACCAGCGCGGGATCGTCGATCACCGCGTCGCCGGCGAGGATCTCCCAGCCCTCGGTGCGCGCCGACCACTCGAGCCCGCGCGACCGCTCGACGTCGATCGCGAACACCCGACGCACGCCCCGCGCGACGAGCCGCGCCGCCTTGCGCCCCGCGTGCGCGAGCGTCTCGGTGCTGACGACCTCGAACGCGAGCTCCTCGAGCTGTCGGCCCCCCGTACTCGGGTCGCGATCGATCGGGTAGACGCTCGCGTCCGGCGCGAGGTCGTCGAAGGCGGAGGCCCGCGTCAGCATGTCGCTCGCGGCGTTGTATCCGTGCGCGACGTAGGCCTCGAGCAGCGCCGACACCTTCGAGTGGCGGCTGCCGTGCGGTTCGTGGGCGGGGCTCACGGCGACCACCTCGCCGTCGAGCACCTCGTAGCCGGCGTCCGGCATGATGAGCCGCTCGTCGACCGCGGGGAGGATCTGCGATGGGGAGTGCGTGACCATGATCGTGCCTCGGATCGCGGCGAGCCGATTCCCACCTCGAGCGTAGCAACCTCCATGCGCCCGTGCCTTTGCGAGCGCGGTGCCACGCGCAACCCCTCGAAATGCCGCGAGCGCGTGGGATCGGTGGCCCGTCCACGGGCCGGGGTGGCCCGTCCACGGGCCGGGGTGGCCCGCGGGCGGGCCGCCGACCCACGCGTCTCCGGTCGGCTTGACGCGCATGCGTCGGCGCGTAGGCTCTGCGCGCGATGACGGCGTCCGAGGCCCAAGGATCACGCGGAGCGCTGAGCGCGTGGCTCGAGACGCTGCTGGTGCGCGAGCTCGCGGCGGAGTGGGATCAGATCAATTGGGCGCTGTTCGGCGAGGCGATGCGCCGGCCGATCTTCGAGCTCGCCGACACGACGGCCCTGCTCGGCTCGTGGCGCGCCAAGGAGCGGACCATCGCGATCTCCCGCGAGGCCGCGACGACGCGCCCGTGGGCCGAGACGATCGAGACGATCAAGCACGAGGCCGCGCACCAGTACGTCGACGAGGTCCTCGGCGGCGACGCGACCCCGCACGGCCCGCGCTTCCGCGAGGTCTGCCACGCGCGGGGCATCGACGCCCGCGCCGCCGGCAGCTCGCCCACCGACGGCGAGTCCGCGCCCGACAGCGCGCGCATGCGGGTGGTCGCGCGGGTGCAGAAGCTCCTCGCGCTCGCCGAGAGCTCCAACCAGAACGAGGCCGAGCTCGCGGCGTCCACCGCCCAGCGCATCATGCTGAAGTACAACCTCGACCTGCAGCGGGACGAGGCGGCGGCGGCCACCGAGTGCGCGTACCTGTGGCTGGGCGAGCCCACCGGCCGCGTCCAGCCCCACCAGCGCGCCCTCGCCATGCTGCTGCTCGAGCACTTCTTCGTGCAGGTGATCTGGATCCGCGTGTATCGGCCCGCGGAGGCCAAGCACGGCTCGGTGCTCGAGGTGTGCGGCCGCCCCGAGAACCTCGCGATGGCCGAGTACGTCCACCAGTTCGTCTCGCGCACGGTCGAGCGGCTGTGGCGCGAGCACAAGCGCGCCGCGAACCTCCGCTCCGATCGCGATCGCCGGAGCTTCCTCGCCGGCGCCGTCGAGGGCCTGAGCGACAAACTCCAGGCCCAGCGCGACGACGCCAAGCGCGAGGGCCTGGTGTGGGTCGGTGACGCCGCCGTGCGCGACTACTACCGCCGCCGTCACCCGCGGATCGTGTCGACCGGCGGCTCCTCGAGCGGCAGCCACACCGCGTACACCGAGGGGAAATCCGCCGGCAAGACGATCGTGCTGTCGCGGCCGGTGCACGGGGATTCCACGCCGTCGACGCCGCGTGCGCTGACGTCCGGCAAGTGATGCGTCGCGGCGATCAACGCGTCGCGGCGATCAACCCGTCGCGGCGATCAACGCGTCGCGGCGATCAACGCGTCGCGACCAGCTCGCCCGTCACCGCGCGGTGATCCGACACGCGATCCCCCTCGAGCACCGCGACGCTGCGCACCTCGAGGGGCGACGACGCGAGGATCCAGTCCAGCCGCCGCCCCGCCCGCGGGTACGTCGCGGGCCCACCGGCCGGCGGCGCCGCGAGCCCGAGCGCGTCGGCCAGCGCGCGGACCGGGCTCGCCGGCTCGTCCCATGTCGCGTTGAAATCGCCGAGCACGAGGTGGGGTCCGAGCCCGTCGCCCAGGTGACGCCCGAGCTCGTCGACCTGGGCGCGGCGCACCGACGCGCTCGCGTGATCGAGGTGCAGCGACGTGACGGTGATCGGCGCGCCGCCGCGGTCGGTGGTGGTGCCCGGTGCCAGGCGCACGCGCGCGAACGTGTAGCCCTTGCGCCACCGACCGTGCGTCGTGAAGGCGGCGCCGCCCGACGAGAGCACCTCGACGCCCGGGCGCACCAGCACCGCGGTGCCGTAGCGCTTGCGGCCCTCCTCCAGCACGAAGGGGGTCGTGGCGGCGACGACCATGCCCGCCGCCGCGGCGAGGTACGCGACGTGATCGAAGTCGCCGGCCCACCGCGAGCCGAGCTCGGCCTCCTGCAGCGCGAGGATCGTCGGCGCCTCGCGCTCGAGGAGCTCCGCGACGACATCGAGGTTGCCGCGGTACCAGTGCCGCGGCCGCGCGCGGGTCTGTGTCCACGCGAGCGCCCGGCCGTGGGCGAGGTTCAGTGTGAGCACGCGGACGCTGCCCTGCACCGCGGCGCGCGGCGACGCGGGGCCGAGTCGAGCCGCGCATCCCGACGCGAGCGCCAGCGACAGCCCGCCGCGGACGAAGACCCGACGCGAGGGCGAGGTGATCACGCGCGACAAGACTAGTCGATCACGCCCGGTGACTCCCGAGCGTGCCGGAGACCAGCTGCGCGGGCTCGCGGATCCACGCGCGGTGCACGGCGAGCGCCACGGCGGCGATGCCACACGCGACGCTCGCCACCACCGCAGCGGTGCCCACCCCGGGCTCGCTCCCCCGCGTCGCGACGGCGATCGCCGCGGTCGCCCACGCGACGACGGCGGGGACCAGGAACGCTCGTCGGCGAACGCCGACGCCCAGCCCGATCGCGGTGGCGACCACGAGCAGCCCCACCGCCCACGCGAACTCGATCACGGGCCCGCCCGTCCAACCCGCCGCGACGCGGGCCGCGGCAAGGTTCGCCAGGGTCGCGACCGCCATCCACCCGAAGAACAGCGCGAAGGGCACCGTCAGCCAGAACCGGGCGCGCCCGGTGTCGACCCACCGGCTCGCCGCGAGCAGCATGAACCACGCGACGGCGAACATCGTGGCGACCAGCAGCAGCGCCGCGAACACCATGTCGTGGCGGAACGCCGCCACCCACAGCGCGCCCAGGACGTTGGCGAGCATCAGCGGCACCGCGAGCCGATCGTAGATCTCCATCGTCCGCCGCGAGGGGAGCAGCGCGACGACGCAGTGCGCGACGAACGACGCATAGATGAGGCCCCAGATCGCAAACGCAAAGGGTGCGGGGGTGAACGCGTTGTCGTAGCGGCGACTCACCGTGGCGATGTCGCTGCCGCCGGGCGCGAGCACGTCGGCGAGGTAGCTGTACGCGATCGCGGCGGCGACGACGACGAGCGTGAGCCAGCGCAGCGCGACGCTGGGCCCGGGCGAGGCGCCCATCGTCGCCGGCGACGTGGATTCGAGGGGACTGCGGACAGCGATCGCCATGCCTGCATGCGTTGCATCCGTGGTGCCACGCCCCAGGCGTTGCGATCCCGCGGCACCGCGCCCACGATGCCGTGCGCGACCGCCCCGTGCGAGCGCCCACGCCCGTGCGTTCCGGCGGCGTGACGACGAACCCCAACCGATGCGCGGCTGCAGCGTCGGCACCGCCTTTGCTACGTCGCTCGCGGGGTCCCCATGCATCAATCCATCTGCGTCGTGTTCGATGAACCTCGAGTCGCCCGTCGAGCCTACCGCGCGCTGCGTCGCTCTTCCCTCGGGGCCCGCGCCGCGTCGCTCGGCGTGCACTACCGGAGAATCGTGGACGGCAAGCTGCAGATCACCCAGACTCGACCGGTGGCCGGCGCGATCTGGGGCAGCCTCGCGATGTCGTTGTTCGGCGCCGCGATCGCCTTCATCGCCTTCGGCACCGGCGATTCGCCCGCGATGGCGCCATGGCTCGCGTTGCTCCTCGGCGCAGCGTTCGGCGCCGGCGTGGGTGGACTCGCGGGCGCGCTGGTCGGGACCACGGAGCCCGAGAAGCGGCTCGCGGACGCCGAGTCGATGCTCGCGCAGGCGGCCTCCCCCCTCGACCACGCCGGACACGCCGCGGTGGTCGCCGAGTACACCGATCCCGCGCTGGCCGCCGAGGCCGAGCGCCTGTTGCTCCGCCACGAAGGGGCGCACAGCGCCACGTAGA
>LNFB01000298.1 GCA_001464385.1 Deltaproteobacteria bacterium Ga0077550 | reverse complement strand
TGGGATCTCGATCTGCACGGTGCCCGACTCGGTCTTCAGCCGCTTTCGCGAGCTGCCGTTGCGGGCGTTGCCCGTCGGCGCCTCGGGTGCTTCCCCCTTGCCGTAGCCGAGGTGGTCGGTGAGCTCGGCTTGGAGCGCTCGCTCCACGATCCGCTTGGTCAGCTCCCGGATCAGGCCCTCGGGTCCGAGGAGGTCCTTCGTGGGATCCCGCCCGGCGAGTAGCTGGTCGATGGTGTCGTCTTGGATGATCATCGTCTCGGTTCCCTTTCGTCTTGGAAACCGTCTTCAACCAACCGGGCCGCCTACACAAAGTTTCTGACACGCCCGAGGCTGACGCCGAGGTTGCGCTGCGCGTCGGCGGAGGCGGGGTTGGCGTCGGCTAGCTTCTGGCCGATGGCGAGGCTCTTCTCGAAGCGGCGCTTGGCGTCCGCGAGGTCGCCCGCCTGCATCGCTACGTTGCTCGGCCAGCGTACTCGCGAGCCCCTCCGCCGCTTCGGCCGCTCGCTTGGCGTCCGATAGACGGCCGGCCTCGTCGTGCAGCAGCGACAGCAGTGCCCAGTCGAGCATCACGCCTGCGTCGAGCTTCGTGATCTCCTCGTACAGCGCCACGACCTCGGCGGTCGTCTTCTCGCCGCGGTCCTTCATCTCGTACGCGAGCGCGGCGAGTTCGCGCAGGTTCGCGGCGTTGGCGATCGCGGCCGTCTTGGCCCTGGCATCATTCTCGGCGCGTGTAATGTCCTCGAGCACGGCGAAGCCGCCAATGCGATCGCCGTCAGCGTACCGCTGCAGCGCGGCGCGCTTCTTCGCGTTGGGTGTCTCCGCCAGCTTCGTGACCGCCTCGCGGTACGCGGTCACCTCAGCCTCCAGGAGCCGATCGCGCGCGGTCAACTCATCGACCAGCGCGCGGCGCTCCCTCGCGAGTTCGTCGCGCTGTCGCCGAGTCTTGTCCAGCTGCGCCCGTGTGGCGGACACCTTCGCGAGCGCGGCTCGGAGTGCTTTATCCTGCTCCTCGAGCTTCTCGAGCTTCTCGAGCTCGCGGTCGTCGGCACGCTTGCGTTCGCGCGCGAGGTCGGCCGCGCGAGCGGCGGTCAATTGTTCGATCAACGCGCGGTCGGCTTGATCGCGGTCCGCCTCTGCCGCTGCAGGGGCAGCCGCGGCCGGCGTGCTCGCCGCGCCGGCCACGAGGACGCCCGCGAGCACGATGGCCCACCCGCGTCTTCGGCCTGCGCGGCAGGCAAGACGTAGAGCCTGGCGCGCCCGTGCGCCGCGTCGCGGGGTCACTTCTCGTATGTAGCATGAATCCGCGTCGCTCGACCGACCGCTCACGGCGGCTCTTGGTACGCGACGACCATGTATCGGCGACCCAGGTCGATCTGCCGGGAACGCCGAGTGTGGCCACTATGACAACTCGCGATCCATCGCGGCCCTTTTGTGCTTCGATCCGCACTGAATCCTGGTGGTTCAGAACAGCAAGGAGCGCTACGAGCGAGGCTCGGGTCGTGTTCCCCGAGCCGAACGAGTCGCTTATCGTTCGCGACAGCCCGCTCGAAGACCATCGACCATGCGACCCCGGGCGACACTACCTATGCGGATTCGACCACGGCGACGATCGAGTGGCAGGGACCCAACCCCGGGCGGAGCACCTACCCTACCCGCTCCCCCGCCCCGACCTGTCCCCGCACCCCCCGCGCCCACTTGTCCAGGTCCATCGACGTCGCTGCCGGGTACGCCCCCGCCTCCAACTCCTTCAACACCTCGCGCATCTTCTCCCGCGCCTTCGTCCGCCGGCCGCGGATCGTGTTCTCCTTGCACTCCAACATCTCCGCGATCTCCGGATCGGACATGTCTTCCCAATAGTAGAGTTCCAGCACGATCTGGTGGTCCAGCGTCAGCCGGCGCAACGCCTCGAGCACGAGGCGCTGCTCGACGCGCGCCACGAGCACGGAGGATGGGCGCCGATCCATGGCGGCGACGCTGAGCTCTTCGACCGACACGCGAGGGTCGCGCTGCTTCTCGCGGAAGTACTCCAAGAGGATCAGCCGCGCGATCCCCAGAACGTAGCTGCGTGGGCTGCCGCTGCCTGTGTAGTTGCTGCGCACTTGAAGCAAGCGATCGAACGTGCGCTGCGTGAGCTCGTTGCTCTCGTTCGCGTCCGAGACCTTGTTGGCGAAGAAGACCCGGACGCGGCCGAACACGGTCGTCACGGCCTCGTCCCAGGCCTCCTTGTCGCCATCGGTCAGGCGACGCCACGGGTCGTTGGTCTCGTCCACGTCACCCCACCCTACCACGCACCGCAATCGGCTCTCTACTCCCTACCGCTGGATTCTCGGCCGCCACACTCGAGTCCGATCGCGCTCGGTTCCCCCATGGCCCCCGCGAGAACGATGTTCCGCTGCGGTCCTGCGCCGACCTCGTCGTTTCGAACCCGGGCGGCGGATCGAATCCCCCGTCTGCGACACTCTGCACTCGCGTGCCCGGCAAGGTCGGATGGGATCCCGAGGAAGACTCCGCGCTCGCGGACGACATCGCTCGGGCGCAGCCCGACGACGAGCTCGATGCGCGTGTCGCTGCGGTTGCGTTCCTGCGCGCGCGCGGCAGCCAGGTCCCACTCGTGCGCGTCGCCGGCTACGAGCTCGAGCGGAGCCTCGGCGGTGGCGGGTTCGGGCGGGTGTACCTCGCGGCGCAGCCCGGCCTCGACCGCAAGGTGGCGTTCAAGCTCCTGCACCGTCACCGTTCGACGCCAGGAACCGAGTGGCTGCGACGCGAGGCGAGCGCGCTCGCGCAGCTGAGCCACCCCAACGTCGTGCAGATCTTCCAGGTCGGTGACTCGGCCCACGGCACCTTCATCGCAATGGAGTATGTCGAGGGCGAGACGCTGCGGCAGTGGCAAGCGGGACGACCATGGGATGAGGTGCTGCAGGCGTACGTCCAGGCCGGGCTCGGCCTCGCGGCCGCCCACGCACGCAGAATCGTCCATCTCGACTTCAAGCCCACCAATGTGCTCGTCGGACGCGACAACCGCGTGCGGCTCGCGGACTTCGGGCTCGCCGGAGGCACCGGCCTCCACTCGAGCTCGGCCGATGGGGGTTCCACACACCTCGCGGAGCCGCAGACGCGGCCTTGGGGAGGAACCGAGGGCTACGCCTCCCCCGAGCAGGCCGCGGGCGCCCGCGTCGACGAGGCCAGCGATCAGTTCTCGTTCTGCGTTTCTCTCTACGAGGCCATGCACGGCGTGCTGCCGTACTCGGCCGACGACATCACCGCGATGTCGAAGCATCCCTCCCACCGGTTGACGCCGCGGCGTGGCCAACGTCGATGCCCCCGCTGGGTCGACGCGGCCCTGCGGCGCGGACTCGCGGCCCTGCCGGAGGAGCGCTGGGCCTCGATGACTGCGCTGCTCGACGGCCTGACGCCTCGGTCTTGGCGCCCCCGGGCGCACGGGTTCGTGCTGCTCGCGGCGGTGACGGTCGTGCCGGTCTCGATCGTGGGGCTCGGCGCAGTCGGCCGAGAGAGCTGTCGGGAGGCCACCGAGGACCTCGTGCCGACGTGGGACACCTGGCGCCGCGAGGCGACCGCTGGCGCGCTCGCCGACGACCACGCATCGCGCGGCACGAACGTTCCACGCATGATCCTCGAGCGACTCGACGAGCACGCCGCGGCGGCGATCGACACGGCGCTCGCCGTCTGTGCGGCGGGCCGCGCCGACGGCAGCGACGATTCGGAGCTTCGAACCGCACAACGCCGCTGTCTCCAACGCCATCGCGCTCGCTTCGATCGCGTCGTCGATCTGCTCGTCGAGGGCGGCCCTGCGGCGAGTGAGCACGCCGACGCCCTCGTGGCGGAGCTCGGCGGGCCACGGGAGTGCGAGCAGCCGACCTCACCGCGCAACGGGTCCGGCGATGCGGAGAACCCCCGGGCGATCGAGGTCGCCAGCGACATCGACCTGGTGCGGCTCGACCTCGTCGCGGGCAAGCTCGCCGACGCGGATGAGCGGGCTGGGCGGACGCTCGCCCTCGCCGAGCAGGTCGATGAGCCCGCTCTGCGCGTCGAGGCCCAGCTCGTGCGCGGCCTGGTCCGCGACGCGCGGGGTCAGGACGAAGAGGCCCTCGCCGATCTCGACGAGAGCGGCCTCGCTGCGCTCGCGATCGGCCGCGACGACCTCGCCGCCGAGAGCTGGCGTCGGGCGGGCTGGATCGCCGGCAACGACCTCGGAGACCTCGAACGCGCGGACCGCTGGTGCCCCCTCGCACGCGCCGCGCTGCACCGGCTCGGCGAGCCGCCCCGCGCCACGGCCGAGCAGCTCGACACCGAGGGGTTGCTGCTGCGGTTGGCCGGTGACCCGCACGGCGCGGAGGCGAAGCATCGCGCGGCGCTGCTGCAGCTCGAGCTCGTCCTTGCGCGCGACGATCCGCGATGGATCACGACGTGGCAGCTGCTCGCGCACGCGCTGGCCGATCGCGGAGACCCGGTGGAGGCATCACGGTGGTACGACCGCGCGCTGGCGTTGGCCTCGGGCCGCCTCGGCGAGCTCCATCCGCAGGTCGCGGCCACCCTGCTGGCGCGCGCGCTCATCGCCCGCGAGCGCAGCCTTCGGGACGGCGACTCGAGCATGCTCGGCACCGCCGATGACGATCTCCGCCGCGCCGCGGAGATCATGATCGTCGGGCCAGGCACGAACCCCGGCCTCCTCGCGGCGATCCGTACGCTGCACGCCGAGATCGCGCTGCTGCTCGGCCGCCTCGACGACGCCGAGGCGCTCGCGCGCGAGGCATGGGCGCTGCAAGAGGAACACCTGCCGCAGGGTCACGCGGAGCGTGGCAGCGCGCTCGCCGTGCTCGCGCGCGTCGACCTCGCGCGAGGCGACTGGACGGCCGCGCTCGCCAGCCATCTGTCGCTCGCCCGCGAGCGCGAGGGTGTGGACGATGACGCCACGCAGAGCGCCACCGAGAACAACATCGGCTGGCTGCTGTGCCGACTCGATCGATGCGTCGAGGCGCGCCGACACTACCAGCGCGCGCTCGACGATGGCGACGCCCGACAGCGTGCGTACGCACAGGGGGGCCTCGGCCGCGTCGCGCTCGCGGCGGGCGATGCCGACGACGCACAGGTGCGCCTCGAGGCGGCGCTCACCATGGCGCGGGCACTCGGAGCCGAGACTCCTCCGGATCTCGTCGCGGAGATCGAGTGGCACCTCGCGCAGGCGCGGCTTGCGAAGGGCGAACGCGCCGAACTCGTGCGGCCGTTGGTCGATCGCGCGCTCGAGTTCTACCGCGCGTCGGACTCGGACCCGCTCGCACTCGCCGAGCTCGAACGCCTCGCGCGTCAGCTCCCCCCTGCTTCCGGCCGCAAGCAATCATCCACCAACCCTCGCCCACCAGCGGAGTGATTCCGATGCCGAGCGTCACGATCACCTACACCGACCAGACCAACACCACCATCCAGGGGACGAGCGTCAGCATCGTCGCCGTCCCGAACGCGGAGTATCGACACAACGACAAGGCGGTCGAGAAGCTGCACTTCACGCTCGGCACCAGCACCTCGGGCACCGTCAAGGTGACGCCCTCGGGCGCGGCCATGCCGCCGCAGACCTGTTTCGCCGGTGCGGCCCCCTCGCTGGGGCTCCCGTTCAACGCCGATTGGAGCATGTCGAGCGCGAGCCTCGGCATCTTGACAGTGGCGATCCCCTCGGCGAGCACCGCGGCGTATCCGACGCGCCTCGAGGTGATCGGCGGCGGCAACGTCGACATCTCCATCAAACACTGAACCCCGGAGACGCGCACGAGGAGGAACCACCATGGCGAAGTACACGATCATCTACAAGACCGGCCCGAACGGCGAGTCCAACGACGCCGCATTGAACCTCATCAACGAGGTCTCGAATCCACCGCCGACGGATCCCTTCAGCGTCTACAAGCACAATGGGAGGATCGTGTTGGAGATCTCCACGGCCGACGAGGACGCGGCCCTGATCATCAGCCCGCCCACCGGCGCCTCGCTCACCGATCAGAACGTGAAGGCCAGGCTCGGCGTCCAGGTCGGCGAGCGGACCACCTCGACCTGGAAGGCCGCGGGCGCCGGGATGCGCCTCGAGCTGTTCAGCGACGCCGACTCGACCACGTTCGACATCACGGCCGACAAGCTACCCCCCCAGGCGCTGCGCGTGATCGTGAAGCGCCCGACCCTCTGACCCGACGAGAGGACCACCATGCCCAGACGCCACGCACTGCTCATCGGAGTCGAGAGTTGCCCGGCCGCGGATCTCCAGGGCCCCGGCAACGACGTCGCGCTGATGCGCGACGTGGTCTGCTCGCGATTCGGCCTGGATGCGCGAGTGATCCCGAACCACGAGGCGACGCGTGATGGGATCCTCAGCGCCCTGGACGCGCTGGTGTCGAGCGCGGAGCCGAACGACACCCTGCTGTTCTACTTCGCGGGCCACGGCACCCGCATCGAGCAGGTCGAAGACGAAGAGGAGCTCGTCCGAGAGGCCCTGTGTCCCCACGACTTCGCGCGCGAGGACCATTCACGCGCGATCCGGGACTTCGAGCTCCACGAGCGATTCGCGAAGGCGCAGTGCCGCGGTGCCCGGCTCACCGCGATCTTCGACTGCTGCTTCTCGGGTGGCCTCGCGGAAGAGGACGTGCGACGGGCCTTGGCCCGCGAGGCCCGCGAGAACCTCGGCGGCCTCGGCGACGACCTCGCCGACGTGATCGAGGGCCCGCAGATCCGCCGGATCCTCCCGCAACCGTGCGTCGCCGACCGGCTCCGCTCGGCGGTGTCCCAGCCCGCCGAAACCCGACCACTGTTCCGCATCAGCGAGATCGCGGCGGTCCGAAGCGGTGGACCGACCACCGTGATCTTCGGCGCCTGCCTCGCGGACGCCCTCGCCCGCGAGCAACGCTTCGGCGACGAGATCCACGGAGTGTTCACCCACCACCTCACCGACGTGCTTTGCGGCACCGATCCGGGCATCACGAACCTCGCGGTACGCGACGCGGTGCGGGAAGCCGTGCGGCTGGCGAGCGAGGACGCCGACGACATCCAGCGGGCAATCCTCGCCCCCTCGGACCAGGGCGGGCTGGCGTTCCTCGCGTAGTGCACGGCGGTGTGTCGGAGCTGACGGGCTCGAGTGGACACGACCCGACCCGCGCGTGATCCTGCGGCAGGACGCACCGCATGCTCCGCCGCCCACTCTTGGTCCACCTGTGCTGGTCGCCGCGCGACACCGCGGCGGTCCGCGGGCTCGCGCTCGAGCTGTACGGGTTCCTCGGTCGGCCGCCGGGCGACGACCCCGTGCTGCGACCCGGCGTCGGCATCCCCACGGAGATCGGGCGCGACCTCGTCGCGCTCACGGCGAGCCTGGCGTCCGGCACCGAGGCGCCCGCAGATGCGCGCGTGGTGGTGCCGCTGCTCGCCGAGGGCGGGTACGCGGATCCGCAGTTCCGCGCCGCGCTCGATCGACTCGTGCAGCAGGTCGACGGTATCGCCGGCCTGGCCGTGCTCCCCCTCGCGCTCGATCCCCGCTGGCGTACGTCGCTCGGCGTCGACGACGTGGACGCGATCGCGACGATCTCACGGGGCGGCGCATCGTTGTTGCCCGGGCGCGATCGGTTCTGGACGCTCGGCTCGGATGTCGGCGTGGCGATCGGTCGGCGGCTCTTCGGCCCCGACGGTCGCAGCGCGACACCGCGGATCTTCATCAGCCACACCAAGACCGACCTCGAGCAGACGGCGCGCCTGGCCGCGCGCCTGCACGACCACATCGCCACGCGCACGCGCATGGAGGTGCACTTCGACGAGGACGATCTCGAGCGCGGCCGGAGACTGCGCGCGCAGCTGCGACACGCGCCCCACGAGGCGGTGGTCCTCGTGCTGCGCACCGACTCGTACTCGGAGAGCCCGTGGTGCACCGAGGAGCTGCTCGTCGCGAAGGCCGAGCGCGTCCCGATCGTGACGGTGCTGTCGACCCGCGCCGGCGAGTCGCGGACCTCGGCGTACGGCGGGAACCACCGCACGATCCATTGGCAGCCCGACCGCGAGGCCGAGGTCGTCGGTCGCTGCGTGCAGGCGTGGCTGCACCACCACCACTTCCTCGCCTTCGGCCGCGCCACGCTCGAGCTGGCGGGCCTGCCCTCGGACAGCCTCGTGCTGTCACGCCGCCCCGAGCTGCTCGACGTCGGCACCGGCACGCGAGGCCTGGTCGTCTACCCCGATCCGCCGATGCCGGAGGCCGAGCGCGACGTGCTGCGCGCGAATCGACCCGACGTCCGCGTCGCCACGCCCAACACGTTGTACGGCCGCGTGCTGATGGATCGCGACACGGCGCCGCCGCTCGCGGACGTGACGCTGGCGTTCTCGCTCTCCGACGACAGTCGACTGCTGCCGCTCGAGCAGGTCGAGGTCGGGTCGGGCATCACGCGCACGCACCTGCGCGACGCCCTCGATACCGTCGTACTCTCGACGATCCAGACCGGGGCACGCATCGCGTACGGCGGCGACTTCCGCCGCGGGGGCTTCTCGGAGAAGGTGTCGAATCTCCTGCAGGCGCACCGCCGCCTCGGGCTCGGCGGGCGCCCGCAGCTGCTGTGCTACCAGTCCGACGGCGCGCGCGAGGGCGACGGTCAGGTCGTGTACGAGCCGATCGAGGTCGCGCCGCCCCCAGGCACGTCGGGTGTGGCGGACGACGAGCTGCGCAGCATGCTGTGGCACCTCGCGATGCGGCGGGCGTCGTCGTCGGGGACCACCGCCCGCGTGCTGCTCGGCGGCAAGTCGCGGCCGCGCGCGATCGAGGGGGACGACGGCTACCAGAGCACGTGGCCCGGCGTGCTCGAGGAGGCGTACCGCACCGCGCAGGCCGGTCGAGCGCTGTACGTGATCGGTGGGTTCGGCGGGTGCGCCGGCGACATCGCGGAATTGCTGACGACCGACGGGTTGCCCGCGGAGCTCGACCACGCCACACACGCGCGGCACCCGGGCTTCGACGCGCTCGTGCAGGCGTTCGAGGCCGCCCGCGTCCGCCTCGGCGAGCAACCGGGCGCCGATCGTGATCTGCTGCTGCTCGGCCCGCAGGCGCCCCTGCGCATGAACGACTTGGCGGCGGCGCTGCGGCTGCAGTGGTCGCGCTTCGTGCAAGGTGACGCCGCGGCGTGGCCCAACGGGCTGACCGTCGCGGAGAACCTGGCGCTCCTGCGCTCCACGGACGCGACCGAGATCGCCCACCTGATCTTCTCGGGCCTGGCGCGGGTCCGCGACGCGGCGCCGAGCCGTGGGACGCTCGCGCTGCGCTGCTATCACGGCGACATCGCGTCCATCCCCGGGGTCGACGCGTACGCGGTGACGATCACCCCGGGCATGGAGCCGGTCGGCGCATCGGCGGCGATCGACGCGCGCTGTGGGGGTCGATTGCGTCGCGTCGTGCCGGCACATGGCGTCGAGGTCGTCGCGGTCGGCAGCAACGCGCTCGCGGGCCGGCACGTCGTCGTCGCGACGCTGGACCTCCCACCGGGCGCCGTCACGCTCGAGGCGAGCGCGGTCGAGGATCTCGCCCTGCTCGTCGGCCGCGCGTGCAAGCGACTCGGCCTCGTGTCGGTGGCCTGCCCCGCGTTCGGCACGACGCTCGGCGTCGGGGTCGCGACCGCGGTGCAGGCGATGCTGCGGGGCTTCGAGCGCGCCGGTGCCCCCGCGGCGGTGACGTTCTGCGAGATCGATCCCGGCCGCCTCGCGGAGCTGCGATCGGCCCTGCCACCGGGTGGCTTCGAGGATCTCCGGGAGGGCCCGCTGCCCCCGACGCCACCCGAGCGCGCGGTGCTCTACCTCGCCGCACGCGCGCCGACCGACGGCACGACCGGCGTCATCGAGGCCAAGCTCTTCCGCGACGACCTCGGCGCGACGGTGCCGTGCGGCGCCAGCGAGCCGATCGATCTCGCGACCTGGACGCGCCTGCGCTCGCGGTGCTCGCGGATGACGGAGGTCGCGCTGCACGGCGAGCTGCTCGCGCGACTCCTGCCCGCCGCCGTACAGCAGGAGCTCCGCGCCCACCCCGAGGCCCAGCTGTCGGTGGTCCTCGACGAGACCGCATCCGGGCTGCCGTGGGAGGCCCTGGGACACCGCGACCCGGCGTGGACCCCCGCGATCACGGTGCCGCTCACCCGACGCATCGCGATGAGCGACGCCGAGGCCACGCTCGCGCCGGCCTCGCGCCGCGGGCCGAAGCTGCGCGTGCTCGTCGTCGCAGACCCGACCTCGAACCTCCCTGGCGCCCGCGAGGAGACGGCTGCGATCGCCTCGCTGCTGCGGGCGCGCGCCGACGTCGAGCTGAGCACGATCGCGGGGCCAGCCGCCACGCTCGACGCCGTCCGTCGGGCGCTCGAGGGCACGTCGTGGGACGTCTTCCACTACGCCGGGCACGCGTTCTTCGATCCGCAGGCGCCCGGCAGCAGTGGGCTCGAGCTCGCCGACGGCGTCCTCGTCGCGGGCGCCATCGCGGACGTCCATGTGCCGCGGCTGATCGTCCTGGGCGCGTGCGAATCGGCGCGCGTGCGCGGCCCCGCGGACTCGGAGCAGGATCCGCGGGCGGCCCGGTGGTCGTTCGCCGAGGGGGTCCTGCGCCGCGGGGTGCGGTCGTTCATCGGGACGTTCTTCGTGGTCGACGACCCCGCCGCGCGCGATTTCTCGACCACGCTCTACGAGGGCCTGCTCGCCGGACGCCGGCTCGGCACGGCGGTCCGGGACGCGCGGGCGAGACTCCACGCCCAGGGCCAGCCGGACTGGGCCAACTTCCTGCTCTTCGGCGACGGCGCGCTCACGCTCTAGCGGCGACGGCCGGGTGTCAGCCCGATGCGACAGGGCGCCCCGACGTCGCGCGCTGCCCTGGCGGCCCCGGACCCACACGGGCAAACCTGTCGATTGCACCCCGGTGACACCCGCGATCCGCCCCCGCCGAGAACGAGCGCGGCCCTCGGCGAGACTGGCCCAACGGACGCTGCGGCCGCGATCGCGGCCCGATGCGGTCCCGAGGTAACGTTCACTGCGGCCCGCGCGTCCCCGTTCTGCCTTGGCAGGGCCCGCGATCGACCTTCGCGGCCCGCGCGCGACCTTGCCGCTTTCGCGATGAGCCTCGGCCGTCTACCATCACTGTCGGAAGGTGGAGTCCATGACTGGTCCGATCCTGCTCGTCGAAGACGACGCCGACGACGAACGACTGACGCTGCGGGCGCTGTCGAGTTGCGGGCTCAACCACGAGGTCATGGTCGTCCGCGATGGCGGCGAGGCACTCGACTACCTGTTCGGCCTCGGCCGATGGAAGGGACGCGACGTCCGGCAACAGCCGGTGCTCGTGCTGCTCGACCTCGCGTTGCCGACCGTGCACGGCTTCGAGGTCATGCGGCAGATCCGGGCCGAGCCCGTGACGCGCACCGTGCCGGTGGTGATGCTCACCGCGAACGCCGAGCAGAGCGCGCTGCTCGAGAGCTACGGCGCCGGCGCGAACGGCTACGTCGTCAAGCCCGTCGACCTGCTGACCTACGCACAGACCGTGCGCGAGGTCGGGAGCTACTGGCTCAAGGTCAACGAGACGGCGCGCGCGGGCTGAGGCCCGCCCCTCACGCCAGTCGCGTGCCGCGGACGTAGGTCGCCGCCACCGGCGGTGCGTCGTGGCGGAACAACAGGGCGTCGACGAGCCCAGCATCGTCGACGCGCGGTCGAGGCACCGCGATGATGTCGGCGTCGAAGCCGGGCGCGAGCCGACCCACGACGTCGCCGAGCCCGAGGGCCCGGGCGCCGCCGGTCGTCGCGAGCCAGAGCAGCCGCTCGGCGTCGACGGGATCGCCGACGACCAGCGCGTTGTCGTAGGCGCTCGCGGCGATGCGGCGCACCGAGAAGCTCCGACCGGCGCCGATGTCCGTGCCGAGACCGACGCGGATCCCCCGCGTCGTCGCGCGGCCGAGCGTCATGCGTCCGCTGCCGAGGAAGAAGTTGCTGTCGGGGCAGTGCGCGACCGTGGCATCCGCCGACGCGACGCGATCCCACTCGGAGTCCGACAACCAGATGCAGTGGGCGAGGATCGTGCGCGCGCCGACCAGCCCGTGCTCCTCGTACACCGCGAGGTAGTCGCGCGCGTCGGGGAACGCCGCCGCGGTGGCCGCGATCTCGCCGTGGTTCTCGGCGATGTGGGTCTGGATCCACAGCCCGTGTTGCGCCGCGAGGTCGGCCGCGCCGCGCATCAGCGGCGTCGTGCAGCTGAGGGCGAACCGCGGCACGATCGACACGCGCAGGCGCCCGCGATCGCAGCCGTGCCAGCGCTCGACCAGCGCCGCACAGGCGTCGAGCGCCGCGCTCGCCTCGAGCAGCACCTCGTTGGGCGCGTTGCGGTCCATGAGCGCGGGCCCGAGCGTCGCCCGCAGGCCGCGGCGCTCGAGCTCGGCGAAGAGCACCGCGCTGGCCACCGGGTGGCTCGAGCCGTAGATCGCCGCGCACGTGGTGCCCTGGGCGATGAGCGCGTCGCAGAACTCGCGGGCGACCTCGGCCGCGTACGCGACCTCGGCGAAGCGCGCCTCCTCGGGGAACACAGAGCGCTCGAGCCACTCGAGCAGCGGGCCCGACGCGCTGCCGATGACGCGGGTCTGCGGGAAGTGCAGGTGTGTGTCGACCAGGCCGGGCAACAGCACGCAGTCGGGGTGAGTCGTCGGGACCGGGCAGTCCGCGGGCGCCGGTCCGATCGCCGTGATCGCGCCCTGGGCGTCGATCTCGATGAGCGCGTCGTCCCAGCGCAGGAGCGCCGCCGCGCCCGGGGTCGGTGCGGCGGCGCCGGGCGACAGCGCGGGGCCGCGGAGCGTGCGATGCGGGCTGGGCACGGCTTGCCCTTGTACAACACCCACGCCGGACTATCATCCGCCCGTGCCGTGGGATCCGAGCCGGGCCAAGGGCGTCGCGATCCGCAGCGCGGCGATGCTCCTGGGCCTCTACACGCTGGCCCTGACCGCGATCTGGGCCCTCCAGGAGCGGCTGCTCTTCCACCCCGAGGTGCTGCCGGCCGATCACGACTTCGCCTTCGGGGCCGACGTGCACGAGGTCGCGATCGACGTGCCCGGGGCGCGGCTGGTCGCCCTGCACCTGCGCAACCCCGATCCCGCCGGCGTCGTGTTCTACCTCCACGGCAACGGCGGCAGCCTCGAGGGTTGGTTCGCCAACGCCGAGGTCTACCGGCGGATCAACTTCGATCTGTTCATGGTCGACTACCGCGGGTACGGCAAGAGCACCGGCGCGATCGAGGACGAGGCCCAGCTCCGCGGAGACGTGCGCGCGGCGTGGGACACGATCGCAGCGCAGTACGCCGGGCGTCGCCGCGTCATCGTCGGTCGATCACTCGGCACCGCGCTGGCCGCGGGCCTCGCCGCCGAGGCGGCGCCGGAGCAGACGATCCTCGTCTCGCCGTATCAGAGCATGCTCGAGATGGCCGACCTGCAGTTCCCGTGGGTGCCGCACCTGCTGCTGCGCTACCCGCTGCGCACGCAAGACGACGCGGCCCGCGTCCACGGCCCGCTGATGATCCTGCACGGCGAGCGCGACGGGTTGATCCCGATCGCCCAGGCCGAGGCGATCGCCGCGGGACGCCCGGGGACCGAGCTGGTGCGCGTGAGCGAGGCCGGACACGACGACATCCACGAGTTCCCCGCGTACCAAGAGGCGTTCGTGCGGGCCGTGACCGGCGCGGCGCAGTAGCGTCCGCGCCTAACAGGGCCCGTTCGCGCAGCAGTCGCCGAAGTCGAGGCAGGCCTGATCGCAGTAGCAGTTGCCGCCGGAGCCGCCGCACTCGCACGTGGCGCAGCTGTTCGGATCGTCGGGGCAATCACCCGGGCACGAGCACGAGTCCTCGCCCGGATCGCACGACCCGTTGCCGCAGAAGTAGTCGACGCACGCGCCGGTGTTGAACGTGCACATCGCCGAGCACGACAGCGCGCCAGCGTCGAAGCCCTGGGTCGCGCAGCTCTGCCCGGCCAGATCGGCGCCGTCGCAGGACTCGCCCGGATCGATCACCCCGTCGCCGCACGCGTAGCACCCGGCCTCGTCGAAGGCGCACGCCGCGGTGCACAGCAGATCGCCGCCACCGTAGCCGAGCCCGGCGCAGGTCTGGTCGCCGAGCTGTCCTGGGGTGCACGGCGCACCGCCCATGCCGCAGTCGCAGGTCTCGCCGTCCTGCAGCACCGCGTCGCCGCACGCCGCGTCGACGCAGGCCGAGGTGTCGAGCGTGCACGCGGCCGTGCACCCGATCGTTCCGCCGACGAAGCCAGCGGTCACGCAATCATTGTCCCCGAGCTCCGCGCCGTCGCACTGCTCGGCGCCGTCGATGGCCCCGTTGCCGCAGTCCTCGCCACCGACCTCGGCGCTCGCCGACGAGTCGCCCTCGGCGGTCGCGTTGGTCGTCATCGTCGCGCTCGACGGGCCGGTGCCCCCGGTGTCCGAGCCGGTCGACCCGGTGTCGCCGTCGGTCGGATCGGCGGTCGTCATCGCGTTGGTCGACGCCGCGCTGCTGACCCCGAACGTGCCGGCCGTGCTCTCGGGCAGACCACCCTTGGCGCAGCCGAGCACGAGCAACGGGAACAACAGCAGCGCGCGCGGGCCCATCGTGGCCAGCGTATCACCGCCCGGGCCCGAAGGGGCCCCGGCCGGAATCACAGCTCGAACGGGTAGACCACGCCCAGCGGCGACTTGCGGAAGCGCGGGAACTCGGCCCGCTTCACCGCCTGCTCGACACAGCTGCCGAACCCATCAGGGAGTTCCTGCTGCGACATCACCAACGCGCTCGTCACCCGGCCGAGCTCGCCGGAGGTGGTGAGCTTCACCTGCACGCGGACGCCCTCGACACCGGACTCGGCCGCGCACGCGCGGACCCGGGGCAGGATCGGGACGAGCGAGAGCTTGATCTGCCCGGCGCTCAGCCGCTCCGGCAGTTCGATCGCGGGCGTCGATGGGGGCTTGGCGCGCGGACGCGGTCGGACACGCGGCACGGGCTTCACACTCGGTGCGACGGCGGGCACGACCGCGCTCGCGGCGGTCTCGGGCGGCGGCACGATCGGGGCGACCGCGGGCATCGGCACGACGCTCGGCGCCGGACCGGGCACTTTCGGCGTCGCGGGGACGCTGGGGGCGGCCACCGGGAGCGGCGCCTCTGGTGCGGTGACGGTCGGAGCCTCTGGCGAGCGCCAGGCCAGCGTGAGCAGGGCCCCCGCCGCGAACGCGACCGCCACGGCGACCGGCAGCCGCCACCGTCGCGGCTGCGCGGGCGTCGTGCTCGGCTCGCGCCACGCGTCGCGGGCGAGCACCTCGCCCCACGGCGGGAGCTCGACGCGCAGCGGCGCCGCGCGGCGCTGCAGATCGTGCAACCACACCTCGTCGCGGGCCCCATCGTGGAATTCGTCACTCATCGTCGCCTCCGGAGATCTTCAAGCGCGCGCGCAACATCGTGAGCCCGCGGTGGAGGTTCACGCGCACCGAGCCGCTGGTCATGCCGGTGCAGGTCGCGATCTCGACCGGCGACATGCCCTCGACCAGGCGCATCACCAGCGTCTCGTGGTAGCTCGGCGGCAGCGCCCGGATCGCCCGCAACACCACCAGCGCGTCGGCGCGCGGAGGATCGCCGCTGGCCCAGGCATCCTCGTCGACGGGCTCGACCACCCGCTGCCGCCGCAACACGTCGATGCAGCGCGTGCGGGCGATGCTCGCCAGCCATCCGCCGAAGCGCACGGGATCGCGCAGCTCGTGGATCTGCCGCAGCGCGACCAGGAACACGTCCTGGACCACGTCGGCGACCTCGACCACGCCGATCGACGCCAGCGCGATCC
This sequence comes from Deltaproteobacteria bacterium Ga0077550, assembly GCA_001464385.1. GTDB lineage: Bacteria > Myxococcota_A > Polyangia > Nannocystales > Nannocystaceae > Xiheibacterium > Xiheibacterium aquaticum. Next base: position 35,918 of record LNFB01000298.1, on the reverse strand, counting down.
CCGGACCATCGGCGAGAAGCGGGCGTAGAGCTGGCCGAACGCCGAGCGATCGCCCTCCATCGCGGCGCGGATGGCCGCAGCCTCGGCGACGAGCCCCTCGAGCTCTGGGTCGTCGCCGATGTCCATCGTCCCGGCTGTCACGGTCACCGTCACCTCGGGGTTCCAAGACGCGCGGGCGACCGGCGCGTTAGCGGGGGAACGTCCGATTCCCCCGCGCGCTCGAACACCGCCCGTCAGGCGACCGTGATGCCCTGATCGAGGTACACGTCCTGGATCAGGTTCAGCAGCTCGATGCCCTCGGCCATCGGCCGCTGGAACGCCTTGCGACCCGAGATGAGGCCCGTGCCGCCGGCGCGCTTGTTGATCACCGCCGTGCGCACGGCCTCGGCGCGGTCGTTGCTGCCGGACGCGCCGCCCGAGTTGATGAGGCCGATGCGGCCCATGTAGCCGTTGGCGACCTGGTAGCGGGTGAGGTCGATCGGATGATCGGAGGTGAGCTCGCTGTAGATGCGCTTGTCGAGCTTGCCGTACGACGACTCGCCCGAGTTGAGCGCCGTGAAGCCGCCGTTGTTTTCCGGCAGCTTCTGCTTGACGATGTCGGCCCCGAGCGTGACGCCGAGGTGGTTGGCCTGACCGGTGAGGTCGGCGCTGACGTGGAAGTCCTTGTCCTTCTTGAACGCGTTGTTGCGGAGGTAGCACCAGAGCACGGTGGCCATGCCGAGCTCGTGGGCGCGCTGGAACGCCTGCGCGACCTCGACGATCTGCCGGCCGCTCTCGTTCGAGCCGAAGTAGATCGTCGCGCCGACCGCCGCCGCGCCCATGTCGTGGGCCTGCTCGATCGTGCCGAACATGATCTGATCGAACTTGTTCGGGTACGTCATCAACTCGTTGTGGTTGATCTTCACCAGGAACGGGATCTTGTGCGCGTACTTCCGGGCCACGATGCCGAGCACGCCGAAGGTCGACGCGACGGCGTTGCAGCCGCCCTCGATCGCGAGCTTCACGATGTTCTCGGGGTCGAAGTACGCCGGGTTCTTGGCGAACGACGCGCCCGCCGAGTGCTCGATGCCCTGGTCCACGGGCAGGATCGACATGTAGCCGGTGTTGGCCAGGCGCCCGGTGCCGTACAGGCGCTGGAGGCTCGAGATCGTGCGGTTGTTGCGATCCGACGCGGCGAAGATCCGATCCACGAAGTCAGGACCCGGGAGGTGCAGCTGCTCCTTCGCGATGGTCTTGCACGTGTGCTCGAGCAGGGTTCCGGCGTCCGCACCGAGGAGATCGACGAGTTGCTTGTTCATGGCGACCGGCCGAGCGTACGGCGGCCGCCACCCCCGATCAACCTCGCGCCGCGGCCAGGCGGGCCGCATGTTCGTCGTGCACGCGGGCCGAGGCCGCCTCGACGTCGCCGCGCGTGGATTCGCGACGTGCGTGGAGTCTCGTCGCCAGCGCCGCGTCGGACAGCGCGAGGATCTGCGCGGCCAGCAGCGCAGCGTTCACCGCCTGGCCGATCGCGACCGTCGCCACCGGCACGCCCTTGGGCATCTGCACGATCGACAGCAGCGCATCGAGGCCGCTCATCGCCGTGTTCGCGATCGGCACGCCGATCACCGGCAGGTGGGTCGTCGCGGCGAGCATACCGGGCAGGTGTGCGGCGCCGCCCGCCGCGGCGATGAGCACCTTGTGCCCACGGGCCTGGGCCTGGGTGCCGAACTCGATCATGCGGTGCGGCGTGCGGTGGGCCGACAGCACGTGCACCTCGTACGGGATCTGCAGCTCGAGCAGCGTCGCCGCGCACGCGTCCATCACCGTCATGTCGCTGTCGCTGCCCACGCAGATCACCACGGAGCTGGTCACGGAGCTGGTCGTCGTCTCGCTCATGCGCGCAGGTTCTCCATCGCGCGGCGGCTCCGCGCCAAGACGTCGTCGAAATCGCGGCCCCACGCGGTCACGTGGCCGAGCTTGCGGCCAGGTCGGAGCTCGCGCTTGCCGTACAGGTGCACCGCGACGCGCGGCTCGTGCAGCGCCGCGGCGAGGTCGAGCCCGGACGCGTCGCCCGAGCGGGAGCCGAGGACGTTGGCCATCGCGACCGCGGGGCTGCACATGTCCGTGTCGCCGAGCGGCCAGCCGAGCACCGCGCGGATGTGGTTCTCGAACTGGCTGGTGTGCGCGCCCTCGATCGTCCAGTGCCCGGTGTTGTGCACCCGCGGCGCGAGCTCGTTGACGAGCAGGGCGCCGTCGGCCGTCTCGAACATCTCGACCGCGAACACGCCGATGCCACCGAAGGCCTCGACCGCCGCGCAGGCGATCTCGCGGGCGTGCGCGGCGACGCCGGGATCGACGCGCGCCGGCGCGACCACGAACTCGCAGCGGCCGTTGGCGTTGATCGACTCGCACACGTCGTAGCAGCGCATGTGCCCGTCGGGCGCGCGCACGACCAGCACCGACAGCTCGCGCACGAACGGCACCCACGCCTCGACCAGCGCCGCGCCGCGACCGAAGCGCTCCCACGCCGCGATCGCCTCGTCGACGGTGCCCGGCAGCGCGACGCCGTAGCCGTCGTAGCCGCCGCGGCGGCGCTTGATCACCACGCGATCGTTCGCGTCGCGCAGCAGCGCCCGGAGCTCGGCCTCGTCCTCGCACACGCCGTGGATCGGCTGCGGTAGGCCCAGCGCCGCGAGCCGGCCGCGCTGCACGGCCTTGTCGGCGATGCTGCGCATGCACGCGATCGACGGGCGGATCTCGATCGCGTCGCCGATGTGCTGCTCGAGCGCGTCGAGCGGGGCCCACTCGTGCTCGAAGGTCAGGACCTCGGCGCCGCGCACGAGGCTCTGCAGGCTCGCGGCCGCGTCCTCGGGGCCGACGACGACCTCGCCGATCGACGCGGCGGGATCGTCGGCGCGACCGGCGAGGCAGCGCACGGGCACGCCCATCTGCACCGCGCTGCTCGCGAGCATGCGCGCGAGCTGCCCGGCACCGACGATCGCGACGCCGCGCGCAACGGGGGGCGTCGTAGGGCCGAGGCCGGACATCAGGGGTGCCAAGAGTGGGCCAAACCCCGGGTGTCGTCCACTGCCGGCGCTCGCGCCGGGATCGGGCGCGCGCGTGGGGACCACGACCCGGCGTCGGTGGGCCACGTCGGGCCGCCTCCGGGGTTTGACGGGGAAAGCCGGCCCACGGCACCCTCCGCGCTCGCGGCCCACCCGCCGCCGACACCGGACTCGCATGCCAAATCACGTCCCCAGGGTCGGCATCGACTTCGGCACCTCGAGTTCCGCGATCGCGCGACAGGATCCCCAGGGTGGTGTCGCCTTCGCGCAGCTCCCGACGCTCGGCGTGTCCGGTCCGAGTTGGCGCACGCTGCTGTTCTTCGATCCCGACGAGCAGCAGGTCACGCTGCCGATCCAGTACAGCGCCGGCGGCGAGGCGATCGCGGCGTACCTCGAGACGATGGGCGAGGGGCGGCTCGTGCAATCGTTCAAGACCCACCTGACGACCGAGTCGCTGGGTCGCACGCAGATCGCCCACCACGCGATCGGGCTCGACGACATGATCGCGCTGTTCCTGCTGCGGCTGCGCAAGCGGGCCGAGGCGTTCTTCGGCCACCCGATCGAGGCGGCGACGATCGGCCGACCGGTGCGCTTCGCCGGCAGCCGCGGGCCCGAGGACGACGAGGCCGCCGCGACGCGACTGCTCGCGGCCGCGAAGCTGGCGGGCTTCACCGACGCGGCGCTCGAGCTCGAGCCGGTCGCCGCCGCGCACCACTACGAGCGCACGCTGACCAAGCCCGAGCTCGCGCTGGTCGCCGACTTCGGCGCGGGCACGACCGACTTCTGCCTGATGCGCGTGGGCCCCGGATCGGGCGGCGCGCGGCGCCACGAGATCGTCGGCACCGGCGGCGTCGGGGCGGCGGGCGACGATCTCGACGCCGCGCTGATCGAGCACCTCGTGTGCCCGGCGCTGGGCAAGGGCGACACCTACGTCGAGATGGGCCACGAGCACCCGATCCCGGGCTCGTACTTCTACAAGCTGGCGCGCTGGCACCACCTGTCGTTCCTGTCGGGCAGCCGCGTGCGCACCGAGCTCGAGCGGCTGCATCGCTTCGCGCGGCACCCCGAGCGCATCGCGGCGCTCATGCACATCATCGCCGCCAACCAGGCCTTCCACCTGCACAAGTCGGTCGAGCGCGCGAAGATCGATCTGTCGCGCGCCGACGCGGCGACCTTCCACTACGCCGACGGCCCGGTCGACATCCGCGCGGATGTCCGCCGCGCCGACTTCGAGGGCTGGATCGCCCCGGTGACCGAGGCGATCGGCGCCTGCCTCGACGACACGCTGGCGCGGGCCGGCGTGTCGCCGAGCAAGGTCGACTGCGTGTTCATGACCGGCGGCACCGCGTTCGTGCCGGTGGTCCGCCGGATGTTCGAGCAGCGCTTCGGCGCCGCCAAGCTCCGCAGCGGCGACGAGCTGATGTCGATCGCCTCGGGCCTGGCGATGCGCGCCGCTCAGCCGCCGAGGTAGGGCGCGAGCTGGGCGACGAGCTGGCCGTAGACGCCGCCGAGATCGGGATCGCAGATCGAGAACACCTGCGGACCGACGAGGTTGTCGTAGGCGAAGGACTCGATGACGGCGAGCTGGCGGACGGGTGGGATGGCGCTGCCGGCTTCGCCTTCGCAGCCGGGGCCGATGCCGAAGTCGACCTGCGCGACGGGATCGACGGCGTCGGCGAACACGATCGGGTTGGCCGGGTAGCCGATGGGCACGCCCATCACGCCGTAGAAGAACACCGAGGCGTCGGAGACGGCGCGCTTCTGGGCGAGCAGCGCGGTGAGCTGATCGACGTAGACCTGCGGCGGGACGAGCACCGCCGCGTCATCGGACACGTCGACGTCGCCCTGCAACGAGTAGTTGGCCGCGCGGCAGCTCTCGTAGGGCGAACCCTCGCCCTCGCAGACGACCCCCGCGTTCCAGCACACCCCGCTCGTGGGCGCGCTCGCGTCGAGGTCGGTCCAGAACACCTGGTTCCCGCCCTCATCGGGCGAGAGGAAGATCGAGTCGTCCCCGAGGCTGTATGAGCAATCGGTCTCGTCGCTGACCAGGATGATCGCGAGGTGGGCGTCGTCGCGGAGGAAGCCGAAGTTCGCATCGCCCGGCGTCTGGCTCCGCTCGATCGCGCGGGACACGGCCGCGAGCGGCTGCTCGAAGCCGCAACCCGCGACGCCCTGGGGAAGCATGCAGCGCAGCGCGTCACCGACCCCGACCCCCTCGAGGTTGGTGACCCCGTTGCCGCCCTCGATCCAGGGCCGTGCGCGCGGCTCGGGATCCCCGGCCACCGGCGTGGGCGCGATCGGCAGGCTGTACAGGGTGCAGATGTCCGTGCAGGCGACGTCGGTGACGTCCGCCGGCGGGTTGCCGTTGAACACGAACTGTCCGGTGCGACTGCGGCAGCTGCTCGCCACCAGTTCCCCCACCTCCGGGCTCGTCGAACCGCACCACGGGTTCCCCGCGTCGGTCGTCGTGACGGCGATGCGATAGCTGATCCCCTCCACCGCCTCGAGCGCCCCGACCAGCCCGTCGATGCTCGCCGCGAGCGCGGCCTGCTCCTCGCCCATCGAGCCCGAGTTGTCCATCACGAACAGAATGTCGATGGCCGCCGGACCCGCGGGCGCCGGGCCGGTGTCGATGCCGGTCTCGTCGCCGGCGGTCGGATCGGAGGTCGCTCCGGGTCCGTCCGTGGTGCCGCCGTCGGTGCCGGTGCCGGTGCCCGTGTCGTCGCCGCCCAGGGGCGCTGGCAGCACGCAGGCGGAGGTCGCGAGGAGGGAAACGAGCGCGTGCGAACGCGCGACGACGTGACGATGCATGGACGTGCTCCTTGGGATCCGCCGGATCGGCGGCGGGTCGGTCGCGCGTACGCGACGGGTTGTCGAGCCCGTGGGTTGTCGAACCAACGGTAGTCAGCGGCCGTCGGGCGAGCACGCCTCGCGCACCTTGGGTGCGTGGGGTGAGCTCGGCCAACGGCGGAGGAATTCGGCGCGCGAGCTCGATGCGTCGCGACCGGCGCGGCACATCGCGAAGATCCGCACGGCCTCGCGATCCTCGCCCATGACGCCGTCGGGGAAGCGACGGCGGTGGGTCGCGAGGATCTCGAGCGCACGATCGGCGTCGCCGTTCGACAGCGCCTTGACCGCGGCGGAGATGAGCGGCGCCTCGACGTCGACACCACCGACCGGCGCGCTGCGGCGCATCGATGCGGCCTTCGGGGGCTCGACGTGGGGCTCGCGCCCGGCCAGATGGTCGCCGGAGCCGTCGCGGGGAGCTCGGCAGGCACGACGCTCGGCGGCGCGACGCTCGGGCTCGCGACGATCGGCGTTGCGGCGCTCGGGCTCGCGGCGCTCGGCGTTGCCGACGACGGGGCGGCGACAGCGACGGCCGGGGCCTCGCCGCGCCACGGCTCCACCGCCGCGATGCCAACACCGCCCACGGTCACGGTCACCGCCGCGGAGGCGATCGCCTTGCCGAGCCAGCCCCAGCCCGCGGCGGTCGCCACCGACTTGCCGACGGCGGCCGACTCGACGAGCCCCGGCGGCACGTCGATCTGCGGCGCGACGACGACCGCGCCGAGCTGCCCACGCAGCCGCGACCAGCCCTGCGCCGCGACCTCGACCGACGGCGTCGGCGGGGACTGCCGTGCGCTCGCGATCAACGCATCGAGATCGTGTGGTGCCTGCGTCATCGCCCTGCCCCCTTCGCTCGACCCTCGCCGAGCCGCGCGACGTGCCGCGCGAGCTCCTCCCGCGCCAACCTCAGGCGCGAGTACACCGTGGGCAGCTTCGTGCCCGTCGCCATCGCGATCTCGGGCGCGGTCATGCCCTCGAGCTCGGCCATGATGAACACCGCGCGCCTGTCGTCGTCGAGGTGCTCGAGCAGGTCGTGGAGGATCCGCGCCGCATCGGCGCCGTCGTGGGGCGCGTGCGATCCGTGGCTGACGTCGCGCAGGCGCTCGCGGCCGCGCTGCTCGCGGGCGAAGTCGCGGCGCACGCCCTGGGCCACGCGCATCGCGATCGCGAACAGCCACGTCCGCATGCTCGCGCGCCCCTCGTACTCGGCGAGGCGTCGCGCCACGACCATGAACACGTCGTGCACCGCATCGGGCAGGCGCGCGTCGTGCACCCCGAGCCGCGCCAGCGATCGCCACACGAAGGGGTGGTGCTCGGCGTAGATCTGTCCGAGGCGCCGCTCGTCCACGTCGCTCCTCGCGCCCGCGACGTCCGCGGGCCGCGACGCCGCGGGGCGCGGGGTCACCCCGACCGGGGGCGGCATGGCGAGGCCATCGGGACGCACGGGCATGGGTTCCGCGACGGCCTCGATTCCATCACGGAAATCGCACCTCGACACCCGCGACCACGGCGCCGGTCACGAGGCTCACCTGGTGGACCACGCCCTGGCCCGCGACGCGGTACTCGCGGCGCTGCAGCGGGACCACGAGGTCGCCCTCGGCGAAGAGGGCGAAGCGCGGCCCGAGCACGATCATCGCCCGGGCGGCGGCGAGCAGACCCAGCCATGCGTCGGTGCGCCGCGCGTCCTGGACGAGGCCCTCCGAGCGCGCCAGGCTCTGCCCGATCTCGAAGCCACCGCAGGGCACGAACTCGAAGCGGCGGCCGGCGCGGAGGATGCCGCAGCCGCGGGCATCGACGCTCCAGCGCACCACCGTGATCCGCCCGGGATCGAGCGCCTGCGCGGGCGCCCCGGTGAGCACGCCGCCGAGCTCGACCCGCCAGGATCGCCCCATCAGCGCGCCGTGCAGGCGCCCGAGGCCGCCCGGACGCGGCAGCTCGCCGAAGCTCGGGCCCGCCGCGAGCCCGATCGCGCCGCGGAGGTTCGGTCGCGGCGGCGGCTCGGCGACCGGAGGCGGCGCCGCGACGCCGCGGCGAACCTCGGGGCTCGGCTCCGGCGCGGGCGCGGGCTCGGGCTCCGGTTCCGGCATCGGCTCCGGTTCCGGGACCGGCTCGACCGGCGGCTCGAACATCACCGCGGGATCGATCGCGATCGCGATCACGAGGCCCGCCGCATCCACGGCGCGCGCGCAATCCGTCGCGTCCCCGAGCTCGCGCACCGTCGTGTCGCCCGCCCGCTCGAACGCGATCGTCGTGCGCCACAGCCCGTCGGGCTGCTGCGCGGCCGTCAGCGCGACGCGCAAGCCCGCGCCGAGCTCCCGATCGACCGCACGACCGAGGTGCCGCGCGATCGTCGAGCGCACCGCCGCCTGGTCGGGACATCCCTCGGGCGCCGACCACACGAGCTCGAACGGCGCCGGCGGGATCGTCGGCGCGGCGGGCTCGGCCCACGCGAGCGCCGGCGCCAACAGCCACACACCGACGATGCCCTGCACTCCCCGCGACACTCGGCCTCGTCGCGGGAGCGTAGCAGTTCGACGATCACGCCGCGCGACGGCGACGGATCGCGCCGAGCACGAGCACGCCGAGCGCGAGGGCGCCGAAGTCGGGATCCTCCGCGCTCGTGCAGCCGCAGCCGCTGTCGCCATCGTCGTCCGCGTCGCCGTCGGTCGCGCTGGACGTCCCACCACCGAGGGTGTCGGTGGTGTCGGTGCCCGGATCCGCGGTGGTGTTGCCCGCGGTCGCCGACGCGGTCGCGCTGGTCTCGGCACCGTCGTCGGTGGTCTCACCGCCGCCGTCGCTGCTGCCCGAACCGCCCGTCTCGGCGCCGCCCGTGGTGTCGTTGCCACCCTCGGTGCCCGCGCCGACCGGCGTGATCGTGATGTCGGCGCATTGATAGTAGAGCTCGTTGCCGCCCGCCGGACCCCACGGCATCTTGTCGGTCATGATCTGCAGCAGCTGCAGCGTGCACTTCTCGCAGGTCACGCCCGCCGGCAGCGTGATCTCGACGCTGTGATCCGCGACGCCGTCCGGATCCTCGATGTTGTCGAGGATCACGTTGGGCGCGGGATAGAAGTCGTCGTAGTCGGTGGGATCGATGAGGGCCTGGTCGCCCTCGGTCGACAGCGCGATCCGGAAGTGCCCGGGGTGACCGATGTACTCGTTCCACTGCACCGTGATCGTCGCGCCCTCTTCGTAGCTCCGCGTCGACTCGCCGTCGGGGTTGTCCGGGTGACCACACGGGTAGTCCTTGATGTACATCTGCGAGTCGTAGCGCGCGGGCGGATCGGTGAGCGCCACGTGGGCGGCGGCCGGGGTCGCGAGGGCGAGGCCGACGGCAGAGGCGAGCAGGATCGACGGGGTCAGGCGCATGGTGTGGTCTCCGGACGGGCAGCAGCGATGGACGAGCAGCGGCCCGCAGCATAGCCGCGATCGGCCGGCGGCTCCATCGACGCGGCGCGGGACCATGCGACGCGACCAAAGCGTACGCGCGGTCATGCTACCGTCGATGACGTGACGCCGCGGCGCTTCGTTCCCCTCGCCTCGCTCGCCGTCGCCTCGCTCGCCGTGGCCGCAGCCGCGTGCGCGGCGAAGCCCACCGCGCCGGTCGGGCCGGTCGCGCCGACGCGCGCGGTGAGCCCGGCCGCACCGGACGGCCCGACGATCTCCCCCTCGCCCGCGCGCCACGTCGCGGCCGCAGGCACGTGCAGCGCCGGGAGCGTCGACGCGCTCGCGATGGTGCCCGCGAACGCGACGTTGGTGATGGGCGTCGACGTGCCCACCCTCATCCATGCCCCGTACTACGTGGCCCACCGCCGCGACCTCGAGGTCGGCGGGTTCAAGCGCGTCCTCGAGCTCGCTGCGGCGTGCGATCTCGGGATCTCCGGCTGGCGCGCGGTGACGTTCGGGTTCGACAGCGTGCGCAACGCGACGACGATCGTCGCCCAGGCCGATGGCCTCGGCGATCGACGCCGCCTCGAGTGCGTGCGCGACCGGGCCGCCACGGAGATCGGCGCGGCCGCGGCGTTCACGATCGCGGACGTCGACGGCCGCGTCGAGCTCACCTTCGATGGCGCAACGGCCTGGGTGATCGATCCCTGCACCCTCGTCGTCAGCGACGCGAGCGCGGCCGAGGCCACGCGCGCCCGGCTCGGTGGAAAGACCCCCGCGGCGCTCGGCGGTCCGGTCATGCAGGCGATCGGGCGCGTCGGGACGCGTCGACCGTTCTGGCTCGTGGCGTCCCCGGTGACCTCGCTCGGCCCGAGCGTCGCGAACGCCCGCGACCTCGCGATCGGCCTCGACGTCGATCGGGGCTTCCGCGTCGACGCCTCCCTCGCGTTCCCCGACGCGACCAGCGCCCGCGCGGCCAGCACCAGCGTCGAGGCAGACGTCGGCTCGATGCGGTCGATGTTGATGGCCTTCGGACTGCCCGACGCCGTCGGCAACTCGATCGCGGTGACCGCCGCGGGCACGCTGGTGTCGATCCGCGCCCACGGCGACGAGGCCGCGCTCGAGGGCCTGCGCCAGCGCCTCACGGTGATGTTCGCGCAGACGAACTGAGTCGCGGACACTCGGCCACGCAACCTCGGTCCTGCGCGTGCGTCTCCGGGGTGCGCGATGCGAACTCTCCCCCGTGCCCTGTGTGCCCTGTCGATTGTCCTGTCGATCCCCGCAGCCGCGTGCGACCGACCGGCCCCCGCGCCGTCGCCCACCCCGGCGCCGCCGGCCCCGGCCAAGCCGGAGGCCGCGCCCGAGGGCAAGGCCGCGGTGGCCGACGCGAAGGCCGACGCGAAGCCCGACGCGAAGGCCGACGCGAACTCCGGCGCGAAACCCGACGCGAAGGCGGACCCCGCGGCCGCGGAGGCCAAGCCCGCCGACGCCGCGGGGGAGGCCAAGCCGCCGACCGACGTCGCCCTGTTCGCGGTGCGCGACAAGGGCCTGGTCGCCCTGGGTGACGCGGGGTTCTCGACGGTGAAGGACACCGAGGGCCGGTGGATCGAGGCCATGTCGCGCGGCGGCGACGGCAAGGTCCGCGTGCTCAGCTCGGGCGAGGTCTCGCAGATCGTCGCGCGTGGCGACGCCCTCGAGTTGATGCCCGACTTCAGTCACGCCGAGCGCATCTCGAAGTTCGACGTCGACAGCCACGGCGTCCCGTGGATCCTCGGCACCGCCGGCGTCTCGCACCGCGACGGCGAGACCTGGACCACCGATTCGAAGGCGGGCTTCGGCAAGGGCGACGTGCTGCTCATGGGCGTGGCCGTCGACAAAGCCGACACCGCGTGGGTCGCGACCGCCGACAGCATCTACGTGCGCAAGCCCGAGGGCTGGGCGGTCGCGTTGCCCAAGGGCCAGCGCTTCATCTCTGAGCTCGCGCGCGGCCCCGACGGCGCGGTCTATGCCAGCGAGATGGGCGCGCTGTACCGCAGCACGGACAAGGGCACCGTCGAGAAGGTCAAGGTGCAGCGCAGCGCCTACGGATCCCTCGGCAAGCTCGGCTTCTCCGACACCACGCTCGGCGTGATCCAGAACGACCTCGAGGGTGTCGCGGTGTTCCTGCCCGCCGACGCCGCGCACAAGTACAAGTCGCCGGGGGACTTCAAGCTCGGCATGCTCTCCGCGATCGCGGCGGACGATCAGCGCCGGGTGTGGGTCGTCGGCGAGGGCGGCGTCGCGATCCTCGGGCCCGGGGCCGCACGCGTGTCGTGGCGCTCGGGATCGATGGAGCCGATCGCCGGGCAGATCAGCCTCGTCGCGGTGCTCGGCGCGGGCCCGAAGCTGCCCGAGGCGGGCGAGGTCAAGCGCGGCAGCCTGACCGGTCGCATCGTCTCTGGCGACAAGGGCGCCGCGGGCCTCGCGATCGAGCTGTGCGAGTCGCCCTCGTCGTACTACAGCAAGACGCCGTGCACCGGCGCGCCGACGCACCTGAAGGGCACGACCGACGCCGACGGTCGCTTCTCGTTCCAGGACGTGCCGCTCGGGGCCTATGGCGTGGGCGTGAAGGTCGGCAAGAAGTGGCAGGTCACGCTCGGCTCGGCGATGGGCTCGAAGATGAAGCCGGGCGAGAGCGTCGACATCGGCGAGATCGAGCTCGCGGCGAAGTAGAGCCATCGATGTCGCGACGGGCGCCGACCACCGGGGTTGCGCGGGCGTGGATGCATGCGACGCAATCCGAGCGCCCGGTGGCGCGCCGCAGAAGAACATCGTTCGCCGGGGATGCGCGGCAACCGACGGACGAGGGCCCGATGACACCGCGGCGATCTTGGTGCGCGCACGGCCGCGCTGGTAGGCTCGCAACCATGGTCTGGACGCACGGGAAGCTGCATGGGCATGGGGTCGCGACGGCGATGCTCGCGATCCTCGCGATGACGGCCGGCTGTCCCGGCGACGTCGTCGAGTCCCTCACCGAGGGCGCCAGCGCGACGGGGGAATCCTCGAGCGTGGGCGAGTCGAGCACGGCCGCCATGACGGCGGAGGGCTCGTCGTCCCTCGATCCGGACTCGTCGTCGGGCGGAGCTTCATCGTCCTCGGACACCGATCCCACGTCGTCCGATGCCAGCGCGTCGAGCTCCTCGTCGGGCGCAGCGACCTCGAGCACCGACACGACCTCGAGCACCGACACGACCTCGACCACCGACACGACCTCGACCACCGACACGACCTCGACCACCGACACGGGCAGCTCCGACGGCACGACCGGAGATCCGAGCGAGTGCGGCAACGGGGCCATCGAGCCCGGCGAGACCTGCGATGACGGCGACGCGATCGACGGCGACGGCTGCGACGCCGACTGCAGCGCGAGCGTGGTGACGGGCGTGGCCACGGGCGGACAGCACACGTGCGTGCTGCTCGACACCGGGCGGGTGCGTTGCTGGGGCCTCGGCACCGACGGACAGCTCGGCCACGGCACGACCGAGACGATCGGCGACGACGAGCTGCCCAGCGCCGCGCCGCCGCTCGATCTCGGCGGCACCGCCGTGCAGCTCGCGCTCGGCTACGACCACAGCTGCGCGCGCCTCGACGACGGCGTCGTGCGCTGCTGGGGCGACGCGCAGTTCGGTCAGCTCGGCTACGGCAACACCGACGACATCGGCGACGACGAGCCCGCGGGTGCCGGCGGCGCGGTGGCCCTCGGCGGCCCGGCGATCGCGCTGGTCGCGGGCTACTTCCACACCTGCGCGCTGCTCGAGGGCGGCGATGTCCGCTGCTGGGGCGGCGCGGGCGATGGGCAGCTCGGCTACGGCAACACCGACGTGATCGGTGACGACGAGCTGCCGAGCAGCGTCGGCCCCGTGAGCATCGGCGCGCCGGTGAGCGAGATCGCCGCGGGCTTCCTGCACACCTGCGCGCGCAGCCCCGCGGGCGAGGTCCGTTGCTGGGGCGCCGGCACCGAAGGACAGCTCGGGCGCGGCGATCTGCTCACCATCGGCGACGACGAGCTCCCGAGCAGCGTCGGTCCGATCGAACTCGGCGGCGTCGCGTCGCAGATCTCCCTCGGCGGTCGCCACAGCTGCGCGCGGCTGGCCGGCGATGTGCGCTGCTGGGGCTCGAGCGCGCAGGGCCAGCTCGGCCGCGGCGATGTGCTCACCATCGGCGACGACGAGGCACCGGGGAGCGTCGGTCCGATCGACCTCGACGGCACGGCGACCGCGGTCGCCGGCGGCTACTTCCACACCTGCGCGACGCTCGACGACGGCACCGCGCGGTGCTGGGGCTTCGGCATGCTCGGCGAGCTCGGCACCGCGGACACCGCGTCCGTCGGCGACGACGAGCTGCCCACGAGCGTGCCGACCGTCGACATCGGCGGCACCATCGTCCAGCTCGCGGCCGCCAACGATCACGCCTGCGTCCTGCTCGACGATCACGCGGTGCGCTGCTGGGGCCTCGGGATCAACGGCCAGCTCGGCTACGGCGACACCGATTCGATCGGCGACGACGAGGTCCCCAGCGTGGCCGGCGACGTCGCGGTGTTCTGACGCGCGACCGTGCCGAGCGCGCGGACCCCGGGCGCGCGGACGCCGGGCGCAACCATTGCTCCGTGCGGCGCCGGGCGAGTCGTGCGATCGTGGGCCATGCAGCACGCCGCGCTCGAGGCCCGAGCCACCTCCGCCGCCGACGCGATCGCCCACATCCGCAGCGGCATGCGGGTCTTCGTCCACGGCGCCGCGGCCACCCCGTTGCCGCTGCTCGAGGCGCTGTGCCGCCGCAACGATCTGGAGGGGGTCTCGCTGTATCACCTCCACACCGAGGGCCCGGCGAGCTTCGCCGAGGCGAGCCAAGCCGGTCGACTGCGCTCGGTGTCCCTGTTCACCGGGCCGGCGCTGCGCGGCGCGGTGGCCGAGGGCCGCGCGGACTTCGTGCCGGTGTTCCTGTCCGAGATCCCGCGACTGTTCCGCAGCCGGCGGATCCCCCTCGACGTCGCCATGGTCCAGCTCTCGCCGCCCGATCGCCACGGGCTGTGCACGCTCGGCCCCTCGGTCGACACCGCGCGGGCGGCCGTCGATGCCGCGACGATCGTGATCGCCGAGATCAACGATCGCCTGCCCCGCACCCACGGCAACACGGTGGTCCCCATCGAGCGGGTGACCGCGTTCGTGCGCACGTCGCGGCCCATGCCGGCCCACGCCGCCGACGCCCCCGGGGAGGTCGAGCGGCGCATCGCCGACCTGATCTCGCCGCTGGTCCGCGACGGCTCGACGCTGCAGCTCGGGATCGGTGCGATCCCCGACGCCGTCCTCGCGACGCTCCACGACAAGCACGATCTCGGCGTCCACACCGAGATGTTCTCCGACGGCCTCTTGCCGCTGCTCGCCGAGGGCGTGGTGACCAACCGCTTCAAGTCGGTGCACCCCGGCCGGACGGTGACGAGCTTCGTCTCGGGCACCCAGGCGCTGTACGACTGGGTCGACGACAACCCGCTGGTCGAGTTCCATGGCTGCGATCGCACCAACGACGTGGTGTTGATCCGCAAGAACCCGCGGGTCGTCGCGATCAACTCTGCGATCGAGATCGATCTGACCGGCCAGGTCTGCGCCGACAGCATCGGCCACCGCATCGTGTCGGGCATCGGCGGGCAGATGGACTTCATGCAGGCCGCGTCGTCCGCCGAGGACGGCGTGCCGATCATCGCGCTGCCGTCGACGGCGAAGGACGGCCAGATCTCGCGGATCGTCCCGGCGCTGCGCGAGGGCGCCGGCGTCGTGACGACCCGCGGCCACGTCCACTGGGTGGTCACCGAGTGGGGCGCGGTCGATCTGTTCGGCAAGAGCCTGCGCGAGCGGGGCGAGGCGCTGATCTCGATCGCCCACCCGGACATGCGCGCCGAGCTGCGCCGCGCGCTGACGGCCGTGCGCCACGTGTGACGTTCGTCGGCGGCGAGTCCCCTGGCAGACTAGTTCGAGCTCGTGCTGAAGCTCGTATCGGTCGGATCCGAGGCGCTCCCGTCCGAGTCGCTCGAATCCATCTCGGTCGGATCCGTGTCGGTGAACCCGGTCGGATCCGTCGTCCCGCCCGCGTCCGTGGCCCCGGTGTCGCCATCGCCGGTATCGCCGCCCGCGCCCGACGTCACGCCGCCCGACACGCTGCCGCCGCAGCCGACGGCGTCGCAGATGCATTCGCATGCCTCGATCGCGGCCCACCCCGACGCGGCGGTGACGTCGTGGAACTGGACGGTGCACACGTCGCAGCCGCACAGGAACTCGTTGTCCGCCCCGGGGTCGGGCACGAGCGCGACGCCGCAGCTCGCCGCGGGATCGTCACCGCCCGTACCCCCGCCCGAATCGGCGCCGTCGGCCATGCTGACGCCCGTCGCGCTCACCGTTTCGGTCACGCTCGCGCTCGAGCTCACGCTCGCGTCGCCCGAGTGACCGCCGCCGTCACTGCCGAAGTCCGTCGCCGTATGCGACGTGAAGTTGCCCGACACATCGCCACCCCCAGTCTCGGCCGTCGCCCCGGAGTCGGACCCATCGTCCGACGGCGGCACTGTGCAACTCGGGCACGCCATCACCACCGCAACCATGCCACCCCACCCCAGCCACCGTGTTCGCCTCGTCATCGCGGTCGGTCACGCTCCTCGGGTGCTGGATTCCCCGGCGACGCCGGTTCCGTCACGCGTCGTCACACAACGCGTCCGCAGTCACATCGGCCACTCGCCCCACGGCAGCGGTGGTTCGCCGCCGCGCAGGCTGCCGAGGAACGCGAGCAGATCGTCCTGTGCGTCGAGCTCGAGCTCGTGCGGCTGGAGCAGCGCGTCGCGCTCGCCGACGATCGGCTCGCCGCCGCCGTCGAGGTGGAACTGCACGATCGCCGACAGGTTCGCGTAGGCCCCCGTGTGGCCGTAGGGCCCGGTGACCGCGAGGTTGCGCAGCGTCGGCGTGCGGAACGCCCCGAGATCCGCAGCGCCCACCGTGGGCGGGAAATCGGTGGGCGGCTCGCCGTCGAACCACTCGCTGGCGGCGTTGAACTCCGCGGCGAGCAGGCGCTCGATGCCGAGGGCGCGACCCTGCGCCGAGGCGTCGTCGTCGTCGGGCATCCCGAGGTTGTGGAAGGCGCCGTCGGCGAGCTGCGGTCCCGCGTGGCAGCTCGGACAACCCGCGGCGAAGAACACCGCGGCGCCGCGCATCGCCGCGGGCGAGATCGCGTCGAGTTCACCGTCGAGGAACCGGTCGAAGGGCGCAGGCCCGGTGACGAGGCGGCGCATGTACGCCTCGAGGGACTTGCCGACGTTCACGAACACTTCGTCGACGGCGTGGCGGTCCGCAGGATCCATCCCGTCGTACGCGACCCAGCCCGGGGCCCCCGTGGCGGGGAAGCGCCCGAGATCCCCGAGCGGTGGGAGCGGACCGAACACGGCCTCGTAGCGTCCGGCGTAGTCGTCGAAGATCCGATGCGCGACAGCCAACCGCGTGGAGGCCATCTCGTCGGGGTGCTCGATCGGCGCAAGGGCCTGGCTCCACAGGCTGTCCGCGCGACCGTCCCAGAACTGCCAGCGCACGTGCGCGACGTCGAGGGCGCTCGGCGCGTTGCGGGCCACCGTGCCGACGCCCATCGAGACCGGCTTGCCGTCGCCGAAGCCGAAGTCGGGCTCGTGGCACGTCGCGCAGCGCACCTGGTTGTTGCTCGACAGCCGCGCGTCGAAGAACAACGCGAAGCCGAGCTCGGCCGCGGTCTCGTCGTCCGCCACCGCGTTGCCGTGCGCGGGCGGCAGCTCGGGCGTCCACCGCATCGCCCGCAGGATCTCGCACGCGTCGTCCTCGAGCTCGATGCCCATGCACGGCCCATCGGGGACGTCGCCCGTGCTCGCCTCGCCGCTCGAGGTCGCGTCGACGGCTGCGGTGCTCGAGCTGCCCGCGGGATCGTCGTCGCCGGTGGTCTCGCGCGACGCCGCGCCGGTCGTCGTCGTCCCCGCCGTCGTGTCACCGCCGACCTCCGGGTCCGCCGCCGCGCCGCCGCACGCGGCCAGCACCGCGAGACCCAGCACCAGCGTGTCGACGCGGGTCACCACGGCCGGTGCTCGTCCCAGCACCGCGACTCGTCGAGGTCCGCCGGGGCCGCGACGCCCTCTTCGAAGCCGAGGTTGTCCCACTTGCGCTGATCGATCCACGGGAGGATCGACAGATACGCGAGCATCCCCGAGTGGTCCCAGTCGGATCGGGTGAGGTCACCCTTCTCCGCGGTCGAGTGGTAGAGCACGTGGCCGAAGCCCAGCGCACCGTCGGCCATCGTCAGCGGGGTCTCGGCGAAGTCGCTGCACACGCGGAACTCGTCGTCGATGTACACCGCCACGCGATCGCGGCGGATGTAGAGATCGACCTCGAGGCGCGGCGCCAGCCGGAGCACCGCGTCGAGCAGCTCGCCGGTGAGGGTGCCGTCGGCGTCCTGGGTGCGGAACCACCCGCAGCCGTCGCAGTTCTCGCCGTCGGTCCCGTACTGGTTGGGGCCGACGTCGACGACGTTGTCCCGCGAGTTGGCCGCGTCGTGACCATACGGCGCGTTGACGAGGATCTTGATCGCGGCCTCGGGCACCGCAGAGCTGGCGCCGGGTGCCGGCAGCTCGTAGTAGCCGCCCACGAACTCGAAGATCTGCAGGCAGTTCAACCCTTCGACGTACGGATTGAGGCCGTCGGCGAGGTAGAAGAACGGGGTCAGCTGCATGGTCGCCGCGAGCGAGCCGTCGGCGGCGAAGGTCTCCCCCGGCGTCTCGGCGCCGCACAGGCTGAACCACCAGTAGCGTCGCGCGCTCGGTCCTGCGTTCACCTCGAACGTCACGTGGAGGTAGTCGGTGTCGGACACGTGCGCCGCCTCCTTGGGCACGAGCATGTTGGTGCCGAACACCTCCTGGGCCCAATCGGGCACGAACGTGGTGAGCTGGCCGCGGTCGACGAGCGCCTGCGAGGCGCCGTCGGATCCAGCGAGCCCGTCGGTGCCGCACGCATAGAGGTTGTAGCGATCGCTCTCGAGCCGCTCGCCCTCGGGGTAGCACGACGGGTTGTACTTCTCGGCCCACTCGAACTGATCGCTGTCGTCGTCGAAGTCGTCGAACCACGCCAACGGTTGCTCGTCGGTGCCGGTGGGCGTCGCGTCGACGAAGGCGCGGGCGAGCACCACCGGCGCGTTGGGGGCGGCGGGCTCGGCCATCCGCGGCCCTGGCCCCTGCGCGTTGACGAGCAGGTTGCCGTAGACCTCGCGCAGGCTCGCCTCGCTGCGCACGGGGAAGGTGGCCGGCGTGTCGAAGCCCTGGTCGACCGCGGCGCCGGCGTCGAGGTCGTAGTCGGCGCGGCCGAGCACGCCGGGGAACGGGCAGGCCCGATCGAGCGCCTCGACGACGAACGTGGTCGTGTCGGTGACGCCGGTGATCTCGATGCGCCGGAGCACCGGGTTGCTGGTCGCCGTCGCCGGCACCGCGTGTTGCTCGCGTCCGGCGCAGAAGATCGTCGCGCCGGTCACCACCTCGGTGCCGTCGTCGGCCGCGGTGACCTCCACGCCCTCGTCGACCACGAACACGCGGTAGTCCTCGGCGCCATCGACCGCGGGGACCACCAGCACGACGCTGTCGCGGTTGGGGACGATCATCACCTCGCCGAGATCGTCGGCGGGCGGGAAGTCACCGGGCACGCCGGTGTCGGCGGCGCTCTCGGACCCGGGGCTCGTGTCGTCGGTGCCACCCGTGCCGCTCGAGGCATCGACGCCCTGGGAGCCCGCGCCGCTGGAATCGGCGGCGCCCTCGGTGGCACCGCCCTCGCTCGCGGGGCCGAACGACGCCGCGCCCTCGGATCCGGACCCGGAGGAGTCGCCGCTGCAGGCCGCGCACGCGAGCGTCAGCACGGCGGAGACGAACGCGCCTCCGCGCGCGGGGGAGCGATGGGGAGCGGGGATCGATCGACGGGTCATGGTGGTGGGATCCGAGGTGTTGGGGTTCAGTACGGCTGCGCGAGCCGGTCCTGCAGGACGGTGCCGAACGTGGTCGGCTCGAGCGGCATGCCCTCGCCACAGGCACCGCCCGAGTGATCGACCAGGAGGTTCGGCGAGCAGCGCATGTGGAAGGTCCACGCGAGGTAGGGGATCTCCAACGACTCGGCCTCGTCGAACAGCGCGGCCACGTCGTCGAGCGTCATGTAGCCCTCGGCGTCGCCGAACTCGCCGATCACCACCGGCAGGGTGGCCGCGGGCTCGACCCAACCGGACTGGAACGTCGAGGCGGGATCGTAGACGTGGACCTCGTACGCGACGTTGTCTCCGCCGCCCGCGGTGATCGGGTGGGTCACGTAGTAGTCGAGCCGACGCGCCCAACCACCGGTGCCCTGCACCGTGACGACGTGGTGCGGGGTGCCGAGCTGGTCCTCGACCTCGCGGATCGCCGCGACGGTGTCGTCCATCGCCTGCCACACCTCCGGATCGAGCGCGCCGTCGAAGTTGTACTCGGGCTCGTTGACCAGACCGAACAGCGCGCGCGGCTGTTCCGCGAACTCGGAGGCGAGCAGGCGCCAGGTATCCTGCGTCGCCGCGGTCGGCCAGCCCATCTCGGAGTGGCCCGGGTCGATCCACAGCGACATCAGCACGTACACGCCGGGCTTGGTCGCAATGTGATCGACGATGGTGTGCAGATCGGCGAGGTACGCCGGATCGTCGTGGACCGATCGCCAGTGCAGGCGGCCGCCGCCGTCGGCGTAGCTCTCGAGATCGAGGCGGATGAAGTTCGCGCCCCAGACGTCGACGAGCTCGTCGACGCGGCGCAACACCTCACCGACGTCGGGGTCGAAGAAGGTGCACGCGTCGCACGAGCGCGTGTCGTGGAGGTTGGCACCGCGGCCGTGCCACACGCTCCCGTCGGGCGCGTAGATGTGGTTGCCCTCGGTGTAGAGCCACCCGTCGGGCGGGGGATCGTCGGTGTCCCCGGGCGCGGTCTCGCCGGACGCGGTGTCCGAGGCACCGCCCGTGGACTCGCCGGGCGCTGCGGTCGTCGCCGAGGCGGTGCCCGACGCGGTGGCGCCCGAGCCCGGGCCGCTGCTCCCGTCGGGGTCCCCGACGTCCGAGCCCTCGACCTCGCCGGTCACCGAGCCTCCGAACGAGGCGATCCCCGTGGTGCCGCCGCTACCGTTCGTGCAGGCCGCGACGCAGCAGCACCACCACCACAGGCCGGACTTCGCTTGGTTTCGCATGGCTGCTCCCGCGCGCGGAGCTCGGGCGTTGGGCCCACAGCGCGCTCGCACCACCGAAGTGGCGCGGACCGGGCGAGCTGTCGGAGTTTTCTTCGCCGCGCGAATTCGCGGCGGAATCCGCGTTCGCGGACCGCGTGCTACCCTGCCCCTCGCGGTGACCGCGGCGATGCCCGACGTGGAGCTGTGGGATCGCTGGCGCGCAGGCGACCAGAGGGCCGGCAAGGCGCTGTTCGAGCGCCACGCCCCCGCCGTGCTGCGCTTCTTCCGGGCGAAGGTACCGGAGTCCGCCGAGGACCTCACGCAGGAGGTGTTCATGCGGTTCCTGCGGGCCGCGGCGATCGAGACCGCGCCGCGGGCGTTCCTCTTCGGCATCGCCCGGAACGTGATGCGCGAGACGTTCAAGCGGCGTCGACCCGACTTCGACGACTCGATCACCGCGGTCGCCGACGTCGACGCGGCCTCCAGCACCCACCTGCGCGCGCGCCGGAGCCTGCTGACGGCGCTGCAGGTCTTGCCGTTCGATCTGCAGGTGACGATCGAGCTGCACTACTGGGAGGGCTTCACCTCCGAGGAGCTCGCGGCGGTCCTCGGCATCAGCGCGAGCTCGGCGCGAACGCGGCTGACGGTCGCGCGCGAGCGCCTGCGTGCCTCGCTGTCCAAGCGCTTCCCCAAGCGACCGGCGTCCGACTTCGACGACCTCGAGCGCTGGGCGGCGATGCTCCGCGACAGCGTGAAGTAGCCGCGCGATGCCGGGAGATGACTCGCCCGCGGGCTGCTACGCTCGTGGGGTGTCGTCCGTCGACCCTGGGACCGTGCCGCGCACCCTCGGGGTGATCGCACGGGCGCTGTTCGACGACGCACCGCCGGTGCACCTCGGTCGCTTCGAGATCGTGCGCCAGCTCGGTCGTGGCGGCATGGGCGTCGTGTACCTCGCCTTCGATCCCGATCTCAAGCGCGAGGTCGCGATCAAGCTCCACGCGCGCAGCGACGACCCGGCCGGCCGCGCCCGCCTGCAGCGCGAGGCCGAGAGCCTCGCCGCCCTTCGCCACCGCAACGTCGTCAGCGTGTTCGAGGTCGGTCGCACGGACGTCGGCGAGGTGTTCGTGGTGATGGAGTGCATCACCGGGCCCACGCTGCGCGAGTGGATCGCCCGCGAGCGGCCGGCGCTCGATCGCGTGCTCGAGGTGTTCGCCCGCTGCGCCGACGGCCTGCACGCCTCGCACTGCGCCGGGCTCGTGCACCGCGACGTCAAGCCCGACAACGTCCTGGTCGATGCCGGCGGCGAGCCGCGGCTCATCGACTTCGGCCTCGCGCGCGCGCCCGCGGGCGGCGCTCCGGGGGACGCCGACGACGAGCCGAGCAGCATCGAGGTCCGCGACGACGACGCGATCACGCGCGACGACGAGGTGCTCGGCACGCCGCGCTACATGGCCCCCGAGCTGTGGACGGGCGGCCGGCCCTCGCCGGCGTCGGATCAGTTCGCGCTGTGCGTCGCGCTGTACGAGGCGATCGCCGGCGCGCCGCCGTTCTCGGGCCGGCCGGTCGGCGGGGCCACGCGGGCCGGTGCGATCCCGCGTGGCGTGTGGTCGGTGCTGCGTCGCGGGCTCGCGGCCGATCCCAGCGCGCGCTGGCCCTCGCTCGCGGAGGTCGCGACGCGACTGCGAGGGGTGCGACGGCGTCGCGCGTGGGTCCCTGCGGTCGTGCTCGCCGGTGCGTCGGCGGCCGGCGTCATCGCTTGGGGGGCGACGCGTGCGCCCGAGGCCCCGTCGGACGCCAGGCCCCGGCTCACGGTCGACGGCGACACGCTCGCGGTCGTGCCGAACCTCCTGGGTCCGCAGTGGACGTGGCTCTACAACGCGCCGTTCGAGCGCGACGGCGGCACGCTCTCGCTCGACCTCCCGGTCGCGCCGTGGAGCTACCGCACCGCGCAGATCTTCGATCCGCTGATGTCGTTCCAGGACGTCGCGATCGAGCTCGAGGTCGCCGCGTACCCTACGGCTGCCGAGCACCACGAGTTCAGCCTCGGCGTCGAGAACGAGCAGTACGAAGGCATGGCCGGGCTCCTCGTGTTCGGCTCCGGCGTCGCGTTCGGGCAGCTGCCCAACGCCAGCCGCGATGCGCGAACCATCGACCTCGCCCAGGCCCGGTTCCTGCGCCTGGAGATCGAGGATCGCGAGCACCGCACCGACATCGTGACGTTCCGCTACTCCGCCGATGGCGTGACCTGGACCGAGCTCGCCCGCGGTGAGTCGCACGTGGGCGTCGGCCGCATCGTCCTGCACCTCGGATCGCAGCAGGCCGTCGTTGCCGAGGACACGGTCCGGCTCGCTGGGCTGTACTGCCGCGATCTGCCGCGGTGAACGCTACGTCAACACCAGCCGCGCGTCGGTCGCGATGTACGGCACGTAGCGGAAGTCGCGGATCGACGCGACGCGCCCGTCCACGAAGGTGAGCTCGACGAAGTACGCCGGGGCGACAGCGTCGGCGTGACGCAGCACCGCGACGACCTCGCGGCCGTCGAGTACCGCGGGGCGCAGGTGCCAGTCGTCCCGCCGGCTGTAGTTGTGGACGTACTCGCCGACCTCGCGACGGCCGCGACGCTGCGCGCGGGAGACGACGTCGAGGCGGACGTCGTCGGCGAGCAGCGCGCGGAAGCCGTCCCAGTCTCGCGCGTTGAACAGGGCGATGTAGCGCGCGACCGCCGGCGAGGCGGCGGGCACCGGCGCCTCGGGCTCGGGCGACGCCTGCCGCAGGCGCGCGCGCCCGCGGTGCAGCGCGGCCTTCACCGCCGGCAGGCCCAGCTCGAGCAACCCCGCGATCTCCTCGAGCGAGTGCCCGAGCACGTCCTTCAGGATGACGCAGCTGCGTGGGACCGGCGGCAGCTCGACGAAGCGCGACAGCGCCGACGCGACCGCGTCTGCCCTCGCGATCGCGTCGTCGGCCGCTTGGGGCCCGTCGATCGCCGGCCCATCGTCGGCGAGGGGCTCGCCCATCCGCCGATCGTAGCGGCGCAGGAAGTCGATCGCGCGGTGGTGGGCGACGCGGAACAGCCACGGCCGGACCTCGGGCAGCGCCGGCAGCTCGGGCAACAGGAAGTACGCCCGCGCGAGCGTGTCCTGCACGACGTCCTCGCCGTCGCTCACCGAGCCGGTCATGCGCGCGCAGTAGCGGTGCAGATCGGGGCGCACCTCGGCGACCAGCGCGAGGAATCGATCCCGGGCCGCGCGCTGCTCGTCGAGGGCGGTGTCGGTCGGCAACATCGACGTCAGGGTACCGCTTGCAGTCCGGTGTCGCCCTTGATCGTGAACGCCTTCGCCGCGCGATGCCGCGAATCGACGAGCACGGTCGCGACGTGCTCGCCGAACTCGCGGGCGGAACAAGGCCCGCCGAAGCCGGCGAGGAACGCCTCCACCGGGACGCCCTTGCGACGGGCGTACGCGCTCGCGACCGCATGACCGAACGCGGTGTCGCCGAACAACTGCGCGGGGATCAGCGTCTGGAACCGCAGCTCGCGGTCGAGCTCCGCCGCGCACGCGTTGGCGTAGTCGGCCATCCACCACAGCATGCGCTTGGCGCCCGCGTAGCCGCCCGACAGCGGCGAGCCGCCGACGGCGGCGCCGCTGGACACGACCAGCACGCGGCCGCGCTGCATCGTGCGCAGGGCCGCCTGCATCCACAGGAACCCGGCCTTCACATCGTGCTCCCAGGTCGAGCTGAAGCTCTCCCAGGTGTGCTCGTGCAGCGGGGCCATCGGCACGCCGGCGCCCGCGTTCAGGACGAGCACGTCGGGGCGCGCCGTCGACAGCACGCGATCGACGACGGCGGGATCGGTGACGTCGCCCGCGATCGTGGCGACGCCGAGCCGCGCCTGCACCTCGGCGAGGGGCCCGGCCGTGCGCGCGACGACGGTGACGTCGGCACCGCGGGCGACGAGCGCCTCGACGATCCCCAGGCCGAGGCCTCGGCTGCCCCCGGTGACGACGATCCTCTGACTCGCGAGCGCGCGCTCGGACTCGGCGAGGGCGCTCATGCGGCCCCCGTGGCCGGCACGTGCTCGATCAGCCACTGCACACCGAACGGATCGACGAGCTGCCCGAAGTACGCGCCCCAGAACTGATCGGCCAGGGGCATGACGACCTCGCCGTCCTTCGACAGCGCGGCGAACAACCGCTCGCCCTCCTCGCGCGTGTCGGGGCGCAGATGGACGCTCACGTTGTTGCCCTGGGCGACCTTCGGCACGTCCGTGCCCATCAAGAGGTGACCGCCGAGGATCGGCAGCGCCATGTGGGCGATCCGATCGCCCTGCTCCTTGGTGAGGACCTTGCCCGGCGTGGGCGGCAGATCGCGGATGCGATGGATCGGCCCGGCGTACTCGGTGCCGAAGACGGCCTTGTAGAAGGCGAAGGCGCGCTCGGTGCGCCCCTCGAAGTCGAGGTAGGTGCTGACGGTGGGCATCTCGGGTGCACCACGATCGGGCCCCCGAGAAGGATGCGTGGTCGGGTTGGAATTCTGCGCTTCGCGTCCATCCGCGACTCAGATCCGCTCGACGATCACCGCCATGCCCTGACCGCCGCCGATGCACATCGTCACCAGACCGGTGGCCAGATCGCGGCGCTCGAGCTCGTCGATCACGGTGCCCAAGAGGATGGCGCCGGTGGCCCCGAGCGGGTGGCCGAGGGCGATGGCGCCGCCGTTGACGTTGACGCGCTCGGGGTCGAGGTCCAGCGCGCGCATCGTCTCGATCGGGACCACGGCGAAGGCCTCGTTGATCTCCCAGAGATCGATGTCGCCGACCGTCATGCCGGCCTGCGCCAGGGCACGTCGCGACGCGGGCGCCGGGCCGGTGAGCATGAGCACCGGATCGCTGCCGACCGTGGCGACGGCGCGGATCGACGCGCGCGGCCGCAGGCCCCGCGAACGCGCGTAGGCCTCGGAGGCGACGAGCATCGCCGCGGCGCCATCGGTGAGCGGGCTCGAGTTGCCGGCGGTGTGCACGTGATCGATGCGCGCCGACCCCGGCACCTGGGCGATGGCGATCGCGTCGAGGGTCCGACCGTCGGAGCGCACCGGCGTGCGGCCGACCTCGACGAACGACGGCGCGAGCTCGGCGAGTCCGGCCAGCGTGGTGTCGGGCCGCACGGTCTCGTCGCGTGACAGCGCGACGTTGCCGCCGGCGTCGCGCACGGGAACCAACGCACGATCGAAGCGACCCGACTCGATCGCGGCGGCCGCCGCGAGGTGCGAGCGACGGGCGAAGGCGTCGAGCTCGGCGCGGGCGATGCCCTCGCGCGTCGCGATCAGATCGGCGCTGATCCCCTGCGGCACCTGGATCACCCGCTCGCGCAGCCGCAGGTTCGCGCCGTCCTGCCCCGCGCCGTCGGAGCCCATCGGCACCCGCGACATGCTCTCGACGCCGCCGGCGACGATGAGCCGCTGGAACCCTGACGCCGCGCCGTACGCCGCCATCGCCACCGCCTGCAGGCCCGACGCGCAGAAGCGATTGATCGAGGCGCCGGTGATCTCCTGCGGCCAGCCCGCGGCGAGCACCGCGTTGCGGGCGATGTTCGCCCCCTGCTCGCCGACCTGCGAGACGCAGCCGATGACCACGTCGTCGATGTCGGCCGCGTCCACACCGTTGCGCGCGACGAGGGCCGTCAGCGCCTGCGCGAGCAGCTCCTGCGGGTGGAGCCCGCTCGCGCCGCCCTTGCCCATTTTGCCGCGGCCCCGTGGGGTCCGCACCGCATCGACGATGACTGCCTTGCCCTGCATGTCGCCAGCGTGGGTGGGCGCCCGAGGGATGACAATCGCCGGCCCCGGATGCTAGCCATGCATTTCTGGATGGC
Source organism: Deltaproteobacteria bacterium Ga0077550 (assembly GCA_001464385.1). Taxonomy (GTDB): domain Bacteria; phylum Myxococcota_A; class Polyangia; order Nannocystales; family Nannocystaceae; genus Xiheibacterium; species Xiheibacterium aquaticum. Next base: position 9,530 of record LNFB01000298.1, on the reverse strand, counting down.
CGACGAGACCCAGTGGGATCTGTTCCGCACCTTCGAGGCGATCGTCCGCCAGGGTAGCCTGACCTCCGCCGCGAAGAGCCTCGGCGTGAGTCAGTCGACGGTGAGTCGACACCTCGCGCGGCTCGAGCACGACGCAGGCTCGCCGCTGCTGCTCCGCGGCACGCCGATGCGCCTGACCGATCGCGGTGCCGCGGTGCTCGCCGCGGTCGAGCCGATGATCGACGCCGCGCTGACCGCCCGCGCTGCGCTCGAGAACACGCCGGAGCTCCGCGGCCAGGTCACGATCACGACGATCGGCGAGCTGGTGCGCTGGGTGCTGACGCGGCGGTTCGCGAGCTTCTACCGCAGCTACCCGCAGCTGCGTCTGCGCGTGCTCGCCAACCCGCGGCAGGACAGCCTGTCGGCGGGCGTCGCCGACGTCGCGCTGCGCATGACCCGGCCCGCCAAGGGTGAGCTCGTCGGCCGCAAGCTCGCGACCGAGCACTTCGGCGTCTACGCGGCCGCCGATCTCCCCCTGCACGACGAGGTCCCGTGGCTCGGGCTCACCGGATCGATCGCGCAGCTCGCCGAGCAGCTCCACGCCGATCGTGCCTTCGCGTCGCGGCCGCCACGGCTGCTCGTCGAGGACCTCGAGTCGCTCGGCCTCGTCGTCCAGGGCGGCATCGGCGTCGCCGTGCTGCCGCGTCGCTTCGCGGGCCGGCTCGCGGGCGTCGTCGAGGTGCAGCCGTCGCAGGTGGGCGCCCTCGACCTCGGGCCGATTCCGCCGCGCGAGATCTGGTTGGTGGTCCACCGCGCGAAGCAGCGGGTGCCGAAGATCCGCGCGGTGATGGGGTGGCTCGACGCGGTGTTCGCCGAGCGCGGACGGTGAGGCGTCACTCCGGATCGCGCAGCACCCGGACCAGCGCGCGCACGCGGGGATCGGCCCGCCGCTCGGACGGCCGCGCCGCCCGAACCAACACCGCGAGGTGCTCCTGCACCGGCCCCCGCGGAAAATCCCCCCGCTCGATCCGCTCGACCAACACCCGCCGCACGTCGAGGTCCGGATCGAACAGCAGCCCCATCGCCGCGCGCGCGACGTCCGGGGGCGCGTCGGAGCGCAGCTCGGCCGCCACCGTCGCGCGCACCGACCACGCGATGTCGAGCACCCGCGAGAGCACGAGATCGTAGGTGCCCAGATCGTCGGGCTCGGCCAGGCGCGCGAGGTAACGCGTGCCCTCGCCCCGCAGCAACGGCGACCGATCGCCCCCGGCGACGGTGCCGAGCAGCGCGCGCTCGCCGAGACCCACGAGCACCACCAGCAGGTGCCGGCGCACGCCGATGTCGTCGTCCTCGTCGAACATCCGTCGCAGCCGCGGCATCGCGGCGACGCCCCCACGCATCGCCAGCACCCACGCCGCCCACACCCGTTGCGGCGCGTCACCCTCCTGCAGCAGCCGCAGCACCACGTGCCGCGGCGCCGCGGCGACGTCGTCGACCCCATCGTATCCGGCGATCATGACCGTTCACTTTGACGCCACCTGGCGCCGGCGCGCCAGCGAAATCCGCCCGCGGCAAGCCGTGGCAAGCGAGCGCCCACGCGTGGCCCCGTCTCGCGGGTTTCTCGTGGGCCCCAAAGTCGTGAGATACGCTCTGGAGCGATGACGTCGGGCGACTCCACGCTGCCGGGCGCGCCTGCGGGGGCCGGTGTGCCCCGCGGCAGCCCGAGGGTCGAGCCAGGGGCGCGGATCGGTCGATACGTCATCATCGACGAGATCGGGCGGGGCGGCATGGGCGTCGTCTACGCCGCCTACGATCCCGAGCTCGACCGCAAGGTCGCGGTCAAGCTGCTCCACGATGCGCCCTCGCGCAGCACGCTGCCGATGGCGCGCGCCCTGGGCAAGGTGATGAACGCGCTGTTCGGCGATGCGCCGGACGAGGTCGAGCCCGCCGCGCCGGAGTTGAGCCCTGCGCAGCAGCGACTGCTACGCGAAGCCCAAGCCGTGGCGCGCATCAACGATCCCGCGGTCGTGACGGTCCACGACGTGGGCCAGTGGGAGGGCCGGATCTTCATCGCGATGGAATTCGTCCAAGGCCGCACGCTGCGCGCATGGGCGGCGGCGCAGACCCGCAGCTGGCGAGAGGTCGTCGACGTGATGAGCAAGGCCGGCTCGGGGCTGGTCGCGGCGCACGCGTGCGGTCTGGTCCATCGCGACTTCAAGCCGGACAACGTCATGGTCGGCGACGACGGTCGCGTGCGGGTGATGGACTTCGGCCTGGTGCGCAGCGACGGCAGCGCCGAGGCGGACACGCTCGCGCAGAGCCTACGTCCCAACACCGACGCGCTCGCGCTCGACTTGACCACCGGCGGCGCGGCCATCGGCACGCCGGCGTACATGTCGCCGGAGCAACACCTCGGGCACCCGCTCGACGCGGCATCGGACCAGTTCAGCTTCTGCATCGCGCTCTGGGAGGCGCTCTACGGGGTTCGACCATTCGTGGGGGACTCGATCGCCAGCCTGGCCACGGCGGTCATCGAGGGCACGCGCGCCGAACCTCCGCAGAGCCGCGGTGTGCCGGCAAGGCTGAAACAAGCCGTGGTGCGGGGCCTCGCGCGCGAGCCCGCCGCGCGATGGCCATCGATGTCCGCGCTGGTCGCCGAGCTCAGGCGGGATCCGCTGCGCCGGCGCAACCGCACCGCGGCCGCGGTCGGCGTCGCGGGCATCGCCGCAGCCGTTGCCGGCGGCGTTCACCTCGATCGCCGCGCCGAGCAGGCCGGCTGCCGCGCGGATGCCCAGGCCGTTGACGCGTCGTGGAACGACGAGATCCGCACCCGGATCGCCGACCAGATCACGCAGACCGGGGCGTCGTACGCAGCCACGTCGACGCGAACGATCTTCCGTTGGATCGACGAGTACGCCGCGAGCTGGGCGAGCCTGACCGAGTCGGTGTGCTTGGCGACGATCGACAGCCCGGCCGCCCAGTACCCCGCGGATGCACGCGCGTGCCTGGACGAGCGACGCGCGGAGCTCGATGGCGTCGTCTCCTCGCTGTCGCTCGTCGACGCCAGCAGTGTGCGCCACCTGGCCTCGTTGACGTCCATGGTCGCGATGCCGCAGGACTGCATCGACGACGCGGCTGCGGCAGCGCGCGCACTGCAGACGAGCACGCGCCCCGCCGCAGACATGGCAGAGGCCCGGGGGCGGATCGCTGCGGCGCGGCGGTTGAGCACGCTCGGACGCTTCGACGCTGCCCGCGTCGAGCTCGAGGCGGTGATCGAGGCCGACGCGCATCCCGAGCCGACGTCCGTCACGGGCTGGGCGCGGCTCCACCTCGGCCTGGCGCTCGAGCGCCACGGCGACTACGCGGCGGCCGAGACGGCGCTCATCGATGCTGCGTTCGCGGCCGAAGCCGTCGGCGACGGGGCGACGGTGGTCCGGGCCGCCAGCGAGCTGCTGTGGGTCATCGGCTATCGCAGCGGACGCCCGAACGACGTGGAGCTCTGGGCCCGATGGGCGCAGGTGTTGCTCCTGCGGTTGCAGCTCGAGGACCGCCTGCCCGGTGCGGGATTCCACGAACGTCTGGGCATGGTCGAGTCGGCCCGCCTCCGGTACGTCGAGGCGAAGGTGCACCTCGAGCAGGCGCTGGCGATCAAGCGCGAGCGGCTCGGCGCGGACCACCCCGAGGTCGGGCTCGCGCTCAACAGCCTGGGCACCGTGCAGATGCACCTGGGCGGGCCGGACGCGGCGGCGCCGCTGTGGACCGAGGCGCTCCAGGTCCTCGAAGCCGCCCTCGGCGACTCGCACCCGGACCTCGGCGTCGTGCTGTCGAATCTCGCCCAGGTGGCCTTCATCCGCGGCGACTTCGTCACCGCGCGCACGCTCATCGAGCGCTCCATTGCCGTCGCACGCGCCGAGTACGGGCCCGACCACCCAGACGTCGCGCGCGCGTTGGGCAACCTCGGGACCGTGCTGAAGGCTGCGGGCGATCTGGACGGAGCCGTCGCCGCTCTCCGGGAGGCGATCACCGCGCTGGAGCACACCCATGGCCGAGAACACCGCAGCGTCGCGGCGACCATCGTGACCCTCGGGCGGGTCGAGGTCGCGCGCGGAAACTCGGCCGTCGGCATCGCGCTGATCGAGGAGGGCCTCGAGATCCAGCGTCGTGTGCTTCCGCCCGGCGATGGTGACCTGGCCGCGACCCTGGCGGGACTCGCGTCGGCGCGCATGGATCTCGGCGATCTCGATGCCGCGTTGCGCCTGTACCTCGAGTCGCTCGAGGTCTGCGAGGCGAGCGGGCCCGACGGGCATCCGGTGTTCACGCCGATCGCACTGCACCAAGTCGGGAAGGTCTACGTCCTGCGAGGCGAGACGACCACGGCGATCCCCTACCTCGAGCGGGCGCTGGCGCGATTCGTGGCCAGCCAGCCCGACTCCACCGAGACCGCGGAGTCCCGGTTCTGGCTCGGCCAAGCGCTGTGGCGAATCGGGGCCGATCGACCGCGTGCCAGCGAGCTCGTCGATCTCGCGCGCGCCCGCTTCGTCGCGGCTGCGGCAACCGACCGGCTCGCCGAGCTGGATGCCTGGCGAGCCGCGAACCCGCGCGAACCGAGCGGCGAGCCGCACACGTCGCGATAGCGCTGACGCTGGTGCGCTGGTGACGAGGCCCGTGCTACTCGTCGTTCCGATGGCGGACGAATTCCGAGATGCCGACGAGGAGCGCTCGTTCCACGCGCACTTGGCCCATTTCGATCGCGACGCCCACGTCGTCGTCGATGGGGTGCGCTTCGCGTTCGCGCAAGACGATCTGCGCGCGATCGCCATGGACGTTCGCTACCACATCTACGTGCCGTCGGGGCTCAACAGCGCGGTCTACTCGCGAGTGGTCACCTTCGCGAAGGTGAAGTTCCGACCTCGGCTCGCGCGCGCGCAGATCCTCGACCTCTGCGCCGCGACCCTGCGGACCACGGTCGACGACGTCGAGCGCAGCCTGGCGTGGACGGCGAACTACATGGCATTCCACGACGGCGGCGATCCGGAGGCGGAGCACCCGTACCCGCCGAGCGAGCCCTGAGCGCCGGGCATCCCCGCAGCTCACGACGGGGGTTCGTCGGTGATCGAGCGCCGCGTTCCCGGCGGTGGGCCGGGGCGTCGACCCACGAAGACGAGGATCAACAGGCCGATGACGGGGAACATGAACCCGACGAAGCCCCACTTCGCGGGGTAGGGATCGCGGGACTTGCCCACGCGGTAGACGGCCCGTCCCAGCCATAGGCCGAAGGCGACGCGCGCAGCGGCGGCCATGAGGATGAGTCCGGGGTCCTCCATGCGAGGTCTCCGTGGAGAGTGACGCGGGGCCGCGAATCGATCCCGCGGCACGTCCGCGGCGACGCACGCGCTCAGTATCGATTGACGAGCGCGTCCCAGATCCCGTCGAGCGGGTCGGGCCACAGGCCGGTGAAGAGCCGATGCAACGCCTCCGGATCGAGCGGGCGCCCGATGAGCTCGGACAGCTGCGCCACGCCGCGCGCCCAGCGTTCTCGGCCCACCGCCGGGCTGGCCTCCGCGGGAGGTGTCACGTAGACCAGGAGGCCGGGCTCGCCGAGCAGTCGGACGCGCGCGCCATAGTCACGCCCGAAGGCCTCGCCCCACAGCTCGAGCAGCAGCACGCCCCGCGCCGCGGATCCGGACACCAGGACGCGAAACCAGCCCTCGACCTCGTAGACGAGGGGGATGGGCACGTCGACGTCGACGCCACCATCGTCCAACGCGAGGCCCTCGAGGCCCTCGTTGCGGGCCTCGGCGAGAAACGCCTCCACCGGAGGTTCGTACGAGGAACAGCCGAACAGGACTGCGCTCGCGTGGTCGTGATCGAGGTCCACCGGGGTGCTCCGTGTCGAAGCGGGCGGTCGTTCACGCGTAGCGTCGCAGGCGCGCCGGCATGCCGCCCTTTGGGGCGCGTAGCGCCGGCTCTCGACGTAGTTGCGATGGTTGCGGACGAGCACGTGCTGCGCGAACGGGGACCCGAGCGTCGATCCCTCGAGGAGGCCGTGGCACGTCTCGGGCGCGATCGCGTCGCTCACCCGTGCTCGTCGGGCGCATGCGTTGGCTGCACCGACCATGCGGCGGGCGCGTCGTCTCGGTCTGCACTGGCGGCTGCCGCCGTCGCCTGCACCTTGCGGGGTTGATGATGCGCGGGCGCATAGATCGTATAGACCTGCATCGGATCCGTGCCGATGTTGGTGATATTGTGCCAGGTTCCTGCGGGAACGAGCACACACCAGCCGTCCCCGACTTCTCTCTCGAACGTCAGCGTGTCCTTCGTCGTTCCCATCTGCACGCGACCGCGGCCCGCGTCGAGTCGCAGGAACTGATCCGTCTCGGGATGCGCCTCGAGGCCGATGTCGCCGCCGACGGGGATCGACATCAGCGTCACCTGGAGGTACCGCCCGCTCCAGGCGACCGCGCGATAGTCTGTGTTCGCCTTCGTCGCGTGTTCGAGGTCGAAGGACTGTGGCTTGGGTCCGATGTCAGCGGTCTTCATGGGAGTCCGATCCTCGACGCGGCATGTCGAGCCGCGTGCGCGCGACACCCAAGCGCTGCACGGACCATGCCGCCCATCCGCGGGGATCGCTGCCGCCAAAGCACGACCCTTCTCGGGTGCCGGCGCGATCCGAGTGAGCGGGTGGAGCCGAACCGCACGTGGCGAACACGCCGTCGTCGCGGACGGTCGTGCCCGGAACAAGCGATCGCGAGCTCGATAAACCGATCGGTGAAGCTCATGCGAACAGGGCGTCGAGCAGCGAGGTGTCCTCCTGCTTCGCGTCGTCGGCGAGCGCAGCCGCACCCATGTAGCGCCCCCCGTCGTCGACCGCCAGCCAGGCCTTGTCGGCGGCGTAGAGGCGCACCCGACGACCGCTCTCGACATCGTGCAGCCAGATGCAATCGCCGCCGCCACCCGGGGCCAGGGCTCCGCCGAGCGCGGCGACGAGCTGCGGCGCGTGGGGGGCGAACGCGACTCCGTTGTGCTGCGTGGGCCTCGCATACCCCGGGAGCCGCACCGCCTGCGCTCCTGCGAAGTCGGTGACCCAGATGTCGGTGTCGCCGAAGCCACCGGACGCGACACGAGCGCCCGAGATCGCGAGCCCCGACACCATGTGCCCCGACTTGTGGCGCTCGAAGTCCCCGAGTCGTTCACCGCGTGCATCGAAGATGCTGATGCGGGGCCCGCCGTCGCTGACCGCCACATGTTCACCGTCGGTGGCGATGTGCCGGGCCGGCGCGGCGAGCGGGACCTTCCGCGTCACCTCGCCTTCCGGCGTCATCCAGTAGAGCGCCGGGCGCACGAGGTCCTCCTCGTAGACGGGCCCTGCGCTGAGGATGGTCCCGTCGTCCACGAACGTCGAGATCATCGAGAACCTCTTGCGCGCGAGGGCCTCGCCGCCGGTCGTCCACAGGGCGCGGCCTGCCAGCACGCGCTCACCCCTCGGGTCGAACGAGACGTGGGTCACGGCGCCCGAATCCCCCGACAGACTCGCGACCGCCTTGCCCCCGCGAGAGACGAGCTTCGTCGTCTTCGACTCCGAACCGCAGGCGAGCGTGTCCCCTGCAGGGGAGAAGGCCAGCGCGTACAGTGGCGCGCGATTCGTGTTCTCGAGGACCCGCGCACCGGTGCGGGTCCAGAGGAATGCGTTGCGAAGCGAGCCGACGGCGAGGGCATCGCCGGATCGAGACCACGCGACGCAGGTCGTGGGCGAGGCTGGGGACACCATGGGGCCGACAGCGTACCGCGGTGAGGTCGCTGGGCCGAGGGCCGCGTGCGTGCGACGAACCTTCGATCGGCATCGTCGAGCACAAAATCCGCTTCGGGGGTGCGCCGAACGATCCGACTCGCGGCGATACTACGCCGATGCCCTCGACCCGCGAGCCGTGGACGCGTCGGTTCGGCCCCGCGATCGGTGCCTGCGGCGCGGTGGCGGCGACGGGGGTGCTCGCGCCCGACGCAGTCGCACAGACAGTCCTCGCAGCGGTCGCCGCAGTGCTCGCGGCGCTCGATGGCGTGTTCATGGCGGCGACGTCGGCGTTGCTGCTGATCGCGGCTTGGATCGCCCTGGGCCGCCATGGCCGTCGACGACTCGGACCCGACGATGCGCGGCCCGAGTTCTCCACGTTCGCGTGGGTGTCGATGCTGTTCGCCGCCGGCATGGGCAGCGGGCTGATGTTCTGGGGCGTCGCGGAGCCGGTGACGCACGCTGCCGCGCCGCCCTTCGGGACGCCCGGGGATCCGCGGCTCGCCCTGGCGATCACGAACGTCCACTGGGGCCTGCACGCGTGGGCGATCTACGGGGTCGCAGCGCTCGTGCTCGGATACTTCCACTTCTGCCGCGGCACCGACTACCTGCCGGGTGCACCGATCCGCGCGGTGACGCCGGGGCGCCTCGGTCGGGCGCTCGGGGCAGTCGCCGATCTCGTCGGCGTACTCGCGATCGCCTTCGGCGTCGCGGGCTCGGTCGGCATGGGCGTGTTGCAGATCCGCAGCGGCCTCGGCGCGGCGTTCGACGTCCCCGCCGATGGCGCGGGGCCCAGCCTCGCGATCCTTGCGGTGTTGGTCGTGGCCTACACCGCCTCGGCGGTCACGCGTCTCGACCGCGGAATCAAGTGGTTGTCGACGATCAATGTGGTGATCGCGATCGGGTTCCTGCTCCTGCTCCTCGCCTACGGCGACACGCTCGCGCGGCTGGGCGAGTTCGCGGCGTCGTTCGCCGACTACGGCGCCGTCCTGGTGCCGATGTCGACGATGTCCGGTCCGTGGGCCGACACGTCGAGCTGGCTGCACGAGTGGACGCTGGCCTACTTCATCTGGTGGGTCGCGTGGGCCCCGTTCGTCGGCGTGTTCGTGGCGCGGATCAGCCGCGGTCGGACGCTCCGCGAGTTCGTCGTCGCGGTCGTACTGATCCCAACCGTGTTCTCGATGCTGTGGTTCACCGTGCTCGGCGGCACGGCGATCGCCATCGACGCCGACGGCGCGATCGCGACCACCGCGGTCGCCGATCCGCCCCGGGCCCTGTTCGCGATGCTGCAGGCCCTGCCCGGCGCCGCGGTCTCGTCGGCGGTCGCGGTGGTGCTGGTGTTCCTGTTCCTCGTGACCAGCGTCGACTCCGCTGCGTACGTCCTGGGCATGATCACCAGCGGCGGCGACGCGAACCCGCCCGCCGGTCGCAAGCTCGCATGGGGCGTCGTGCTCGGCCTGCTCGGTGTCGGCCCGGTGGTCAGCGGGCGCGTGGACGTGATCAAGGCGATCGCGATCGTCGGTGCGATCCCCTTCACGCTCGTGCTCGGACTGCAGACGGCAGCGCTGTTGGTCGCGCTGCGACGCGATCGCTGACACGCCGCTTGCCCGCAGCTACCCTCGGACGCGTTGAAGCTGTTGCTCAACACGATGCCCCAGACCGATGCTTCGACGCGGGTCGTGCTCGTGACCGGTGCGTCCCGCGGGATCGGCCACGCCTGCGCGACGCACCTCGCCACCCGCGGTGACGTGGTGTGGGGCGGGAG
>LNFB01000297.1 GCA_001464385.1 Deltaproteobacteria bacterium Ga0077550 | reverse complement strand
GGGATGACGGCCGCCGCGCGGGTGACGTGCGCCTGTCCGTGTTCCTCGACGAAGGAGAGTCACTCCGCGCTCGAGCGACGCTCGGGCCCGACGCGTACGCGGTCGCGGTCGCGGCCCACGAACGGGGCCGCGCGTACGTGATGTTCTACGCGGCGCTGCATCGCGGGCGCCGGATCGGGCAGTTCGGTCCGGTCGAACACTTCGCGCTGATCCCCGAGGCGGCGCCCGCACGCTGAGCAACGCCCCGCCGCGTTTCACTCCCCCGCGACGTCCCCCACGCCGACATCCACGCCGAGTGAACGCCTCACTCCCCCGCGACGTCGCTCCCCGCGTCATCCCCCGCGCGTGAACCCGCCGCGCCCCCGCGGCGCGCCCGGCAGGAATCGAACCTGCGACATTCGGCTTAGAAGGCCGACGCTCTATCCAACTGAGCTACGGGCGCCCTCGGCGAGGACCATGTGGTCGGGGCGAGAGGATTCGAACCTCCGACTTCCTGCACCCAAAACAGGCGCGCTACCAAACTGCGCCACGCCCCGATCGCGCCGACCATAGCCGAAGTCGCCGCGCCTCGCCAGCCCCGCCGACCCGCGGCCGAGCCCGCCGGCGCCCGTCGGGCGGCCCGAGACGACGTCACGCACGCGCGCGCCACCACTGCACCAACGCCCGCAGGGCCCGCCCGCGATGGCTCACCGCGGCCTTGTCCACAGCGTCGAGCTCCGCGACCGTGCGCGCGCCGCCGTCGATCCACGCGTGCGGATCGTACCCGAAGCCACCCTCGCCCCGCGCCGCGGTGCGCACCTCGACGTCCCACCGGCCGTCGAACACGACCAGGTCATCGCCTTCGCCCGTGATCGCACCGCCGTCGACGCGCACGAGCGCGAGCACGCAGCTGTAGTGCGCCCCGCTGGCCTCGAGCCCGCGCGCGCGGAGCTCGTCCACGAGCTTGCGGTTGTTCGCGACATCGTCGCTCGGCTCGCCCGCGAACCGGGCGCTCGTCACCCCCGGCGCGCCGTCGAACGCGTCCACGCTGATCCCCGAGTCGTCCGCCAGCACCAGCGCGTCGCCGGGGCAGTCCTGCGCCCGCAGCCACGCCGCCAAGCCCCGGGCCTTGCGCACCGCGTTCGCGACGAAGCTGTCGCCCGTCTCGGGGATCTCCGGCGGCTCGCCGAAGCGCCGCGGCGCGACGACCTCGAGGGTGATCGCCTCCTCGTCGAGCATCCGCCCGAGCTCCGCGAGCTTGTGCCGATTGCCCGTCGCGAGCACGCACATCGTCATCGCGCGCCCCCGTCCCCGAGCGCCTCCGCGAGCACCGCGGCCTGGATCGCGAAGAGCTGCGCGAGCCCACCCTCGGCGACGTCGAGCAGCGTGTCGAGCTGCCGCCGCGAGAACACGCCGTGCTCGCCGGTGCCCTGGACCTCGACCAGCCCGTGGCCCTGCAGCGCGACGACGTTCAGATCCACGATCGCGGCGGCGTCCTCGACGTACGCGAGATCCAACAGCGCCTCGGCCGGCTCGCCGCACAGCCCGACGCTGGTCGCCGCCACCGCGGCGATCGTCGGATCCGCCGCGAGCTTCTTCTGGTCGACGAGCCGCGCGATCGCCAACCGCAGCGCGACGTAGGCCCCGGTGATCGACGCGGTCCGCGTGCCGCCGTCGGCCTCGATCACGTCGCAGTCGCACATCAGCGACAGCGGCCCGCCGGGTCCGACGAGCCCCTCCAGGTTCACGCAGGCCCGCAGCGCGCGGCCGATGAGCCGCTGGATCTCCTTGCCGCGCGCGCCCGGATCCCGGCTGCCCCGCGGCGCCGTCGCGCCCGGCAGCATCGCGTACTGGGCGGTCACCCAGCCGCCGCGCACGAGCCACGGCGGCGTGCGCTCCTCGAGGTTCACGGTGCAGATCACCCGCGTGCGCCCGCTGGTCACCAGCGTCGAGCCGAGGGCCTGGCCGATGAAGCCCGGGACGATGGAGCAGGGGCGCAGGTCGTGGGGCGCGCGGCCGTCGTGTCGCATGGGCGGGACGCTATGCAGGTCCGCCCGGGCACGCAAGCCCGCGAACCAAACGCGAAGGGGCGCCCCTCCTCGCGGAGTTGCGCCCCTTCGCAGAGATCGGAAGTCGAAGATCCGAAGGACTACTTCTTCTCTTCCTTCTTCTCTTCCTTCTTCTCTTCCTTCTTGGGCTCTTCCTTCTTGTCGCAGGCGGTGGTGGAAAGCGCGAACGCCGAGAGCGACGCGACGAGGAGGACTGCCTTGGTGAACTTCATGGTTGGTTTCTCTCCGTGTGTTGGGGCCCAAACGCCACCCAACTGCGCGCGCAAGAATACGCGATCCGGGCGGAGAATCGAGAAACGCGCGAGGCCGAGGTGGCGGTCTGTCCGGACGACGCCGCAGCCGGCGCGGCGCTCTCGGCCCGACCCGTGGGACGGCCCCCGCCCGGCCATGCCCAGCGCGGCCAGATCGACGCCGGTCGCCGTCACCAGTCGCAGCCGAGGGACTCGGTCGCCTGCTTCGCGGCCTCGAGGGCGGTCTTGCAGGTCGCCGCGACGCCGTCCTTCGCGGGACCGGACGCCGCCTCGCGCCACGCCTTCGCCGAGAGCTCCATCGCCTCCTTCATGTGCGGGCGGGCGGGCTCGGGGACCTTCTCCATGATGCACGCGGCGTACTTCTCGATGTACTCGTCGCACTCGGGGACGCCGATCTTGCCGTCGGCGACCTCGGCAGGTCCCTCGGGGGCGGCGTCGGGCTTCGGGGCCGCGGCGAGCTTGGTCTCCGGCGCGCTCGGCCGCTCGGCCACCTTGGCCTCGGCCTTCGCCGGCCCGTCCCCGGGCACGGGCTTCGCGGCGGCCGTGGCCGGATCGGCGGGGCGCGCGTCGCCCGTGGGCGCCCCGTCGCCGCAGCCGGCCGACGCCGCGAGCACCGCGGCACACAACGCGAGGGACAGGACGCGGGCGGGGACCGGTAGGGCGTGCGGGGACGTGGGCATGGACATGCGCGGGCGGACTCCGGGCGAGCAAGGCTAGCCCACGATCGACCGTACGACCCGCGGCGCGGATCGATCCATCGTCCCCGCCGCGCAGCGGCGAAAATCCGTGGGAATCCTCAAGTTTTCCGGGACGCCGCCGGGTTCGGGCTTTCCGTATGCTCCCGGGCCGATGCCGACGATCTCCGATCCGAGCCTGCGCCCCGTGTTCCAACCCGACGAGGGCGCCTCGCCGCGGGCCCTCGTCGTCGCGGGCGCCTGCGGCAACGTCGGCCTCGGCAAGCTCGGGCAGTTCGCCCGCCTGCTGGTCCGCCACGGGATCCCCGTCGTCGCCCTCGATCCCTCGCCGGCCGTGCACGACGTGAAGGCCAAGCTCACCGCGGCCTTCGGCGACCGGTTCAGCGCCGCGGAGGTCGCTGCGATCACCGAGGGGATCACGATCGTCCAGGGTGGCATCGACGATCTGCCCGCCGGCCTCGCGGTCGGCTTCGTGTTCGAGGCGATTCCCGAGCGCCTCGAGCTCAAGCACCGCTTCTACGAGCAGGTCCACGCCCGCGACCCCGAGGCGTTCATCGTCTCGGCGACCAGCGGCTTCCCCTCGCAGCGGCTGTTCGGCCACATGGCCGGCCGCGCCCGCTGCGGCGTGATGCACCCGTTCTTCCCCCACCTCACCAACAAGCTGTGGGAGGTGCCGACCCAGGGCGCGACGACGGGCGCCGCCGAGCTCAAGATCCTCCGCAAGCTGCTCGGCGGCCTCGGCATGAACCTCATCGAGGTCGCCGACGCGCCGTCCTTCGCCGCCGATCGCCTCTTCTGCGGGATGATGCTCGAGGCGGTCCGCATCCACGCGGACACCGGCCTCGGCTGCGCGCAGATCGACGACGCGTGCAAGAAGCTCCTCGGCACCTCGCCGTTCTTCGTCCACAACATGATCCCCGGCGCCAACTACCTCTCGGCGCACTGCATGGAGCTGCTCGCCGGCGAGGTCGACTCGAGCCTCTACGCCATCCCCGAGGCGTGGCGCCCGTACATCGACGATCCGAAGAAGCAGTTCCCCTACGAGCGCGGCCAGACGTGCCCGCCCGAGGCGCTGCCGCAGATCGAGCAGCGCATGTACGGCATGCTGTTCAGCCTCGTCGCGTCCATGATCGAGCGCCGCGTCGCGAAGCTCGAGGCGATCAACTTCCTGTGCGAGAACGCGTTGGCGTTCCGCGAGGGCGTGCCCGCGCTGATGCAGCGGCTCGGCCCCGATCGCGTGCGCGCGACCATCGAGGGCTTCGTCCAGTCGCAGTCGATCACGCGCGCGGACGAGGTCGCGCCCGTGGCCGCGCTGACGTCGATCACGGCGGGCTGGGGTCGCATCTACGTCGGGACCTCCGTGCACGACGGCGTCGGCCTCGTCTCCATGCGGCGCGCGACGCTGTCCGACACCTTCTTGGCCGAGCTCGGCGACGCCGTCGACGCGCTGCAGGCCGACCCGAACGTCCGCGCGATCGTGCTGGCGCCCGACGGCCAGTACAGCCGCGAGTTCGGCCACGGCGCCGACCTCCAGGCGTTCGTGCCGGTGCTCGGCAACGCCGACGCCGCCCACGGCCTCATCGAGCGGTGGAAGCGGACCACCTCGAAGCTGCGCGCGGGCAAGCCCACGGTGGCGGCGATGGTCGGTCGCACGCTCGGCGGCGGCCTCGAGCTCGCGGCGGCGTGCCACGCCCGCATCGGCGCGGCCGGGGCGAAGCTCGCGTTCCCCGAGACCACCGTGGGCGTCATCCCCGGGCTCGGCGGCTGCCACATGGTCCACCGCGCCAGCGCGCCCGAGGCGAGCGCGGCGATCAACCGCGCGCTGCTCAGCGGCAAGATGGTGTCGATCGAGGAGGCGCAGCAGTGGGGCTTCGTGCACGAGGTCGTGCCGGTCGCGACGTTGCCCGCGCGTAGCATGGCGTTCGCGCGCGAGCTCGCCGACGGCACGGCGACCGCACGCCTGCGCACCGACGGGGCCACGCTCGCCGTCGACACGACCGTGCCCGGCACCAACGAGGCCGGCGTCCCGCTGTCGACGGCCCTGCGCACGCTGCTCGTCGCGACGATCATCGACGCGAACGCGGCGAGCCTCGCCGAGGGCGGCGCCCTCGAGGCCCGTCGCGCGGCCGAGAGCCTCGCGGCCCCGGCGGCCAAGGTCGGTGTCACGGCGATGCTCCGCGGCAAGCCCCCGCAGTTCGCCGATCCGCTGCCCAGCGCCTGATCCAAGACCGGTTCCGCGGCGGCGCGGGATCGCCCTACCCCGTCCATTCGCCCGCAGACTGGCCCCCACGGGCCCGTTTGCGGGCTGTCGGCCGTCCGCCTACGCTGTAGCCGCCTTGCCTACACCGAACGCCTCGACGGTCACGACGGCGCAACGCCTCGCCCTCGCGCTGTGCGGCCTCGCCGGCTGCGCCGCGGCCAACGACGATGTCGACGGGGGCGGCCGCGGCGGCGGGGGCAAGGCCGACGAGCTCGACGGCACCGCGGCGTGCCCCGAGATCTTCGACGGTCGCCAGGGCTTCTCGCGCGACCTCGTCGATCCGGCGACGCTGCGCGACCCGATCGCGCAGTTCGTGCTGCGGGCCCAGGGCGACTGCCCCGACACCTTCGCCGAGGCCGCCGCGGCGCTGGCGATGCGCGACACCGCGGCGTGCGATCCGGCCGGCGCGGTGCAGACCGCCGTCATCTCCGAGACCTCGCAGGTGCTCGGCAAGCCCGATCGCTTCCGGGCGATCGCCAACCGCAGCTGCGGCGGCCGCCCCGAGCACGGCGTGCTGATGTCGATCGCCAACCTGCGCGGCGACGCGACCAAGACCGGCGACGACGCCGAGTTCATGGCCTTCGACGAGACCCTCGGCATGTTCGCCTTCTACACGCTGCAGGGCGGCCAGTGGACCTTCCACGGCAACTCGCACGATCTGGTCGCGCCCGACACCGGCTCCCGCTGCGCTGCGTGCCACATCGACGGCGGCATGATCATGAAGGAGCTCGACACGCCGTGGCTGCACTGGGAGGGCGACTCGGACACGCCCGGCGCCGCGGCGCTCATCGATCGCCTCGACGACCTCGGCGCGCGGCAGACCGGCGCGGACCTCGAGCAGACCGTGCTGGCCGCCAACGCCGAGTGGACCGAGATCTGGGTGAAGGACCTGCTGCTCGAGAACGACCTCGAGCGGGTGCTCGCGCCCCTGTTCTGCACCAAGGAGTTCAACCTCGGCACCGCGGGCAAGGCCGCCGGTGACGGCGTGCGCTTCGTGCCGGCCGAGGCGCTCGTCGACGACACGTTCGACGCCGGCGCGTTCGGGCTGCAGATCAACGTGTCGCCCGAGGCCTACGCGGCCGCGATCGCGGACGCCGGCCAGCGCGTGCAGGTCGGCGGCGCGCCGCTCGTCGGCCCCGACGGCGAGCCGGTCGTCGACACCCACTTCAAGCTCGCCTTCGTGCAGCGCGCCCGCTCCGATCAGCAGTTCGTGGATCGCCTGGTCCAGATCGGGGTCATCGATCGCGAGTTCGCCCTCGACGTGCTGTCGATCGACTTCACGCGGCCGGTGTTCTCCGAGGATCGCTGCGCGCTGCTCGAGTTCGTGCCGAGCGTGCCCAAGCTCGCCAGCGGCCAGCCCGACAACCTGGTGCCGGTCGCATCGCGCTTCGAGAAGCTCCTGGGCGACTGCTGCACGCCCCACGACGGCGCTGGCTGCAGCGGCGAGACCGTCGCGGCCTGCGTCTGCGCCCAGGACGACTTCTGCTGCACCGAGCAGTGGGACGCGCTGTGCGTGGCCGCGGTCGCCGAGCGCGGCTGCGCGGCGTGCCCCGGCACCGAGGACACCTTCAAGAACCCGCTCGTCGACGTCGTGCCCAACCTCCCCGAGCGCATCCGCGACGGTTTCGTGAAGACGCTGACCGCCGCGAAGCCAGCCGCGGGTACGCCCGCTGCGGAGCTGCTCGCGAACCTGCAGACCCCGGGCGGCGAGCAGTCGCACCCGCAGCGGGTCGCGGAGTTCTTCACCGCGTGCAACGCCCGGCCCGAGGCCGAGCGCATCGCGGATGTGCTGACGGTGATCTCCGGCCGCCGCACCGAGGCCCGGAGCACGCCGCTCATCGAGCACGAGGCGAGCCTGCCGGTCGACGACCTCGACGTCGCGCGGGGGACGACGCTGGATCCGAAGACCTGCACGCTCGTCGAGCCGTAGGGCCGAGGCGCTCCGCGGCAGCGCTGGACGCCGGCGACCCGTCGGCGGTAGTGGTTCGAGGTGGCGTCCGCGGCAGCACTCGCGACGTGGCTCCTCGGCGTCGCGCCCGAGGCGGCGACGCTGCGCTGGGAGGCCCCCGCGACGTGCCCGAGCGCGTCGGAGGTCGCCGAGCGCCTCGCCGCGCGCGTCGGCGACGGCCCCGGCGACGTCGACTCCACGCGGGGCGAGGCGCTCGTGGCCCGCGAAGGCCCGCGCTTCGTCGCGATGCTGGTGGTCACCACCGATGCCGGCAGCACGACGCGACGGCTCGAGGCCGACACCTGCGACACCGTGGCGGACGCGGCGGTGCTGATCGTCGCGATGGTGCACGCCGAGCGCACCGCCCCGACGCTGCCCGAGCCGCCCGCGAACGCGACGCCCGAGCCCACGGCACCGACACCACCGCCGGCGACGACCCCCGCGCCACCGACGACGCCCCGCGTGGACACGCGGCCGCCGACGCCCCGCGTCGACGCGCGACCGCGGACCCGCGCGGCGCTCCTCGCCGAAGCATCGCTCGGCATGGGCGGCTTGCCGCGCGTGGGGCTCGGGCTCGGCGGTGGCGTCGCGGTGCTGCGACCGCGGTGGCGCGGCGAGCTCGTCGGTCGCTACTGGACCCCCCGCGAGGCCGCGATCGGCCCGGCCCAGGACGACGCCCGCGTGGCCGTCGCGGCCGGCACGATCGGCGCGCACGCGGGCCCGGTGTGGCGGCTCGGACCCGTGGAGCTCGTCGCGATGGCCGGCGTGCACGCGGGCGTCGCGGTCGGACGCGGGCGCGGCGTGGCGGTGACCCGGGTGTCGCGACGCCCCTGGCTCGCGGCCGGCCTCCACCTCGCGCTGCTGTGGCCCCTGCACCCGCGGGTGGCCCTGGGCCTGCGCGGCGCGCTCGAGGGCGTCGTCGTGCGCCCGCGCTTCGAGCTACGCCACGGCGGTCGCCGCTACACGGTCGCCCCCGTGGCCGGGGCGCTCGCCGCCGCGATCGAGATCCGACTCGGCCCCTCCGCGGAGAAGAAACGGTGACGGAAGTCCCTCGTCGCCGGGATTCCCCACCCGTGCCCGAGGTGTCGACCGACGCGGACGAGGGGCCCGCCCCCGTGCGGGACGAGGGCGAGTTCACCCGGGTGTTCGCGGCGCAGCACGACTTCGTGTGGCGCACGCTCGGCTACCTCGGCGTGGGCCGGCCCGCGCAGGACGACGCGACCCAGGACGTCTTCATCGTGGTGCACCGACGCTGGGACAGCTACGACCCGGCGGTGCCGCTGCGCGCGTGGCTCTTCGGCATCGCGCGGCGCGTCGCCGACAAGTACCGGGCCCGGGCCGCCCGCGCCGCGCCGCTGCGGGTCCTGCCCGATCCCGACGCGCCCCTGCCAGACGAGGCGCTCGCCCGTCGCGAGGCCGCGGGGCTCATCGAGGCCTTCTTGGCGGCGCTGCCCGAGGATCAGCGCGAGGTCTTCGTCCTCGCGGAGCTCGAGGGCCTGAGCGCGCCCGAGATCGCGGTGGCGCTCGACGGCAAGCTCAACACGATCTACTCGCGCCTGCGCCTCGCTCGGCGAGCCTTCGAGCGGACGCTGGCCCGCCACCGCGCGCGGTGGCAGCGGGAGGGCGACCATGGCGAGGCTTAGCCCCGAGGCCCGCAAAGCGCTCGACGAGTTCGTCGCCGCGCGCACGCCCGATCCGGGCCGTCGGCATCGCAACCTCGAGGCCACGCTCGCGCGGCTCGACGACGATCCGCTCGCGGAGCCCGTCGTCGTGCGCGCGCGCGGCCGCTGGATCCTGGCGATCGCGGCCGCGGTCGCGATCGCCATCGCCACGGCGTCACTCCTTCGCGAATCGATCGCGATGCGCGACGCAACCCCGACGCCGACCCAAGCGGCGAACGCCCCCGTCGCGGCGCCGGCGCACGCCGCGACCGAGCCCGCGCCCGCGGTCTTGCCGGAGGTCCCGGCCGCGCGCGCCGAGCCCCACGACGACGCGGCCGCGCGGGCCGAGCCCGACGACGTCGCGGCCCCGCCGACCACCGCGCCGCGATCAATCCCACCCACGCGGCGACCCACGCCCGCGCCGACGCTCGCCGAGCAGCTCGCCCTCGAGACCGCGCTGCTCTCCCGCATCCGCGACGCGGTCGACACGGGCGACGACGCCCAGGCGCTCGCGCTGCTGCGACGGCACGCCCGCGAGTTCCCCCGCGGCGCGATGCTCGAGGACCGCCAGGCCTTGCTCGCGATCGTCGGCTGCCGCAGCGGCGCCGCGACGGCGGCCGACACTGCGGCAGCATTCGTGCGCGCCCACGCTCGCTCGCCCTACGCAGCCGCCGTGCGCCGGGCGTGCGCCTCGGCGTCGCCGGACTCGAAATTCGAGTGACGGAAGCGGGCGCTGCTCGGGAACTCGCAGCACCATGACTTGGACGAAGACCTTGTTGTCCCGCATCCTGTGGCCCTGCGCCGCGCTGCTCGCCTGCGGCACCGACCCGGGTGACGTCGGCTCGGGCACCGATGCGAGTGACACCGCGAGCGCGTCAGCGACCGCCGCGACGTCGAGCGCGACGCTCACCGAGACCGGGCCGCAGACCGGCGAGGGCACCTCCGCGGCCTCCTCCAGCGACACCACCGACGCGAGCGCCGAGGGCACGTCTGCCGCGTCCTCGAGCGACACCACCGGCGCGGGCTCGGACGGCACCTCCGCCGCGTCCTCGAGCGACGGAAGCGGCGGCGAGACCACCGGTACCCCCGTCGCGGACTGCAGCGAGTGCGGGCCCGACGAGGGCTGTGTGGCGGAGGTCGCGTTCGGGACCGAGTACTACTGCGTGCCGTGGCCCGAGGACTGCGGCGTCGAGTTCGACTGCGCCTGTGCGAGCGAGTACTGCGTCGACCCCTTCACCGCGTGCTTCGACCTCCCGGACCCCCCGCAGCGGGCGATCAGCTGCGAGTGCCCGGTCTGTTGAGATCGACCGCAGCGTCGCGCCACCTCGCCAGCGCGCGAACAGCCGACCCCCGCTTCGCGCGAAGCGGGCGGTGCGGCGTCTTGGCAGGGTGGAGGCCTCCACCACCGGGGCTCGGCCCACCCCGAGGCCCCGGCGTAGGCCGCGTCGCCGCCGAAGATGGCTTTGGCCCGACGCTTGCTCACCCGTCGGTCATGCGTCGCCGCGTCGGCTTGCTCGGGGTCACAGTGCTTGGCATCGCGTGCGTGGCCGGGGGCGGCGACGCGGACGGGGGCGCGAGCTCGTCGGGTCCCGACGGTTCGGCGAGCACCGCAGCCTCGGGCAGCGCGCCTTCCACGGCGTCGACCGCGTCCGCCGATGGCGATGACCCGGGATCGGACGGGACCAGCCCAGGTCTCACCACGACCGAAGACACGCAGGACGCCGGCGAAGACGGCGACACCGGCGTCGGGCCCGGTGCGGATCTCCCCGGTGAGCCGATCGCGTGCGCCACCGGCCGCAGCGTCGCCGACAGCCCCGTGGCCCAGCTCGCGGCCTCGATGTCGTCGGGCGAGTGGGCCGCGCTCTCCACCGAGGGGCTCGACGAGGACCTGCTCTACATCGACGCGCTCGGCGACTTCGGCTCGACCGCACACACCGACTGGAGCGACGAGCTGTCGTGGGATCCGTGCACGCAGCAGCTGCTGTACATCGGCGCTGGCCACCTTCGCCCCTACGGCTTCGTGCGCTTCGACGCGCCGAACAACACCTGGTTCCGCACCGACGATGGCTTGCCCGACTGCATGTACGTCGGCGGCTACGAGGGCTGCTTCACCCACGGCTACGACAACGCGGCGCTCGACGTCGACGCAGGACGACTGTGGTTCAATGCCCAGAGCCGGCTGTTCTCGTTCGACGTCGCCACCCAGAGTTGGGAGGAGCATGCGTCGTGGCCTGCGGAGCTGCCCGTGGGCTATGGCTCCGCGACAGAGCTGTTCGTGTCGACCAACGAGCTGGTGTCGGTCCTCGGCGGATCGGTCGGCGTGTTCGACATGACGACCGGCACCGGCACGAGGGTCGTCGATGGCCTCGCGATGGGTCCCTACCACAACAGCGCGGTGTACTCGCCGCTGCACGATCTGCTGCTGTTCGGTGGCGGCAACGACTCCTCGGCGTTCTTCGCGATGGACGCCGCGCACCAGATCACCCCGTTGCCGGACACACCGCGGCCGCTTCACATCGCGTACACCACCCTGACGTTCGACCCGACCGGCGGCGACGTCCTGCTGCTCGGCAGCGACGGATCGATGCACGCGTTCGATCCGTCGAGCGGCGTGTGGTCCCCCGCGCCGCCTCCTCCGTTCGAGCTGAGCGGCGAGCAACACGCCCTCGCCGCGCCGCTCCACGACCACGGCGTGGTGTTGTTCATGCGCCCGCAGGGCGCCTACGACGTGCACCTCTACAAGCACTGACCGCCCGGCTGCGCGCGGCGGGCCCCTGGCCTACCGCAGCGTCGCGAACCCCTCGCCGTCGCGCGCGAGCAGCCGCACCCGCCGCATCGCGTGCTCGCCGAGCTCGAGACCGAGCAGCGCCGCCACGACCTCGCGCGGCCGCGCGGTGCCGGTGGGATCCATCTTGAGCCGGAACCGCAGCTCGCCGCTGGCCTCGTCGAGCTCGGCCGACAGCACGTGCGGCCGCACGTCGATCGTCACGCCGGGCACGGTGACCCCGTTGGCCCGCCGACGATCGAGCTTGCTGCGGGTCGTCGGCAGCGACGACTCCGCCATCATCGCCGCGAGCCGCGTCTGCAGATCCGCCGGCACGTCGTCCGGCAGCTGCACCGCGAAGTCGGCCGCGCCGATCATCTGCCCGAGCCTGGGCTCGCCGTCGGCGAGCAGCGTGGCGCCGAGGACCACGAAGCCCTCGGGCACCACCGCACGGAAGCGCTCGAGCAGAATCGCCGCGAGCCGCGAGCGCTCGTCGTCGCCGACCTCGCCGCTCATGTCGCGCAGCGACTCGGGCAGGATCACGTCGACGTCGAAGGCGTCCTCGTCGCTGGCGATGCCGAGCGCGAGCGCGGGCGACAGCGACAGCCGCGGCACCGGGTTGAACCCCCGCGAGAACGCGACCTCGATGCCCGCGCGGCGGAACAGCCGCGGCAGGTTCTTGAGGAAGTCGAGGTGGCCGATGAAGCGCAGCGGCCCCGAGCGCGAGAAGAACACCCGCAGGCGCGAGTGCGGCGCGCTGGCCGAGGCCGCGAACGCGCTGTCCTCACCGAGCTTGCTCTTGGGCAGCCGCGACTGCAGCAACCGCGACATCGGGACGATCGCCGCGTCGGGCTCCACCGCGACCTCGTCGTCGTCGGGCCCGTCCTCCGTGCGCGCCGCGACCTCCTCGAGCACCCGCAACGATCGGATGCGCTCGGTCTTCATCTGGGACATGTCGCACGCGATGCCGCAGTCGTAGCAGACGAGGCGCCGACCATCGGTCTCGGCGACGGCGCGCTCGCGGTGGTGGACCTTGTCGCCGTTGGGCTTGCCGCACGGTGGGCTCGCGCGGCCGCGGACCGCCTTGCGCCACTCGGTCGCGAGGAAGTCGGGCTCGAGGCCGATGTCGATGTGGTCCCACGGCAGCGCGCCGTCGATTGGCAGCGTGCGCGTGTACAGGTTGGGGTCGACGTCGCACGCCTCGAGCGCGTCGATCCACCGGCCGAGCACGAACTGCTCCTTCCACCCGTCGTAGCGCGCGCCGGCCCGCCACGCGTGCTCGAGCACGTCGGCCATGCGGCGATCGCCGCGCGCGAACAGGCACTCGAGCCAGCTGCCGCGCACGTCGTGGGTCTTGATCTGCAGGCCGCGGCGCTTGGCCAGGCCGCGCAGCAACTCGACCTTCGTGGTGAGGTCCTCCATCGAGTCCATCGCCGCCCACTGGAACGGCGTGTGCGGCTTGGGCACGTGCTGGCTGACCGACACCGTGACCGCCGGCATGCGCTTCAGGCCGAGGTCGCGGGCGACCTGGCGGACCTTCGCGCCGGTCTCGACGATGCCGACGACGTCCTCCTCGGTCTCGGTCGGCAGGCCGATGATGAAGTACATCTTCATCCGGTCGTAGCCGCGCTCGAACATGCGCTGCGCCGAGGTCAGGATGTCCTGGTCGCTGACGTTCTTGTTGATGACGTCGCGCATCCGCTGGGTGCCGGCCTCGGGCGCGAACGTCAGGCCCGACAGGCCCACGCGCTTGACCTCGTCGAGCAGCTCGCCCGACAGGCCGTACGCGCGCAGGCTCGACACGCCGAGCCCGACCTTGCGCTTGACCAGCTCGGGCACCAGCGCCTTGATGAGCGGATCGATGCACGACACGTCCGCGGTCGACAGCGCGGTGAGGCTGGTCTCGCCGTAGCCGGCGTTCTCGACCCCGTCGAGCACCGCCTTCACGATCGCGTCGGGCGAGCGCTCGCGGATCGGGCGGTAGATGATCCCGGCCTGGCAGAAGCGGCACCCCTCGGTGCAGCCGCGGGTGATCTCGACCGCAGCGCGATCGAAGATCGCCTCGGCGCGCGGCACCGGGAAGCGCGTCGGGAACGGGAAGTCGTCGAGGTTGCGGACCCACGCCCGGGCCACGCGCTCGGGCGCGCCGGCGGCGATGCCCGCGGGCGTGCGGCCGACGACCACCTGCAGGCCGCTGCGCGCGTCGACGGCGAGCTCGTACATCGCCGGCACGTAGATCCCCGGCATCGCGGCCAACGCCGCGAGCACGTCGGCGCGCGGGCGACCCTCGCGGCGCATCCGACCGACCGTGCGCAGCAGCGCCGGCAGCACCTCCTCGGCCTCGCCGACGAGGAACGCGTCGATGAACGGGGCGATGGGCTCCGGGTGCGTCGAGGTCGGCCCGCCGGCGATCACGATCGGATGCGCCTCGGTTCGATCGGCGCTGCGCAGCGGGATGCCGCCGAGATCGAGGTTGGTCAGCACGTTGGTGTACGACAGCTCGTACTGCAGGCTCACGCCCACGACGTCGAACTCGCACAGCGGCGTCCAGCTCTCGAGGCTCACCAGCGGCAGTCCGGCCGCGCGGAGCTCGGCCTCGAGATCGACCCACGGCGTGAACGCCCGCTCGCACGCGAGATCCTCGGCGCCGTTGACGAGCTCGTAGATGATCCGCGTCCCGAGGTGGCTCATGCCGACCTCGTAGGCGTCCGGGAACGCGAGGACGAACCGGCAGGTCACCGCGTCGGGCGCCTTGACGATCTGCTGCTCCTCACCGCCGAGATAGCGCGCCGGCTTGGTCACGCGCGGCAGAATTGCGGCCCACGGATGCTCGCGGCGCCCCGCCGCGGCAGACACCCCCTGGACTCCGGGCGCCCCAGTCGGTTCGGTTCCCATGGGCGTATCCATGCCAGAAAACCCCGGGCCGCGACACGACCGGCCGAACTGGCGGTATCCTCCCGGGCCGCGCGCGCGGCCCCGTCGGTTCCCTTGCGCCGGTCGACCCCGGCCTTAACCTCGCTCCCACACTCGACCAACGCCCCGTGAAGAACCTCTACGCCAGCCTGGGCGTGCCCAACACCGCGAGCGCAGACGACCTCAAGAAGGCGTATCGCAAGCTCACGCGGCAGTTCCACCCCGACCGCAACCCGGGGAACAAGCAGGCCGAGGAGCGCTTCAAGGAGGTGGGCAGCGCGTATGACGTGCTGTCCGATCCGCAGAAGCGCGCGCTGTACGACGAGTTCGGCGAGATGAGTCTGACCCTCGGGTTCGACGCCGACCGCGCCCGGCGCTACCGACAGGCCCAGACCGAGGCGGCCCACACGCGCTCGAGCTACGACGACGAGGACCTCTTCGAGGACGTCGGCGATCCCCGTGCGACCAACTTCGACGACTTCCTCACCCGCATGTTCGGCGGGCGGCGCAGCGACGCGCGCCGCCGCGGCACGCGGGCGGGCATCGACATCTCCGGCGACATCCACGTGCCGCTGCTCGACGCGCTGACCGGCTGCACCGTCCCGGTGCGCGTCGAGGTCTCCGACGGCGACACGCGCACGATCAACGTGAAGGTGCCCCAGGGCATGGCCGACGGCGGCAAGCTCCGCGTGCGCGGCCAGGGCGGCGCCGGCGATCCACCCGGCGACCTGCTGCTCAACGTCATCGTCGAGCGTCATCCGCGGATCACCCGCGACGGCGACGACCTCAAGATGTCGGTGCCGATCACCGCATTCGAGGCCTACCGCGGCGGCCCGATCGACGTGCGCACGCCGTGGGGCACGGTCGCGCTCAAGCTCCCCGCCGGCGCGCAGAACGGGCAGACCCTGCGCCTGCGCAACCACGGCGTGCGGACCCCGAACAAGCCGGGGGGCGACCTGCTCGTGGTGCTCGACGTGCGGCTACCGCCGCCGGGCAACGCCAAGCTGCTCGAGGCCCTCGCGGACCTGCAGTCGGGGACCGACCCGCGCGCCGGCACGGGCCTCTGAGCCCGCGCCACCGGCCGCGGCGTCGACCACCCGCGGCCGGCGTGCTAGAGACCCCGCGTGACCGTGCGTCTGCCGCTGGTGCCCGCGTCCGAGCCTGCGTCCCCACCGCGCCGACGCCACCCCGAGTGGCTGCGCGTGCGGATGCCCGGCGGTGACAACTATACGCAGCTCCATGGCCGCGTCCGCGAGCTCGGGCTGCACACGGTCTGTCAGAGCGCGAGCTGCCCGAACATCGGCGAGTGCTGGAACAACCGCGCGCTCACGATCATGATCCTCGGCGACATCTGCACGCGCTCGTGCCGGTTCTGCGACGTGAAGACCGGGCGACCGCTGCCGGTCGACGAAGGCGAGCCGGTCCGCGTCGCGACCATCCTCGCCGAGCTCGCGCTGCGCCACACGGTGATCACCAGCGTCGACCGCGACGACCTGAAAGACGGCGGCGCGGCGATCTGGGCCGCGACGCTGCACGCGTGCCACGACGCGGCGCCGCAGATGACGATCGAGACGTTGGTCGGGGACTTCAAGGGCGAGCTCGCCGACGTCGACACCGTGCTCGACGCGAACCCCGACGTGTTCGCGCACAACCTCGAGACCGTGCCGCGGCTCTCCCGCGAGGTCCGCGTGCAGGCCCGCTACGATCGCAGCTTCGCGGTGCTCCGGCACGCGCGCGAGCGCGGCGCCCTCACCAAGACGGGCATCATGCTCGGCCTCGGCGAGACCGAGGCCGAGCTGCGCGAGGTCATCGCCGAGCTCGGCGCGCTCGGCCTGTCGATCCTGACGCTCGGCCAGTACCTGCAGCCCAGCCGCGAGCACCTC
Organism: Deltaproteobacteria bacterium Ga0077550; assembly: GCA_001464385.1. Taxonomy (GTDB): domain Bacteria; phylum Myxococcota_A; class Polyangia; order Nannocystales; family Nannocystaceae; genus Xiheibacterium; species Xiheibacterium aquaticum. Next base: position 4,439 of record LNFB01000297.1, on the reverse strand, counting down.
GCGATCGATCGCTACGTGCACCCCGACGAGTTCGCGGCGCACCGCGAGTTCGCCCTCGCGCAGGGCATCCGCCACGTCGAGAGCGGACCGCTCGTGCGATCGAGCTACCACGCCGAGGGCCAGGCCGAGCTCATCGCCCGGCTGCAGGCCGAGGGCGGCACGATCGGCTTCGCGAGCCTGCGCGCGCCCGACGTCCCGTCGACGCCACGGTGAGTCGCGGTCGCGCCGAGCGCCGCGTCGATCGACCCGCACGCCGCCGCCGCCGCCGCGAACGGCCGTGCTAGAGTCCCTCCGCGGACGATCGCCGTGGGCGGTCATGGGGGCGATGGGACGATGACGACGCGGGCATTGCCGTGGATCCTGGCGCTGGGCGTCGGGTGTGGCACCGACGGGGCCGGGGACGGCGCGAGCAGCCCGCAGACGAGCGGCACCACGTCCAGCGCCGCGGAGACCTCGACCGCGACCTCGGCCTCCGGCAGCACCGGCGGCGACGCGCCCGACACCGGCACGTCGTCCACGGCGGACCCCTCGACCGGCGACTCGGGGTCCACGGGCCCCGTCACCGACGAGAGCTCGACGGGCGAGCCGCCGCCGATCCAGCTGTGCGGCCTCGAGGATCTCAAGCCCGGGGCGCCGAACCCGGTCGTGTCGGGCACCGAGCCGATGCAGATTCCCCCCGACATCGGGGCGATCCTGGTCGACAACTGCGGGTGCCACTACGCCGACATGCTCGACGTCGGCCCACCGGTCGCCGACTACTCGGACCTGCTCCCGCTGCGGATCGAGACCTGGGAGCAGTGGCAGGGCGAGTACGGCATCCTGACCATCAAGCCGACCCTCGACAGCTGTCTCGCACGGGTGCGCGACGCTCCGCTCGGGACGACGATGCCCCACCGCTCGTGCCACGTGGGCGGCGGCGAGCGGATGGACCCCGAAGAGCGGGAGATCCTCATCGCGTGGATGGAGGCGGGGGCCCCCGATGGCGCCACGTGGATCCCCCCATGAGCGCCCAGCGCCAGGATTCCGGCCTCCGACGCGGTGAAGGCCGGGCCCCAGCGCGGCCATCCATGACGGGTTCTTGGATTTCCGGCGACCCGTAGCCGGCGCGATGTCATAGTCCATGTTCGAGTCGAGCCAGGTCCGTGCGGCCCGGTGGAAGAGAGGCGATCCCGTGAAGCTCTACAGCCTGCCCGTTTCGTTGTCGGTCATCTCGGCCCTGGCGTGCTCCTCGTCGAACGTCCCCGACGCGGCGAGCGAGGCCGGTCCGACGAGCATCGACCCCGGCTCGACCTCCAACCCCGACCCCGACACCGGCGACGCTCCGACCTCGGCGCCGGGCACCACCGAGCCCGACCCGGACACCGGCACGCCCGCCGACGGCAGCGGGGCGAAGTTCGACGTCGGTGGCGTCACCGAGGTCGGCAAGTGCGAGACCGCAGCCGCGGGCATCTACTGCGAGGAGAACGTCGCCACCGAGTGCGACGGCAACGGTCACGTGGTGTCCTCCGGCAGCTGCCTCCCGGGCATCTGCGTCACCGACGTCGGCTGCGTCGTGTGCCTCGAGGGCCAGTACCACTGCTCCGGCCCCCGCGTGATGACCTGCGACGCCAACGCGGCGCCGCCGCGGTGGACCGAGGTCGACGTGTGTGATCCGGTCGCCGGCGAAGGCTGCGATCAGGCCACCGGCGCCTGCGAGGTCCTCCAGCCCATCGGCACCAACGTGGTGACCGGCAACTACTACCAGTACGCGAACTTCCCGGTCGGCTTCAGCGGCTACCAGGGCGGCTTCGACGTCGACAGCTACGGCGACCTCATCTACGTCACCGACTTCGGCGGCACGCACGTCGACGTCTACCGCGTCGACATCCTCGACTCCGACCAGGACGGCGAGGCGGAGCCCAACCAGCACCCCGACAACCCCGACGACAACGGCCCCATCGAGGAGCGCACGCTCGAGTACGTCGAGACGATCAACAACGTGCTCGTCTACGACACCGGCCTCATCGCCTCCGAGATCTACGCGCTCGAGGACCGCATGTTCGTCAGCGGCACCTCGATCACCGAGTACGAGTTCGGCGTCGACGGCGGCTCCATCGTGACGTCCGCGCCGGCGTGGACCTTCGCCGGCTTCGGCGGCAACCAGGGCGTGTTCTCGCAGCTCGGCTACGACGACCTGAACCAGGTCTGGTACGCCTCGAACGAGGCCGGTCGCCGCGTCCTGCAGCACGACGCCGAGACCGACACCTGGGGCATCGCGTTCCTGTTCCCCGATCTCGCGGGTGACCACATGGACGGTCTCGAGGTCGTCACCGATCCGAACACCGGCGAGCCCTACGTCTATGTCTCCGACATGACCTCGGACTTCATCGGCCAGTACCGCCTCGACGACGAGGAGGGCTGGGTGCAGGCGAACCTGTTCCAGTACGCCGGCACCGTCGGCGAGTCGGTCGAGGGCATGGGCTTCGGCGCCCTGAACCACTTCTGGGTCACCGGCTACGCCGCGCTGTACGAGATCGGCGGCGGCGACCTGTCGACGTACACCGAGCCCGCGCCGACGGGCTGACGCGTCACCGCGGGGTACTGTCGCGCCCCCCCGCAGGCCCGGCCGTGCTACGGTCGGGCATCAATGTCGTATCCCGAAGTGGTGCGTGTGTTCGCGACGACCCAGCACCCCGACTACGACTGCCCGTGGCAGGCCCGCAGCCCGATGTCGTCCACCGGCTCGGGCGTCGTCGTCGGCCGCGGTGAGATCCTGACCGGCGCGCACGTCGTCGCCAACGCGACCTTCCTGCAGGTCCGCAAGCCGTCGTCGCCCGACAAGGCCGTCGCGCGCGTCAAGCGGATCAGCCACGACTGCGATCTCGCGCTGCTCGAGGTCGTCGATCCCGCCGGCTTCCTCGACGACGTGCCCCCGGCCGAGATCGGCGAGCTGCCGCACCTGCACGACGAGGTCGCGGTCGCGGGGTACCCCGTCGGCGGAGAAGAAATCTCGGTCACCGAGGGCGTCGTGTCGCGCATCGAGGTGCAGCGGTACTCCCACTCCGAGCGCCACCTGCTCGCGGTCACCGTCGACGCGGCGATCAACGCCGGCAACAGCGGCGGCCCGGTGTTCGGCGACGGCAAGGTCGTGGGGATCGCGTTCCAGAAGCTGCAGGGCGGCGAGAACATCGGCGAGATGGTGCCGCCGCCGCTCATCCGGGCGTTCCTCGACGGCGCCGCCGCGGGGCGACCGCCCGAGGTCCCGGCGTTCGGCGTGGCGACGCAGAACCTCGAGAACCCGCTCCTGCTGCGTCAGCTCGGCCTGGCGTCGGGCGAGTCGGGCGTGCTCGTGCTGCGGGTCGAGTACGGCGGGACCGTCGACGGCGTGCTCCAACCCCGCGACGTGCTCCACGCGATCGATGGCGCCCCGATCGCGAACAACGGCACCATCCTGTTCATGGGTCGCCACCGCACCCGCTTCGAGGCGGCGCTCACCGGCAAGTACGTCGGCGACGTCGTGCGACTCAGCATCACGCGCGACCGCCACCGCATGGAGGTCGAGGCGACCCTGCGGCCGCGCGTGCGCCTGGTCCCCCGCCCCGGCTACGACACGTCGCCGGCGTACTTCGTCTACGGCGGCTTCGTGTTCCAGCCGCTGTCCGAGGACTTCCTCGCCACCTGGAACGAGTGGTGGAACAAGGCGCCCAAGGAGTTCCTGTTCCACTACTACTACGGCTTTCGCTCGCGCGAGCGCCGGGAGGTCGTGATCATCACGCAGGTCCTCGCCGACGAGATCAACGTCGGCTACGGCCACCTCCACAGCGAGAGCGTGGTGACCCTCGACGGCAAGCCACCCGTCGACATGGTCGACTTCGTCACGCGGCTGTCGAACGCCAAGGGGATCGTCGAGATCACCACGTCGGCTGGCGGCGTGATCATGCTCGACGCCGATGCGGTCGCCGCAGCGACGCCGCGGATCCTCGGCCGCTACCACGTCGGCCGCGATCGCTCGCGCGACCTGCCCGGCGGCTGCAGCCGCGCTTGGCCAGGGCGTCGCGGATCGTCCGCATCGCCTCGGGCACGCGCTTGCCGGGGATGTTCACCCGCGTCGGCATGCCACCGCCGATGTCGAGCAGCGCGACGAAGTCGAGGCCGCTCTCGAAGTCGGCGGCGATCGTCGCGTTGCCAGCCTCGATGACGATCGACACCGGCGCGAGGCGCTGGCCCATCAGCAGCAGCTCGGTCTTGTCGAAGGCCGGCGTGGAGGACGGCACCTCGAGCAGCGCGATGCCGTCCTCCACGATGAAGCGCGCCGCGAGTCCCTCGGCGACGGCGGCCATGCGCCCGAAGTCGGCGGCTGCGGCGGTGATGCTGTCGCGCTCGATGCCCGGCGCGAGGCCACCGACGAGGTAGTTCACGACGCGCAGCTTGAGGGTCTCGTCGACCCAGTGGGCCCGGAG
>LNFB01000296.1 GCA_001464385.1 Deltaproteobacteria bacterium Ga0077550 | reverse complement strand
AGGTAGTCGTCGAGCCGGCCGCTCTTGCGGATCGTCGCGAGCTGGCTCGGATCGCCCGACTCGAGCCCGAACCCCAGCCCGCAGTTGGCCTTGCCGAAGAGCCGGAGATCCTCGTCTTCGATGAGGTCCACGCGGATGAGCAGCCAGTACTTCTCGACCGGGATGTCGCGCCGCGCGAGCTCCTCGAGGAAGGCCCGGCGCCACGACTTGCGCATCCCGAACAGCGCGTCGCCGAAGTAGAGCGTCCACGTCCGCAGATCGAGGAAGCGGTGGAGCGACTCGATCTCGGCGACGGCGCGCTCGACAGACATCGCCCGCCACGAGGTCTCCCGCTTCGCCCGCTCCATGCAGAACGCGCAGTCGAACGGGCAGCCGCGCGAGAGATACACCTGGGCCTGCGAGGCCGTGCGCCGGGCGACGCCGCGGTACCGCGCCAGCAGTGACCAGTCCGACGGCGGCAGGCTGTCGAGGTCGTCGATCGCCTCGGGGCCGAGCACCACCTTGCGCAGCGGCGCGCCGCCGCGCACCGACTCGACGATCGTCACCAGGGGCTTCTCGCCCTCCCCCACCACGGCGACGTCGAACGGCGCGTCCTCGGCGATCATCTCGAGCGGGCGCGCGCTGGCGTGGTAGCCCCCCGCGACCAGCACCGCGTCGGGCCACTGCGCGCGGGCCATCTCGGCGAGCGCCCGGCACTTGAGCCAGTCGAACGACGAGTACACCGAGAACGCGATGACGTCGTAGCCGCGACCATCACCGGCGAGCAGCGCCGTGAAATCGATCGGCCCGAAGTACCGCTCGACCGCCAGATCGCGGATGTCGACCGAGGCATCGGCGTGCACCCGCAGGTAGGTGCCGAGCAGGACCAGCTGCGGCACGCCGAAGTTGCCCGCCGCCGCCCCGTCGCTGCCGGGCCACAGCAGCAGCACGCGGATCGGGCGGCTCACACCGTCACCGGCAGGCGCACGCGGCGGGGATCGGCGCGCTGCTCGGCGAGCCGGGCCGCGAAGGCGTCGTCGACGTGCTGCGCGACGAACGGATCGAGCCCGCGTGCGTCGCCCAGCATCGTCGCCGCCGCCGCCCCGCAGCCGCCCATGCAGCTGCTGCGGTGCAGGCACGGCGCGCAGAACTCGGGCGTCACGTCGCGGTATGCCGCGAGCTTCGGCGACTGCACGAGCGCCGCGAACGAGGTCGTCCGCGCGTCCCCGAGCGTCTCGGTGTGCAGCGTGCACGAGCGCAGCTCGCCCTGGGGTCCCAGCGCGAACTCCTGCATCTCGGTGCCGATCGGGCACGAGCCGAAGCGCACGTGGGGGAAGTCGGCGTGGTCGACGACGCACGGCGGCACCGGCATCGTCACCTGAAGGTCCATGCCGTGCTCCCGACCGCGCTGCTCGCCCTGCTCGAGCGCGACGAGGACGTCGGCGCGCGACGGCAGCAAGGTCGCCGCGTGGTTCGCGGCGTAGCCGGCCGGCGAGAACCGCGAGAGCGCCACGATCTCGAGGGTCTCGCCGACGACCGCCGCGTTGCGGCGCGTGACGACGATGCAACCGACGACCCGCACGCCGTGGGCGACCAGGGCCCGGATGCCGGTGATCGTGGCGTCCCAGTGATCGTCGCCACCGACGTGCTCGTGGTGCAGCGCCGCGTTGGGGCCGTCGAGCGTGATCTGGATGCAGCGGATCCGGTACGGGGCCAGCCGCGCGGCCACGGCGTCGTCGATGAGGCCGCCGTTGGAGATCATCTGGATGCCGACGCCGCGGTCGCGGCACAGGTCCAGGACGCGCCAGATGTCGGGCCGCACGAACGGCTCGCCTCCGGTCAGCGTCACGTGGTCGAACTCGACCTCGCCGAGCGCCCGGTCGAGCAGCGCGCAGAGATCGTCGCTGGCCAGCGCGCCGACGCTGCGGCCGTTGTCCTCGCGCCACGCGTTGTAGCAGTACGTGCAGCGCTGATTGCAGTGGCTCGTGAGCTCGACGGCCAGGGCGTAGCGGCGCGGTCGTTCGTCCACGCCCCGAGTATCCCCCGATGCCCGAGCGGGCACAACGCTACACTGTCGTCCGCCCCCATGGACTGGACCTACCTGGGCCACGCGATGTGGTCGATCGAGGCCGCGGGCCTGCGGTTGCTGTGCGATCCGCTGCTCGACACCACGCACCACTGCGGCGTGTTCGAGGTGGTCCCCCACCGGACCGTCGACGCCGCGGCGCTGCGCCCGGACTTCGTGTTCGTCTCGCACCGCCACCCCGATCACTTCGACATCGCGAGCCTCGATCGCCTCGCGCAGCTCGATCCGGAGGCCGTGGTCGTGACGCCGGACCCGCTCGTCGTCGAGGTCGCCCGCGGGCTCGGCTTCCGCACGGTGCGACAGGTCGCGCCCGGGGTCGCGCTCGAGCTCGACGGCGTGCGCGCCGTGACGACACCGTCGGTCGATCCCGCCGAGTGGGGCCTCATGATCGCGTGCGACGGCGCGGTCGCGTGGAACCAGGTCGACGCGGTGTTCGACGGGCCCGCCGACGTGGTCCGGATCCGCGACGTCGCCCTGGCGGCGCTCGGGGCCGGACGCGTCGACTTCGCCGCCGTGCGGTGGCAGCCGATGCTCGAGATCGCGGCCCAGCTCGGGGAGTCGACCCGCTTCCCGCTGGCCGCCTACGACGGACGGCTCCGCGAGATCGCGGCGACCGGCGCGGCCGCGATCGTCCCCGCGGCCGCAGGCGGCTCGCACGTCGGTCCCTGGGCGTGGCTCGATCGCGTGGTGTTCCCGGTCGCCGAGCCGAGATTCCTGCGCGACATCGCGGCGCTGTGCCCCGGCCTCGTGGTCCATCCCGGACGCACCGGCGCGACGTGGCGGATCGACGCCGACGGCGTTGCGCTGCTCGAGGGCTCCGCCGACGCGCTGGTGACCGTGCACCCCGGTGCGGATCCGCGGCGCTTCCACCCGCTCGACCTGCCCACGCTCGTCGATCCGAACCCGAGCGGCGGCGACGTACCGAGCATGCGCGCCCGCGTCGAGCGGTGGTTGCACGACGATCTGTGCCGCGGGCTCGCGCAGGCCGGCGTCGACCGCATGGGCCCGCTGGCGCTGGCGGTCGAGATCGTGTGGCCCGACGCGACCGTCTCCCACACGATCTCGATCGACACCCGCGGCGTGCGGCTCGAGGCCCGCGCCGAGGACGACTGGGACGCGATCAACCAGATCGCCGGCTCGCTGCTGTGGGAGGTCGTCGAGGGCCGCCGCGGCTGGGGCGACGTGCTCCTCGCCGGGGCCCTGCGTGCCCGCACCCGCGCCTACCGGATCACCGGCGGCGGCGCGCGGCCGGTCGCGCTGGGCGAGACGTTCCTCTACTACGGCCTCGGCTACCACGCGTCGCACGAGCGAGCGGCGCGCTGGGAGCTCGCGCGCCGCCTCGCCGCCCGCGAGTGAGCCCGCCCAAGACTCAGTAGCGAGCCTTGATGAGGTGCACCAGCGTCTCGCGCAGCGTCTCGCGGGTGTGCCGCTCGCGACGCGTGCCCTTGTCGTGCTCGCCGAGCAGCACCTCCATCGCGTGGCGGGCGTTCTGCTCCTCCACCGCGGTGAGGCTGACGCGCTCGACGTCGACGGCCTGCTCGCCGCGATCGGCGAGCAGCTCGAGCATGCGGACGACGCTCTTGCGCACGGCGTCCTTCTGCTTCTTGTAGTAGTCCTCCCGCAGCAACGCGAAGTTGTCGGGGAAGATCTCGTGGTACGCGGGGTCCTCGTTGGGATGGCTCAGCGCCCACGCGCCGATCCGCGACAGGACGTCGGCGCGGAAGTTGGGCCCGGCGTCCGGCGCCATCGTCTTCTCGAGCTGCCGCATGAACTTCTCGTCGGCGTCCGTGAGCTCGCCGGTGACCGGGTCGAACAGCCGCTCCTTCTTGAGCGCGTGCGACACGTGCACGACGTACTTGCGGAACAGCTCCATGTACCGGGCCTCGTCGACGAGGCCGAGGGCCTCGCGGATCTCCCAGTCCGATAGGTCGAGCCAGCGCTCCCAGCACACGGAGGTGATGCTGCGCTCGTCGCCATCGAGGTGGTGGAAGCCGTTGCCGTCCTGGTTGAGCAGCATCCACCGGTGGTTGTTCGCGTCGCCCATGAAGGCGCGCAGCTCCTTGAACAGCCGCGGCGGGGTCACGCACGTGGTCCCCGGGTCACCCGCGGCCGCGAGCAGCACGGCCTTCAGGTCGCGCACGCTGGCGCCGAAGCTGCCCTCGTAGTCGCCGAGGTAGTGGTCGCTGCCCTCGGCCCGCACGATGGCCGGCGGGAACTTCTCGAGGTACATGCCGGGCACCGCCGCGAGCAGCTCGCGGGCCTCCTCGGAAGACAGCCCCCGCGGCACGCGGCCGTAGGCGTAGAGGTCGGCCTTCTCGACCGGGCTCAGCTTCTCGAGGACGCGGCGCAGCTTGTTCGAGTACCCGTCGGGCCGCGGCCGTCGCAGGCGCGTCATCACGCCCCACAGCGCGAGCAGCTTGGTGACGTGCGGCGCGACGTGGACGCCGCGCAGGATGTCGCCGACCTGCTCCTGGTAGATCTTCCGCTCGACGCGGTAGTCGAGGAGGAACGGCACGCGGATCTGCTCGAGCCGCGCGCGGAAGCTCTGGTACTCGCCGGATCGCAGCGCGCGGAACTCGAGCAGGTCGAGGTCGTTCGCGCTGCCGCACAGCACCATGTCGAGGCCGAGCACGACGTGGTCCAGCGCGACCCTGCCGGTCTCGGTGGCCGTCAGCAGGTACTTGTAGTGCTCGTAGGGCCGCTTCAGCAGGTCGGCGAAGTTCATCACGCCGCGGTTGGCGTCGACCAGATCGCCCTGCACGGCGTAGAGCGCCTGGCCACCGATCGTCGGGGGCAGGTGCCCGAACGCGGCATCACCCGTGACCGGGTAGCTGCGCGCGTCGACCGTCTGCTTGGGCTCGACGGTGACGAGGCCCGAGCGGTACTGGCGGCTGACGAAGAACCGCTCGATCTGCACGTGCTGCAGGACCTTGCGCAGGTCACCCTGGTAGGCCGTGAGCAGCGCGTCGGCGATCTTGCGGTTGCGGTGCGACAGCTCGCCGTAGAGGATCGCGTCGCTGATCACGAACTCGGGGTGCGAGGCGCAGATGTCCTCGAGCAGGCGGCGACGCGCCGCGAGCGGGATCAAATAGATCGGGTGGTCCTTGGTCTCGTCGACCAGGCGCGCGTCGACCTCGGTGGAGGCGAGGCGCGCGAAGGTCTCCTCGCCCAGGGCGTCGCGCAGCGCCGCGGCCTGGCCGAAGCCGATGCCGCCGCTCTGCTGCCGGCGGTTGGGGAACACCCACGCGAAGCGGTACTGCGCGCCGCGATCGGTGCGGCAGTAGACCTCGAGCGCGCGCTGCAACGACTCGAGCATCGTGCTCTTGGCGCTGCCGTTGGGCCCGTGCAACAGGATCGTCTTGTTGACGCGCCCCAGCCGGACGAAGCCCGCGAGGACGTCGTACAGCTCGTTCTGCGCCTCTTCTTGGCCGACGAGCCGGTGCCAGCCGTCGAACTCGGTGTCGAACAGGCGGTGGCGCGAGACCTGGCCCTGCGGCGTGCGGACGTCGCGGCGACCGAAGTGATCGAAGGCGTCGACCACGAACTGGGCCGCGCTGCGGGCGTGGACCGTGGGGTCCTTGCACAGCAGGTCGAACCATTCGTCGAAGCTGAGGATCCGGCGCGTCGCCTGGAACTCCTCGGCGACGGCCTCGGCCAGCGATTGGATGCGCCCCTGCGGACTGCCGACGTCCGCGGTGGTGGACTCGGTGGCCGATTCGTCGGTGGCCACGTTACTTGACCGCCACCTTGAACTCGACCTCTTCGGTGACCGGCGAGCACGCCTCGTCCTGGCACACGGCGAACTTGAACTTGCCCGAGAACGCGTGCTCACCCGCGGCCGGGGCGGTGAACTTCACGTCGAACGCACAGGTGTTCTCGTCGAGCTTGGCGTCGGCCTTCTTCAGGTCGGCGTTCACCAGCGTCACGCCCTCGGGCGCCGCGAGCTTGAGCGAGGTCGGGAAGTCGAGGTTCATGTGCCACGGCGCCTTGGGGACGACGCGGACGGTGACGCTGCTCTCCTGCCCGGCCTTGGCCACGGGCGTGTCGATCTGAAGGGCGTAGCGTTCGTCGCCGCCCGGCGGCGGACCGTCGACCTTCTTGACGTTCTTGCCGTCGGCGGTCGTGCCCTCGGCGGTCTTGCCGTCGGCGACGGGCTTGCCGGTCTCGCCGCTCTTGGCGGGCGACGCGGTGCCGCCGGTCGGCGCGGCGGCGGGCTTGGTGTCGGCGCCGCAGGCCGACGCCAACAGGGCGGCGAGCACGGCGGCGAACGGCGAGGGCGAAGCAGTCGGACGGAGGCTCGACATGGCGCCCGATGTTATCCCGCCAATGGGTCGGGCGCGCAACGCCTCGTCGGGGTGCGTCAGCGACGATCGAACCGCAGATCGAGGCCGCGGGTCGTCCGACCGCGCAGGACGTCGCTGGAGACCGCCACGGGCGCCAGGTCGTCCTCGCGATCGGCCGGCGGAAACGCCTCGAGGACGATGTCACCCTCCGGGATCCCGACCGCGTCGAAGGCACCGCGGGCGTCGGACCGGATCTCGGCGACGACCGCGTCGCCGGATCTGATCACGACCTGCGCGCCCGCGACGGGCTCGCCCGCCCAGTCCGTGACGACGCCCTCCACGGCGCCGCCCTCGGCGAGCTCGACGACGACGGTCGTGCGATCGTCGTCGCGACGGGCGCGGAGGCTGCGACGGCCCCACTGCGTCGAGTCCACCTCGACGTCGACCGCGTCGTCGCCGAGGCCCGAGAACTCCGCGAGGCCCCGGCGATCGGTGGTCGAGACGCGACCGTCGACGAGCACGCGGGCGTCGGGGATCGCCACGCCGGTGTCGCGATCTCGGACGTCGACGACCAGCGTCCACCCGCGGACCATCACCACCTCGACGGCGCGCTCGCGGCCGTGCAGGGCCGCGGTGGCCTCGGCGACCGCGGGTGCGTGCGCGGCATGGTCGAAGGACAACGACACCTCGCCCGGCGGGATCCCGTCGAACTCGAAGTCGCCGCGCGCGTCGGTCCACGCGACCTCGGTCGGCACCAGGGGCGACGCGGCGCGCAACGTCACCTGCACGCCGTCGAGGGGGCGGAGGTTGTCATCGACGACACGGCCGCGCACCCACGCGTCCGCCGTCGCGAGCTCGAGCTCGACGTCCAGCGCCGCGCGGACGACGACGGCGCGGCGCAGCGGCGCCTTGCCGGGGGCGCGGGCGACGAGGACCACGTCGCCGCGTCGCAGGCCGGCGTCGAACACCCCGCGATCGTCGGTGCCGTAGACGCTGCCGTCGTCGAGCTCGACCCAGCCGTCGGCGACGGGCCGGGCGTTGTCGTCGAGGAGTCGGCCCGTCAGCGGAAAGCCGCCGCGCATGCGCAGCCGCACGCCCTCGACCGTCATGCCCGCGCGCACGCGGACCTCGACGGAATCGCTGGCGGCGAAGCGACCATGGACCGCGCGCAGCGTATACGTCCCCGGCGGCAGGCCCTCGAGGGCGAACGCGCCGTCGACGTCGCTCACCGCCGCGTCCTCGCCCTGCGCATGATCCGGCACGAGCTCGGGGACGGCAGGGACCGGGCCCGTCGTGACGCCGAGGGATCCACCGGCGGGCGCACCGACTTCGCCCTGGGCGAGCAGCGATCGCTCGAAGGTCGTGCGTCGCACCGTCGACTCGCCGATGGAGAAGGCGGTGTCGCTCCGGACCTCGATCGTCGCCTCGGCCACGCGACCGTCCGCGTCGTCGACCACGATTCCGCGGATGCCCCCCGGCCGTGCGAGTCGCAGCAGCAGCGGCGCCGGGGCGGCGTCGGCCACCGCCACCTCGACGCCGGGCGCCGCGAGGAATCCGTCGGCGTCGGCGCGCACGACGTAGAGACCGTTGGGCAGCGGACCGAGCGCGACCTCGCCGGCGGCATCGGTGCGCCCGTGGTGCTGCAGCAGACCGAGGTGCGCGGCGCCGAGGGTCACCCGCGCGTCGACGATCGGCGCGTCGTCGGCGTCGACGACCCGCACCGCGACGCGGTGCGCGGGCACCAGCGCGAGCGTCACGTGGCCGTCGGGCGCCACGTCCTCGAGGGGGATCGACGCGAATTCCGGATCGCCCGGGTTCACCGCCGCGGCCACCGCGACCAACGCGTAGACCCCCTCGGGGATCGCCGGGAACGCGAACACGCCGTCGACGAGCGCCACCTCGCGGGCCGGCCACACGCCCGAGCCCTCGACGCGCGCGCGGGTGCGGGCGAGCACGTCGGGCGGGCCGATGACGTCGCCGCGCAGCTCGTAGAGGCGATCGAGCACGAGCTGCACGCCGGACTCCGGCGCGATGACCTCGAGCACCGTCGGCGCGAAGCCGGGCGCCTCGACGCGGAGGATCACCGGCCCCGGCGGCAGCGTGTCGAAGCGGAACCCGCCCGCCGCGTCGCTGCGCGCCCGCCACGGCTCCGGCTCGCCGAGGTCGGGATCGGGGCGCGCGGTGATCTCGAGGTCCGCGATCGCGACGCCGCGGGAATCCGTCACGGTGCCGTCGACCGTCTCGCCGACGCCCAGCGCGACGTCGGGGAGCCGCCCGATGCCCGACTCGGGCGCCGCCGACTCGACCACCGCGCGCAGGTGGCCGGGCACCTCGAGGTCGAACGCGACCAGGCCGGTGGTGCCGGTGAACAGCGCGACCTCGAAGCCGCCCTCACCATCGCAGCTCGTCGGCGCGGCGACAGCGACGCCCGCCTGCCACGCGCGCACGCGGCAGCTCCCCGCGGCCGGCGTGACGGTCTCGACCTCGGCCGGCGGCGTGACGGCTCCTCCCGTGTCGTCGCCGGTGTCGCCGTCGGTGGCCGCGTGGGCCGTGTCGGCGTCGACGATCACCACCGCCGCGGGCGCCTCCGTCGGCACCTCGATGCGGATGCGGCCACGGACGCGGATCGGCGCCGCTGCGGACGGGACCGCCGACGCCTCCGTCGGATCCGCCGAGCTCCCCTGCCCCGGCTCGGAGCCCGCGTCCCCGCCGACGCGCATCGCCACGACCACGGCGACGACCGCGAGGATCGCCGCCACGATCGCGACGACGAGGGCGCGGCCGCGTGGCGCGGGGGCCGTCGGCTCGGACGCGTCCGTGGAC
>LNFB01000295.1 GCA_001464385.1 Deltaproteobacteria bacterium Ga0077550 | reverse complement strand
GACTTCGAGGTGACCGAGGCGATGATGCGCTACTTCATCACGCGCGCGCACAACCGCCAGACGCTGGTCAAGCCGCGCATCATCATCTGTGTGCCCTCGGGTATCACGGAGGTCGAGAAGCGAGCCGTCCGCGACTCGGCGCTCGCCGCCGGTGCGCGCGAGGTGTTCCTCATCGAGGAGCCGATGGCCGCCGCGATCGGTGCGGGCCTGCCCATCACCGAGCCCGGCGGCAACATGGTCGTCGACATCGGTGGTGGCACCGCCGAGGTCGCCGTCATCTCGATGGCCGGCATCGTCGCGTGCAAGAGCTGCCGCGTCGGCGGCGACAAGATGGATGAGGCGATCATCCAGCACATCAAGCGCAAGTACAACCTGCTCATCGGCGAGCGCACCGCCGAGCGCATCAAGATCGAGATCGGCACCGCCGCACCGACCGAGATCATCATGACGATGGAGGTCAAGGGCCGCGACCTCGTCGCCGGCATCCCCAAGACCGTCATCGTCGACTCCGACGAGATCCGCGAGGCGTTGTCCGAGCCCGTCACCGCGATCGTCGACGCGGTCCGCTCGGTGCTCGAGCTCGCGCCGCCCGAGCTGTGCGCCGACATCGTCGACAAGGGCATCGTGCTCACCGGCGGCGGCTCGCAGCTCACCAACCTCGACATCCTGCTGTCCGAGGAGACCGGCCTGCCGGTCTTCCTCTCCGACGAGCCCGAGTTCGCGGTCGTGCTGGGCTCCGGCGCCGCCCTCGACGAGCTCGATCTGCTGCGCGAAGTGGCGCTGCAGTAGGGAAGAAGGCGGCCCGTCGGGCCGTACAGGGACCCCATGGCAGTCTCCCTCCACAGCGTTCGCAACGGCGCCCTGGTGGTGATCCTGCTGGGGATCCCGGTCATGCTGCTGCGCTCGAGCGCCAAGGAGCCCCACGAGATGGGCGCGTTCGATCGGGCGATCCGCCGCATCGGCGCGCCGCTCGAGGCCGCGGTCTCGTACTCGTTCGGGATGCTCGGCGGGTTCTTCCAGCGCTGGGTGCTACAGGCCCGGCTGCAGGACGCCAACGAGGAGCTGTCGGGCGAGAACCGCGAGCTCAAGCAGAAGATGCGCGACCTCGTGCAGCTCGAGGAGGAGAACGCCCAGCTCCGTCGCGCGCTGCAGATGCGCGACCGCGTGCCGGAGGACATGATCCCCGCCGAGCGCGTGGGCGTGGATCAGTCGCCGTTCTTCCGCGTCGTCAACATCCGCATCGATCGCGGCAAGAACATCGCCGAGCCCGGCATGGCCGTGCTCGCACCCGACGGCGTGGTCGGCCGCATCGACAAGAGCTTCGACGACTACAGCGACGTCATGCTCATCACCGACGCGCGCAGCAAGATCGCCGTCGAGGTCGCGCGCAACCACGCCCAGGGGATCTTGCTCGGCCACAGCGAGGACAGCTGCATGGTCGACGTGTCGAAGGACTACGAGGTCCAGGTCGGCGACATCGTGCAGACGAGCGGCGTCGACGAGCTCTTCCCCAAGGGCCACCCGGTCGGCCAGGTCGTCGGGGTCGAGCAGCTCGTCGGCGATCAGCAGCGGCTCCGGGTCGTCCCCTCCGTGCGGTTCGATCGCATCGACGTGGTGTGGGTCGTGCTGGCCGCCGCGCCCGAGGCCGATCCGCGGGCCGAGATCGTGCAACCATCACCGCAGTCCAGGGGCTTGGTGCCCATCCGCTAGAGAGGGACGACGATGCTCCGCGCGTTCACCCACCTCATCATCGGCTGGCTGCTGGTCGCCCTCGTGGGCGGCCTCGCCGACGTGCTGGGGCTGTCGATCGTGCTGCCCGCGACCTCCGCGGTGGTGCTCGCCCACGCCGCGTTCGCCGGCCAGCGCGAGCTGGTGCCGGGCCTCGCGGTCGCGGTGTCGCTCGGCTACGTCGAGGATCTCCACCAGGGCGCGCCGGTCGGCGTGCTCACCCTGGCGTTCGCGATCTCGTTCCTCGTCCTGCACTGGGCGGCCGGCCGGATCGCGGTGCGCGGCTGGTCCATGCGCGCGTTGGTCTCGCTGATGGCGGTCGCGCTCATCGACACGCTGACGATCCTCACGCTGCTGCTGCTGGCCGACCCGCTGGCGATCCGCACCGAGGCGCTGTGGCCGATGGCGCTGTCGCTGCGCTGGCACGCGCTCGCGACGGTGCTCGTCGCCCCACCGGTGTGGTCGCTGCTGCAGCGGACCTTCACCGTCTTCCGGCTCGACGCCCAGCCGCCGTCGGAGCTCCACCTGGATCATCGATGATCGATCTGCGCCAACAGGACGATCTGAGGGAGCTGCGCCCGCGCTTCTCGGGGATGGTGCTGGCCGTGTTCTTCGTGTTCTGCGGGCTGATGCTGCGGCTGTGCCAGCTGCAGGTGCTCGAGGGCGATCACTACGCCCGCCGGGCCGAGCGCAACTTCGTGGACGTGGTCGACGTCGAGGCCCCGCGCGGCCGCATCTTCGACATCAAGGGCCGGTCCTTGGCGACCAACCGCCCGGCGTACACGCTCTACGTCACCGCCTGGACCCGCTTCGCCGTCGGCGAGGACGGCGGCATCGAGCCCACCGCCGAGGGTGTCCGCGCGCCGATCGACGACGCCTCGCGCGACCTGCTGGTGTCGCTGTTCGACTTCGTCGACGACGCCGACCGCGGGCAGATGGTGGCGAAGCTCGAGGAGCTGCGCGCCGACGAGGCCCGCGGTCGCTACGCGCAGATCCTCCGCCGCAACCTGACGTGGGCCGAGTACGCGCGCATCGAGGCCCGGCAGGACTCGCTCGATCCGTGGATCGAGATCCGCGAGAGCTCGCGGCGCTACTACCCCGAGGGCGAGCTGACCGGCTTCGTCACCGGCCACATGGGCAACATCGCCCGCGAGGCGCTCGAGCGCTCGGATCACCTCTCGTACCGGCCCGGGGACCGCGTCGGCCAGACCGGCATCGAGCGTCAGTGGGAGAACTACCTGCGCGGCCGGCTCGGCTCGCGCTCGCGGGTCGTCAACGCCGCGCGCCACGAGGTCTCGACCGCGCCCGCCGAGGCCGTCGCCGCGCTGCCGCCCGCCCGCGATCCGATCCCCGGCCAGGACATCTACCTCACCCTCGATCTCGATCTGCAGCGCATCGCCCACGAGGCGCTCTCGACCAAGCTCGCCGGGGCCGTGGTGGCGCTCGAGGCCGACACCGGTCGCGTGCTCGCGATGGTCTCGGTGCCGGGCATCGACCCCAACCGCTACGAGCAGCCGATCCCCGGCGATACGTGGCGCGAGTGGTCCGACAGTCCGCTCAAGCCGTTCATCGACAAGACGGTGCAAGAGCACTTCTTCCCCGGATCCACCTACAAGGTCGTGTCGGCCCTCGCGGCGCTGTGGGACCCCGAGTTCGACCCCGACGCCGAGTTCGAGTGCACGGGATCGATCGTGTTCGGCGGTCGACGCTTCAAGGACACCCACGTCCACGGTCGCGTCGACCTCGAGCGCGCGATCGTCGAG
>LNFB01000294.1 GCA_001464385.1 Deltaproteobacteria bacterium Ga0077550 | reverse complement strand
TACGATCGTCGCCACCATGGCAGGCGACATCGAGGAAGTCCGCGGCACGCACGTGCTCATCCAGTTCGAAGCGAAGCGCTGCATCCACGCCCGCAACTGCGTGCTCTCGCGCCCCGACGTGTTCGTGCCGAACGTCCAGGGCGAGTGGATCCACCCCGATGCATCGACCCCCGAGGGTGTCGCCCTGCTCGCGCACACGTGCCCGTCGGGCGCGATCCGATACGAGCGACTGGACGGTGGGCCGAACGAGGAGGCGCCGCTCGTCAACCTCGCGCGGGTCCGCGAGAACGGGCCGCTCGCGCTCCACGGCGAGCTGGTGATCGACGGCGCGCCCGCAGGCTTCCGCGCGACGCTGTGCCGCTGCGGCGCCTCGAAGAACAAGCCCTACTGCGACGGCAGCCACGCGGCCGCCGGTTTCACGGCCACCGGCGAGCCGGCGACCGCCGAGTCCCAGCCGCTCGCGGCGCGCAACGGGCCCGTGTCGATCACCCCCGCGCCCGACGGCCCGCTGCTGGTCGAGGGAAACCTCGAGCTGACCAGCGGCACGGGCCGCACGATCCACCGCGTGGTCAAGACGGCGCTGTGTCGCTGCGGGCAGTCGGCGAACAAGCCGTACTGCGATGGGACGCACCGCAAGGTCGGCTTCAAGTCGACCTGACGCGTCGCCGTCGGCGCGCCGCGAGCAGCACGATCCACGACCACGCCGCGGGGCTCGAGGCGCCGCGGGTCGCCGCGCACGCGCAGCCGGCCGCGCCCTCGGACTCCGCGGGGCCGCCGCTGCCGGTGCCCGCCGGATCGACCCCGGTCCCGACCTCGCCGCCGTCGCTGCCGACGGCGCCCTCGGAGCCGCCATCGCTGCCGGCCACGCGGCACTCGCCCGCGATGCAGGCCTGGCCCTCGGGGCACGCGACGTCCTCGTCGATCTCGTCGTCGCAATCGTCGTCGAGCAGGTTGCAGGTCTCCTCCTGCGGCTCGCCGGGATCGCAGTTCTCGACCTCGCAGGTCCACGCCTCGCGAGCGCACCAACCGACGCCGCAGATCGGCCGCACGCGCTCGTCGGCGCGGCCGTCACAGTTGTCGTCGTAGAGGTTGCAGATCTCCTCGGCGCCGGGGTGCATCGACGGATCGTCGGGCTCGCAGTCCCCGGGCTCGCCGGCGTAGTCCGGGGTGCCGACGCAGCCCATGACGACGTCGGGGCTCATGGCCTCGAGCTGCCCGTAGTACCCGTCCTCGTCGCCGTCGGGGTACAGCGGGATCGGGATCGCGTCCTCGTCGATCTCGGTGTCGCAATCGTCGTCCCGTTGGTTGCAGAGCTCGGTCGCGCCGGGGTGCACGGTGTCGCGCGTGTCGTCGCAGTCGCCGCTGGCCGCCGCGTGCATCGCCGGCGCCGCGCCGGCGCAGTCCGTCCGCGGCGCGTCGGTGCGCCCGTAGCCATCCGCGTCGAAGTCGAGGAAGTACGACGCGCCCTCGCAGCCGAACACGAGATCGAAGTTGGCGGCGTCGGCCTTGTCGCCGCTCGCCGATCCGTTGCCGTTGGCGACCAGCACCGAGAGCGCGAAGCGCACCGAGCCCGCGTCGTCGGGCGCCGTCCAGCGGAACGAGAACTCGGTCTCGCCGCCGGACATCGCCTTGGGCTGGCTGTGGGTGAGGCCAGCCGCCACCTCCTCGAGGCCCTGACCGCCGAGGGTCGACAGATCTCCGGCGTCGGCGTCGACGAACAGCCCCGCCGTCGCGCCGTTGCCCGACACCGTGACCGTGACCGTGACCTGCTCGCCGGGCCCGAAGCTCGACGGCGACGCCGACAGCGACATCGACACGTCACCGCCCGCGTGGCACCCGACGCAGCCGCCGCCCGGTCGACCGCCCGCGTTGGCGCGCACCGTCGTCGGCGCCGCGATCGCGACGACCGCGACGACGGGCCCGAGCGCGAGCAGGAGCGAGCGACGCATCGCGGGGATCATCGCACGGATGGCGCGGGCGTGGGGCGCCCGAGTCGCCACGCGAACGCGGTGCCGATCGCCGCGAAGGCCGCCATCGCGAAGTACGCGTCCCCGTGCCAGCGATCGAAGAGCACGCCACCCAGGGGCATGCCGATGCCGAGGGCGACGCCGCCCGCGATCGCGGTGTAGACCGCGGTCGCCCGGTTCACCGCGTCGGGGACGATGTTGTCGCGGATCCAGCTCATCGCGCCGAGGTGCATGGCCGCGAAGCTGGCCGCGTGCAGGATCTGGATCGCGAAGGTCGGACCGATCGCGGTCGTCGACCCGAGCGCGGCCCAGCGCACGATCGCTCCGAGCCCCGCGAGCCCGAGCAATCCCGGTGCGCCGACCCACGCGATGATCCGCGCGCCCCAGGCGAACAGCGCGACCTCGGCGATCACGCCGACGCCCCAGAACCACCCGATCGTCGACTCCGAGATCCCGGCTTGCTGCCAGTGCTTGGTGCCGAAGCCGTAGAGCACCGCGTGGGCCCCCTGCAGGAAGCCTACGCAAACCAGGAAGGTCGCGAAGCGCGGCTGGCCGAGGATCTCGGCCCAGGACCGCGACGGGGCCGCGCGGTGGGTGATCGCGCGCTCGGTCCGCGGCACGGCCGGCATGCGGCGCAGCCACACGACCGCGAGCACCAGCACGACCGCCGCGCTCTGCAACGTGGTGAGCACCAGCGCCGCGTCACGGCCCTGCAACAGCCACCCGCCGACGACCGAGGCGAGGATGAACGACGCTGATCCCCACAGCCGCACGCGGCCGTAGTCCATGCGGCCCGCTGCGGCCGCGGTGATCGACATGCCGTCGAGCAACGGGATGATGGGCGCGTAGGCGAGGCCCAGCACCGCGGACAGGGCGACGAGGATCGGCAGCGCGTGCGCGAGCTCGAAGAGGCCGAGGGCGACGAGCACGACGAGCGCGACCGCCACCAGGAGCTGCGGACCGCGACCGGTGCGATCGGCCCACGCACCGATCCACGGCGTGGTCAGCCGGGCCCAATTGCCGATGCCGAGGAGCACGCCGAGCTGCTGGGCATCGACGCCGCGACTCGCCAGCCACACCGGCCAGTACGGCAGGTGGACGCCAGCGAGGAAGAACAGCGCCACGTAGGCGACAGCGAGGCGTCGGGCCTCGTCGCCGCGCGGGGCGGCGTCACCGGTGGACAGCGGCACGTCGCGCGCATCCTGGCAGCCACGCGGCGTCCATGCACGTCCCTTCGCGGTACACTCGAGACGCCGATGGCCCGCGCGCGCTTTCCCGAACCCGGCGACCCCGCGCTGACCCCCGTGCGCGGCAAGCGGGTGCTCGTCGCCACCGCCGCGGTCGACTTCGATCCGACCGAGGTCGCGGTGCCGTGGGAGCAGCTCGCCCGCCACGGCGTGAACGTGGTGTTCGCGACGCCCGGCGGCGTGCGCGGTGAGTGCGACGCGCGGATGATCACCGGCGAGGGCCTGGGTCTGTTCGCGGGCGCGCTGCGGGCCGACGCGAACGGGCGCGGCGCGTGGGAGCGCCTCGCGGCCGACGGCGTCCTCGACCGCGCGCTCGACTACGAGGCGCTGCGCGTGGACGACTACGACGCGATCGTCCTGCCGGGTGGCCATGCCCCGGGCATGCGCACGTACCTCGAGTCGCCGACGCTCGCGCGGTTCGTCGCGCAGTTCTTCGTGACCGGCCGACCGGTCGCCGCGATCTGCCACGGGGTGCTGCTCGCCGCGCGCTCGCGGTTCGTGGGCACGGACCGCAGCGTGCTGCACGGCCGACGGACCACCGCCCTGCTGCGCAAGCAGGAGCGCCTCGCGTGGTGGCTGACGCGACGGCGCCTGGGCGACTACTACCGGACGTACCCGGAGTTCCTGCAGGACGAGGTCACCCGGGCGCTCGCGCGACCCGAGGACTTCGAGCAGGGGAACATGGCGCTGCGTCGCGACCGGCCCGACGACCTCGGGCCGGGGTTCGTGGTCCGCGACGGGAACTACCTGAGCGCCCGGTGGCCCGGCGACGCGCACCGCTTCGCGGCGACGCTCCTGGGCATGCTCGCCGAGGGGTGACGCGCGGTTGTTCGGCCGAGTTCGGCATGATAGTGACGTCCGATGGCGCGATGGATGGACACCTGGACGGCTGCCGCTCTGCTCTCGCTCGTGACGACCGGGGCGTGCGGTGACGACGGCCCGAACGACGACACTTCGGCGGACTCGCAGTCGACCGTATCCGACAGCTCGGGCCCCGCGAGCGCGACCGCGACCGTCGACCCGTCCTCCGCCAGCGACACCTCGGGTCCGGGGCCCGCGGACTCCAGCGGGCCCGCGGACTCCAGCGGGCCTGCGCCCGCCACGAGCTCCGAGACCGGTGAGCCGCAGGCGTGCGAGCAGCTGCTCGCGCAGGCCGACTGCGAGGCCGCGGGCGGCTGCATGTGGCTGCCCATCAACGAGTGTGCGATCGACTGCGCGACCGCGACGGACGAGGCCGCGTGCATGGAGCTCCCGTTCTGCGCCTGGGACGGGAGCGCGTGCCGATTCGGCGGGGTCGGCGAGACCTGAGGGAGTCAGGGCGTCGCCCGTCGCGTCGGCGTATGCTGGTGCGGGGGGATGCCATGAACCGATTGCAGACCGCGGGCCTCGGCCTCGTGCTCGTCGCGTGCACCGTCGACGGCACCGATGACGATCCGTTCGGCGCTGGCACCGTGCCCGCGCCGACGACCACGATCTCGACGACGATCGATCCGTCGACCGGCGAGGGCTCGAGTTCGAGCACCGGCACCGACGACACCACGACGACATCCGGCGCGACGACGATGCCGGCGACCGAGAGCACCGGCGCCGATCCGGTCGGCACCAGCGACGGGGGGAGCACCGACGGCGGCGGCGACGGCATGCAGCCCCAGGACGGGATGTACTCGCCCTGCCTCACCGCGCAGGAGTGCGGCATGACGCCGATCCTCTGCATCACGGTCGTCGACGCCATGATGAACCCGACCGATGGGTTCTGCTCCGAGACCGGCTGCGCCAACCCGGCGATCGACTGCGATCCATCACCGGGGGGCACCGCCACCCCGCGGTGCATGCCGGTCACCGTGAACGCGATGGCGCTGCAGGCCTGCGCGCTCGATTGCTCGGGCGGCAAGGTCTGCCCGGCGCCGATGCAGTGCTACGACTTGGACGGCGTGGGCATGGTCTGCGGCTGATCCGAAGGTGCGGCGGCACCCTCGATCGGCGGCGCTTCGGCCGAGGTGTGATCGTGCAGGATCTTCCACGTGTCGCCGGCGCGCACGAACACCAGCGAGAACACGCCGTGGCCCGCCTCCGGCGTGTCGTCGAGCTGCCAGCGGCCGAGCACGACCGCAGCGTCGGCCCCGAGCCGTCGGGTCTCGAGGGCCGAGAACGTCAACCGGCCCATCGCGGCCGCGTCACGATACCTCGCGCGATAGCGCTCCAGCGTGGCGGCCCAGCCCCGCCGGACCTTGCCGCCCGAGGTGAACACGAGGGTGTCGTCGTGCACGTACGCGTCCATGAACGCGACGATGTCCCCGCGATTCCAGGCGTCGCGCTGGCCGTCGAGGACCGCCTCGATCGCGCGGACGACCGCGGCGTTGGTGTCCCGCGCGGCATCGGGCCCCGCGGCCGATGGCGCCGCGGTGGCTGGCGTCGACGGCCGCGCGCAGCCTGCCGATGCGACGAGCCATCCCAGCAGCAGCATCCGCCGCGCCGACGTGCTCGCGATCATTCGTCGCTCCGTCCCCTCGGCCACTCGTCCCGTCATTGCCGACGGAGTCTACCCGACCCGTGGAATCACCGTGAGGAATCCCGCGACGACGATTCGCACCGACGCCCATCGAATGCATCGCCGCGCGACGCCAACTCCCGTACCGTGGGCAACGATGGCTGGATCCCTGCGACGACTCGCCCTCGCGTGGCTCCCGATCGCGTGCACCACCGGCGCCGAGACAGGCGGCTCGGGGTTGTTCGCCTCGGTCGGATCGAGCGCCACCGCGACGCCACCGACCTCGACCACCGACGCCACCGACGACGGCAGCGAGGACGGGACGACCGGCGCGAGCGCGAGCGCGGGCACCGGTGCGACCGGCGATGGATCGTCGAGCGCCGATCCCAGCGGGGCCGACACCGCCGCGGCGGTCTGCGGCGACGACAACCTCCAGGCCGGCGAGGACTGCGACGGCATGTCGTTCGGCGACGTCACCTGCCAGTCCCTGGGCTTCGAGCAGGGCGTGCTCGGGTGCGATCCGAGCTGCCACGTGATCACCGACGCGTGCTCGACGTGCGGCGACGGCGAGATCGCCCTGGGCGAGGCCTGCGACAGCCTGAACTTCGACGGCGAGACCTGCGCCTCGCTGGGGTTCGCGGGCGGCGCCCTGTCGTGCAACGCCGATTGCACCGCGCTGGTGACCACGCAGTGCCAGCCGCTGCCGACCTGCGGCGACGGCGTCCGCAACGGCGGCGAGCAGTGCGACGCCAACGACCTCGGCGGCACCACCTGCGTCACCCTGGGCTTCGACCTCGGCACGGTCGACTGCACCGCCGGCTGCACCATCGACAGCTCCGGCTGCATGGACGACCTCGAGAACTGCGGGATGATGGGCGACTTCTGCCTGTTCGACGAGAACGACCTGCAGAGCACGTGCTGTCCCGCCGGCGTCGGCGGCAACATGCTCGGGATCTGCAACGTGTTCGTCTGCGTCTGAGCGCCGGGCGGAGCGCCGCTTTCGTCGTGGGGCGGCGCCGACTACCATGCTCGATCCCACCGCCGCTTTCGTCGTGGGGCGGCGCCGACTACCATGCTCGCGCATGTGCGATCGTCCGCGGCCCCGACACGCCCTCGCCCCGACGCTGCTCGCCGCGCTCGCGGCGTGTCAGGCCCCCGACCCCGGCGGCGTCGCGGGCCCCGAGGCGGACGATGGCGCGCGCATGGGCGAGCTCGCCGATGGCAGCATCGCCGGCACCTACGTCGCGCGCATGGCCCGGCGCCCCGACGGCAGCGCCGCGCTGCAGCACCACCTGATCCTGCCCGGCGCACCCGACCGCCCCGACCGCGGCGTCGACCTCGAGCTCGTCGTCCCCGAGGCGCTCGCGACCGCGGGACAACCGGCGTTCGACCGCAACACCATCGTGCGCGTCTGGGGCGAGCGCGACGGCGGCCGCGCTGCCCCTCGCCTCCACGTCGACGACTGGAGCGTGCTCGCGCCCGCGCCCGAGCCCTTGATCGACGCCGAGCCGTTCGCGCCGCGCGTGCTCGCCACGATCCTGCTGTTCTGGGAGCAACCCGGCCTCAACAACGGCAACGCCGAGCAATCGATGTTCGCGGGCGCCGAGGCCACCAGCGTGTTCTACGGTGAGGTGTCATACGGCCGCGAGCGCGTCATCGGCGAGGTGTTCGGGCCCTACCAGATCCCCGACCCCGGCGGCTGCGATCCCTACTCGATCGGCGCCGACGCCCGCGCCGCCATGCTCGACAAGGGCCACAATCCCAACGACTACGAGCAATTGATGTATCACTTCCCGTCGACGGGCTGTGATTTCTCCGGCCTGGCGGACCTCGGCTCGCCGATGTTCCCCGCCCGCGACAGCTGGTACCACGACTCGTTCGGCTGCACGGTCCGCAACCAGGAGATCGGCCACAACTACGGCATGGGCCACTCCCACGCCTACAATTGCGGCATCGACGAGATGGGCGAGGAGATCATCTTCGCCGACGATTGCGAGCACATCGAATACGGCGATCCCTACGATCCCATGGGTGACGGCTGCGCGCACATCAACGCGGTGCAGAAGACGTACATGGGCTGGATCGAGGGCTGCAACATCGTCGACGCCACCGCCGACGGCACGTTCAACATCGTCCCGCTCGAGACCCCCTGCAACGGGACCCAAGCCCTGCGCGTCCCTGCCTTCGACGGCCGCTCGTACTGGCTCGAGTACCGCCAGCCCATCGGTGCATTCGACGGCGACGCGGGCCTCGACGGCGTCGTGGTCCACGTCTCGGCGGAGGTCGACAACGACGGATTCGGGCCGGCGCCGTACTACCTCGACATCAACGGCAACGGCCTGATGCAGGCCGGCGACACCTACGCCGATCCCGAGGGCACCGTCAGCTTCACCGTCGTCGAGGCGAACCCGACCCACGCCGTCGTCTCGGTCGCGTTCCCGGGCGGCGGTGCCGGGGCCCCGACGTGCCGCGGCGGCGGGGCGCCCGAGCTGGTCGGCGAGGCCTACGGCGTGCTCGAGTGCGCGAGCGGCCCCTTCCCCGCCGACGACACGCCACCCGTCGTGACGATCACGTCTCCGGCCGATGGCGATCACTTCGAGGCCGGCGCCGACTTCGTCATCACCGCCGAGGCCACCGACGATCGCATCCTCAGCGACCTCGAGCTGTACCTCGACAGCGAGCCCATGGTCCGGCTCTTCGAGCCGCCGTGGTCGTGGGAGGTGACCAACATCGCCGCCGGCACCTACGAGTTCGGCGTCGTCGCTCGCGATGGCCGCAACCTCGGCCTCTCGCAGGCGGTGACGATCGTCGTCGACGCCGCGCCTGGGCCCGACACCACTGGAGGCGTGGACACCAGCGGAGGGCTGGCGGACGGCACCGGCGATGACGGGGACTCGTCGGGCGGCGCGGGCGAGACCGAGCTCGACGACGATGGCTGCGGCTGCGGCCAGCGCGAGGGTCGCGGCGCGCCGTGGTGGGCGGGTGCGATCGTGCTGGTGCGGCGCCGACGTCGGCGCTGACGCCCGATCACCGCGACGCGTACGCCTTCGCGTGCCCGTTGCGGAGGTTCGTCACCGTGATCGTGCCGTCGGCCGCGACGCGGGCGTGGATCGCATGGCCCTGGTCCGCCTCGCCGTCCTCGAGGTTCGCGATGAATTCCTCGGGGGCGTTGTGGGCCGCGTCGTTGCCCGCGGCGCGGTGCTGCTGCCAGAGATCCGGCTGCGACGGCGCGTCGGCGATCCGCTCGAACGTCGCGGGCTCGCCACCCTTGTTCGCGCCGTTGTTCATCACGACGACCAGGGGATCGACACCATGGACGAGCTGGGTCGCGCCCGAGATCGCCAGGCCATGGTGCGTCGTCTGGTACAGATCGACGGGTCCGAGGCGGTTCAAAGGGCACGCGAGCTGGTCCTCGTAGCTCCACGTCAGGTCCCCGAGATCGAGGAGCTCGAAGCCACCGAAGCGGGCGACGAAGCCGATGCTGTTGCCGTTCTCGCCGCCGTCGGGCGGCAGGTTGCCCGCGCCGTCGCACGCCGGGTTCTGCGCGCCGCCGCCCGGCAGGGACGCCGCGATCACCTCGGTGCCCGCCGCGACGACGGTGAACTCGACGCCGCCGATGTCCTGGACCAGGCCGGGCTCGACGACCGTGCGCAGACCATCGGCCACCGCGAGGTAGTCCTGCCACAGCGCCAGGCCGTCGGGGCTGCCCTGCTCGACGCTGTCGCCGTGATCCCAGTACGCCGCGATCGGCACCCGCTCGGCGAGCGCCGGGACGCCGCCGACGTGGTCGACGTGGAAGTGGCTCACCACGAGGAGATCGATCGCCTCGGCGCCGAGCTCGTCGACGACCGCCGCGATGCGATCGGCGTCGCGCTCCCCGGGGAAGCCGGCGTCCACGAGGACGAGCGGTCCGTCGGGCGTGACGAACAGCGTGGCCGCGCCGCCCTCGGTGTCGATCCAGTACACGTCGAGCGCAGCCTCGGGGACCTCGGCGGTGCCGTCGTCGGTGCTGGCCGAAGGACCGCTGCTCGAGGGATCGTCCGGCGCAGTCGTCGTGGGGCTCGCGGTGCCCCCCGTGCTCGCGTCGGCGGACGTGGAGAGCGTCGCGCCCGCGGACGTCGACGGGCCGACGGAGGTCGTCTCGACGCCGCCGCCGTCGGAGCCGGGGCCACCGCAGGCCGACAACGCGAGGATGAGGGCAAGCCGGGCATGCCGCGTCACCCTGGGAGTCGTATCACAGCGGGGCGGCCCCCCGGTCGTCACCCCGCCCAGATTTTTCTTCCGGACCCGCGGTCAGGTGGTGCCGTCGTGCGTGTCACCGGCCCAGATGCGCGCCGCCGAGTCCGACGAAGAGCTCCTGACCGCCTGCCGCGCGGGGTCCCCCGTGGCCTTCGGGAAGCTCGTCGATCGCTACCGCCAGCTGGTCTGCGCGGTCACCTACGCCCGCACCGGCGACGTCGCGCTGAGCGAGGACCTCGCCCAGGACGCCTTCGTCGCCGCGTGGCATCGGCTCGAAACGCTGCGCGACGCGGGCCGCTTCCGGGCCTGGCTGTGCACCATCGCCCGGAACCTGTCGCGCAACGCGAGGCGTGATCGTGCCCGCGAGATCGTGACCGCCGACCCGCCCGAGGTCGCGAGCGAGCCCGAGACCGACGCCCTCGAGCGGCAGGGCGAGGAGGCCACGGTGTGGCGCGCGCTCGCGACGATGCCCGAGCACTACCGCGAGCCGCTCGTGCTGTTCTATCGCGAGGGCCGCTCGGCCGCGGAGATCGCCGCAGCGCTCGGACTCTCGGTCTCGGCGACCGAGCAACGCCTGTCGCGGGGCCGTCGTCGACTGCGCCAGCACGTCGAGGCCACCATCGAGCGGACCCTCGCACGCTCGAAGCCGGGGGCCGGGTTCACCGCGGCCGTGCTCGCCGGGCTCGCGTCCCAGCTCTCCCCGATCACGGCACACGCGGCCTCCGAGGCGACCGCGAGCCTGCTGCACACCACCGCCTCGACGAAGGCCACGCTCGTGAAACTCGCCCTGCACACCACCGCCCTCCTCGGCGTCATCGCCACGCTCGCCTACGGTTGCGCCCACTGGGAGGACGACGGCGAGACGACGCGCGAGTCCCAACGGCGCCGCACACCCGCCGAGGTGGACACCACGGCCGGGGCGCCGCCGCGTGGCAACGACCAATCGACCGCGCTCGAGCACCGGATCGCCCGCGAGCGGAGCGGCGGACTCGATCGCGTCGTCGGCACCACGGCGCTCCCCGCCTATCTCCTCACGCGGCACGACGATCGCTACGTCTCGGTCGCGCTCGGCGGCGGCATCGATGCCGGCACCGTCACCGATCGCGCGATCCACCGCGAGGCCCTCCCGTCGTCGACGATTCGCGTGATCTCCGGGCGAGTGCTGGACGACGGCGGCGAGCCAGTCGCCGGCGCCGTCGTGATCGCCGGCACGACGCTGCTGAGCTACGACCTGGAGACGCTGAGCGGTCAGGTCGGCGCGACGACCGACGAGCTCGGTCGCTATCGACTCCCGATGCCCCACGGAGACGCGACCTCCGTGCTGGCCGTGCACCCGCGCGGTTGGTCGCCGCGGCGCATCGTCGAGGCCGGCGTGCGGCCCGTGCGATTCGACCTCGACCTCGGCGCTCCCGCCCGGATCGTCGGTCGCCTGCGGCTCGACGACGACGCCGTGCAGCCGCGGGCGATCCTCGAGGGCGATCCTGGATTCCTGATGATCGTCACGGGTGCCGAGGACGGCACGTTCGAGATCCCCCAGGTACCGCCCGGGGAGCTGGATCTTCGCGTGGCGCCGTGGACACCCGATCGCAAGCTGCGCCTCACGAGCAAGCGCGTGCACCTCGCCGCTGGCGCGACCGAGCGCTGGGACCTCGACCTCGTCAGCGGCCCGATGGTGGTCGTCGACGCGAAGCTCCCGGACGAGCTCGACGGCTCGTTCATCACCGTCGGCTTGGTCCCGGGTGATCGGACGCCCCGTGACCCCGCGGCATGGGACGCGACGCTCGCCGAGATCCCGTTCGCAGAGCGCCACTGGATGCCGGTCGGAGTCGGCGGCATCGATCCCATCGCCCAGTTCGATGGCGTCGAGCCCGGCACGTGGACGGCGTGTGCGCAGGCGCAGCCGTCCCCCCGCGAGCCGGCGACCGGGCTCGGCTGCGCGGTGGTACGGGTCGCGCCGGGGAGCGACGTGACGGAGCTCGACGTCGCGGTCACACGGCGGTGATCCGTCCGACCCGCCGCCGCGACCGGACACCGCGGCGGCGACGTGGCACGATCCACGCCGTGCCGGCCAGCCCCTCCGCGCAACACCTCCGCGAGCTCGCGCAGCTCCGCCGCGTCCGGGATCGCATCGATCGCGAGTATGCGCAGCCCCTCGACGTCGAGGCGCTCGCGCGCGGCGTGAACATGTCGGCCGGGCACCTCAGCCGGCAGTTCAAGCTCGCGTACGGCGAGCCACCGTACAGCTACCTGATGACGCGGCGCATCGAGCGGGCGATGGCGCTGTTGCGCCGCGGCGACCTCAGCGTCACCGAGATCTGCTTCGAGGTCGGCTGCTCGTCGCTGGGGACGTTCAGCACGCGCTTCACCGAGCTGGTCGGGATGTCGCCGAGCGCATATCGGCGCCAGGCGGCGGACGCGACCGCGGGCATCCCCTCGTGCGTCGCGAAGCAGGTGACACGACCGGTCAGGAATCGAGAAGCATCGGCGCAGGGCCGCACGTAGCATGGCGGCCATGGACCTCACCATCCACGCCAGCTTCCTCCCCCACACCGATCCCGACGCCTCCTTGGCGTTCTATCGCGACCTCCTCGGCTTCGAGGTGCGCCAGGACGTCGGCTACGGCGGCATGCGGTGGATCACGGTCGGGCCCCCCGGCCAGCCCGGCACGTCGATCGTGCTGCATCCGCCCGGGGCCGACCCGGGCATCACCGACGACGAGCGCCGCACCATCGCCGAGATGATGGCCAAGGGCACCTACGCCGGGATCCTCCTCGCCACGGCCGACCTCGACGCGACCTTCGAGCGCCTGCAGGCCAAGGGCGTCGAGGTCGTGCAGGAGCCGATCGACCAGCCCTACGGCGTGCGGGATTGCGCCGTGCGGGATCCCGCCGGCGCGATGATCCGCATCCAAGAGCGACGCTGACGCACCGCGCCCTCTTCTCCGACCGACGGAATTCTGCATGAGCAAGGCAAAGACGACGGACACGCACTCGAAGACGCCGCACGCCGCCGACCGACACGACCGGATCCGCGTGCAGGGGGCCCGCGAGAACAACCTCGCGGACATCACCCTCGAGATCCCCAAGCGCAGGCTGACGGTCTTCACCGGCGTCTCGGGCTCGGGGAAGAGCTCGCTGGTCTTCGGCACGATCGCAGCCGAGTCGCAGCGCCTCATCAACGAGACGTACAGCGCCTTCGTGCAGGGGTTCATGCCGACCTCGGCGCGGCCCGACGTCGACGTGCTCGACGGTCTGACCACCGCGATCATCGTCGACCAGGAGCGGATGGGCGCCAACGCTCGCTCGACCGTCGGCACGGTCACCGATGCGAACGCGATGCTGCGGATCCTGTTCAGCCGGCTGGGCAAGCCCCACATCGGTCCGCCCAGCGCCTTCGCCTTCAACGTGCCGTCCGTGAAGGCCAGCGGCGCGATCACGACGGATCGCGGCGCGGGCAAGTCGCAGCCCAAGGCGGTGACGTTCACGCGCCTGGGCGGCATGTGCCCGAGGTGCGAGGGCATGGGCTCGGTGACCGACTTCGACCTCGCCGCGCTGTACGACGACAGCCTGTCGCTCAACGGCGGCGCGATCACGATCCCCGGCTACAGCATGGAGGGCTGGTACGGCCGCATCTTCCGCGGCTGCGGGTACTTCGATCCCGACAAGCCGATCCGCAAGTTCAGCAAGAAGGAACTCCACGACCTGCTCCACCGCGAGCCGACGAAGATCAAGATCGATGGAATCAACCTGACGTACGCCGGTCTGATCCCGTCGATCCAGAAGTCGTTCCTGTCCAAGGACGTCGACGCGATGCAGCCGCACATCCGCGCCTTCGTCGAGCGCGCGGTCACCTTCACCGTGTGCCCCGACTGCGGCGGCACGCGGCTCGCCGCCGAGGCCCGGTCGTCGAAGATCGGGAAGATCAACATCGCCGACGCGTGCGCGATGCAGATCAGCGATCTCGCCGCGTGGGTGCGCGGGCTCGACGAGCCCTCCGTCGCGCCGCTCGTCGCCGCGCTCGCGCACACGCTCGACTCGTTCGTGGAGATCGGGCTCGGCTACCTCTCGCTCGACCGCCCCTCGGGCACGCTGTCGGGCGGCGAGGCCCAGCGCACCAAGATGATCCGTCACCTCGGCTCCGCGCTCACCGACGTCACGTACGTCTTCGACGAGCCCACCGCGGGGCTGCACCCCCACGACATCCAGCGGATGAACGGCCTGCTGCTGCGACTGCGGGACAAGGGCAACACCGTGCTGGTCGTCGAGCACAAGCCCGAGACCATCGCGATCGCCGACCACGTCGTCGACCTCGGCCCTGGCGCGGGCGCGGCGGGCGGTCGGGTGTGCTTCGAGGGCTCGCTCGAGGGCCTGCGCGAGAGCGACACCATCACCGGCCGCCACCTCGACGACCGCGCCGCGATCAAGAAGACGGTGCGCAAGCCCAGCGGCCGCCTGAAGATCCGCGGCGCCAAGGCCAACAACCTGCGCAACGTCGACGTCGACATCCCGCTCGGTGTGCTGGTCGTGGTGACCGGCGTGGCCGGGTCCGGCAAGAGCTCGCTGGTGCACGGCTCGATGCCGACGGACGCCGGCGTCGTGTCGATCGATCAGGGGCCGATCCACGGCTCGCGCCGCAGCAACCCCGCCACGTACACCGGCCTGCTCGAGCCGATCCGCAAGGCGTTCGCCAAGGCCAACGACGTGAAGCCGGCGCTGTTCAGCGCCAACTCCGAGGGCGCGTGCCCGACGTGCAACGGCGCCGGCGTCATCTACACCGATCTCGGCGTGATGGCCGGCGTCTCCACCACCTGCGAGGACTGCGAGGGCAAGCGCTTCCACGCCTCCGTGCTCGAGTACCGCTTCGGCGGGCTCAACATCAGCGAGGTCCTCGCGATGTCGGTGCAGGACGCCCGCGAGTTCTTCGGGGCCGGCGAGGCGCGCACACCGGCTGCCCACGCCGTCCTCGAGCGGCTCGTCGACGTCGGCCTCGGCTACCTCGGCCTCGGCCAGCCGCTCACCACCCTGTCGGGCGGCGAGCGGCAGCGGCTCAAGCTCGCGACGCAGATGGCGGACAAGGGTGACATCTACGTGCTGGACGAGCCGACGACCGGCCTGCACCTCGCCGACGTCGAGCAGCTCCTCGGCCTGCTCGATCGCCTCGTCGACGCCGGCAAGTCGGTCATCGTCGTGGAGCACCACCAGGCGGTGATGGCCCACGCCGACTGGCTCATCGACCTCGGCCCCGGCGCCGGCCACGGCGGCGGGACGATCGTGTTCGAGGGCACCCCCGCCGAGCTCGTCGCGGGGCGCAGCACGATCACGGGGGAGCACCTCGCGACGTACGTCGGCGCCGGGCCCAAGCGCGCGCGCAGGTCCTGATCCCGCGCTTGAATTCCGGCACGACCTCCCCGAGGATCGGGGGATCGTGCGTCGATCCACCTCGCTGCTGGCCCTGTTCGCGTCTGCCTCGCTCGCCTGCGCCGGAGACGAGGTCGCCGGCGGCGAAGGCGGCACGACCGGGGACAGCGGCGCCCAGCCGGGCTCGAGTTCCGGCGGCGTCGTGGACACCGGGGAGGCCACGACGAGCAGCATCGCCGACACGTCGACCGGCGAGGCGTTCGTACCGGTGCCCGCCCGAGGGATCGTGATCACGGAGATCGAGGCCAACCAGGCGGTCGGGGTGCCGGTGTACCGCGAGGGCGCCTGGGTCGACGGGGGCGGCCGCAACGCAGAGCTGTTCGTCGGGCGCAACACGATGATCCGCGCCAGCTGGGCGATCGATCCCGCGTTCACGCCGCGCGAGATCGAGGCCCGTCTCGAGCTCTCCTACGAGGACGGCAGCTCCGAGTCCGCGACCCGACGCGTGGTGGTCGACGGCGACTCCAATCTGTCGGTCTTGGACTCGACGTTCTGGTTCGGCGTCCCCGGCGAGCTGATCACGCCGCTCGTGCAGTTCCAGGTCACCCTGTGGGAGACCGCGCCGGGCGGCTTCGAGGACCTGCCCGAGGTGCCCGAGCCGATCGGCTACCCGGCGACGCCATCGTTCGTCGGCGTCGAGCCGTCGGACATGGCGCTGCGCGTGGTGTTGGTGCCGATCCACCACAACCTCGGCCCCGAGTGCCTGGAGCCGCCCGAGCTCGATCGCGCCACGGTCTCGGCGCTGAGCGACTACCTGTACAAGCAGAACCCGGTCAATCGCATCGACGTGACCGCGCGCGCGACGATCCCCTGGACGGACGACCTCGGATCGTTCAACGGTCTGCTCGCCGAGCTCGCGGGCCTGCGCGACGCCGATGGCGCCGATCCGGGGGTCTACTACTACGGGCTCGTGCGACCGTGCGACGGCGGTCCCGAGGGCATCGGCGGTCAGGCGATCGACATCCCCGGGTTTCCCTCGCAGGGCAACGGCTGGTCACGCGTCGCGGTCGGCCGCTTCTACTCGGGTGGGATCGACTCCACCGCCAACACGTTCGTGCACGAGATCGGGCACACCCAGGGTCGCAGCCACGTGGCCTGCAACGGCGACGAGGGCGGCGCCACGCCGCTGTATCCGTACCCCGGCGGGAACATCGGCGCGTGGGGCTTCGACATCGTCGACTGGAATCAGCTGTTCAAGCCCGACGTCGCCAAGGACTACATGACCTACTGCGGGAACACGTGGGTCTCGGACTGGGGCTGGCGCGAGGTCGTGCCGTACATCCGCGAGATCACGTCGTGGGAGGCCGCCGACGCCGAGCCGGCGACGGGACGCGTCCTGGTGGGCCTCTACGACGGGCTCGGGGGTGCGCCGCACTGGTTCGTGACGACGGGCAGCGTCGAGGGACGGACGCCCGGTGGCGCGGACACGGTGGAGCTCGTCGACGAACGCGGCGACGCGCATGTGCTGCCCGCGACGCTGGGCTCGATGGGCGACGGCGGGGGCTACAACGTCGCGGTCGCGCTCCCCGACGCCGTCGCGGTCGATCGACTGCGCGGCGCGACGCGGGTCATCGGCCCGGTGCGCGAGCCGATCGCACGCGTGCGCGTCGGCGGTGCCGCGGTGGTCCTGCTGTCGGACTAGCGCAGCGCAACCGAGGTGCGGGGGGACGCCAGCGCGTCCGCCCGCACCTCTCGCATCACCTGGACCAGCCTCAGCAGCTACCGCAGGAGAGGCTCGTCACCTCGCCGACGCAGATCGAGTCCCAGGTGTTGTTGCAGCAGTACGGATCTGCGGCGCAGACGCAGCTCTGCACCGGCGGCACCGAGCACCCGGCGCCGTGGCCGGTCGTGCAGCAGTTCGAGTCCGGCACCGTGTAGCAGGTGAACCAGTAGTCGCCGCCGCCCGCGGATTGCGTGCACACGGAGCCGACCGCCGTCATCCGCGACACGTACATCGGCTCGGAGTAGCCCGGCGTGATCGTGCGGTCGCCGTGGCACTTCAGCATCTTCGCCCCGGTGAACCAGTCGAGGATCGAGGTGCTGCTCACCGTCCCGCCGGTGAAACCCACCGATCCCCAGCCCGCTGTCGCGCCGCCGAACGAGATCACGTTGGCCTGCAGGTTGTCCGGGCAGGTGTAGACGGTGACCGCCGCCTGCGGGTTGAGGTCGGCGACGAGCTGCATGTCCTCGCGCATCAGCTCGGTGAGTCGAGGATCGTCGACGTCGGTGATGCCGTCGACGTCCGCCGCGGGCTCGGTGTCGTCGGCGTCGTCCGGCGCCGCGGTCCGCGTGGCCTCGACGTCGATCACCTCGATCCCCCGCGCGGCGAGCTCGGCCCGCGTCGCGGGGACGCGGAGGTCCGCGCCGTCCTCGTCGACGATCTCCGGCAGCGCGCCGCGGCGATCCTCGTCGTCCGGCGCCTCCGGATCACACGCGAAGCCGAGGAGGGTGAAGGTAGAGATTGCGATGAATCGTGCTTTGATCATGGTGTCGTTTCCCCTTGCGACGACAGTCGTCGCGACGCCGCCACGAGCAAGGCGCGTACCAGGACTCGGGCGGGACATCGCCCATGCTGGCGCGTCGAGGCGACGATGTCTCAGGGTGACGTCCCCGGGGGGATCCCATGGGGCAACGATTCGTGCGACGACCATTCGATCGCGTGACGTCCATTCGATCGTACGACGTCCATTCGATCGCGCACGTCCATTCGATCGCGCGGCGTGCAATCACGTCATGCGTCGGTCGATCTCGGAGATCCGTGCGGTGAGATAATCCTGCAGGATGAGGTACGCCTCGTTCGCGTCGAGGCGCTCCTCGGCGAGCTCACCGAGCGCCCGGTCGCGCGCGGCCACCAGGCGCTCGCGCAGCACCGCCAGATCGTCCCCGGCCCCGTCGACGATGCGCTTGGCCTCCGCGAAATGGCTCTCGATCCGATTGCGGCGGGCCTGCTGCCGCGCCGCCCGCAGGCCCGAGATCGCCGACCACAGCAGGGCACCGATGGTGATCGCGAGGCTGATCTCGTTGAGGTACCGCTGCACGAGCGTCGGCTCGTCGCGGCGATAGTACCGATCCGCGCCCGCATGCAGCGGGTACGGTGACAGCGCCGGATCGTAGCGCTCGCTCAGGTGCGACAGCAGCCGCTCCTGCTGCGCCAGCTCGACCTTGTGGGAATAGAGCGACTCGGTGATCGCGAACACCAGGTCCTCGTCGAGGTCGGCGCGCGCGACCAACAGCGCGTGGACGCTGATGGTGCCGATCGCGGTGGTCGGCTCGGCCCCATACGCGTGCTCGGGGATCGCGGTGACCGAGAAGAACGGCGCGTCGAGCTTGATCCCCTCGAGCGCGGAGCCGACCTTGCCGGGCTCGCCGAGCGACAGCAGGCGCATGTCGCCGCGGGCGAGCAGGCCATCGACCGCGGGCGTGCGCATGCCCGCGACGATGAACGCCGCGTCGAGGGTGCCGCCCTCGAGCGCGGCGACGGCGTCGACCACCGACAGGTTGCGCCGATCGAACGCGTCGCCGCCGATGCCGAAGTGCAGCAGCACCGCGTCGGCGATCGACTCGGTGCCGCTGCCCGCCGGTCCGACGCCGATGCGACGGCCTGCGAGCTGCAGCGGCCGGGTGATCCCCGCGTCCCGGCGCACGACCACCTGCAGCGTCTCCTCGTACAGGGGCGCGACGAGCTCGAGCCCCGTCGCGCCCGCGACGTGGTTGGACAGCAGCGCGAGCTCGGCCTCTCCGCGGCCGAGCATCTCGACCGACGCGACGCTGCCGGGGCTCTCGAGCGCGCTGAACTCGGTGCCATGGACGTCGGCCGCGAAGCCCCGCGCGAGCGTCTCGCCCAGGGGCAGGAACGTGCCACCGCGCTGGCCGGTAGCGATGCGCACGGCGTCGGGCGAGGACGAGCCGCAGGCGATCGCCCCGAGCAGCAGCACCGCCACGCACATCGCCGCCCAAGGGCCGCGTCGTAGGATCGAACGAAGCGAGCGTTGCACGCCGTCAGGGTACCTCGCCCGACGGCGGCCGGTGGCCTACGATCCTCGCGATGCGGTCGGTCGTCACCCTGCTCGTCCTCGGCGCCTGCGCGGCGCCGGAGCCCACCCCGGGCGACGCCGACACGACCGGCGCCGCCCCGCCGACGTCGGAGAGCTCGAGCTCGACGCTCGACCCCGCGGTGGAGTCCAGCGGCGAGACGAGCCCGCCGCGCGCGTGCAACGGGCACGCGGCCCTGTGCGATCGCCCCCTCGATGCGCTCACGATCGCGACCACGCACAACAGCGCCGCATCGACCGCCGCCGGCTTCACCGCCTTCAACGCCAACCAGCGCCGCGATCTCCGGGACCAGCTCGACGATGGTGTGCGCGGGATGATGCTCGACGTCACGCTGTTCGAGGACGAGACGTGGCTGTGCCACGGCCCGTGCGGGCTCGGCAAGGTCCGCCACATCGACGCGCTCGGCGTGATCGGGGACTTTCTCGCGGCGCGCCCCGACGAGGTGCTGTTCATCATCTACGAGGACTCCGCGCCGACCGAGGCGATCGCGGCCGACTGGGCCGCCGCCGGCCTCGAGTCGCTGCTGTACGTCCACGACGGCGCGGCCTGGCCGACGCTCGCGGAGATGATCGACGTCGGTACGCGCGTGGTGGTCACCGCGGAGAACGGCGCGCCGCCCCCGGCGTGGTTGCACCACGCGTGGGATCTGATCTGGGACACGCCCTACACCTTCCACGACCCCGCGGAGTTCAGCTGCGAGCCCAACCGCGGCACGCCCGGCTCGGGGCTCCTGCTCGTCAACCACTGGATCAGCACCGACGCCGACCTGCCCGACGCCGACGCGGCCGCGGCCTCGAACGCCCACGACGCGCTGCTCGAGCGGGCCGAGGCGTGCGCCGACGCCTGGGACCACCCGGTCAACCTGCTCGCCGTCGACTTCTACGACGAGGGCGACCTGTTCGCGGTGGTCGACGCGATGAACGGCGTCTGAGCCCGACGCCCGCCCTCGATCACTCGTAGATCGCGACGAGCGAAACGTCGTCGAAGTACCCGTCGCAGTAGTCCCCGCCGTTGCGGGTGCACCGGAGCTGGACCTGCACCAGCCGGGTGAACGGCGGAGCCGTCGCCTCGACCTCGGTCGCGTTCCAGGCCGCGCCCGCGTACACCGTCGACACCTCCTCGCCGAGGAGCTCGTCGGCGTCGTCGAAGAAGCGCAGGCGCACCTGGTGCGGATCGTTGTCCTGCTCGTAGGCCCGCGTGTGGGCGGCCGCCCGGAACCGCAGGTCGCCGGCATCGACGAGCGCGACCCAGGGGTCGACTCCGACCGACTGCCGCAGGCGAAAGCTCGTCACCCCCGAGCCTTCGCCGGCCCAGATCGCCATCGCGCCGGCGAAGGTGACCGAGCCCGTGGTCTGCCAGTTCTCGCCGCCGCCGTCGGACTGCAACCATCCCGTGGGTGGGCTGCCGCCCTGCTCGGCGTCGCCGTTGACGAGCAGGTTGTCGGTGCGTCCGATCCCACGGGCGCGCAGCATCGCCGCGATCGCCCCGCTGCCGCCCGTGGCATCGCCGTACGTGACGCTCAACGCGGCTGCGGCCGGGCCCCATTGCGCCGGCGTGCACGCGAGCACGAGGACGCAGCTCGTGCCCGGCGGTAGCGTCTCGGTGCACGTGCCACCCGTGCCGGGGTACACCCCACCGCTGAAGGCGAACGGCGCCGCGTCGACCGACGCCGCGACGTTCGTCGCCGCCGCGGTGCCGTCGTTGCGCAGCACGAAGCCGTGGGTCTGGACCTCACCGAGGATGATGTCGGCGAAGTCGAAGATCGGCGCGTCCTCGAGCACGAGCAACGCAGCGTCGTCCGGCGCGCCGGTGCCCGACATCGAGCCCGACTCCGCTTCGGACTCGGGCGTGCCGCTGGTGTCGAGCGTCGACGGACCCGCGTCGGTCGAGGTCGTCGTCGTGCCTGCGCCCCCGAGCGTCGCGCCCGAGGAGCCCACCCCCGAGGCATCGAAGGCGCATGCACCAGCGAACAGGCCGAGCGTCAGGCTCACCCTACGTCGAACGCCCACGCGATCCACCGCTGCATTAGGCCATCGGTTGACGCGCCCGCGCAACCCCGCGACCATCGCCGCATGTCCAACTCTACCGCCACGTCGGCGTCGCGGACGCTGCGTTTCGCCGTCACCACCGCGCTGGTCTCGATGTCGACGGTGACCGCGGGCGCCGCGTGCAAGTACGGCACGAACCCCGGGCCGCAGGAGCCCATCGTGAACGAGGGCCCGACGATCGATCCGGGCACGACGCCGACGCCGGGCACCGACGGTGCCGGCGCCGAGGGCGGCGAGCCGAGCACCGCGCTCGACGTGCGACCGACGGGGGAGCAGACACCCCCGCCGACGGACGGCGGCCCCGCGCACGGCGGACCGCCGCCGATCGTGAGCGTCAACCCCGGGCCGAACCAGCCGCCGCCGCCCACGACGCCGCCCAAGCCGCAGCCCAAGCCGAAGGTCATGGTCAACCCGGGGCCGACGACGCCGCCCAAGCCGGCGACGAAGCCCGAGATCTAGATCTAGATCCGGCGACGTCGCTAGAACTTCGACGAGACCGTCAGCATCAGCAGGCGGTCGTTGCTCTCGCGGAGGCGCCCGCTGAGCGTGCGAACGAAGCGCCACAGCAGCTCGTAGGCGAGCTCGCGGTCGACGAACATCAGGTCGCGCAGGTCCTCCTTGGGGAGCTTGAGCAGGCGCGAGTTCTCGTGGGCGATGGCGTCGGCCGAGCGCGGCATGTCGTCGTCGACGATCGACATCTCGCCGAAGTAGTGGCCCGGCTTGAGGATCGCCAGGGCCTCCTCGCCGATGCCCGACACGCTGCGGCTGATCCGCACCGCGCCCTCGAGGATGAGGTAGAGGCCGTCGCCCGGATCGCCGTGGCTGAACACCGGGCTGCCGGTCTTGACGGTGAGCTCCTGGCACAGCGACGAGATGCGGCGCAGGTGCAGCGGCAGCAGCCCCTCGAACAGCGAGACCTGCCGCAGCATGCGGATGAGCGCCGCGGTCCGCGTCTCGCCCTCGGGATCGGCGGGCGCCGACCCGACGCGCGGCGCGGGCCTGCGCCGATCCTCGCCAGTCGACTCGGCCTCGTCGCCGTCGTCGATGATTCCGAGTTCTTCGAGCCCCGAGCCCATCGGCGCTACCGTATCACGCGACCCGCAGGCCGTCTTGCCACACCTGCCCGACGAGCGGCGAGCCGGCGTGGTAGACGAGGTCCCGGACGTCCGGCGTGTCGAGCACGAGCAGGTCGGCGCGTCGGCCCGGCTTCAGCGAGCCGACGCGATCGCCCAGGCCCAGCGAGCACGCGGCGTTGTGCGTGGCCGCGCAGACGGCCTCTGCGGGGCTCAAGCGGTTGCCGTAGCACGCCAGCGCCAGGACCATCGCGAGGTTCTCGAACGCGCACGAGCCGGGGTTGCAGTCGGTCGCGACGGCCACGGGCACGCCAGCCTCGACCATCGCGCGGCCGTCGGCGTAGGGCTTGCCGAGCACGAGCGAGGTGCCCGGCAGGAGGATCGCGACGACGCCGGCCTCGCGCAGCGCCGTGCGCTCGGCGTCGCCCACGTACAGGAGATGATCGGCCGACGCCGCGCCGAGCTCGGCCGCGAGCTGGGCGCCGCCGGTGGCCCCGAGCTCGTTGGCGTGGACGCGCAGTCCGAGGCCCAGCGCCCGCGCGGCGAGCAGCACGCGGCGCGACTCGTCGACGTCGAAGGCCCCGCGATCGCAGAACACGTCGGCGAAGTCGGCCAGGTTCGCGCGCGCGACCGCGGGCAGGATCTCGGCGCAGATCGACTCGATGAACGCGGCGCGGGCGGCCGCGCTCACGCGGGCCTCGGCAGGCACCGCGTGGGCGGCGAGGCACGTGGTGCGCACACGGAAGTCGGCGCCGAGCCGC
The DNA here is from genome assembly GCA_001464385.1 of Deltaproteobacteria bacterium Ga0077550. Classification (GTDB taxonomy): domain Bacteria; phylum Myxococcota_A; class Polyangia; order Nannocystales; family Nannocystaceae; genus Xiheibacterium; species Xiheibacterium aquaticum. The sequence continues at coordinate 26,909 of LNFB01000294.1, read as the reverse complement.
CGCGCGACGCGGAGCTGCCGGAGCTCGGCGGCGAGCTCGAGGCCGTAGCCGCTCTTGATCTCGAAGGTCGTCGTGCCCGCGCGCCGCATCCGCTCGATGCGGACCAGGCTCTGCGCGTACAACGTGTCGTCGTCGATCGCCCGCGTCTGCCGGACGCTCGAGAGGATGCCGCCGCCCGTGGCGAAGATCCGCTCGTAGTCGGCGCCCGCGATCCGCATCTCGAGCTCGTCCTTGCGATCGCCGCCCCACACCAGGTGCGTGTGCGCGTCGACGAAGGCGGGCATCAGCGTCTTGCCGGTGCAGTCGATGATCTCGGCGTCGGCGAAGGAGGCGGGGAGATCGGAGGTCGCGCCGACCCACGCGATCGCGCCCGTGTCGTCGACGACGACCGCGCCGTGGGGGATGGTGCCGAGCTCCGCCATCGCGGCGCCGGACCGCGGTCCGTCGGGGCCCGCGAGCGTGTGCACGGCGGCGGCGGCGGTGAAGATGCGGACGGGGGCAGTGGGGCGCACGGAGGTGTCGTAGCAGAGGCGGGCGGTGGGTGTCGAAGGGGGCCGTCCCGTGGCGTGGCCAGCCAGCGAGCCAACCGCGGCCCGCTCGCAGGCCACCCGTGGCCCACCTGCGGGCCACCGGGCCACCTCGCCCGATCGACTGCCAACGATCACGCGTCCAAGTCGCTCGGCACGTCGCTCGCAACGCACAGCACCTCGATGCCGTCGCTCGAGCACGAGATGCTGGTCGAGCTGCTGCGCGAGCACCCCGAGCTCGTGCTCGCGCTGCTGCATGCGGCGGTCGGGATCACCATCGACGGCGACGTCGAGGTCGCGGCCAGCCCGGAGAACCTCACCGCGATCCAGCCGCCGGAGCGACGCGCAGACCTCGTGTTGATCGTGCGGGCCCCGGGCTCGGGCATCGCGACGCACGCCGTCGTGGTCGAGGTGCAGCTGCGCCGCGACCCCCGCAAGCGCTTGACGTGGCCGGAGTACCAGGCGGTGTTGCGCGCTCGGCTCGGATGCCCCGTGCAGATGGTCGTCGTCACCCTCGACGAGGACACCGCGCGGTGGTGCGCCGAGCCGATCGAGATCGACGGGCTCGGCTCGCGGATCTACCCGGTGGTGATCGGCCCGTCACGGGTGCCGGTCATCACCGAGGTCGAGCGCGCGCGGCGTCACCCCGAAGTCGCGCTGCTCGGGGTCCTCGCCCATCGCCACGACGCGGTCGCCTTCGCGGCCGCGCGCGCCCTGCTCTTCGCCCTCGACGACGTCGACGAGGCCCGCGCCCGCTGGTACGCTGACATCGTCTTGGGCTTCGTCGAAGAAGCCGTACGCCGTGCCCTGGAGGCCGAGATGAACCCCGAGAAGTACGAGTTCCGCAGCGAGTTCATGCGTCGCATCCTGGCCGAGGGCGAGGAGCGCGGCGAAGCACGCGGCGAAGCACGCGGCGAGGCACGCGGCGAAGCACGCGGCGAGGCACGCGGCGAGGCACGCGGCGAGCTGACCGCCCTCGCCCACGCCGTCCTCAAGGTGCTCGAGGCCCGCGGCCTCGGCTACGACGACCAACTCCGCGTCACCGTGCTCGCGTGCACCGATCGCGTCCAGCTCGAGGACTGGCTCGTGCGCGCCGTCCATGTCCGCGACGCCGACGAGCTCCTCGCCCCGACGTGAGCGACTGCGACCCGGGGACCTCCAGTCCCTCGTCCACCGGATGCACCCTCGCCGACGCGGGGAATTCGGTCGAGGGACGTCGCCTCGCCGCCGATGCCGATCCCCGCAATCGGTTGGCCGACCTGGCGGCACTACGGAGCCGATGGCAACCTGGCAGCGCGACATGAACGAGACGGACCCGTCGATCGCCCGCGGCGACGGGCCGGTGGAACAACCGGGGATCGCCGAGGGCGACCTCGGGAATCTCCCGACCGGCGCCGCCCTCGACGCCGCGCTCCTGCGGCGCAGTATCAAGGAGCGCCTCTTCGGTGCTGCGCCGCCGGTCACCGTGGGGGGATACGAGGTCTCCCATCGCCTCGGCGCCGGCGGCATGGGCGTCGTGTACCTCGCCCGCGATCCGGACCTCGATCGGAAGGTCGCGCTGAAGCTCCTGTGGCCTGGGCATCGGCTCGGGCAGGCGCGGCTGCTCCGCGAGGGCCGTGCGCTCGCCAAGCTGGCGCACCCGAACGTCGTCACGATCCACGAGGTCGGGACCGACGACGATCAGGTCTTCGTCGCCATGGAGTTCGTCGAGGGCGAGACCGTCGGGCGTTGGCTCGGGACGCGTCGCTCGCTCCCCGAGCTCGCCCGTGTGTTCGCCCAGGCCGCGCGGGGCCTCACCGCCGCGCACGAGCAACAGCTGGTGCACCGCGACTTCAAGCCCGACAACGCGATCATCGGCAACGACGGACGGGTGCGCGTCGTCGACTTCGGCCTCGCCCTGGCCGAGGGGAGCCGAGGCGATGCGTCGGTGCTGCCCGCGGGGGCTCGCATCGATCGCCTGTCGCAGACCGGAGAGCTGGTGGGCACGCCCGGGTACATGGCGCCGGAGCAGCTCCACGGCGGAGAGATCGACGCGCGTACCGACGTGTTCGCGTTCTGCGTCGCGCTGTACGAGGCGCTGCATGGCCAGCGCCCGTACTCCTGCGACAGCATCGATGCGCTGCTCACCGCGATGCAGGCCGGGCCGGGTCGGCTCGCATGGCGCCGCGATCTTCCGACGCGCTTGGTCACCCTGTTGCGCGAAGGGCTCGCGACCGACATGGCGCGACGGCCCAGCGATCTGCGCGGGCTGACGGCGGAGCTCGAGCGCATCGCTGCGCCGACTCGACCACGCCGGCACTCCGTCGTCTTCGCCGCGTCGCTCGGGCTGCTCGGCCTCGGATCCGGCGTGGCGTTCGCCCTGTCGCGCACGCCCGCACCCATCGAGCCCGACACGACCACCGGCGCGATCGTCGATACCCCGGCGGTCGACGGTCCGGTGGCGATCGACGACGGCGCGTGGGTCTGCCCTGGGCCCGATCCCGACGACCACCGGAGCTGCGACGAGCTCGCCGAGCAACTCATGACGACGGACGATGCGGTCGGTGACCGTGCGACCCGATGCGCCTTTCGACGCCTGTGCTCTCCACCCAGCGCAACGACCTGCCCGCCGGGGACCGAGTACGGCGGCACGACGGGGTGCACGGCGAGCGCGAGCTGCCCGATCGAGGGGCTCGACCCTGCGGCCTCGGCGTGCATCGACGGCAACGCCACGTGTTGCGTGCTCGCGGCGAACTTGCGCTTCGAGCAGGAGACACCCGCCGACGAGGGTCAGCGCAACGCGACGATCGTCGATGAGCTGGCCCGTGCGTGCGCAGCTGGTGACGCCGAGGGCTGCGCGAGCCTCGGCACGATGGCGATGCGGACAGGCGATGAGTCCAGCGGCCTCGCCGCGCGCGTCAACGCCTGCCTGCTGGGACACGCCCAGGCGTGTCGTCGGATCGCGATCCTCCCCGAGGATCGACGGGGGCTGGACGAGTCCTGCGTCGAGCTCGACGACGAGCGCTGCCGCCGACTCGACCGATCGCCTGCCCTGCGCGCGCGCATGGCCGAGTGCAAGTCGACCCTGTGGGAGGTCCCTGCAGTGCTCACCGACGACGCGGCCGTGCTCAGCGACGCGCTCGTGCGCGCCGGCGTGTCGCTCGCGCCGGGCGAGGCCACCGCGGTCGACCGCGGTGCATCGAGCTTCCGCAGCGCGATGCAGGCGGAGTACCTCGCGCTCGCGATCGAGCTCGGCCTCGATCTCCCGCACGAGCCGTCGTCCCTCGCCGAGCTGCACGACGGCCTCGAGGCGCGCGTGCTCCAGACCGCCGGGCTCCTCGACATGCGCTTGGCGATCCAACGCATCGCCGACGAGCAGGCCGAGATCCCCGCGTCGGGCCCGGTGCTGCGTCGCCCCGTGATCGAGCGCTGGTTTGCGCTCGACGCCGGACTCGGTCGCCGGCTGCAGGAGGCGATCGCCGTCGAGGTGGGCACCGACCGCGCCGCTGCGCTCCACCTCGCGAAGGACGGCTGGCCAGACTCGCGGTGGCAACGCAATGACGGCGCCTGTCCGCCGTGAGCCCCGCGCACTCGAGCGCTCGCGGTGCGACCACCAGGCAAGCTACCCTGGGGCGTGCCCTCGGACGTAGAGCTGTTGACGGCGTGGCGAGCGGGGGACAAGCCCGCCGGCGAGGCGTTGTTCGATCGCCACTTCGCGGCGGTCAACCGGTTCTTCCGCAACAAGGCCGGCGATGACCTCGGCGACCTGGTCCAGCGCACGTTCCTGACCGTGCTCGAGGCGCGGCAGGACTTCCGCGGCGAGGGCAGCTTCCGCGGCTACCTCCTCGGCATCGCATACAACGTGCTGCGCCACCACTACCGCGATCGTCAGGTCGGGCGCGCCATCGACGTCGAGACGGTCTCGCTCGCGGACGTCGCCGCGCGCCCCTCCGAGATGCTCGCCGCCCGACGCGAACACCGGCGGCTGCTCGAGGCGCTGCGCATGGTCCCGCTCGAGCACCAGAGCCTGCTCGAGCTGTACTACTGGGAATCGATGAGCGCGAGCGAGATCGGCGAGGTCCTCGGCGTGCCCGAGGGCACCGTACGGACCCGCCTGCGCCGGGCGAAACAACTGCTCGAAGAGCGACTCACCCAGCTGATCGAAGACCGCACCGTGCTCGCGACCACGCTGGCGTGCCTCGATGACTGGGCCCGGGAGATCCGCGCCGCGCTGGATTGACCCGGCTCAGCCGACGTCCTCGAAGATCGTCCGTCCCGGCACCTTCACGCCGTGCTCGCGCGCAAACCCGTCGCCGTACCCGGCGTCGACGTGCCGGATCACGCCCATGCCCGGATCCGTGACCAGCACCCGCGCGATCCGTCGCGCCGCTGCGTCCGTGCCGTCCGCCACCACCACCATGCCCGCGTGCAGGCTGTAACCGATGCCGACGCCGCCGCCGTGGTGCACCGACACCCACGAGGCGCCCGCGGCGGTGTTGACCAGCGCGTTCAGGATCGGCCAGTCCGCGATCGCGTCCGAGCCGTCCTTCATGCCCTCGGTCTCGCGGTTGGGCGACGCGACGCTGCCGCAGTCGAGATGATCGCGACCGATGACGATCGGCGCCTTGACCTCGCCCCGGGCGACCATCTCGTTGAAGCGCAGGCCGGCCCGGTCGCGCTCGCCGTAGCCGAGCCAGCAGATGCGCGCCGGCAGGCCCTGGAACGCGACCTGCTCGTTGGCCAGCTCGATCCACCGACGCAGCGCGGGCTTGTCGGGGAACAGCTCGAGGATCGCGCGATCGGTGGCGCGGATGTCCTCGGGATCGCCCGACAGCGCGGCCCAGCGGAACGGCCCCTGCCCCTCGCAGAACAGCGGACGGATGTACTCGGGGACGAAGCCCTTGATCTCGAACGCGTCGGTGACCCCGGCCTTCACCGCCTGGGCGCGGATGTTGTTGCCGTAGTCGAAGGCGATCGCCCCGCGCTGCTGCAGCGCCCGCATCGCAGCGACGTGGCGGCCCATCGCGTCGATGCTGCGCTGCACGTACTGCACCGGATCGGCCTGGCGCAGCGCGAGCGCGGCGTCGAGCGTCATGCCGTCGGGCACGTAGCCGTTCAGCTCGTCGTGCGCGCTGGTCTGATCGGTCACGACATCCGGGATGATCCCGCGGCGCACGAGCTCGGGCAGCACCTCGGCGCAGTTACCCACCAAGCCGACCGACAGCGCGCGGCGCTCGGCCTTGGCCGCGTCGAGCCAACCGAGCGCCTCGTCGAGGCTCGCGGTCTGCTGCATCAGGTAGCGGGTCTCGATCCGCCGCGCGATGCGGTGCGGATCGACCTCGATGCAGAGGCACGCCGCGCCGTTCATCGTCGCCGCCAGCGGCTGCGCGCCGCCCATGCCGCCCAGACCGCCGGTGACCACGAGCCGCCCGGCCAGGTCGCCGCCGAAGTGGCGACGCGCGCACGCAGCGAAGGTCTCGTACGTGCCCTGCAAGATCCCCTGGGTGCCGATGTAGATCCAGCTGCCCGCGGTCATCTGCCCGTACATCGTCAGGCCCAGGGCCTCGAGCCGGTTGAACTCGTCCCACGTCCCCCACTTGGGCACGAGGTTGCTGTTGGCGATGAGCACCCGCGGCGCGTCCTCGTGGGTGCGGACGATGCCCTGCGCGCGGCCGCTCTGGACGAGCAGCGTCTCGTCGTTCTCGAGCGAGCGAAGCGACGCGACGATGCGGTGGTAGTCGGGCCACGACCGCGCCGCCTTGCCGGTGCCGCCGTACACGACCAACCGATCCGGCGCCTCGGCGACGTCCGGATCGAGGTTGTTCATCAGCATGCGCAGCGCGGCCTCCTGCGGCCAGCCCTTGCACGTGCGCTGTGTACCCCGCGGGGCGCGAATCACCGGTGCGACCATGCCGGGAGCGTACGCAACCGCCCGGAGAGCTTCAAGCCGCGCCTAATTCCCGGTCCCGCAGGTGTCGATCGGCTGGGTCAGGCGCGGCCAGTACGTCACGACGTTCCAGCACATCTCGTTGGTGGTGCCGGGGCCGCCGAGCGTGGTCTCGGTGCGCCCGGTCGAGTCGTAGATGCAGTGGGTCTGCACCTGGTCGCCCGGCTCGATGACCTTGTCGCTGGGGTTCATGTGCTGCGAATCGAACAGGTACGGGTCGTCGCGGTTGAGCTCGTAGAGCTTCGCGCCGTCGCGGTACACGTCCGTCCACAGCACGGCGCCGATGTTGTGCGCGTGCATCGCGGTGCCGAACACGTGCATCGGCTCGGTGAGCAGCGACGACGTCGCGTTGCTGCTGCAGGTCGCGACGTGCTCGTACGCCGGCATGCCCGGGGGGATCTCGATGTTCTCGATGTCGCCGAAGACGATCGTGCCGGCGTTGTGGGGCCGCAGCGTCTTGCTCACGCGCAGGTCGAGCCCGCTCGAGTCGGTGACCCCCGCGTCGGCGACCGGGTTGTTGTAGTGGACCTGCAGCCGCAGCGTGACCTTGCCCCCCGGCGCATCGCCGATGAGGAAGCCCGCCTCGGGCGGCAGGTCGTACGCCTGACCGCCGGGCGCCCAGGTGTAGATCATCTCGCCCGACAGATCGAAGCACGAGTACCCGTCCTGCTGGCCGGAGGGCTCGTCGATCTTCGTCAGCACGTAGTGGTGCACGTGCGCGACGTCGTCGATCTTCGGGTCGAAGCCGACGATGTGCCCGAGCTGGTCGAGCTCGAAGCTGAACTCGAAGCACGCGTAGTAGGTCTCGAGCACGGGTACGTTGAACGCGTCGATGCGCAGCGGCACGACGACGACATCCTCATCGGCGCCGGTGGTGGCACCGTCGTCGGTGCCGGCGGTGGTCGGGTCGGCGCTGCTGCCCGACTCCTCGGTGCCTGGATCGACGGTGGTCGGCGAGCCGCTCGCGTCGCCGCTGCTCTCGGCGGGCGCGTCGCCCGTCTGGCCCTCGGGGTCCTCGTCCGCGGCGCAGGCCGAGGCGACGACGGTGGCGAGGATCAGGGCGGGGCAGCGAAGGACCGAGTTGCGCACGATCCCGTCCTATCAGAGGGGGTGCTGCGTGTCCAAGGGCGCCGGCCGTTTCCGCGCCGTTGGCTCGGGATCTCGGGCTCAATCCGTTCGCCGCGTGCGCTCGGCCACCGCGCGCTCCAGCGTCGCCTGGAGCTCGTCACCGCGCAGCCCCTCGCCGACCTCGAGGATCTTGCCGGCCTCGTCGACCAGGATCGCGGTCGGAACGCCGGAGAACCCGAAGCGCTTCATGACCTCCTTGTCCCTGCCGTCGTTGCCGATGAACGCGTGCGTCCACGGCATCGACCAGTGCTCGCGCCGGAACCTCGCGACGTCCCCGCGCGCGGCGTCGAAGGACACGAACACGAACTCGACCCGCGGATCGTCGGCGGCCGCGAGCCTGCGCAGCGATCCGTCCTTCGACGGTTTGCTCGGCCGCGCGCCGTTGATTGCCGCGTACGCGGCGTGGAGCTTCGGCATCTCCGCCACGCAGGGGCCGCACCACGTGGCCCAGAACTCGAGGAGGTAGAGCTTGCCCGCGCGAGCGCTGCTCCGGACGGTGCCGCCGCCCTCGAGCGACGCGAACTCGAACGCCGGCAGCGACTTGCCGCGCTGCAACAGGCGGTCGGGATCGTACTGCTCGGCGATGAAGCGGCGATAGAACGTGGGGGCGAAGCGCTCTTCCATGGCCTCGGCGTAGAGCTCTCGGACGCGGGCGTCGTCGCGCCGTCGATCGGCTTGGTCGATGAGGATCGTCAGCGCCTGGATGGCGCTGCCGGGCTCGGGGTTCGTGCGCAGTCGGCGTTCGAGCCACGTCTCGGTCCTGGCGACCAGCTCGGGCTCGGCGGCCCGCACCGAGCGAACGATGAGGTGGTCGAGGTCCACGAGCAGCGGCAGGTGAGGATCTTCGGGCGGGACGTTCTCGAGGAGCCACGCCAAGTGCTCGCTCCCCGCCGGTCCGCGGTCTTCGGCCGCGGTGACCCACGTCGAGAACAGGCTGACGTGCGCCGCTCGGAGCAGGGACTTCGTCCGTGGGTCCTCGGCCGCGTCGACGTCGATCATGGCTTCGCCGGCGAGCGCGGTCGCCCTCGCGCGCTGGGCATCGGTGATCGCGGGAATCCTGCCGTCGATCAGGGGTGCCTCCCTGCGCAGCTCGTCGATGCGCGACGACCAGCGCGTGGTGAACGTGCGCAGTCGCTGCGTCGCGTCGGACTCCCCGTCCAGCTCGAGCTTCTGTACGAGCCCGGCAGGTGGGAGGGCGCGGAGATCGACGTCGATCTCAGGCCGGTCACCGAGCTCGACGATCGACCAGTAGTCGCCACCTCCATCGCTCGTGTAGCCGTCGGCGGCCGGGCCGTTGAACGTGCGGCCGCCCTTGCCTGCGATCTGGTAGCGCAGGCGCACTGCGGTCGCGGGCCGCTGCACGAGCGAGATCCGGTACACCCCCTCGGCGACGCGCTTCGCCTCGACCGGCCCGCTGCCCACCACCTCGCGCTTCGCATCGAGCAGATCGGCGCGGATGCGGATCGTCTCGCCCGGGTCGTTGCGCGGGTAGGTGCCGAGCGTCCCGTCGACGCGGAGGTCGCGATCGATCAGCGTATCGACGCGCGCGTTCGCATGATCGACCGCGGCGATCCACACGTGATACGCGCCGGGCGGCACCTCCACGCGGAAGTGGCCGGCCTCGTCGACATCGACCCGCGCGAGGGGTGCTTCGTACCCCACGCGGTGCACCGTCACCTCCGCCATTCGTAGCGCGGAACCGTCGTGCGAGCGCAGGCGTCCGGACACGGTGACGAGCGCACCAGCGCGCTCGTTCGTCGGGGCCGGCGCCGTGGGTATCGCCTCCGCGACCGGGGTCGGGACCGCGCCACGCCCCGCGCAGCCGCCGACCAGCACGCCGCCAAGGGTCGCCGTCTGGAGGAATCCACGCATCTTGCACCGAGGATAGCGCCCGCCGTCCCCCTCGGGGCGAGGGTCGCGCCCGAGGTCGCTCCGGGAGCCCTCGCTTTCGTTTGAGTCGTTTCCGCGTCCGCGACGTCTACGCTCCGATTTCGGATTTCGGATGCTGAACCTCCGCTTCAACACCATGAAGGCCGCGTACGACCGCTACAACGCGTTCGACACCGACGGCCTCTACCGTGAGCTCGGCTGGGACGACCTCGTGGGCAAGCCCGAGTGGTCGAACACCTGCGCCGTCCGCATGAGCCTCGCGCTCATCGAGTGCGGGGCCCGCATCGATGGTCGAGTCAGCATCAAGAAGGGCGTGCACCGGGGCAGGCTCGTCGAGCCCGGGCAGAACCGCCTCTCCGAGTGGCTCGTGAACAACTACTTTCGACCCCTGCGATTCCGGTTCGATGCCGCGCAGCCGGCGGGTCCGTCCGACCTGCTGGGCAAGCGCGGGATCACCTCGTTCATGAACATGCCCACCTACCCCGGCGGGCACATCGACCTCCTGCAGGGCGCCACCGATCTCCTGACCTGCAGCCGCTCGTGCTACTTCGACGCCGCCGAGGTGAGGTTCTGGGAGGTCCCGTGACGGACCACCGCCGGGGTGAGGAGACGCAGCCGTCGCTCACGCGGGCAGCTCGCCCGCCTCGCGCAGCAGCCTCGCCACCACCAGCAGCGGCAGTCCGATGATCGCCGTCGGATCCGCGCTGCCCTCGATCCCGCGGAACAACCGGATCCCCGCGTCCTCGATCCGGTACGAGCCCACGCAGTCCACCGGCGCGAACGCCCGCACATACGCGGTCGCCTCGGCTCGGTCGAACGCGCGCATGTGCAGCGCGACGCGGTCGACACCCCGCAGACACCGCCCGGTCGCGACGCTCCGCAGCACCACGCCGGTCACCAGGTGGTGCTCGCGCCCCGCGAGGTGCACGAGCTGATCGATCGCCCGCGCCTCCGTGCCGGGCTTGTGCAGCAGCTCCGGGGGATCGCCCGGCACGATCGCGAGCTGGTCCGCCGCGAGCACCCACGCCTCCCCGTCGACCTCGGCGTCGCCCAGCACCGCGGCCGCGACCCGCTCGGCCTTGAGCTCGGCCAGGTGCAGCGCGAACGCCTCGGCGGTCATCGTCGCGAACGCGGCATCGTGGGCGCGCTCGTCGAGGTCCGGGGCGCGCTGGACGAACGGCACCTCGAGTCGCCGCAACAGGTCGGCCCGATAGCGAGAGGTCGACGCGAGCACGAGCCGCGCCGCGCCGGTCATTTCCAGCACTTCTTCTTGAAGACACCGCGCAGCTTGCTGCAGTCCTGCGTCTTGGGCTTCTTCTTCGCGGCCGGCTTGGGCGCGGGCTTGTCCGCCGCCCCCGCCGGCTTGTCCGACGCTGCGGGCGCGGGCGACGTGCCGCCGTCGTCCTCGATCACGATCTCGCCGTCGGTGTCGCCCGCGGTCGGCTCGAGGGTCGCGAGCAGATCGAGCGTCGCCTGCCGCCGGACATCGAGCCCCTCGCACGCGGCCGGATCTTCCCGAGCATCGGGCACGGTCGGATCCGACTTCGGCGGCAGCGCCCGCTCGACCCGCGGCAGGAAGTAGTACTCGGGCGCCGCCGTGATCGCGGTGAGGGCGTCCGCGTACGACTGACACGGCGTCAGCGACTGGTGCGCCTGCAGCAGATCGAGCGCGGTGTTCAGCCGGCGGTTGACCAGCGCCGCGTTGGTCGGGTCCGTGCCGATCTCGTCGAGCGCACGGTGCCGCTTCGCGTACGTCAGCGGCTTCTTCTCGTTGTTGACCAGCTCGAGCAGGAAGCTGTGGCCGTAGCGCCCCATCTGGTGCAGCGCCAGGTCCAGCGCCTCGTCGCGCGCGCCCGGCGTCCGCAGCAACTCGTGCAGCTCGGCGTAGAACTCGTTGTCGTCGAGCAGCGTGGGGTCGACCTCCATCGCGTCGCCGTACGCGACCAAGGCGCTGGTGCGCTTGCCCTTGCGCTTCGACAGCAGCCGGCCCAGGCGCCACGAGAGCTGCGCGTCCTTGGGGAACTGGTCGCGCTGCGCGGCGAGCAGCTTGTCGGCCTCGTCGAGCTTGCTCGACAGGAGCAGCCGATCGATCTCGGCCAGCGCCGAGGCCTCGGGGCCCGCGGCCGTGAGGACCGCGACCGCGTCGTCGGCCCCGGGCCGCACCACCGCGGCGTCGGGCGTGGGCGACACCGACACCGTCGTCGGGGCGTCGATCGCCGGGGTCTCGGAGGGGCGGATGAGCCAGAGCGTCAGCAGGCCGACCGCGGCCGCGCCGGCCCCGATCGCGAGCCGCCGCTTGGGCGCGGGCCGCCGCGGCGACGGCACCGGGTTCAGCGTGGTGCCGACGAGCGGCACCACCGTGCTGTTGGTGCTCGTGGTCGTCAGCGGGATGCCGCCGCTCTGCAGCGAGATGGCGGCGCTCTGCACGACGCCGGCGCCCGAGACCTCGCCGCGGAGCATGACCAGCGCAGCCTCGAGGATGTCGCGCAGCTCCTTGGCGCTGGCGAAGCGATCGTCGCGGCGCTTGGCCAGGAGGCGCTCGACGATCGCGGCGACCATCGGCGCGGTGTCGGAGGGCAGGGGCGGTGGATCGGCGCCGACCTGCATGCGCACCAGCGCGACCGGATCGTCCGCGGTGAACGGCGGCCGACCGGCGATCATCTCGTACAGGATGATCCCGAGCGAGTAGAGGTCGGCCCGCTCGTCGGCCTCGACGCCCGCGGCCTGCTCGGGGCTCATGTACGCCGGCGTGCCGAAGACGAGGCCGGCGCGGGTCTTGTGCTGGTCGGTCGCGCTGCCGCCGGCGATCTTGGCGATGCCGAAGTCGACCAGCTTGAGCGTCTCGCGATCCTCGTGATCCCGCGTGACGAAGATGTTCTCGGGCTTGACGTCGCGGTGGATGACGCCCTGGCCGTGGGCGTGCTCGAGGCCGCGGCAGACCTGTAGGGCGAGCTCGAGGGCGCGCGTGGCCGGCATCGGCCGACCGAGCAGGCGCGTGAGCTCGCCGCCGTCGAGCAGCTGCATCACCATGAACTTCATGTCGTGCTCGGTCGTGCCGTAGTCGGTGACCTGCAGACAGTTCGGATGATCGAGCCGCGAGGCCGACCGCGCCTCGCGATCGAAGCGCGCCGAGATCTCGGGATCACGGGTGAGCGACGGGTGCAGGACCTTGATCGCGACGTCGCGGTGCAGCCCCAGGTGGTGACCTCGGAACACCGCCCCCATCCCGCCGACCCCCAGCAGGGCGTCGACGCGGTAGCGGTCGGCGATCGTTCTTCCCACCAGATCCTGCAGATCCGGGTGGAGGTTCGCGAGCGCGGCGGTCATCGGCGGGTGGCCGCCAGCATAGCAGGGGGCGCGCCGCGGCGAGCGAGGCGGCGCAGCGGCCGCGCAGCGCGGTCCCGAGCCATCCGAGGGCCTAGGATGTCCGAGTGGTCGCGGCACCGCGCAGCGGCCGGCCGCTGCGCGGACGCCTCAGCGCAGGGGCTTCGTGCGCACGGTGTCCTGCTCCGGGTCGCTGGACTCGGGCGCTGCCGACGGCGTCTCGATGAAGCTCGTGCCGAGGTCGCGCTCGATCCGAGCGAGCGCCTCCTGGGCCCAGTGCGCGAGGCTCAGCTCGTTCGTCGCGTGGAAGTCCGCGAGCAGCTCCTCGAGCTCGCGACGGGCGCGCGCGCTGTCGCCGAGCATGTGCGCGACCTCGGCGTCGAGCAGCCGCAGCTGCTGCAGCGCGACGTGCTCGCCCTGCACCGCCACCATGCCCGTCTTCGCGTCGGTCAGCAGCGCCGCGCCATCCTCGGGGTTGCCGCGCCGCGCGAGCACGTAGCCGAGGAAGCCGCGGTTCAGGTGCACGTGGTAGTCGTGGCCGTACATCGCGGCCAGGCGGATCGCCTCGCGGAAGGCCTCCTCGGATTGCTCGAGGTCCTCGTTGCGCAGCCGGAGATCGCCGAGGTTGTGCAGCGGTGTCAGCAGCAGGCGCGGCAGGTTCGCGTCGCGGATCTCCTGGACCGAGGCCTCGATCTCCGCGATGGCGCGCCCGGGATCGCCCCCGAGCACGGCGAGGTACGCGATGCCGGACAGGTAGCCCTGGCGCTGCAGCACGGGCACCTGCGAGGCGATCGGTCGGCCCATGTCGTGCAGGCGGCGGGCCTCGCCGATCTGTCCCGACAGCGACAGGCACCGCAGGCGCACGCCGATGACGTGGCACTTGTCGGTCGCGCTGGCCTCCTCGAGGTCGACGATCTCCATCGCCAGGCGGCTCCATCGCGCGGCCTTCTCGACCTCGCCGGCGCCGAGCAGGACCTCGGTGCGCCGGTTGGCGATGCGCAGCTCGAGCACGCGATCACGGGCGAGCTTGGCCGCCTCGGTGGCCTTCTCGAGTCGCTCGAGCGTGAGGTCCATGTCGAGGTTGGCCATGCCCGCGTAGCGATCGACGAGGCCCAGCCAGAACTGGGCCTGCGCACCGAAGTCCCCGAGCAGCTCCGCCACCAGGATGCCGGCCTCGTAGTGCGCGGCCTCGCGGCGCGGATCGTCGAGGGCGCCGGCGGCGTGGCGCAGCAGCTTCATCTGCGCGCGCAGCAGGCGATCGAGCGCCGCGGTGCGGCCGTAGCGGCGAAGCCGACCGATGAGCCGCTCGAGCACCTGCGCGGCGAGCTGGGGCTGTTGCGCGTCGAAAAGGCGATCGATCGCCTGCTCGAGCGTGTCGATCGACTCGATGCCCTCGGAGGCGTCGTCGACCAGTCGCGCCCGCAGGTAGACGAAGTTGGCCTCGGGGTTCTCGAACTCCTCGATGCGCGCGGCGAGATCGAGCCGGGTCTCGTCGAGCGAGTCCTCGTAGCGGCCGCGCACCGCCTCGCGCACGGACTCGTGGGCGAGCTGGATGATGCTCGAGCCCGAGCTGGCGCTGCGGGTGATGAGCCCCTCGCCTTCGAGGCGATCGAGCGTGCGGGTGAACCGCTCGGTCCGCAGATCGGACAGCTGCGCGAGCTGGTGCTCCTCGATGGGCGCCTCGAGCAGGTACAGGATGCTGGCGATCTCCCAGCCCGAGACGCCGAGGCCATCGAGCCGCGACTCCGAGCGCTGGGCCAGGGTCTTGTGCAGCTCGTCGGCCGCGCTCGACGCCCCGCGCAGCGCCCAGCTGTCGGCGTCGCGCACGAGGATGCTCTCCTCGATGAGCACGCGCAGGGTCTCGCGGAACGACAGCGGGTGGCCGCCGGTGAGCTTGTCGAGCATCGCCGCGAGCTCGCGCAGCACCGGCGTGTCGCCGAGCACGCCCTGCAGCACGAGCTGCATCTCGCGCTCCGTGAACGGCCGCAGGCTCCACACCTCGGCGACCTGATCGCGGCTGAGCGCGTGGAGCAGCGCCGAGACCTTGCTGTGGGGCTCGGTCGTGCCGCACAGCAGCAGCGGCGCCTCGGCGTGGTCGATCGCACGGCACAGCTGCTCGAACGCCACGCGCGTGGCCTCTTGGCCGCGCGACAGGTTGGAGATGTGCAGCACGTACGGACGCTCGCGCGAGGCGGCGACCAGGAACTCGGTGATCTGATCGGTCGCGGCCTCACTCAGCGTGCGGCGACGCGAGGCGCGGATGAGCTCGCCGTACGCGTGGACGACCTTCGAGCGATCGCCCAGCGCGGTGGCGATCTGTACGATGACGCTGGCGAAGGCGCCGACCGGTGACGTGTCGTTGGTCCAGCAGCTGCCCTCGGCGAAGATCCCGTCGCCCAGCTGGACCTCGCGGCGCAGCTCGGCGAGCAGGCGCTGCTTGCCCATGCCCTCCGGGGCCTTGACCAGCACCGTGCGCAGCAGTCGACCGCGCAGGCGGTTCGCGCTCGAGCTGGCGCTCGACGGATCCGCCGCGTCGCCGGGGCGCAGCACGTCGGCCGCCTTGTCGAGCAGCAACTCGCTGTAGTGGGCGCGATCGACGAACGGCAGCTGCTCGACGAGCACGCGGGCGAACTCGCGGCGATCCTGCTCGGTGTGGGCGCGGTCGCGGATCTGCGAGGCCTCGCGCCGCAGCAGCTCGAGCACGATGGACCGCGCCGACTGCGGCCGCTTGGCCGGGTCGGGCTCGAGCATGCGCCCGACGAGCTCGGCGACCACCGGCCCGGCCTGCTGCAGCAGCGCGCCGGCGAACTCGGGCCGCCAGTCCCGCTGGGTCCGGAGCGCCTCGCGGAAGCTCTTGCCCGGGAACGCACGCTGGCCCCGGATCGCCGCGTAGATCGTCGCGGCCAGGGAGTAGATGTCCGAGCGCGCGTCGGTGAGCTGTCCCCGGAGCTTCTCGGGCGCGGAGAAACCCGGGGTCCCGAGCACGGTGATGCTCTCGTCGTCGTCGCTCTCGGCGACCGGGATCGTGGCGGTCGGCTCGCGGAGCATCCGCGCCAGGCCGAAGTCGATGAGCTTGGCCTGCGGCGCGGCATCGCCCTCACCGCGCGTGACGAGCACGTTCGACGGCTTGATGTCGCCGTGCACGAGGCCGAGCGCGTGGATGTAGTCGAGCGCGCGGGCCAGCTGCAGGAACTGCTCCACGATCTGCTCGCGCGTGGCCCCGTGGAGGTAGCCGCCGAGCTCGTCGCCGCGCACCAGCTCCTGCGTGAAGTAGAAGCTGTCGGTGTCGGCACAGCGGCCGAAGTCGTGCACCGTCGCCAGGTTCGGGTGGTGGAGCTGGGTGAGGACCCGGTACTCCTCCTTGAACGCCGCGGCGAGATTGTCCCCCGCGGAGTTGGTGCCGAAACTGCGCGTCACCGTGCGTCGCGCCTGGATCCGCGAGTCCTGTGCGTGGCTGCTGTCCGGAGGGCCAAGCCGCGCCCCAGCCGCGGATTCCCGCCGGATGAGCTTGAGCGCGACCACGCGATCCTCGAGCTCGTCGAACGCCTCGTACACCGCACCGAAGCCGCCGCGGCCGAGCAGACGGCGCACCTGGTAGCGGCGCGCGATCTGCTTGGGGGTTTCTTCCTCCCCGTCGAGGTCGGTGTCGGGCTGCAGCTCGGAGGTCATCGGAGGCGGTAAAGGCGAAAAATTCCGGTGGACTGTAGGCCACGGGGACCCGGGGAACAACAGCGGTCTCGTGGGGAACGGAGCTTAGAGTACCAGAATCTGAGGTAAGACAACTTACCTCTCATTATGCCTATAAAGGCGGGCCGCCCGGGTGATGGGGACGATGTTCCGCCCCATGTGACCTACTGCGGCGGAGGCCCGAATCTGACCGGCGTGCGACGACGCGCGACGGGTGCCGATCGGTCCGTGGCCGGACCTGGCGGGCCGCGGGCGCGCAGGGCCCACCGAAGCCCTTCAGGTGCGGCGCGGCGCCCAGGGCGGGGTCTCGCCGGCGAGGATCGCGGCGAAGTTCGCCCGCCCCACCGCGGCATCCCCGACCTCGACTGTCCGCAGGTAGGCGTCCGACTCGAGCTCGAGCCTGCGCCCCTCGGACTCGCCGCGACCGGCGAGGGCCGCCCGCTTGAACGACGCCACCGCCGTGGGCGAACGGCGCCGCACGAGCTCCGCGAGCGCACGCACCCGGACCAGCGCGTCGTCGCCGGTGGCCGCGAGCTCCTGCACGAGGCCGATGCGCGCCGCCTCGTCGGCGGAGATCGCCTCCCCGGTGCAGCCGAGTCGCATGGCCTGGGCGAGCCCCACGAGGTCGGCGAGCTCCGCGGTGCCGCGGGCCCCGGGGATGATCCCGAGGCCGGTCTCGGGCAGGGCGAAGCTCGCGTCGGCGGTCGCGATCGCGTAGTCGCCCGTCAGCACGTACTCGGTGCCCCAGCCGAGCGTGATGCCCGTCGGCACGACGACGTGGAACAGGGGCAGCTGCCGGATCCGCCGCATCAGCGCGCGCTGTCGCGAGACGTGGGCGCGCACGCGATCGTCGTCCCAGCCCACGCGCTCGGTGACGTTGGCGCCGCTGATGAAGATCGGGCGGCCCTTCGCGCTCGTCCGCCGGCTCGTCGTGCACAGGCACATCACCGCGTCGTCGCCCTCGAGCGCGTCGCACAGCGCGTCGAAGGCGTCGAGCTGAGCGGTGCCCATCTCGTTGGCCTTGCCGTGATCGAGCCACAGCGTCAGCAGCTTGCGCTCGGCGTCGAGCTCGGGATGGAGACCAGCGAAGCGGGTGAGATCCACGGCGGCATCCTAGCCGCCGCGCTTTCACTCGGGCAAGCGCGCGAGATCGCCGGGCGTGTCGAGGTTGTCGAGCACCGCGGGATCGTCGACGTCGAGGGTGCACCGCACGACGTCCCCCCGCGCGAGCAGGTCGCGGAGCGTGGCGTCGGCCGGCAGCGCGAGCGCGTGGGGGAACAGCCACGCCGGGACCACCAGCGGGTGTCCACGGCGGCCGTCGAACCGCGGCTGCCACACCGCTTCGGGCCGCCCGCGCGCCGCCTCGACCAGCCTGGTCCACGTCGCCGCCGCGACGTGGGGCCGATCGACGGTGGCCACGAGCACCGCGTCGAGCGGGCCTGCCGCCGCGAGCCCCACCTGCAGGCTCGTCGTCGGGCCCTCGGCCCACCGCGGATTGGCGACCAACTGCGCCGGCGCCACCTCCGACGCCGCGATCGCGTGCGCGCCGTGGACGACCACGATGGGATCGCAGCCCGCCGCGCGCGCCCGATCGACGACGTGGCCGACGAAGCTGCGCTCCCGCCACCGAACCAACGGCTTGGGCGCACCCATGCGGATGGATGCGCCCGCCGCGAGCACCAGCGCGCCGAGGTTCAACCCGCCTTCTTCGGCGCGGCCCGCTTCGGCGCGGCCTTCGGGGCTTCCTTCTTCGGGGCCGGCTTCTCGCTGACCGGTGGCGCCGGCTCGATCGCGTTGCCCTCGACCAGGTTGTTCACCCGCATCAGCGCCTCGATCGCGGCCTTGCTCGCGAACAGCGTCTCGCGCGGGATGAGGATCCCCATCGCGCCGTTCTTCGGCTCGACCTTGATGCCCAGGCTCGGCTCGCCGACGTCGCCGACCTTCTTGAGATCGGCCATCGAGGTCTTCGCCGCCTTGGCTGCGCCCTTGTCCTTCGCTGCCATGAGGGCCACGCGGAAGCGAAGGTACGAGACGGGATCCATCGACACACAGATCTGGCAGCCGCCCATCGTGGCGCGGAGCTTCCCGAGGCCGTCGTGCTGCGCGAGGCTGGCCTTGCGCGGCTTGCCGATGCCCTTCAGCACGTCGCTGGTGAGGGCCTTCGCGCCCGGGCCCACCGCCACGAACGCGGTGCCGCCCTTCACGAACGACAGCGTCTCGACGGCGCCGCGATCGAGGAAGAACGCGAACTCCTCGACGTCCTTCTCCATGTCCTTGGGCGCGCGCAGGACCATGCGATCGGCCTTGCCGCTGCCGGCCGCGACGGCGTCGGGCTTCCACTCGAAGCCGATCTGCGCGGCCTTGTTCTTGCCCGCGAGCGCCTGCTGGGCCTCCGCCGCGAGCCGAACCGCGTCGGCGATGCTGCGCATGGCTTCGCGGGTCTTGGCCTCGTCCTTCACGTCGGCGGCGACCACAGCGGTGACGCGGCCCTTGCCATCGACGTACAGCGCGAAGACGACGTCGTTCGAGATCTGCGACAGCAACGTCGTCGCCGCCGTCATCACCTGACGGACGATCGCGGCGAACGGCTCGGGGATCTGCGCGATCGGGACCTGCTCGTTGATGAGCTTCTCGACCAGCGTCGGGTCGCCCCACGACAGCGTGGTCACGAGCATCGGCCCCACCGGCAGTCGCGACTCGAGCGCGGTCGAGGCGGCGCGGGGCTTGCCGATCGGCTCGATGCCGAGCTTGCTGAACGGCGCCTCGGCCGAGAGCATCAACGCGGCGTCCTTGGCCAGCCCGGCGTCGGCGACCAGCTCGATCGCGCCGAGGCTCTTGAACACCGCCGAGAGATCCTTGGCGAGCTTGGAGTTCGACGGCAGACCGAACAGCGCCGCCGGATCGAGATCGTCCTTGGGGATGTTCCACACCTTGGCGGTGAGCCGGTGGTCGGCCTTCGCCTCGCCGCGCAGCTTGGCCGCGCGCGCGATGTCCTCGGGCGACATGCCGACGAGCAGCTCCTTGCCCGCCTCCTTGATCAACAGCTTGCTGTCGCCGCTCTTCAGCTCCCACATGCCGTCGCCCAGGGGCTGCGGTCGCGACGACGCCGGCGCGGCCTCGATGACCTTGCGCCCGTCGACGACCGCGACGGTCGCGGCGACGTTGGCGTCCTTTGGGCCGGCGGCCGAGTCCTGCGTGGGATAGGCGGCCCACATCGCGTGGACACCGGCGAGATCGATGTTGTCGAGGAACGACGGCGCGAAGCCCATCTGCAGCAGGCCGGCCTGGATCTCCGACTTCACGTCGCCGCCACCATCGGGGGTCCAGCGCGCGCTGACGTCCTTGATCACCTCGAAGACCTCGGCGAGGTTGGAGACGCCTGCGGTGAACTGGATCTTCTCGACCGCGGCGGTCGGCTTGCCCGGCACGGTGACATCGGACGGCGGCACGGCGTCGCCGCCACCCCCGGTCCCGTTGATCACCAGCGGCGCATCGCTACCCGGCTGCTGAGTCTTCTTGCACGACGCGGCGCCGACGGCGAGGACGAGCGCTGTTGCCAACGAGTACGAACGGGGGCTCGGCATGCGCGGGAGCATACACGCCGTCGGAACCGACGCCCAGGGGCCTCTCGCCGGGGCTGGCGACCACGAAGAGGTACTCCTTGTTGCGGAGGTTCCCGACGCTGCCGACCCGCTCGCCCTTCGGGTTGTAGATACCGATCTGCGCGCCGACGTAGCGCTTGAAGTCGGTCTCGAGGACCGCGACCTCCCCGCGCGCGGCCAACATGTCGACCACCGACTCGCGCGTGAAGAACCCCTCGTTGCTGAACGAAACCACCAGGTACCGCGCCCGTACGGCCGCGACCAGCTCGGCCAGCGCGGCCGCGGCATTGGGCCGCGAGTTGAAGGCGCTGCGCCGCGTCCGGCAGTCGACGCGCTTGCATGCGGCGCCGTAGACCTCGGGACAATCCCAGCGGACCAGCGTCTCCCACACGTGGTAGTTGCCGACGTACTTGTGCTGGTTGTACGGCGGGTCGAGGTAGGCGACGTCGACCTCGTGGGCCCGCGCGACCTCGACGGCGTCGGCGCAGTGGGCCTCGCCCTTGCCCGCCGCAGCGCGCGGCAGCACGTCGGGCATCCGCAGCTCGAGCGGGTTGTGGGCCCGCGGCGCCCACTGCTTGAGGTAGGCCATCTGCACGCCGGTGGTCGAGTCGACGCGATCGGCGGCCTCCATCAGCGAGACGAGCAGCACCGCCTCGAGCTCGGGCGGTAGGTCCTTGGCCGCGATCGCGTCGCGGATCGCGTCGATGCGCTCGCCGTTGCGCGGCTGGAAGAACCGGCTGCGCACGCAGAACGTGTCGGTGAAGTAGCCGGCGCGGCCGGGCACCCGCCGGAACTCCTCGAGCAGCTGGGTCGCCGGCGCGAGCACGTCCTCGCGATCGGCCTGCACGTAGCAGCGGGCCAGCGTCGCCGCGTAGGCGTTGTGATCGTTCGCGACGACCCGGAGGCCCTGGGCCTTCAGCGCGTGGCCGACCCGCGAGGTGCCCGAGAAGAGATCGGCCGCGGTCCGGATGTCGGGCAGGCCCGCGATCACGTCGCGGATGAGCGGTACCAACGTGCGCTTCGAGCCGATGTACTTGATCACGGGGCCCCAGCGTCGTCGGGCGCGTCCGGCGTCTCGGCGCTCCGGTCGATCACGCTCCCGATCATGTTCATGGCCGCCCCGGTGCCCCCGTGGCGATCGGCCACGAGCTCGGCGACGATGCTGATCGCGATCTCGACCGGCGTCCGCCCGCCCAACGCCAGGCCGATCGGCGCGCGCACCCGCGAGAGATCCGGCGTCGGCCGGCCCGACTCGCGCTCGCGATGGAGGATCCGCCGCAGCACGGCCACGACCTTGCGGCGGCTGCCGATCATGCCGAGGTAACGGTGGGGTCGGCGCAGCAGCTCGGCCAGCGCCCGCTCGTCCCGGGCGTGATCGCGGGTCACCACCACGAGGTAGTCGCGGTCATCGGGCTCGAGGTGGCCGTCGAGGAGCTCGTCGACGTCGCGGGCCTCGCGTTGGACGTCGGCGAACGCGGGGTGCTCGAGCAGCTCGTCGCGATCATCGAACACCGACACGCGGAAGCCCGCGGCGCGGGCCAGGGGCACCAGGGCCTGCGACACGTGTCCCGCACCGATCACGATGAGCCGCGGCTCGGGTTGCAGGAATTCCACGAACACCTCCATCGATCCGCCGCAGCACATCCCGAGATCACGGACCAGGTGGGCTTGGACCCGCCGACTGCGACCGTCGCGGAGCGCCGCGCGGCAGGCGTCCTGGACCTGGGCCTCGATCGCACCGCCGCCGACGGTGCCGATCTGCACGCCGTCGTCGCGCAACAGCAGCCGCGCACCGACGACCTGCGGCGCCGAGCCCGAGCGCTCGATCACGGTGGCGAGCGCCGCTGCGACGCCAGCACGACCCGAGACCACCTCGACGATCGCCTCGGCGACGTCGAGGACCGTCGCGCTGCCGCGGCTGTCGATGCGCGTGCGCTGCACGGGGACGGAGGGTACACCGCAGGGGACGGAGGTGACAGGGTGGCAACCCCGGTGGCTGGCGCCGCTGCGCCCGCATCGGCGTGGACGCGCCGCGATCGACACGCACCTGCTCGAGATCCCGCTGGCCACCGCGACGGGCAGTTGCGACCGCTCCAGCGCCGGCGTAGACCTGACGCCGTGGCCTCGCGTCGCGCGTCGTCGACCGCCTGCGCCCCCCGGTGGCGATGTCTGCCCGTGCTCGCGGCGCTCGCCGCATGCGCGGGCACGCGCCCGCCCCCGGGTGACCCGCCCATCCCCGCCACGCAGCCGCCGTCGGTCCGCGCGCCGATCGAGCCCGCGACCACGGCGGGGACGCCGGCCTGTGCGACGCCGTCACCGCAGGACGCGACGTGCACGGCGGTCGAGCTCACGGGCGCTGCGCCCTGCGAGACGATCTGCCGCCAGCCGCGGGCCGCGGCGCCCGATCGCTGCTGCGAGGGCCCGGTCGACGTCGTGGTCGCGAGCGACGGCGCCGAGCTGCTGCGGGTCGGCGCGTGCGAGTTCGTCCCGCCCGACTGCGCGGACGTCCACGGCCACGGCTTCATGGATGCGCAGCTGCGCGTGTTGTCGGCGTCGCCGCCGGAGCTCCTGCTCGTGGAGGGCGGATGTGAGTCGCGCGCGCTGGCCCACGGCTACGTGCCCGACGGCGTCGCCGCCTGGAGCGGCTGCGTGCATCGGCGCTGGCGGTGGGATGGTCAGGCCCTCGCCCCGATCAGCCCGGTTCACCCGCGACCGTGAAGCCCACGACGTCCGCGGCGACCGTCGTGCGCACGGCCGTGCCGTCGTCGCCGATCGCCGCGCGCACGAGCGCGTCGCCGTCCTGCACCAGCAGGCTGCGCGAGCCCTCCCACTGGTACTGGCAGCGATCGGCGCAGACGGTGAGGCGCTGGGCTTCGGGCATCGGCTCGGGGGCGGTGAGCGAGATCCGCATCAACGCGCTGTGGTCCGTGTACGCGAGCTGGGCGCCATCGGGGGCGAACCGCGGCCACTGCACCTGCGCCCACGCGGTCTCGGGCGCGAGCATGCGCTTGCGCGATCCATCGAGGCGCGCGGCGAACAGGCGACCGCGGCTGGGCTCGTGGTGCTCGCCCCACACGACGACGTCGTGCCACACCGTGAGCTGCGCGAAGCCGAGCTCGCCGCCCGCCGACATCAACACCTCCTCGACGACGGGCGACAGGCTCGCGCGGACGAGCACGTCCTTGCGATCGGACCCCGCGCGTTCGTAGAGCACCCGACCGTCGGGCGCCCACGCGGAGAACGCCTCGAGCCCCGGGATCGGCGTCGTGGTGCCGGTCGCGAGCTCGAAGCGATGGAAGCCCGGCGTCACCCCCTTCGGCAGCGGGAGGCCGTCCTCGGACTCGACGGCGTCCTGGTGGAACAGCAACGCGGCGCCGTCGGGCGTGAACGCGGTCACGAGCACGCTCACCTGATCCGCACGGTGGCGCGTGACCTGCTGTTTCGCGCTGCCGTCGAGCGCCGCGACCCACAGCTTGCCGCGATCGAAGTACGCGAGGTGACGACCGTCGGGGGCGATCATCGGGCTCGCCCGACCGCGACCGAGGCTCCCACCGCCGTCGGCGTCGACGACCCACATCGCGCGGGGCCAAGCGTCGGTGATCGCGAACATCTGCACCCGATCGCGGGGCTTCGCGCGGAAGAACACCGCGGCGCGGCGCCCGACCGCCGCGGTGGGCTCGAGCAGCGGCGGGATCGCGGTCGCCGACGACGCGGCCGCGGGTTCGGGTCGTGACTCGGGGGGTCGCTCGACCTGGATCGCGGGCGCGGGCACGACCGCCGCCGTGGGCGTCGGCGCGGAGGCCCGCGAGTGGCACGCGGCGACCAGGGCAACCGCGACGACGCGAACGAGACGCGTCATCGCGGCCCCGTCCAGCCGCATCGGGTGATCCGCCACTGCGGCAGCGTAGCGCAGTCGCACGCGATCGTGCGCCCGCGCGCGGTCGCGAAATGCGGGCGCGCGGTTGAACCCCGGCCCCGGCGGCCCACACCGTGGTGTGACGAACCCCATCCCACCGACCGCCCCCGCGCGAGGCCCCCGCTCGGATCGGGCGACGCCCCTGCGCGCACTGCTGCTCACCGCGCTCGTCCTCGGCGGCTGCCGACCCGAGCCCGTGCCGAGCTCACCGGGGCTGCCCGCCGCCACCAACGTGAACGGTGCCGGCACCGCGGCGACCTGCGGTGACGCGCCGCCGTGTCCGGAGCCGGAGCAATGCATCGAGTACTACGGCGTCGCAGGTCCGAAGGGCCCCAAGTTCTTCGCGTGCGAGATCCCCTGCGACGACGGAGCGAAGTGCCCCGACGATCTGCAGTGCATCACGATCGCCGACGGACCCGGCGAGGTGTGCCGGCCACCCGCCGAGCTGACCGATCCACCGCCGACCCCCGTGTCCCCGACACCGCCGCCGCCGAACTGAGTCGGCGAGGGGCGAATCACGGGTTGTTCGATCGGATCAGCCCATCGAGGTCGCGGACGAACTGCTTGCGGAGATCCACGGACATCGGCAGGTCTTTGGTCAGGTAGACCATGACGTAGCGGAACTTGCCGTGCTCGACGAGCACCGCATCGTGGACGAAGCCGCTCGCTGTGCCGCACTTCGCGGCGCGCACCGCATTGCTCGGCAGTGCGTCCCGCACGGCCCCGAACATGACGCAGCCCCTCGCGAGCAAACGCTCCATCGCCGTCGAGGTGGCGTCGTCGGCCAGGCGTCGCTGGGCGAGCAGCGTGAAGAACGTGGCGACGGACAGCGCGGTGAGCATGATGCCGCCCTCGCGCAACGGGTCGTCCTTCCACACCACGGGGTTGCTCCCGCTGTGGCACGCGCGATCGAACAGCGACGCCTCGGTCCCCACCGCGTACGTGTTGTGCATCCACAGGCCCTTGCGATCCGGATGGCGCAGACCCGACTGCCACAACAGCGACCCGACGTACTCGAATCCCAGACGTGCTCGAGTGGCGGTTGCCGTCGGATCCGAACACGATCTGGTCCAGCGAAGTGGACAGCGATGACTTCATGGTCACGCGGACCGGCGAGACGCTGGCGTCGATGTCCACGAGCTCGCGGATCTTCGGCTTGCAGGTGAGCGACGACCACGCCGTGCCCAGCGCAAAGGCCTCCAGCTGCGCCGCGGTGGTGCAGCCCTGGGCCTTGGCCATCCGATCGAGATCGAACACGACCTGGTGAGCCGCGTAGATGATCGCGATCTTCGCCGTGCTCGAGCCCCGCATGGGCTGGGTCGAACCCCACCCGGCGTATCCGGGACGGCAGAGCTTCGCGGGACCGGTGAGGTCGACGAGCGCGACGCGGATCCGGTCGCCATCGGAGGGCCATCGCCTGCGGATGCTGTCGGCGTGGAGGAACTTCCTGTAATCCGCGTGATCGACCATGAGGTCGATCAGCCGCCGATCGAGGGCGTGGTCGAATTGCAGCGCGCCGCTCGAGGTGAAGAAGCCCGGATCCATCGTCGACGGCGACATCGCAGTCGCCGAGCCCGCGCTCGTGAACGTCGAGCCGCTGCAGGTCCGACGCACGTGCGAGTGGGGCGCGAGGTGCAGCCCGCTCGGCGTCGTCGGATCGGGCTGGTCCTCGGCGCGCTCCTGCTCCGGCATCGCGCGCCCGACAGGCCCGACGAGCCCGAGCAGATCGCGGTAGAACAACTCGGCGTCGTCGACTCGAGACGCGCGCGCGAACAATTCCTCGAAGCCAGCCTGTGCCACGGTGACACCAGGCTATCGGGACGCGTCGCGACCGTCACGCGCGAAGGGACTGACCATTCGATCGCGAACGGCCGCCCCGCCGCAGGTCCGATGCTTAGCAACGCGGCTAAAAATTGCCTCGACAACCTTTAGCCGTGTTGCTAAACAACGCTCCACACCCGAGGAGCGAGCCGATGTCGAAGTCCAGTCCCGTGATGATGCACTGTGTGTACCGGCCCAAGTCTGGCCAGGAAGAGGCGCTGTTCGAGCTGGTGCGGCGGCACTGGCCGGTCTTGCGCGACGCCGGCCTCACCACCGACGAGCCCGCGCTCGTGTGGCGCGCGACCGAGAAGCGCACCGGCCGTCCGTTCTTCATCGAGGTGTTCAGCTGGAAGGACGACCAGGCCTCCGGGCTGGCGCACCAGCTGCCCGAGGTG
Source organism: Deltaproteobacteria bacterium Ga0077550 (assembly GCA_001464385.1). Lineage (GTDB taxonomy): Bacteria > Myxococcota_A > Polyangia > Nannocystales > Nannocystaceae > Xiheibacterium > Xiheibacterium aquaticum. The sequence continues at coordinate 693 of LNFB01000294.1, read as the reverse complement.
ATGCAGATCTGGGAGCCGATGGGTCCGATGATCGAGGGCGGTCCCAGCCCCGAGCTCGCCATCGTCGAGCCTGTGCGTGTCGGCTGACCCACCGAAGAGCGCCGCAGAGCGGCTCGATCTGCTCGACGCGGTCTGCGATGCGCTCGCGCACCCAGCCCGGCGGCAGATCCTGCTCACCGTGCACTTCCGCGGGGGCGCGATGGCGGCCGGCGACATCGCGGGCCGCTTCGCCCACGCGTGGCCCACGACCACGCGTCACCTGAAGGTGCTCGAGGCGGCGGGCCTACTCGCGAGCGAACGGGCCGGACGCGCAGTCGTGTACCGCATCGATCGCGCGTGCCTCGGCGTACTGCACGAGTGGTTGGCATGGTTCGACGAGCCCGCACCGCCGGGCACAGCCCCGAGTCCGGGGACATCGACGCGTCCGACGGAGGCAAAGCCCACAGCGACGAGGTCCACCGCGAAGACCTCGAGCACCGCGAAGACGTCGAGCACCGCGAAGACCTCGAGCACCGCGAAGAGGCCCGCACGGAGGCAGCGAAGCCGCTGAGCGCTCGTCGGCGGACCGCGCCCACCCGCCGCCGCGACCCCGTGCTACCGTTGTCCCAGCGAGCATCGCCCGAGTGGGGCCATCGGCCCTCCGTGGGGTAACCCCACGGGATCGTCCTCGTCTGTCCACTCGGGGGGAGACCA
>LNFB01000293.1 GCA_001464385.1 Deltaproteobacteria bacterium Ga0077550 | reverse complement strand
CGCATGCCCCTGCTCGATGCCACGACGCGCGCCGAGATCGACGCGCTCCACCCGGAGCTCACGACGATCCGCCGCGACCTGCACAAGCACCCCGAGCTCGGCTTCGAGGAGCACCGCACCGGCGCGATCGTGCGGGCCTTCCTCGAGCGCCACGGCTGGTCGCCGCGGGGCTGCGCGGGCACGGGTGTGGTGGCCGATCTCCACCCGGGTCGCGGCGGCAGGACCATCGGCCTGCGCGCCGACCTCGATTGCTTGCCGATGCCGGAGACCACCGATCTCCCCTATCGCTCGGTGCACGACGGCCGCGCGCACAAGTGCGGTCACGACGGCCACACCGCGGTGATGCTCGGAGTCGCAGCGCTGCTCGGTCGCCACCGCGATCGCGTCGCCGGCAACGTGCGGCTGCTGTTCCAGCCGGCCGAGGAGGGCGTCGACGGCGGGGGTGCGAAGCGCATGGTCGCCGAGGGCGCGCTCGTGGGCGTCGACGAGGTCTACGCCCTGCACAACTGGCCCACGTACGCGCGCGGGCACGTCCACGTGAAGGCCGGCCCGATGCTCGCGCAGACCCACTGGCTCGGGATCACCGTGCACGGGGTCGGTGGCAGCTGTGTCGCGATCCGATCGTCGCGGCCTCGCACATCGTCGTCGCGTTGCAGAGCGTGGTCGCCCGCGGCCTCGGCTACGACGGCGGCGCGGTCGTCAGCGTCTGTCGCTTCACGTCGGGCACCACGGACAACGTGCTGCCGGCGACCGCCGAGCTCGAGGGCACGGTGCGGACGTTCGCGCCCGAGATCACCGCGCGGGTGCTCGAGCGCATCCGCGAGGTCGTGCACGGCACCGCGGCCGCGCACGGCGTCCGCGCCGAGCTGCAGCTCGAGCCCGGCTACCCGGTGGTGATGAACGACGCCGCGTGCGCCGACGCGGTGCGCCGCGTGGCCCATGCGGTGGTCGGCGAGGCCGCGACCTCCGA
>LNFB01000292.1 GCA_001464385.1 Deltaproteobacteria bacterium Ga0077550 | reverse complement strand
TTCGCGTACATGGCCCAGGCCGTGCCGGGCGCGTTCTTCTTCCTCGGCGCGGGCCGCCCCGGGGGCGAGACGCCCGGCTGCCACCATCCGGATTTCGACTTCGACGACGCGATCATCCCGACGGGCGTCGCGATGTTCCTCGGGCTCGTCGACGATCGCCTCGGCGCTTGACGCGGCCGGGCGCGCGCTGAAGGATGTCGCCGTCACCGCCGTACACGGGGGATGACCCGCCCTTCTCCTCCGCGGGTCAAAGAAAGCGCTTGGACATGATGTTGCGATGGACTCGATCTGGAATCTGCACGATGTTCGCGATGACCCTCGCGTGCGGAGGTGACGACAGCGCGTCGACCACCATCGGCAGCAGCGCGACCGCGCAGACCTCGGACGTGACGGCCTCGGTCACGAGCAACTCGCCCACCGGCATCACGGTCTCGGCGAGCGACACCTCCGCGACGGGCGAGGAGACGAGCGCGACGACCACCACCGAGACCACCGCGCCCGGCGATACGACCGTGGCCACGACGACGGACGCGACGACCACGGATGCGACGACGACGGACGCGACGACGACGACGGACGCGACCAGCAGCTCCGGGAGCGACAGCAGCAGCTCCGACTCCGGGCCGCCCCCGCCGGACGATTGCTGCGATCAGGATCTGATGCCGGACTGCCCGCCCGAGACCAACATCAACTGCTGCTTCGGCGGCTGGCAGTGTCTCGACCCCGACATGGTGTGCGTGCCCGGGATCGTCTGCCCGTGACGCCTGCCCCGGTTCACGGCGCGACGCGGTGCACGATCCGCTCGACGGCTGCGCCGTCGCCGGGGCAGTAGGTCTCGCGCAGCGACAGCGTGTCGCCGCGCGGGCGCACCTCGAGCCGGCACAGGGCCTCGCCGCCGGGGGCGAGGTTGGTGACGTCCTGCTGCTCGAACACGAACACGCCGTCGGTCGCGGCGGTCGCCCGCAGCCGCGCCTGGTTCCCCTGCGCGCAGTAGTGCGTGAGCACCATGCCGTCGCCGTCGGGGTGGAAGACGTTCAGCGTCTCGCTGCCGCTCGCTGCGATCCACCGCTCGACGAGGGCCGAGTCCCGCGAGATCAGCGAGGACTCGAGGGTGAGGCCGTCGGTGCCGCGCCACGTACCGACGAGCGCCGCCGACAACCGGGGCCACGCGCCCGCGTCGTGCAGCCACGCGTCCGCGTCGTGCGGGGCGGCTCCGTTGGCCTCGCGCGGTGCGGAGGATGGAGGCGGCGACGCGGGGGACCGCGTCGCACAGGCACAGATCAGCACCAGGGGCCAGGCTCGCATCGTGCGGCCTTGCACCCGCACCGACGCGCGCAGGTTCCCGCGCGCGCGCGATCGGGCAGGCGGGCTACTTGAGCCCGTCGAGCGGATCGTCGCCGCCACCGCCCTCGAGGCGCTTCTTCTTGGGCTTGGGCTCCTCGGCCGGCGGCTCCTCCTCCTTGGGCTCCTCGGCCGGGGGCGGCGGTGCAGCCTTGGCGTTCTTCGACGTCACCGTGATCGCGATCGCGACGCCACCCTCGATGCGGATGACCTCGCGCTTCTTGATCTCGGAGTCGACGGTCTGCGGCTCGATGATCGGCTTGCCGTCCTTCGTGTAGCCGACGGTCAGCGAGATCGCGGCGCCCTTGTCATCGGAGCGATCGATCCGCAGCGAGACGTCGTGGACGTGATCGTCCTGCTTGAAGGTCACGTTGCCGTCGGCGCCCCAGTCGAGCAGCGCGCCGTCGTACTTGAGGATCTTGCCGCTGGGCTGCTTGAGCTCGATCTTCACCGAGGCTTGATCGGCGGGTTCGTCCTCGGTCACCTCGTCGGCACTGGCGTCACCGTCCTGGGCGAACGCCGGCGTCGCGAAGGGCGACGCGAGCAGCACGAGGGCGAGCGGGGCGAGCATGTTCAGGCGAGAGACGGACACCATGGCTCGAATGGTAGTCCCTGGGCGCAGCCGAGCAAACTCCCCACGAACGTGCGTTGGAGCGGGAATTCGCGGGGTCTCGTCCGCTGGTCGGCCCACTCCTGGGGCAAGCGCGGCGTCGCGGGCGCCGCATCGGCGGGCGGGACCTCGGTTTGGATCGCCGACTACAAACCTGCCGGCCCGCGATGTCGAAATGGTTGGCTTCGCGATCCCACGGCGTCGCCGAGCGCGCTCCGGTACTCCCCGGGCGTGCGGCCGTGCCAGCGGCGGAACGCGCGGAAGAACGAGGTCTGCTCGTCGTACCCGAGCAGCCACGCGATTTCTGCGAGGCCCAGGCTCGGGTCGCGCAGATAGCCCTCGGCGAGCGCGCGGCGCGTGGACTCGAGGACGTCGGCGTAGCGGGTGCCGAGCTCGCCGAGGCGGCGCTGCAGCGTACGGGCCCCGAGGCCGAGGGTCCTCGCGATCGTCGCCGCGTCGACCGAGCCGTGGACGAGCGCGTCGCGGATCGCGAGCCGCACGCGGCGGAGCAACGGGTCTTCGTCGGCGCCGAAGCCCGCGGCGCGCTCGAGGATCGCGGTGAAGTACCGCGCGAGCTCGGGGTCGGCGCTCGGCACGGGGCAGGCCAGCAGATCGGGCTCGAGCCACAGCGCGGCGAGCTCGGCCCCAGTGCGCACGGGCGCGCCGACGAAGGCCTCGTAGCAGCGGCGCTCGTCGTCGTCGATGCGCGCCCGCCGGCTGTGCATCGCCAGCACGCGCGGTCGATCCGGCGTGCTCTCCCGCAGCAGGTGCGCGGCGATCAACATCGCGTAGTCGGACACGAGCAGGCTGCCCAGCCGCGGCGGCCCCACGCGGCGCTCGACGAGCTCGAGGTGATCGCCGGCCGGCGCGGTGCTGTAGCTCGCGGTGCGGTTGGTGAGGTGACCGAAGCGGGCGTGGCACGCGAGCGCCTCGCCGAGCGTCGCGACGGTCTTGCACGCCAGGCCGACGACGCCGAGGCTCGCGAGCGTGTGCGTCGAGGCGGCGGCGACGAGGAATCGCCCGAAGTCGGGCTTGCCGAACATCAGCTCGAGGTGGGCGTAGGTCGCGTCGGCCGGGACGGTCGCGTCGTCGTCCTGCAGCGCCGCGCGGGTCAGGCCGCAGGCCCGCTCGATCTCGGACTCGGTCGCGCCGAACGCCAGCGACACCTCGAACGTGGGCCGGACATTGGTCGCCGCGATGGTGTCGTGGAGCATCGGAACGCGGCCGTAGCGGGCGCTGTGGCCCGGTCCAGGCGATTGTCGCGATTGGACAGTGCATTGTCAGCCTGCGCCAATGGCCGCGCGCGGGTCAAGCGTCAAGCTGCGCCGACGTGATGCCGAACCGCCTGCGCACCTCCCTCGTCCGCCTCGCCACCGCCTTCGCCACCGGGGTCGCCGCCGCCCTCACGCTCGGCGCCTGCGCCGTGCATCCGACGGCGCTGCCCGAGGACGACCGCGCCCGCCTCGAGCAAACCGCCGCCGTGGACGACCGACTCGTCTACGACGGTGTGGTGTTCGAGCGGCACGCCCCGAGGGGCGCGTCGCCGGTCTTCCGCTACGAGCGTCGCGTCCGCGACGCAGGATCGCAGCGGGTGTCGACGCACCTCACGTTCGCGCCGACCGAGTCCGACGCGGCACCGATCATCGCGCTGGCCGCCACGCACACGCCCGGCTTCGACTTCGTGTCGCTCGAGGCGATCGACGCGCAGCGCGGCTTCGTGGCCCACGCGCGGATGCTCGATGGGCATCGCGTGGCGTTCTGGTCGATGCGCGACGGTCGGACCCGGCGTCGCGTCGAGCGCGTCGACGCCCCCGTGGTCGTGGGCCCGACGCTGTTCGGCTGGGCGCTGGCCCACTGGGACGCGCTGCTGCGCGGCGAGGCCCAGGGCCTGCGGTTCGCCGCCGTCGACGTCGGGCGCACCTACGGCTTCGAGCTCGCGCTCGTCGAGCACGACGCTTCGACCACGGTGCTGTCGTTCACCGCGACGTCCGCGATCGTCCGCGCCGCGGTGCCGCCCATGCGCCTGGTGTTCGACACGAAGACGCGGAAGATCCTGCGCTACGAGGGCCGCGTGCCGCCGATGCTCGCCGACGGCCGCGGGCTGGCGCCCCTCGACGCGCGCGTGGAGTACACCTTCGCGGCGCCGACGTACGAGTGAGGGCGTCGTTCATCCACGGCGAGGATCGTTCGCGCTGCGAGATCGTCAGCGGTGTCCGTCGTCTGGGTCGCCGCCGTAGGCCCACGGATCGTGGAACTCGAGCGGCACCACGACCTCGACCGGCGCGTCGCCATCGGGCGGCTCGAAGCGCAGCGCCCACGCGCGATCGAGCAGGCACGTGCGGAACGCGGGCTCGTCGAGCTCCGACGCGCGATCGAACTCGGCCCGCGTGACGACGCCGCGTCCTCCGCGACGCGTGACGTCGAGCTCGAGGATCAGCTGGCCGGAGCCGATGATCCCGGTGTCGACGAGGGCGTCGTGGCACAGCCGCGCTCGGGGGAGGAGCTGCTCGTCGAGTGTCCGAGCGATCGCTTCGGGGGTGAGGCCAGCTGCGGGGGGCAACCGAGGCTCGGCGACCGACACCGCTGCCCGGGTCGAAACCGGTGCTCGCGGCGGCGGGACCGGGCGCAGCAGCCACAGCACCAGCAGTGCGCTGCCGGCCGCGCACGCGATGCCGACGATGCCGACACGACGCGTCCGCGATCGTGACGGCGTCGGCCCGAGCGGCACCGGGTCGTCGCTCTGCGACGCGTCGTCCGCCAGCGTTCGGACCTCGTCCATCCGCGCGAGGACGCGATCGGCGAAGTCGTCCGAGAGCTCCGCGACGCGCCAACTCTGCAGCTCGGACATCGTCGGTCGCTCAGCCATCGTTCGTTCCTTCCAGGGCGCGCTGCAGCGCGGCACGGGCCCGCCACAGGCGCGATTTCACGGTGCCCACGTCGATGTCGAGCGAGCGTGCGATCTCCGCGTAGTCGAGGCCGTGGTACTCGCGGAGCACGAACGCTGCGCGGTGCGGCGGTGGCAGCCGGCCGATCGCGTCGGCGATCGCGGCGCCGAGCCTCACGCGATCCGGTGCGAGGTCATCGGCTTCGATCCTGGCATCACCGGCGTCGTCGTCGAAGCGGACGGCGGGCAGTCGTCGGCGCTCGATCGCCTGCAGCGCCAGCCTGGTCGCGATGGTGAGCAGCCAGGTCGACAGGCGCGCCCGCCCGTCGGGATCGAAGCGAGGCAGGGCTGCGAACGCGCGCAGGAAGGTCTCTTGCGCGAGATCTTCGGTCAGGGCGTCGAGGCCCGACCCGGCGAGGATCCGCCGCAGCAGCGAGCCGACCGCACGCTGGTGCCGTCGAATCAGCGCGTGGCAGGCGACGCGATCGCCGGTCTGTGCCCGCGCGATCTCGAGGCGTTCCGCGAGCGCGTCGGAGGCGAGCGGGGTCGGCACGTCGTCTTGCATCGCGCGGGGCAGCGAATGTTCCCGGGGCGCCGCGTCGCTAGGCCCGATCACGGTAGCAGAACCCCTGGGCCCCCTCGGGCAGGTCGGCGGGATCGGGGCACCGCGCGCCCTCGGGGCACTCGTCGCTCGACGTGCACAGCAGCACGCACACCCCGCGCTCTCGGCTGCACCCGGGCTCGGCTCCGGTGCCGGGATCCGGGCAATCGCCGCCCACCTCGCACGTGGGGGCGCAGATACACCACGGTCCGCCGTCGACCTCCTCCTCGTCGGGACCACACGCGCCGCACGGTCCGTACGGAGGTGGCGCTTGGGAAGTGTCGCTCGAGCTCGACGCGTCGCCGACGGATGAGGAGCCGGAGGTGTCCGGGTCGCCCGTGCTCGTCGCCTCGGTGCCCGTCGACTGCGAGTCCGTCGCGCCGGTGTCGGTCGTCGACGTGGCGCTCGCGTCGAACGTGGTGGTGCCGGTGCTCGGCGGCGTGGTGCTCGTGCCGGTGGTTGGGTCGGTCGAGCTGCTGCCGCTCGGCTCGGCGTCGCCCGCGGGAGTCGTGCCACAGGCAACGCTCGCGAGCAGGGCCGCGAGGGCTCGTCGTGCGCATGCGGGTGGGGTGGGCATGCCGGGTTGCATCGCCACGACCGGCTGATGTTCCCCGGTCCCGCGCAGGAGCGGCGGGGAAAGGGCCGCCCCGCGCGGCCTGGGCTCCCGTGTCGGCGCAACCCACGAATGCGGCCCGCCGCGGTCCGCCGGGTGGTAGCATCCGGGGCATGAAGGTCGCGGAACTCGACGCCACGCTGATCCGTAGGGTCGCCCTGGAGCTCATCAAGGCGAACCCCGACGGCGTGCGCACCAAGGACGTGGCCGAGGAGCCCCGCGTGGCCGCAGCCCATCGCCTGCTGATCAAGACGGATCCGGGCGCGTATCACACGCTGGTCGGCAAGATCCTCGCCGCGTTCAAGCGCCTCACGCCGTCGGACGACGCGCCGGGCGCAGCGAAGAACATGCTCTGGCGCATGGTGCCGGCGCCCTCCGTCGTCACGAGCACCTGACTCGAGTCCCACAAAACACGCGGGGCCCAGCGCCCCCGAACGACGCCCACTGCCGCGCGCGCGGGCAGCGGGCGTTGCCGCCGCTGCACTCCCGCACACGGAGCCGGCTGGTCCGAAAGGCCCGAGTATGATTGCATGGGCTGGGGGACAGCGAAATGCGGTTGATCAAACTCGCGTGTTGCGTGGCGATGGGCGCGGGCTCGATGGCCTGCGGCGACGGAACGGCGGCCTCGGGCTCCGCGGGCAGTGGTGACGACGGCGTGACATTGACGCCGGGATCCGACACCGGAACGTCATCGGCCGAGTCGAGCACCGGCGGCAACAGCAACAGCGCGACCGCGGCCACCACCGCGACGCCCACCGACGACACGAGTGACCCGCCGGTCGACTCGAGCGGTCCACCGCCGGTCGGCTTCGACGTCGCCGCGCTGCCCGATCTGCCGCCGAACATGTGCCAGCCCGGGGGCAAGGGTGGCGGTGGCAACGGCGATCCCGAGTTCTCGTTCCTGTGGGCCTCGAACAGCGCCGAGGGCACGATCTCGAAGATCGACACGCAGACGGTGACCGAGGTCGGTCGCTACGCGACGCGACCCGACGCGCTCGGCAGCCCCTCGCGCACCTCGGTGAGCCTGACCGGCAACGTCGCGGTGGCGAATCGCACCGGCGGGATCACGAAGTTCTACGCCAACCAAGCCGACTGCGCGGAGTCCAACGGCATGGGCGGATTGCAGACCTCCGAGAGCAACGTCGCGTTGCCGTGGGACCAGGAGGAGTGCCGCGCCTGGTACATCCCGTTCGACTACGACAGCCAGCGCCCCGTCGCGTGGGCGCCCGGCGACTGGAACCAGGCCGCGTGCACCTGGCAGAACGAGAAGCTGTGGACCGCGGGGCGCTACGGCCAGATGCAGACCGAGGTCGTGCTCATCGATGGTGACGCGGGCGTCGTGCTCGACACCGTCGACATCCCTGGGCTCAAGGCCGATCAGTTCGGGTTGTACGGCGGCGCGGTCGATGCCGACGGCAACTTCTGGACGACGGGGTGGGCCACCGGCAACCACCTCGTGCGCGTCGACATCGACAACATGGAGGCGACCGTGTGGCCCGGCCCGTCGATCGTCGCCGAGTCGCACTGGTACGGCATGACCGTCGACGTCAACGGCTACGTGTGGAACTGCGCGAGCCGAGTGGCGCGCTTCGATCCCGCGGACGAGTCGTGGACCGTCAGCGACGAGCTGCCGTCGTGGTCGGCGGGCTGCATGGCCGACGCCGATCCCGACGGCCTGCTGTGGCTCGGCTCCGACGGCACCGGCCTCTTCGGCATCGATCGCGAGACGTTCGATCTGGTGCACCAGTGGCCGACGCCCAGCGCCTACGGCGTGAGCATCGACTTCTTCGGCTACGTCTGGGCGGTCAACGGCAACGGGGCGCACCGCGTGGATCCGGAGACCGGCGAGGTGACCTCGTACAACGGCCTCACGGGCGCGTACACGTACTCGGACATGACCGGTTACGCGCTGAACACGGTCGGCGGCGGCATCCCGAGCGGCTGATCCGCCCCCGTCCGCGCGCGAGGCCGCGGCGCGCTACGTCGGCTTGCGTAGCGCGCGGACCCCCGCGGTGTCCGCCGGGCCGGCGCCTCGCTACGCTTCCTCGCGTGGGCACCCTCGGCTTGTTCCCCCTCGTGATCGCGGCCTCCGAGCTCGTGGCGTCGCCGCGACCGCCCGGCACCATGGGCGCGGGCCTCGAGCTCGCGGCCGAGCCCGATCCCGTCGCCGCGACCACGTGCGCGGACGGGACCACGCTGCCCGGCATCGACGTGTCGAAGTGGCAGGGCGACATCGACTGGGCCGCGGTCAAGAACGACGGCATCGTCTACGCGATCGTCCGCGCGACGCACGGGATCAACACGATCGACGAGTGGTTCGACAGCAACTGGAACGACTCGCGCGCCGAGGGCATCTACGTCGGCGTCTACCAGTACTTCGAGCCCGGCCAGGATCCGATCGCGCAGGCCGACCTCATGCTCGAGATGATGGGGCCGCTCGGGCCCGAGGACCTGCCGCCGGTGATCGACGTCGAGAGCCACGGAGGACTGCCGCCGGCCGAGGTCGCGTCGGCGGTCGGTCAGTGGATCGACCACGTCGAGGCCGCGACCGGCGTGGCGCCGATCATCTACACCGGCCGCTACTTCTGGCAGGACTACGTGCAGAGCCCGGCCTTCGCCGACTACCCGCTGTGGATCGCCCACTACACCGATGGGTGCCCGAACATCCCCGATCAGTGGAGCGACTGGGTGTTCCACCAGTACACGAGCTCGGGCTCGGTCGCGGGCATCGCCGGCGACGTCGATCGCAACGACTTCAACGGCGATCTCGCGGCGCTGTCGGGGTTGTTCGCGGCGCCGGCGGAGTGCGGCGATGGGGTGTGCTCGGGCGACGAGGACGCCGATGCGTGCGCCGAGGACTGCCCGGTCTGCGGCACGATCGGTGCGGCCGGCGGTGATGTCGACGACGGTGACGCGTGCATGCTGCTGGCGGGCCCGCCCGAGTACTGGCGCCACGTCACCGAGGGCGAGCAGGGCGACAGCGTCTGGACCGCGGTCACCGACTACGACACCGCGTCGAACTACGCGCGGGCCGAGCTGCACTTCGCCGAGGCCGGACGCTACGCGGTCGAGGCCCACCTCGTCGGGGCCTATGCGCAGTCGAAGCTCGCCTCGTACGCGATCACCCACGGCGGCGGGACGACCGACATGCCGGTGGATCAGTCCACCGCCTCGGGATGGATCGCCCTGGGCGAGTACGAGTTCGCGGCCGGCGGTCACGACCAGGCGATCCGCCTCGATGACAACACCGGCGAGCCGGCCGATCCCGAGGTGCGCCTCGGCGTCGATGCGTTCCGCCTGACGCGGCTCGATGCGCCGGCCGGCGACACCGGGGCCGACGACGGTCCGGTCGGGGACAGCAGCGGCGACGACGGGGGCGACGGCGAGGGCGGCACCACCGAGGGCCTCGACCCCGAGCCGGTCGGCTCGTCGGACGACTCGGGCGCCCTGCCGCCCGGCTTCGCCGAGGGCGAGGACGACTCGGGCTGCGGCTGCACGACCGACGGCGAGCGGCCGATCGGCCACGCCCTGTTGGCGGTGGTCGTGCTCGCGGCGCGCCGTCGTCGTCGCTGACGACCGCGGTCACGAAGATTCCCTGCGGGGGTCGCCGCCACCGCGGTGTCGATGGATCGATCGCGGGCCAGGCCGGCCCGCGAAGCAGTTCGCAGGTCCGCGGGAACCTCGACCCCCGCGACGCCAACGCGGCGCCCACCGACAGCGGACCCACACGTCGCACACGCGATCGAACTACGCATCGCTACGTAGCGGACCGCACCGTCGACTGGGCCCGGCGCGCGCGAACCCCTATGGTGCACTGGGGTTGGGGCAGGACAGAGATGCGCACATGCGGGACGAACAAGACGGAGCGAAGCTGCGAGTGAAGGCCCCGAGTCGCGCCACGCTGATCGCAGCGATGGCGGTTGGATCGACCTGGGCGAGCCGCCCGGCGCTGGCCGAGGACCACCCCATCGACGATCGGGCCATGGGCGATGGCCTGGCCGAGTACGAGCTCGCCGCGGCCCTCCGCGCGCAGGGCCTCGATCCGGCGGCCGGCCCCGATGCGGGCGAGCTCTCGAGCGAGCTGGATCCGATCGCGGCGACGTGCGCGGACGGTGCGACCACGCTCGGCATCGACATCTCCAAGTGGCAGGGCGACGTCAACTGGAACCAGGTCGCGAACGACGGGGTCGAGTTCGCGTTCGTGCGGGTCTCGCACGGCGTCAACACCATCGACCAGTGGTTCGACAGCAACTGGTCCGAGGCGCGTGCAGCTGGCTTGCACGTCGGCGTCTACCAATACTTCGAGCCGGGTCAGGATCCGATCGCACAGGCCGAGATCCTGCTCGATCGCATGGGCACGCTCCAGCCCGGCGATCTGCCGCCGGTCATCGACGTCGAGAGTCACGGCGGCCTGTCCGCGACCACCGTCGCCGCGAAGGTGAAGCAGTGGGTCGACCACGTCGAGGCCGCGACCGGCGTGAAGCCGATCATCTACACCGGCAAGTACTTCTGGCAGGACTACGTCAAGACGGCGAACTTCTCCGGGTACCCGCTGTGGATCGCCCACTACACCAACGGTTGCCCCAACCTGCCCTCGCAGTGGAGCGACTGGACGGCGCACCAGTACACCGACAAGGGCTCGATCTCGGGCGTCTCAGGCCCGACCGACACCAACCGCTTCAACGGCGACGCGGCCGCGCTCGCGGCGTTCGCCATCGGCGGTGACCAGGGTGGCGGCGGCGACGAGCCACCGCCGCCGGTCGGTGGCTGTGGATCGATCGCGCCCGACGGCGAGTCCATCTTCGACAACGGCGACGATTGCTACGTCATGCATGGGCCCGCGCAGTGGTGGCGGACCGTCGACGGCGTCGGCGCGGGCGGCAGCGTCGTCTGGACCGGGACGACCAAGACGACCGTCACCAACTGGGCCGAGGTCGTGTTCGACTTCGAGGTCGCCGGCGTGTACCGCCTCGAGGCGCACATCCCCAAGCCGCACAACACCAGCAAGCAGGCCAAGTACAAGATCCAGCACGCCGGTGGGCTCGCGACCGTCATCGCCAACCAGTCGACGAATAACGGCTGGGTCAACCTCGGCGATTACACCTTCGACGCGGGCGAGGGCCAGTTCGTGAGCCTCGCGGACGCGACGGGCGAGTCCAACTCGCTGGGTCGCAAGGTGGTGTTCGACGCGTTCCGGCTCACCGCGATCGGTGAGGGTGCGCGGCAGGCCGGCGGGGATGGATCGGATCTCGGCCAGACCGACGTCGAGCGCGGCGACGGGGGCACGACGTGCTCGGTGACGGGTCGCTCGGCGAGCCCGATGTGGGCCCTGTCGCTGCTGCTGCTCGGGCTGCGCCGCCGTCGGGCCAGCTAACTGTCGCCGTCCACGTCCAGCGTCCACTGCGAGCCGTCGGGGCACGTGTCCTTGGGCACGACCTCGACGGCGACCCAGGCGCGGTCGTCGATGCCGTTGGCCACGCCGGCCTCGCCCCAGCTCATGTGCACGACGTCGGTGGGGCTCGCCGAGGTCGAGGAATCGAGCACGCCGCTGCAGCCCGTGGGGCCACCGGGCGCGCCGCGGTACACGTACAGATCGTAGTCGACCCCGGGCGGGCTCGAGAGCGTCACGGTGAACGACAGGGACTCGCCGACGACGGCGTCGTTGTCCTCGGTGACCTGGAAGGTGATCCACGTCGCGTCGGCGCCCGAGATGCCGATCGCATCGGAGGCCTCGTCGCCGCTGACCATGCCGATCACCTCGGCGGTCTCGCAGGTGACCGGGTTGGGGCACTGCGGCGGTGGCATGTCGTCGCCGCCGCTGCTGCTCGAGGCATCGGCGACGCTGGGATCGCCGCTCGACGACGAGGATTCGCCCGCGTCGCCCGAGCTGGACGATCCACCGTCGCCATCGCCGTCGGTCGTCGTGGGCGAGGTGTCGTCCTTGCCCGTGTCGGAGGAGCCCGCCGCCGTCGACGGGCCGGCCGAGCCGACGCCGGTCGAGATCGGCCCGCCGGACGGCTCCGCGCCCCCGGCACAGCCGAGGACCATGGCGAGGCCCACGGCCGATCCACGCACGATCGCACCGTAGCACGACCGGCGCGGCTGGTGCGTCACGCCCCGTCGGCGTGACGCACCACTGTGCGCGCCTACGCCCGTCGTCGCCGCCGCGCCAGCCCGAGCAGCCCGAGACCCAGCGCCATCATCCGCCCATCCGCGGGTGCGTCGGTGGTGCAGCTGCAGCCGCCGTCGTCGTCGGTCGCGCCGCCGGTGTCGTCGCCGCTGGTGTCGATCGGGCCGACGGTGCCCTCGATGCCGCCCTCGCTGGCGTCCGTGTCGCTGTCCGTCGCGCTCGCGGTGTCGGTGACCGAGTCGCTCTCGCTGCCGGCGCTGGTGTCGGGGCTCGTGCCGCTCTCCGAGCCGCCGGTCGAGCCGCCGCCGGGCAGGGTGCAGTCGGCCAGGCAGGCCTCGTCGTCCACGACGTTCCCGTCGTCGCACTCCTCGACGCCCTCCTGGACGAAGCCGTCGCCGCAGGCCGCCGCCACGCAGGCCGACGTGCACTCGTCGGTGTCGTCGTCGTCGCCGTCGTCGCAGTCCTCGACTCCGTCCTGGACGAAGCCGTCGCCGCAGGCCGCCGCGACGCAGGTGGACGTGCACTCGTCGGTGTCGACGTCGTTGCCGTCGTCGCAGTCCTCGACGCCGTCGCGGGTGAAGCCGTCGCCGCAGCTCGCGGGGACGCACGTGGTCGGGCACGCGTCGTTGTCGTCGGCGTTGCCGTCGTCGCACTCCTCCATGTCGAGCCACACGAAGCCGTCGCCGCAGCTCGCCTCGACGCAGGTGCTGATGCAGGCGTCGGTGTCGTCGCCGTTGGCGTCGTCGCAGGTCTCGAACGGCGGGTTGATCGCGCCGTTGCCACAGCACGTCACCGGCAGCTCGATCATCGCCACCTGGACGGTGTTGCCGTCCTCGAGCTGCAGGGGCACATAGACGAACTGGCTCTCGCCCAGGGCCCGGCTCGCGGTCGGGACGCCGAAGGCGAGGTCGCCCAGGCCGTAGTCGGTGCCGCCGTCGTCGTCGACATCGAGGCCGTCCTCGACGGTGGTGACGATCGCCTGCGCGTCGGCGAGGTTGGAGACGTCGCAGGCGTAGAACACCGTCTCGCGGAAGCCGTCCGCGCCCTGGTAACCCCAGGCGTACGTGGCCTGGCCGTAGTCGTTGACGGAGATGAAGCGGACCGTCGCTGGCGCGCCCAGGGTCACGCCGTCGACGACATCGCCCTCGCGCACCGCGACGTCTCCGAACCAGCTGAGCATCTCGTCGGTCGCGAACGGTCCGTCGTCGTCACCCGACACCAGGTACTCGCCCTGGTTGTTGACCGACACCAGGTCGAAGGTCTCCCACCCGGTTCCGAACCCGGTGTTGTCGCCCTCGAGCAACACGAGCGAGTTGTCGAGGTAGACCCACTGGTCGCTGGCGGGTGAGTCCGTGGTCTCGATGAGCTGGACCGTGTGGCTGCCGTCCTCTGCGACCGCGTAGTCGTTGTCGATCGACGCGGCGTTGGTGTCGATGGTGTACGCGTCGATCACGTCGCCGCTGCTGAGCAGCGGTGTGATCGTGGCGGGGGTGCCGTCGGTGCTGGTGTAGGCGGTGCGCCCGTCGACGTCGCCGTCGTCGTCGAGATCGATGCCGGCGACCCACCGGACCGCGCCGTCCGCCGTCATCGAGGGCGCGATGTGGAAGGCGTAGACCGCCGGCTCCGGGTGCCCCACCGCTGGCTGGCCCGCCGCGGCGAGGAGGCCGGCGTCGGTGTAGATCGCGTCCGCTCCGTCGGCGTCGGGCGAGTACACGAAATTGCCCGCCCCGTTGCTGTCCACCCACGCCTCGGGCGCCGTGAGCGACACCACTGCGTCGTTGCTCCCGAGCCACAGGACGTCGTCTCCGACGAACACGTAGTTGTCGCCGTCGTCCAGCTCGCCGGCGAAGGTCACCTCGCCGAGCGCGTTCACGAACGGCGGGCCGATGGTGGTGACGGCGGCGTCGCCGGTGGGGGTGTCGCCGACGCGCAGCACGATCCGCGCGGGGATGGTCGCGGCCTCGGCGGTGCCGGCGGCGGAGGCGAGGGTTGCGAGCCCCAGGGCGATGCATGCACGGGTCAGCGTCAGTCGCTTCATGGGCTCGACGATACCTCGCGCCCAGGCGTCCTTCGCGGAACCGTCGCACTTTGATGCCCCGCGGGGACGTGCCCGCAACGGCCAGGGGGCCAGTCGTCGCACCATGGTGGCGAGATCACGCCGTGAGCTGCACGACCTTGCCGACGGTGGCGGCGGATCGCGAGGGTCGACGGCGAACGCATGTTCGGTGGTCGAGCGCCACGGGCGCCCGCCGAGCACGTGACGCGTGCGCACGAGAGCATGGAGCCACCCCCGCCGCGGCGCGAACACGCGAGGACGCGCGACGCGGGCAAAGCCGCGCGGGCGCGATCGGGCCACCGCGCGGCTGCATGCGGCCCGCATGCGGCCCGCCGATCCGCGAGGCGGCACCGTTGCCACGCGCGCGTGGTCGTGCAACAACACTGTAGCTGCTCAACGATGTCGATTCGCGCTCAGCTCGACGCCGCGGCCACCCTCCTCGATGAAGGTGCGGCTCGCTCGGCGGTCAGGATGCTCCGGAGTTCGTGGGAGCCCGAGCTCCCGCAAGAAGATCGGATCCCGCTGTACTGCATGTGGATCCGGGGCCTCTGCGACACCGGGGATCTCGAGCACGCGCGCGTGCTGGCCGAGCGCGCCGCCGACGAACTGCCGGGCGAGGCCGACGTCCTCATCGCGCTCGGCAACGTCTACGACCTGAGCGGTCGGCTCGAGGACGCCCGCGACGCCTTCGCGAAGGCGATCGAGGTCGAGGCCGCGGGCGCGCTGCAGCACTACAACCTCGGCGCGGTGCTCGAGCGCCTCGGCGACGAGGTCGGTGCCGAGGAGTGCTACCGCGAGGCGCTCGACGTCGACGAGGGCGGCCCCACGCTGTTCGAGGCCAACGCGGCGCTCGGCGCCCTGCTGCGCCGCACGGGCCGCCTCGAAGAGGCCGAGGAGATCTACGACGCCTTCCTCGACGAGGATCCGCTCTCGGTCGAGATGCTCGTCGAGCACGGGATCTGCCTGTCGGATCTCGACGCGTTCGAGGAGGCGATCGAACGCTTCCGCACCGCACTGTCGCTCGACGGCAGCCACAGCGGCGCCTGGTACAACCTGGCGATCACGCAGTTCCGGATGGGCCAGCCCGACGAGGCGTTCGTGTCGATGCAGCGGGCGCACGAGGCCGACCCGCGCAGCCCGCTGACGCTCGCGGTGCTGGGGTCGTGGACGCTCGGCCAGCCCGAGCCCGATCTCGACAAGGCCCTCGGCCTGCTCTACGGCGCGATCGACCGGCTCGCCGCGATCGACAGCGCGCACCTCTCGTCGAGCTACGCGAGCCTGGTGTGCGAAGAGGTCTTCGACTCGCTGTGGTCACGGTCGCGCCACGCCGAGGCCCGCGAGGTCGCGCGCGTCGCCGGCCAGCGCGACTGGATCACCGCGCACATGTTCGAGACGCTGAACGAGGCCGATCACGGGCCCGCGCCGATCCTGGCCGGCGGCACCACCGAGGTCACCGCGTTCACGGTCACCGCCCGCGCCCAGGCGCTGCCCCAGGGCCCCGCGGCACCGCAGGCCCCCGAGCACTGGCCCTCGGACGCCCGCGGCTACACCACCGGCTTCACGGTGCTCGCGACGAACGAGGACGAGGCCCGCGCCTACTCGCTCGAGTACCTGCGCAGCATCGAGCCGTTCCCGCAGGTCCAGTTCCAGATCGAGAACGTCCGCGCGGGTGGCCCGGAGGAGACGCTGCGGCTGCAGACGTCCCCGCACCCGCGTGCGCGCGGCGTGGTGAGTGTGCTGTCGGGGCGCGCGTACTTCCGCAGCGAGTAGCGGCGGCGGGGCGCCGCGAGCGCCGCCTCGCCTGTGTCACGACGGTGCGTCGCTCCGCGCGCTGACGCGCCGGGGCTTGCGAGCGCGCGACCCGAGTGGAACCCTCGTCGCCATGTACCGCGCTTCGTCTGGTTGGCTTGCTCTCTGTGCCGTGATGTCGCTGCCGCTCGTCACGGGTTGTCCGCAGGACGCCGCGCCCGTGGGCGATGGCACCACGACCGGGACGTCGGATCCGACGAGCGAAGGCTCGACGTCGATCGATCCCGATTCGTCGACGTCGGTCGATCCGGTGACCACGACGACCGTCGATCCGGACACGTCGTCGAGCACGGGGGGCTCGAGCGAGGAGTCGACCACCGGGTTCGTCGGGTGTGGCGACGGCGTCGTCGATCTGCAGGCCGACGAGGTGTGCGACGGCGACAACCTCGACGGTCGGGACTGCCTGTCCGAGGACTACGCGGGCGGCGTGCTCGCCTGCAACGCGGACTGCACGCTCGACACCAGCGGCTGCCTCTACGAGTGCGGCGACGGCGATGTGCAGGGTGACGAGCAGTGCGAGGGCAACGATCTCGACGGCGGCACGTGCATGACCCAGGGCTTCGACGGGGGCGATCTGGCGTGCAACGCCGACTGCACGTACGACACGGCCGGCTGCGAGAACTACGTCTGCGGCGACGGCCTCCAGGCGGGGCCCGAGGTCTGTGACGGCGCCGATCTCGACGGCGAGACCTGCCAGTCCCTCGGCTTCGACAGCGGCACGGTCACCTGCGTCGCGGACTGCACCGCCTTCGACACTTCGGAGTGTTTCGTGTGCGGCGACGGTGTCATCGATCCCGGCGAGGTTTGCGACGGCGGCCAGCTCGCCGGTGCGACGTGCGTGTCCGAGGGCCTCGACGGCGGCGCGATCAGCTGCGCCTCGGATTGCACGCTGGATCTGTCGGAGTGCGTCGGGTGTGGCAACGGCGACGCGGATCCGGGCGAGGAGTGCGATGGCGAGGACTTCGACGGCGTGACCTGTCTGTCCCTCGGGTTCGAGGGCGGGCAGCCGCTGTGCTCGGCGCAGTGCACGATCTCCGATGTGAGCTGCGCGGGCCTGCACACGTTCTGCACGTCGCCGGCGAGCGCGATCGGTCCCGGCGTCGGATCGACGGTGAGCTCGATCCCGGTCGCGGGCCTCGCGGGCGCGCTGCGTGACATCGAGGTGTTCGTCGACGCGGGCCACACCCGCGTGTCTGACCTCGACATCGACGTGCGCCACGTCGAGGCGAACGTCAGCGTCTCGCTCGCCGACGATCAGTGCGGCGCGGCCAGTGACGTCTTCGCGACGTTCGACCAGGGCGCGGCGGCGCTGCCCGATTGCGCCCCGCCGATCGCGATCGAGGGCAACGTGCTGCCGCTGGGCAACCTCGACGGCTACCTCGACAACGCCGCCGTCGGCTCCGGCAACGGCACCTGGGAGCTGACGATCGCCGACCAGCTCGCGGGCGAGGGCGGCACGCTCGACGAGTGGTGCGTCGCGCTGACGACCGGCTGCACCGACGACCTGCTCACGGAGGCGCTCGTGGTCTGCGGGGCGGAGTTCTCGAACTGCGACGTCGTCGACGGTGGCGTGGTGGGCTGGGACGAGCCCTCGTGCGGCGGCTGCAACTGCGATCCCGTCGACAGCCCGTGGCGGTTCTTCTGCACCGAGGACAACGCGGACGGCTCCAACTGGAACTGCTCGGCGTGCTTGGGCGGCGAGATCCTCGTCGGCCACAACCCGTGCAACTGCGACCCGGGGACGTCGGCGGTGATCGGGAGCTTCTGCGGGTAGCCGCGGATGGATGCGCTCGGGTGCCGCGGGGGATCGAAGGTCACCGCGGCATCGTCGGGACGGGCGGTCTGCCGCGCCGCTAGAACGGGTTTTCGATGAGCCCAGGGCGTGCACCGGGTGAGGCGCCGCGGCAGACCGCGACCAGGACGCGCTCGGTTCGGCTCATCATCGCCTCACTCGTTCTCGCGTGCGCGTGCGTTGGGATCGTGCTCGCACGGTGTGGCGTCGCGGATACAGAGACAAACACGCACACCCTCGAACCATCCCAGTCAGACCCGCTGGGCATGCGACCGCCAGCCTCGCGCGAGTCTGCCGATCCGAATGGAGCACCGCCGTCGCTTGTGCCCTCGACGACCAGAATCGACGGTGTGGTCCTGGACGTGAACGGGCTAGGCGTGGCCGATGCCCGCGTCTGTGCCACCGCGCTCGGCAACGGCCTCGAATCCGTCGATAGGCTCGCGGCCTCATCGTGCGGTGTCTCGGCGCGCGATGGGACGTTCAGCCTCGCGCTCGGTGGCCGTGGTCGTGCCGCCGTTGTCGCGTTCGGGCCGCGACTCGTTGCGACGGCATGGGGTGCACAGCCGCGTTTCCCGACGGTGCAGCTCGCGGGACTTCCGATCGAAGGGCTCGTGCTGCGTGTTCGCAACGACGGCGTCACCGTGCGCGGCACCGTCGTCGATCGCTTCGGTGGGCCCATCGCCGGAGCGATCGTGGTCGCTGGCTCCGGAACCCGTGCGGGTGCTCCGATCGGCGAGCGCGTCCTGACGGATGATCATGGCCGCTTCGCCCTGACAGTGGATTCGACCGTCGAGCGCGTGATCGGGGCATTTGCGACGGGCTACGCCCCCGGCGGCGCGCGCATCATGCCGGCGGAGGGAGCGGAGGTGGAGATCACCTTGGACCCTGAAGGCCGACTGGACGGAGTCGCGGTGGACGCGAGAACGGGAGCACCCGTGGCTGGACTGCGTGTCGTCGCCCCCGAGGCACCCGTCCCCGTCGTTGCGATCTCCGACGCACGAGGACGTTTTTCGCTGCGCGGCCTGCCGGCAGGTGAGTACACGCCGGAGGCGAGCGGCGAAGGCCGGTTCGGACGCGCGTCCGCACCGGTGGCTCTGGACGCTGCTGCGTCCGCCGACGTGCGCATCGAGATCCACCCCGCCGGGCGCATCCTCATCGACGTCGAGGGGGAGGTTCATCCATGCGAGCTCCTTCGCTTCGAGGCCGCACAGGGTGAACTCGTGTCGTCGGTCGTCGCGCCGCCTGGGGACGTCGCGCTCCACGTCATACGTCATGCGACCCGGTGCTTGGGAGGTGTCGATGTCGTGTGAGAGCAGGCGCTCGGACGTCGCCGCCGTCGATGTCGTGATGGGCGAGGATGCGGCCGTCGCGTTGCACTGGGCGGACGGTGGCGGCATCACGATCGCGGGACGCGTTTTCCGTGATCAGCACGGGCTGGGCGGCGAGCGCGTTCGCCTCTGGCGCGAAGACGACGTCGTGCAGACGGCGACGAGCGGCGACGACGGGCGCTTCGTGCTGTCGTCCGTGCCTGCGGGGCGATACGTCCTCACGGCGGGCACCGTCGATCGACGCGCTGCGCCGTCG
>LNFB01000291.1 GCA_001464385.1 Deltaproteobacteria bacterium Ga0077550 | reverse complement strand
CGCCGACTACACGATGGTGAACTCGTACTCCGCGAAGGTGTACGGCCTCGGCAACGTGCAGTTCCAGGACCCGAGCGACTACACCGAGTTCGCGCCGGCCAAGGTCCCGGGCATCCCGCACGCGGGCGTCCTGACCTCACCCATCTTCCTCACGCGCTTCCCGACGACGGACACCAACCGGAACCGTCACCGCGCGCGCATGATGAACAAGTTCTTCCTCGCGACCGACGTCCTCGCCCTGGGCAGCCGCCCGGTGCAGTCCGCGTCGATCCTCGGGACGAACCCGACGCTGAACGACGCGTCCTGCAACGTCTGCCACAACGTCATCGACCCGATGGCGGCCGGCTTCATGAACTTCACCACCATGGGTGAGTACCAGCCGCCGGAGAATGGCTGGTTCCCGGACCTCAAGGAGCCCGGCTTCGGCGACGCGATCATGCCGCCCGAGGAGTACCCGCGGGCGCTCAACTGGCTCGGCGCGCAGATGGCCGGCGATCGCCGCTTCGCGGTCTCCGCGGTGCACGTCATCTACCACGGCATCTCGGGTGACGATCCGCTGGTCGCCCCGACCGACCCGTCGGAAGAGGGCTACCTCGAGGGCATCCGCGCCGCGGACATGCAGGCGAAGATCTTCGACGACATCGCGACGAAGTTCATCGACAGCAACTACAACCTGAAGATCGTCATCAAGGAGCTGGTCAAGACGCCGTACTACCGTGCGGTCAACGCCAGCGGCCTCGACGAGACCCGCGAGCTCGAGCTCGCGCAGCTCGGCACCGGTCGACTGCTCATCCCCGAGCAGCTCCACCGCAAGATCGAGGCGGTCACCGGTCAGCCGTGGCGCGTCGGCGTCGAAGGCCAGGACCTGCTGCTCAGCTTCGACGAGTACCGGATCTTCTACGGCGGTATCGACTCCGACACGATCACGGAGCGCATCACGGAGCCCAACGGCATCATGGCCAACGTGGCCAAGCGCATGGGCAACGAGATCGCCTGCTGGACCACCGCAGCCGACTTCACCCGCGCCCCGGGCGATCGCTCGCTGTTCCCGTTCGTGGATCCGAGCTTCAACCCCGAGGACGGCAACGGCTTCGAGGTCCCGGCGGCGGCGTCGGCCATCCGCGCCAACATCCAGTACCTGCACGCCAAGCT
This sequence comes from Deltaproteobacteria bacterium Ga0077550, assembly GCA_001464385.1. Taxonomy (GTDB): domain Bacteria; phylum Myxococcota_A; class Polyangia; order Nannocystales; family Nannocystaceae; genus Xiheibacterium; species Xiheibacterium aquaticum. Next base: position 5,174 of record LNFB01000291.1, on the reverse strand, counting down.
GCTGGGCGAGTACCTCGACCAGAACGATCCGGAGATCAACCGCACGTACGAGCTCTTCTTGAACGTGTGGAAGGAAGGCCGTCGCGGCATGGGCACGACGGTGACCGCGGAAGACGGCACCGAGATGCCGGAGTACGGCGTGCAGCTCCCCGGGAACTGCCAAGCGACCACCGACTTCTGGTCGGGCGCTCCGCTCAACGAGCGGGCCATCACCCAGGATGACAACTACACGATTCGCGCGTGGATGGCCGTCATGAGCTATCTGCTCTCGGACTACCGGTTCCTGCACGAGTAAAGAAAGAAGGAGGACACCAAGCCATGGATCGCCGCGACTTCCTCAAACTTGCTTCGTGCACCGGTCTCAGCGTCGTTGCACCGTCGGCCTTCGCCGGCCGTGACATCGCCACCAAGCCCCGGACCACGTTCGAACCGTACCAGGGCATCCTGGTCGCCAACTTCAACGCAGGCGGCGGGTGGGATCCCACCAGCCTCTGCGACCCGAAGGGCGCGACCAGCGACACCGACCCCAACCCGATGAACGCCTCGTATCTCGCCGAGGAGATCGAGACCATCGGGAACATCAGCTACGCGCCGCTCCCGTATGCCTCGCTGTTCAACGACACGGCGATGCAGCTGGGCCTCACGTACTCGATGAAGACGTTCTTCGAGAAGTACTACCAGAAGCTGTGCATCGTGAACGGCCTCGACGTCGAGACCAACGGTCACGACACCGGCTCCCGCGCGACCTGGTCGGGTCGCCTGGGGGAGGGCTTCCCGACGCTCGCGGCCTTCGCGGCCGGCGCGTTCGGCAAGGAACAGCCGATGGCGTTCATGAGCTTCGGCGGCTACGCCGAGACGGCCGGCATCGCACCGCGCGTGCGAGCGGCAGGCAACGCGATCAACGTGCTCGGGCGCCTCGCGTACCCGCAGCGCATCGATCCGATGACCGAGGGCTCGGGCTTCCACAGCGACAACGTGCAGGCGATGATCGACACGGCGCAGGCCGGTCGTGATCAGGGCCTCGCGAGCAAGCAGGGCCTGCCCAAGATCCGCGCCGCCATCAACGCGATGTTCACGGCGCGCTCGGGCAGCAACGAGCTCAAGCGCCTCCAGGAGTACCTCCCGGAGACGCTCGAGCAGGGCCTCCGCGGTCAGGCGCAGCTCGTCATCGCCGCGTACAAGGCGGGCATCTGCATCTCGGCCAACCTCGACACCGGCGGGTTCGACACCCACGGTGACCACGACGCCAGCCACATCCCCAACCTGCTCAACTTGTTGGACGGTGTCGACTTCTTCATGGAGGAGGCCGAGCGCCAGGGCGTTGGCGACAAGGTGCTCGTGTCCGTCGGCTCCGACTTCGGTCGCACGCCGTTCTACAACAACGGCATGGGCAAGGACCACTGGTCCATCACCAGCATGATGTTCATGGGCGCCGGCATCCCCGGCAACCGCGTCATCGGCGGCACCGATCCGCAGCACGCGGCGTACGGCATCACGGCCGGTGGCCAGGTCGACACCAACCCGGCGGCGCGGCACATCCACCCGGCCGACGTGCACTTCGCCCTGCGCAAGGTGCTCGGCCTCGAGACCAGCGATCTCGCGGCGATGTTCCCCCTCGAGCTGAAGGGTGACCCGCTGCCGATCTTCGGCTGATCGGTCGACGGGACGGGACCACGCGGTCCCCATGGCGGGCACTCGGTCTCAGGACCGGGTGCCCGTTCTCAATTGTCGCGCCTCGGACGGCCGGCGGGCCCGTCTTCTGCGGACGTCAGGGGCGGGCGAACCCGCGTGATAGGCTCCCGATCCGTGCCGAGGCCGTGGGCTCGTTCCTCTTCTCGCTGCTGTTCGCCGTGATGGGATTCTTCTTCATCTTCATCGCCGCGTGCGCCGGATACGGCTTCTACCGGGTGCTGAAGTCGAGCGAGCGGGACCGCAAGTACCTCGCCGAGTCCCGCGAGGAGAGCCCGCTGCAGCTCGCCCACCTCGGCGTCGCGCTGCAGCGACTCGCCCGCGAGACCCGGACGCTCCGGATCAGCCTCGAGGCGCCCGTGCGCGACGTGGCCGAGCTCCGCAACGGCCAGCTCAACGCCACCGCCGAGGACCTCGACAGCTTCGACACGATGCTCATGAACGTCAGCCGAGCGATCGCCGACTGGCTCGTGGGCATCGACCGCCTCAGCGAGAACGATCGCCGGGCGCTGCTCGATCACGGCGCCAACCCGGAGCCGATCCGACAGGCGCTGACCGAGGAGGGCTTCGCCTTCGAGCGCCGCAACCTCAAGCGCGCCGGCTCGCCGCCGCTGGACGAGCGCCTGCGGGCGATCATGGTCGAGCTCGGCAAGGTCGAGACGGCGCTGCAGGCGTCGCAGCGCGTGTATCGGTGATCACGAGCACATCGGCGGCCGAGCGCGCCGCGACGGAGCGTTGCAGATTGCACGTGCACGAAGCGCGAGGTGGCAGACTGCCCGGGCGACACGTCGTGAAACACCACGGAATCTGGTGCGAAAAACTAGGCAGGCCCCGGTTCCTGCGATAAGCAGGTGCACTGCCGTCCTGGCACGCTCCTCGCTAACCACGTGACTACGACGCCGAGCCACGGCGTCAGAGCCCAAAGCCGCCATGAACCCGCTCACGATCTCCATCCTGTTGCTGGTCTGCGCCGTCGTCATCACGCTCGCGTACGTCGCCGTCGACGAGCGCGCCTGAGTCGAGCGTCGCGTGGCCGAGGCAGCGTCGCTGCCTCGACCTCCATCGTGCCACTAGAAACTCTGTCTCGTCGCCTCGGCTAGTGCACGCCGAGGGCCTCGAAGCGGCTGCCGACCTCGCGGAACGCCGCCACCGCCCGATCGACATCCTCGGTCGTATGCCCCGCCGACAGCTGCACGCGGATGCGGGCCTGGCCCTTGGGCACCACCGGGTAGCAGAAGCCGATGACGTAGATGCCGGCCTCGAGCAGCGCGGCGGCGAAATCGACGGCGAGCTTGGCGTCGCCGAGCATGATCGGCGCGATGGCGTGGGTACCGGGGCGGATGGCGAACCCGGCCGCCGTCATCGCCGAGCGGAAGCGCAGCGTGTTGGCCTCGAGGCGGTCGCGCAGCTCGGTCGAGGCGGAGAGGAGCTCCAGCACCGCGAGCGTGCCGGCGACGATCGGCGGCGCGAGCGTGTTGCTGAACAGGTACGGCCGTGAACGGTTGCGCAGCAGCTCGATGATCGGCCGGTGCCCGCTGATGAAGCCGCCCGACGCGCCGCCCAGGGCCTTGCCGAGCGTGGAGGTGATGATGTCGACGCGGCCCATCACGCCGTGGTGCTCGTGGGTGCCGCGGCCGGTCTTGCCCACGAAGCCGGTCGCGTGGCTGTCGTCGACCATCACCATCGCGCCGTACTTCTCGGCGAGATCGCAGATCTGCCCGAGCCGCGCGATGTCGCCGTCCATGCTGAACACGCCGTCGGTGGCGATCATCCGCAGCCGCGCCGACTGGGTGTCCTGCAGCATCTTCTCGAGTTGGCCGAGGTCGTCGTGGTCGTAGCGGTGGCGCTGGGCCTTGCACAACCGGATGCCGTCGATGATCGACGCATGGTTGAGCGCGTCGGAGATGATCGCATCCTCGGGCCCGAGCAGGGTCTCGAACACGCCGCCGTTGGCGTCGAAGCACGAGCTGTAGAGGATCGTGTCCTCGGTGCCGAGGAAGGTCGCGATCTCCGACTCGAGCTGCTTGTGCCGGTCCTGCGTGCCGCAGATGAACCGCACGCTCGACAGCCCGTAGCCGCGATCATCGAGCGCGGCGTGGGCCGCCGCGATCACCTTGGGGTGGCTCGACAGGCCCAGGTAGTTGTTCGCGCAGAAGTTCAGGACCTCGCGACCGCCGACCTTGATGGTCGCCGCCTGCGGGGACTCGATGACGCGCTCGTGCTTGTAGAGCCCGGCGTCGCGGATCTCCTGCAGGAGGGTGGCGTAGTGTTGACTGGCCTGCTCGAACATCGCGCGGGATGTTACATGCCCTGCAGGCCCGTCTCGACGCGCGCAACCGTGCGATCGCTCCCGTTGGCCCAGTACACCGCGGAATTGCCGTTCTCGCCGTTGCCGTGGCGAACGCTGGCGAAGCTCGACAGGCCGGCGCCGACGTCGGTGAAGCTGCGCGCCACGCTCGAGGCGCCGCTGGCGACGTAGTGGGCGATGTGGGCGCTGTTGGTGCCGGGCACGCCGACCCAGAGGTTGCCGCCCTCGTCGAAGCTCAGGCCACCGACCGCCTCCAACGGATCGGCGGGATCGCCGAAGTCGAGGTAGACCTCGGGCTCGGCGACGGCGCCGTCCTGCAGCAGGCCGACGCGGAACACCTGGCCGGGCGCACCGACGTAGAGCACGTTGGCGTCGGGGCCGAACGCGAGCACCGACGGCGCCACGACCGACGTGGTGAGCACGCGCGTGAGCGCGTCCTCCTCGGTGTAGCGCAGGATCCGGCCGCCGGCGGAATCGACCATGAACAGGTTGCCGCCGTCGGGCAGCACGACGTCGATCGTCCCCAGCGGCGTGGCGTCCTCGAGCTGGTCGGTGATCACCTGGAACATGTCGTTGTTGGGGTTGTACGCCGAGATCGATCCGCTCGACTGCGCGGCGTACAGGACGTCGACGTCGTCGTCGATCTCGGGGAAGTACAGCCGACCCCAGCGGATGCCGCCGACGTCGGCGAGGTCGTAGCGGGAGAAGAACGCCCCGTCCGTGCTGAAGCGCGACAGGAAGCCCTCGCTCGACGACACCCACATGTTGCCGTTGTCGTCGAAGTCGAGGCCGACGCTGGTGCCGAGCTCCTCGGGGTCGGTGATCGCGACGAGGAGATCCTCGAACACCGGCTCGAGCACCGTGATGTGGTAGTCGAACGTGGCCTCGACCGTGTTCCGCACCGCCGTGATGCGCATCGTGATGACGTCGCCTGGGGTGGCGTCCGCGGGCACGGCGACCTGGATCGCAGTGCCCTCGCCGGTCCACTCGACGGTGGGACCGTCGGCCTGCGACCACGAGGATTCGTCGGCGATGATGTCGACGACGACCGGGACGACGAGGCCGCCGAGGACCGTGCGATCGTCGTCGTCGGGATCGAAGCTGGGGCCGGGCTTGCAGACCTCGTCGATGCACGACAGCTCGCCGACGCACTCTCCGTCGAGGCAGGCGAAGTTCT
>LNFB01000290.1 GCA_001464385.1 Deltaproteobacteria bacterium Ga0077550 | reverse complement strand
TGCCTCTCGCGAGGCCCCGGGGAGGGCGGCGTACGGCGGCCCTTCTCTCTGGTCAGCCGGGCGCCTTCATCGATTGCCCCGCCGCCCAGATTTTCGGACGCCCCCAGGCTTCGCCTCAGGTCGGAGCCGGCGGGCGCAACCCCGCGGCCACCAAGTGTTGGCGAACCTCGGCCGCCCAGCCGTCGAGATCCTGTTCTCGGGTGCGCACTTCCTGGCCCGCGAGACGCTCGACCTCCGCCAACAGGAGCTGCTTCGCCCGACGAAGGCGAGTCCGCACCGTTCCCTCGGGCACCCCGAGGATCACGGCGAGCTCGGGACCCACCAGCCGCTCCCAGTAGTGGAGCTCGAGGAGCATCTGATGCTCCAGGGCGATCCGTCGCAGGGCCTCCAGCAAGTACTTGTGGTGCTGCTTGACTTCGAGCAACTGGGTCGGGGTAGCGCCCGCGTCCGCGGCCGACTCCACCATCGGGTCGAAGCGTTCGCCGCGACGCCGCGAGTCGAAGTGGCGAAGGAGGATGTTCCGCGCCACCGCGAACACGAACGTCCGAAACGCGCAGTCCCGTCGGAACGTGCCGCGGCTCTCCATGCAGGCGAGGAGGGTCGCCTGAACGAGGTCCCCGGCGTCGTCCCCGACCTTGTTGCGGAAGAACCTGTACAGGGCGTCGAAGTGGCTCGCGAACAAGCGCTGGCCTGCTTGCTTGGAGCCCCCGGCCCATGCCTCGAGCAAGTCGAACTCGGAGGGATGCATGGGTCTCTCCCCGATCCTACACCAACGCCTGGCCGCGCCATGCCAAGCTCGGCACCTCGGCCCACACACCGCCAAGATCGCCCGAGCCCCGCCCCCGCGATCCGCCTAGACTGGCCCGTGGCCATGGACTCGACCGACGATCGGCGGGAGATCCGCTTCTGGCGACCCGACTCCCCGTCGGTGACGGGCATGATCCGCGTCGAGCGCGAGGATCGCCTGAAGACCACCTATACCGAGCAGCTCGTGGTGCTGGTGATCTACGAGGGCGCGTTCGATGGCTGGGTTCGGGGCCGCGTGCGCACGCACGTCGCAGGCGCGATCAAGCTCAAGCAACCCGGGGAGGTCCATCGCGGGGTCCGGATCCACGCGCCGTACACGATCCAGGGCGCGGGCTTCTCCGCGGAGGCCATCGATGCCGCGGCCGCGGCGATCGGGCTGCGCGGCAACACGCACGTCGAGGCGCGGGGCTTCGGGCCGGGTGAACGCGCCACGCAGCTCGTGTTCGCCATGCATGACGCGCTCGTGCGTCCGGAGGTCCCGGAGCTCGAGCGGGCCACGCGGGTGACGGAGGCGCTGCACGCAGTCCTCGGCAGCGGATCCCGCCGTAGCACCGCGACCGTCGTCGGTCGCGCGCCGCGGGCGGTGCAGCGCGCCCGTGCCCTCCTCCACGACGCGCTCGCGGACAAGATCACGCTGGACGAGCTCGCCGCCCACGCGGGCCTCGACAAGTTCCACCTCGTTCGCGCGTTCCGTGCCGAGCTCGGCGTGCCGCCGTACGAGTACCTCACCCACCTGCGCGTGTGGAGGGCGAGGGAGCTGCTCATGCGAGGCACGCGGGTCGCCGAGACGGCGCAGCGCGTCGGGTTCTGCGACGAGAGCCAGCTCGGCCGTCACTTCCGTCGCATCGTCGGCGTCGCGCCGGGCCGGTTCGCGCGGAGCTTCGCCTGCGCCGTGCAATCCGACCAACATCGCCCAAGCCGCGCACGTCGGACGAAGCGACACTCGCCGGATGGACGAGTCCATCCGCCCCGGCCGCACTGACGGCTTCGCCTGCGCCCCCGACACCATTCGCCTCGGTGATCTCGAGGTACGCCGCCTCGGCTACGGCGCCATGCGTCTGCCCGGCAGGGACGCCTGGGGGGACCCCGAGGATCCCGATCGCGCGCGGGCGCTGCTGCGTCGCGCCGTCGACCTCGGCATCAACTTCATCGACACCGCCTGGTACTACGGCCCGCTCGTCGCCAACCGGCTGATCTTCGAGGCGCTGCACCCCTATCCGAGCGACCTGGTGATCGCCACCAAGCTCGGCGGCAAGCGCCTTCCGGATCGAGGCTGGGCACCCGCGGCTCGCCCGGAGGAGCTCCGCCGCGGGGTGCAGGACGATCTGCGTTCGCTGCACCTCGAGCGGCTCGACGTCGTGCACCTGCGCTTCATGCCCACGTCGGGTGTGCCGTTGATGGAGTCGCTCGACGCCCTCGTCGCGATGCAGGCCGAGGGCACGATTCGCCACCTCGCGCTCAGCTGCGTCGACGCCCGCCAGATCGAGGCCGTCCTGGCACGCACGCCCATCGTGGCGGTGCAGAACCTCTTCAGCGTGATGGGCGGTGGAGGGATGCTGGCCCGGTACGCCGACGCAGAGGTCGACTCGCCCGAGGCGGTGCTCGAGCTGTGCGCTGCGCGGGGCATCGCCTACCTGCCGTTCTTCCCGCTGGCCGCCGGCCACGTCGATCAACAGGCGCCAGCGCTCGCGGCGATCGCCCGACGACACGGCGCCTCGACGTCGCAGATCGCGTTGGCGTGGCTGCTCGCACGCTCGCCCGCGATCCTCCCGATCCCGGGGACCAGCTCGATCGAGCACCTCGAGGAGAATTGGGAGGCGCGGAGGATCGCGCTGTCGCCGACGGAGATGGTGGCGATCGGGTCGTAGGACGAGCCGCGCGACACCCCACGACGACCGATACCTTCGCCGCTACCCGAACGCTTCCTCGTGCCGCGCGAGCTTCTTCTCGACCCGCTGCACCGCCCTTCGCACCTCCTCCGCGATCGACGGGAACTGCCCCGGCGGTGGAAGTCGCATGTGCGCGGTGCAGACGCGCCGCACCGTCCCACAGCGCTCGACCAGCTCGGACGCCCACGCGCGGAACTCCTGCGCCGCGCCCTTGCGGCGCTGCAGGACGTCGCCGAGCGCCGGATGCAGCATCAGCCGCCGCAGCCCCGGGACCGGCAGGTACGACAGCGTGTCGTCGACGTGCAGCGTCTCGCTCTGGCGATGGATCACGAGGACCGACGCGAAGTGGAGGTTCTCGTTCTCCGGGATGAAGTCGACGCCGCGCGGCACGAGGAGATCGAAGTCCTCGGCGTAACGGGCCGCGAACGCCTCGCCCTCGGTCGTCTCGGGCGCCCAGCGCAACGTCGGGGCGATCCGATGGTGACGCGCGGTGCCGTAGAGCGTCGCGTCGGGGAACATCGCGGCGACCGTCTTCACGTGCAGCGTGTGGAACGGGTGCAGGTTGACGATCGCCTCGACCCCGGCGCCCCCGTCGGTCCGCCGACGGATCTCGGCCAGCGCCGCCTCGCCGAAGGGGATGCAGTCGAGCAGCACGAACCGCCCCGAGCGCAGTCGCACGAGCGAGCTCTGCGTCCCCAGGTCGACGCCGAGCACGCGGAAGCTGCCGCGAAGGTTCCAGAAGCCGTCCGCGATCTCGATGACGTCGTCGTGCACGGCGTGACCATACGCCGGCAGGTCCCCGACGCAAGCGCGCGGCTGCGTCGGGGACTCGATCCGGGTCGTCGGGCGCCCCCGCTCCCCGCGACGGGGCCGAGCGCTCGCGCGCGCGGGCCCGCGAGGGCTACAGCTCCTGGCCGATGTCGATCCGGTTGCCGTCGGGATCGGCCACCACGAAGGCGCGCAGCCCGAAGTCGTGATCGCGAAGACCCTTGATGATCCGCATGCGCGCCCGGACGCACTGCTCGAAGAGCGCCGCAGCGTCGCTCACGAGGAGGTGCGCGACGTTGCTGGTGCCGGCGCGATGCCCAGGGACCCGGGTGAGGTGGATCTCGGCGGCGTCGCGTTGCAGGATCACGAAGCCGACCGGGTCGCCGTTGGTGAAGGTGGTGCGCATGCCCAGCACCGCGCCGTAGAACCCGAGCGCGCGCTCGATGTCCACCACCGGAATCGTGGGGGCCGCCCGGCCGAAGCTCAGCCCTGGGATCGCCACCTCGTTCACCTCGACACCTCCGATCCGAAGACGACGCGGTTGCCGTCCGGATCTTCGATCGTGAAGTCTCGCCGCGCGTCACCACCCAGCATCGACGCACCCAGTAGCAAGCACACCGCCGCCAGCGAGGGCAGCTTCGAGTTTCTCGGCATTTTTCGGACTCCACTCTCCGCGAACGTGACCGTCAGGGCGGTGCCTGCGCAGGTCGAATGGACGGTGCCGTTGGGAACGATACACCAAGCACCGCCGACGATGCACCCCTCGCAGGCGGTGCCGCTCGTGAAGCGCGAGGGCGGATGCAACCGGGGCCGATCCGTTGCGTCGCACTCCTCGACCCCAATGCATCGCTGTTGGCCCCTGCTCGTCCTGCTCGCCTGCGCTCCCTCCGACGGTACCGGGGAATCGACGTCCGCCGAGGATGGCGGAGGCACGACAGCGGCGAGCACCGGCGGCGGGCCGAGCACGGGCAGTGCGGAGGTCGAGACCAGCGCAGGCGACGACGCGGCGACCACCTCCACTTCCGCGGCGACCGGCGACGCGACGACGACGGCGACGGCGGACTCGACCGGCGGCGAGGGCGGCGGCTCGGCCGAGTGCGACGCGCTGATGGCCTGCTGCGATCAGCTCGGCGCGGACATCTACGCCGGCTGCACGACCGTCGTCGATCTCGCCATGCCGGGGCTGTGCGATTCGACGCTCGCGACCTACCACCAGGACGGCTACTGCACCGGCGAACCCTACTGCGACGAGCTCGCGGCGTGTTGCGGCGAGCTGCCGCCCGGCCCCGGCTGGGAGGAGACGTGCACGTACTACGCGGATCTCGGCAATCAGCCGCAGTGCGCGATGCTGATCTCGGACTACCAGCTGTCCGATTACTGCCTGTGACGATCGGCCGCGACGCGCCGATGCGGCGCTGCATGTGGCCGACGCGCTCGCCTCCCACGACAGCCTGTTCGCCGCCGCTCCGGTCACGATGGAGTCCCACGCGGGCTCGAAGGACAGTTCGCGGCGCGTCACCGCGCCCGGGATCGAAGTCGGGTGGAGCCGCGGGCGATCACACCGCTGCGCATGCGCCGACGAGCTCGAGCCCCGGCGGCGCGTCCCCCTCGGCGTACCAGGGGATGCAGAACATCGCCGGCGAGATGTCCTGGCACGCGTCCATCGGGTCCGAGATGTCGCAGAACGCGCTGCAGCAGCCGACGGCGTCCATGCAGCCGTCGACGATCGCCGCGGCGGCGCAGAACAGACCCGCATCGCAGACATCGACGAACCCGCAGCCGTCGCCCTGGGCCCCGGCCTCCGAGATGCCGTAGCAGTCGAACTCGGCCATGAACGGGTAGCACGCCTGGCCGTCGGGGCAGTTCTGCGCGAGCGGGTCGCAGCCGTCGACGACGCCGGTCTCACCACCGGTGTCGGTGGAGCCGCCCGACGATCCCTCGGAGCTCGCGTCGCCCGTGCTCGAGCTGTCGGCCTCGGTGGTGCTGCCGGAGCTACTGCCCTCGCTGCTCTCGCCCTCGGTCGTCGTGCCCGTGCTCGACGTGGTCGTGCCGGAGCTGTCGCCGGTGGGATCCGTCGCGCTGCTCGGACCACTGCTCTCGGGATCGACGGACGTCGAAGGATCCTCGTTGCCGCTGGTGGACGGCCCCGTGCTCGTCTCTGCGGACACCGCCGGCTCGTCCCCACCACAACCGCCGATCGTTCCACCGATCGACACGATGCTCGACACCACGACGACAAACGCTCGCACGTTCATGCCCTACCCCTCCGTTTCATCGGCGCCGACGCCCGACGCGGAGGTGCAACGGCGTCGCGGGCACCGGCTTACGCGGTCGCGCACGGGATCGATCGGACCTCGGGTTCGCCTTCTCGAAGATCGATGAGAACCCGGACGTCTGGTTCCTCGGCGTGCGCCCATGCGACTTCGATCGCGCACGCGAGATCGCGGCGCCCAACGTGGACCATCCCTCGCGGCGCTGACGGGCGAGGCATCCGCACGCGGGCGCCGGAGGCTGGCGCCGCGCCGCATCACATCGCGCGGCGCTGGCGGAGCGCGGCCGTCCCGCGCGCCGCCCCGATCGCGCACACCGCTTCGCCGCCCGCGCCCCGACCCGGTCCAAAGCGGCCCATACCCCCACCCAAGCCCACGTCCGCGCGCCCCTGACGTCACGTCAGCCGCCTGTCGTGGCCCACCGGACCGTGATAAACCCGCCCTCGCCTGGCCTCCCCCGGCCGGCGCGGCACGAGCATGAAGATCGGCATCCCCAAGGAAATCCACGACGGCGAGCGGCGGGTCGCAGCGACCCCCGACACCGCGCGAAAGCTGCAGAAGTTCGGGTTCCAGGTGGTGATCGAGTCGGGGGCCGGCGCCGCCGCCAGCTTCCCGGACGAGGCCTACCGCGACGCCGGCTGCGAGATCACCAGCGACGTCGCCACCGTGTGGCAGCAGGACATCGTCGCGAAGGTCCGCCCGCCGGAGTACCACCCGGGCACGGGCCAGGACGAGACCGAGATGCTGCGCGAGGGCGCGACGCTGATCTCGTTCCTGTGGCCCGGGCAGAACGCCGCGCTGCTCGAGCGGCTCGTCGCGCGCAAAGCCAACGCGATCGCGATGGACGCGGTGCCTCGCATCAGCCGCGCGCAGAAGCTCGACGCGCTGTCGTCGATGGCGAACATCGCCGGCTACCGCGCGGTGGTCGAGGCCGCGACGTTGTTCCCGCGGTTCTTCACCGGCCAGATCACCGCCGCGGGCAAGGTGCCGCCGGCGAAGGTGCTGATCATCGGGGCCGGCGTCGCCGGGCTCGCGGCGATCGGCGCGGCGCGTGGCATGGGTGCGATCGTCCGCGCCTTCGACACGCGGCCCGCGGTCCGCGAGCAGGTCCAGAGCATGGGCGCCGAGTTCCTCGAGGTCACGCTGACCGAGGACGGCGCCGGCGAGGGCGGCTACGCCAAGGAGATGTCGCCGGCCTTCATCAAGGCCGAGATGGAGCTGTTCCTGGCCCAGGCCAAGGACGTCGACATCATCATCACGACCGCGCTCATCCCCGGTCGGCCCGCGCCGAAGCTGCTGCAGGCCTACCACGTCGAGGCCATGCGGCCCGGCAGCGTGATCGTCGATCTCGCCGCCGAGCAGGGTGGCAACTGCGAGCTCACCCAGCCCGGTCGCGTCGCCGAGCACAACGGCGTCAAGATCATCGGCTACACCGATCTGGCCAGCCGCCTGTCGAGCACGGCGAGCCAGCTCTACGGCACCAACATCGTCCACCTGCTCGACGATCTCGGCAAGGCGGAGAAGTTCCACTTCGACCTCGCGGACGAGGTCACCTCGGGCGCGCTGGTCGTGCACGACGGCGCCAACCGCTGGCCCACGCCCAAGCCGAAGATGACCTCGCCGACCGAGGGCAAGCCGGCCGCAGCCGCGGCGACGGCGACCCCGAAGAAGTCGGGCCACGGCCACGGCAGCAAGGCCCCCGGCTCGCCCTGGCCGCTGGTCGCCGCCGGCCTCGCGCTGGTCGGCATCGGCGTCGGTGCGCCGCCGTCGTTCCTCACCCACCTCACCGTGTTCGTGCTCGCGATCTTCGTCGGGTGGCAGGTCATCTGGAACGTGGCGCCCGCGCTGCACACCCCGCTGATGAGCGTCACCAACGCGATCAGCGGCATCATCCTCATCGGCGGCATCCTGCAGATCTCCGGCCCTCCGGGCTCGGCGACCACGATCCTGGGCGCCGCCGCGATCCTGCTGGCGACGATCAACATCGCCGGCGGCTTCCTCGTCACGCAGCGCATGCTGCAGATGTTCCGAAAGTAGGACCGCGCCGTGTCGGACAGCCTCGTCACCGTCGCTTACATCGCCGCCAGCGCGCTCTTCATCCTCAGCCTCTCGGGGCTGTCGAACCAGGAGACCGCGCGCCGCGGCAACCTCTACGGCATCATCGGCATGGTCATCGCGCTGGTCGCCACGGCGGCGCGCCCCGACATGGTCGGGTACGGCATGCTGCTCGGCGCGATCGTGCCGGGCGCCGTCATCGGCGCGATGCTGGCGTCGCGCGTCGCGATGACGTCGATGCCCGAGCTCGTCGCCGTGCTGCACAGCTTCGTCGGCGCCGCCGCGGTGCTGGTGGGCTTCGGCAGCTACCTCGGGCCCGAGCCCAAGCTGAGCGCCCTCGAGCTGACCATCCACGAGGTCGAGATCTTCGTCGGTGTGTTCATCGGCGCGATCACGTTCACCGGCTCGGTGGTCGCGTTCGGCAAGCTGCGCGGGACCCTGAGCGGCAAGCCGCTCATGCTCCCGGCCCGCCACCTCCTGAACATCGGCATGCTCGGCGGCTGTGTGTTCCTCGGCTGGCAGTTCCTCGACGCCGGCCACGGCGCGACCGCGGGCGCGTCTCCGGCGGGCTTGATGCCGCTGCTCATCATGACCGCGATCGCGTCGGTCATCGGCGTGCACCTGGTCGCCGCGATCGGCGGCGCCGACATGCCGGTCGTCGTCTCGATGCTCAACAGCTACTCGGGCTGGGCCGCGAGCGCCGCGGGCTTCATGCTGAGCAACGATCTCCTCATCATCACCGGCGCGCTGGTCGGCAGCTCGGGCGCGATCCTCTCGTACATCATGTGCGCCGCGATGAACCGCTCGTTCATCAGCGTGATCCTGGGCGGCTTCGGCACCGACGGCGGCACACCGGCGGCCGGCGGCGCCAAGGCGCCCCAGGGCGAGGTCAAGGCGACCAGCGCCGAGGAGACCGTCGAGGCCCTGCGCGAGGCGAACAGCGTCGTCATCATCCCCGGCTACGGCATGGCTGTCGCCCAGGCCCAGCACTCGCTGTCCGAGGTGGTGAAGATCCTGCGCAGCAAGGGCAAGAACGTCCGCTTCGCGATCCACCCGGTCGCGGGCCGCCTCCCCGGCCACATGAACGTGCTGCTGGCCGAGGCCAACGTCCCGTACGACATCGTGCTCGAGATGGACGAGATCAACGACTCGTTCCCCGACACGGATTTCTCGTGGGTCATCGGCGCGAACGACATCGTGAACCCGTCCGCGCTGGACGACCCGAGCAGCCCGATCGCCGGCATGCCGGTGCTCGAGTGCTGGAAGTCGGCGCGCTGCGTGGTGATGAAGCGGTCGATGGCCTCGGGCTACGCGGGCGTCGACAACCCGCTGTTCTACAAGCCCAACACCGAGATGTTGTTCGGTGACGCGAAGAAGGTCATCGACGAGATCCTGACCAAGCTCCGCGCGTGACCGCCGGCGCGCACGACCTCGCGGCTGCGCTGCACCGGCACCTCGCCGCGCCGCCGCCCGGGGCGTGCGCGTGGTTCGTGGACGAGGCCGGCACCACGCTGGTCGACTGGGCCGAGCTCGGCGTGCGCGCCTCGGGCTTCGCCGCCGCCTGCGAGGGGCTGGGCGCGGTGCCCGGGGACGTCGTCGCGATCGCGTGGCGCCACGGGCCGCTCGCGGCAGCGGCGTGGGCCGGCGCGGTGCTCGGCGGGTTCGTGCCGACGTTCGTGCCCGGCGAGGACGCGAGGATCGCCGAGCGGCTCGGCACCGCCGTGCGCGTCACCACCGGACCGGGGGCGCTCGCGTCGTGGCCGAGCGCCGCGCTGCGATCGCCGACCGCGGCGCCGGGCGTCGCGATCGTGCAGCGCACGAGCGGCACGACGGGCACGCACCGCGCGGTCGCGATCGATCACCGCCGCGTGCTCGCCCAGGTCGCGGGCCTCGCCGCCGCGCTGCAGCTGTCGCCGGCCGATCGCATCGCGAGCTGCCTGCCGCTGCACCACGACATGGGCCTGGTGAGCGCGGTACTGCTACCGCTGTGCTGCGGGATCCCCTGCGTGCACGTCGACCCTGCCCTGTGGCGCAGCGATGCGGCCGCGCTGCTGCGGGCGACGACCGAGCACGCCGCGACGCTGACGTGGCTGCCGCCGTCGGCGCTGTCGCGCATGGTCCGGCGCGTGAACGATCGCGGCCTCGAGCTGTCGTCGCTGCGGCAGATCGTGACCGGCGGCGAGGTCGTGCCCGACGCCGCGCTCGTCGAGTTCGCGGCCCGCTTCGCGTCCGTCGGCCTAGCCCCCGGTGTGCTCGGCTGCGGCTGGGGCATGGCCGAGAACGTCGCCGCCGTCACGCACACGCCCCCGGGCCGCGCCCCGACCCGCCTGCGCGTCGCGTGGTCGGCGTTCGCCCCGGGGCAGCGCGTGATCGAGACCACGGATCGCGACGCGCTGGTGTTGATCTCGACCGGCGCCCCGATCGCGGGGACCGAGGTGGTGGCGCGCGATGGCGACGGCCGCGACGTGGGCGAGCGTGTGATCGGCGAGCTCTTCGTCCGAGGCACCTGCCGCGACGACGTCGCGCTGTGGCACGCGACCGGCGACGTCGGCCTCGTCGTCGACGGCGAGGTCTACGTCTGCGGCCGCGCCGCGGAGCTGCTGCACGTCGACGGCCGGTGGATTCCCCCGCACGAGGCCGAGCGCGCGGCCGCGGAGATCCGCGGGGTGCGGCCCGGCCGCGTCGCGGCGATCACCGACGCCGCAGGTGGATTCACGCTGCTGGTCGAGGGCGCCAACGCACTCGACCGCGACGCGATCGCAGATGCCGTGCAGGCTCGAACGCTGCGACGCCCGAGGGTGGTGATCGTCGCCGCCAACAGTCTGCCGCGCAGCACTTCGGGCAAGCTCGGCCGCTCGCGATGCGCCGCGCTGCTCGACGCCACGTGAGGCTCGCCTTCGCGCCGCAGCCACCCCTCACTCGGGGCGTTTCGCCACTTCGCCAGTGGCGGCGGTTCGACCCTGCTCGCCTCGGCGCGGCTCTGCTAGCATCGTCACGTGTCGGTCGACGAGCCCGCTGATCCCCGCGCAACGCAGCCACCCATCGCGCGCAGCGGCGAGTTCCTCGAAGCGATCCTCGACAACCTCCCGCTGATGGTCTTCGTGAAGGAGGCCGAGGAACTCCGATACGTCCGTCTCAACCCCGCCGGACAACGGCTCACCGGCCTCGATCGACGCGAAATCGTCGGCAAGACCGACTTCGACATCTTTCCGCCGGACATCGCCGCGTTCTTCCGCGAGAAGGATCGACGCACCCTCGAGGAAGGAACGGTCGTCGACATCCCCGAGGAGCAAGTGCAGACCCACGATGGTCGTCGCTGGCTGCACACGCTGAAGGTCCCGATCCCGGGCCCCGATGGGCGGCCGAGCTACCTGCTCGGGATCTCGCTCGACATCACCGAGACGCGGAACGCCCAGACCGAGACGCGTCGGGCCAAGGAGGCCGCCGAGGGGTCGAATCGGGAGCTCGAGGCGTTCGCGTACTCGGTGTCGCATGACCTGCGCGCACCGCTTCGCTCGATCGCCGGGTTCAGTCAGGCGCTGCTCGAGGACGAAGACGACCGCCTGAGTGACCGCGGCAAGGACTATCTCGCGAGGGTGCGCGCCGCGGCCCAGCGGATGACGGGCCTGATCGACGACCTGCTCGAGCTGTCGCGCGTCGGCCGGGCCGAGCTGCGTCACGCGCACGTCGATCTCGGGGCGATCGCACGAGAGATCATCGACGAGCTGCGCGCCGCCGATCCGAGCCGAGACGTCGTGACCGTGGTCGAAGGCGATCTACTCGTCCACGGCGACCCCACGCTCTTCACCGTGATGCTGAGGAACCTGCTCGACAACGCGTGGAAGTACTCGAGTAAGCGATCGCGCGCCCACATCGAGGTCCGTGGCACCCGCGTCGCCGACCAGCTCGTGTTGACCGTGCACGACGACGGTGCGGGCTTCGATACAGCCCTCGCGGGCCGCCTGTTCTCGCCGTTTCATCGGCTCCACAGCGCCACCGAGTTTCCCGGCGACGGGATCGGTTTGGCGACGGTCCGCCGGGTCGTGCATCGTCACGGCGGCCGCGTCAGCGCCGAGGGATCCCCCGATGGGGGCGCGACCTTCACGGTTCACCTACCCATCGCGGGGAGCTCGTCATGAATCCGAACACGATCCTGCTGGTCGAGGACAACCCCGACGACGAGCTGCTCACCCTGCGGGCGTTCGAGCGCGGCGGCATTGCCAACCCCATCGTGGTCGTGCGTGACGGCATCGAAGCACTCGACTACCTGTTCGCCAGGGGAGCATTCGCGGGGCGGACCGCGGGTGCACCGCTGTTGGTGCTGCTCGACCTCAAGCTGCCACGACTCGGCGGTCTGGAGGTCCTGCGCGCCGTCCGAGCCGACCCGGTTTGCGGCACCGTGCTCGTGCTCGTGCTGACGTCTTCCCGCGACGATTCCGACATCGCGCGCGCGTACGAGCTCGGGGCCAACGGCTACGTGCAGAAGCCGGTCGAGTTCGACGACTTCGTCCGGGTCACCCGGGCGATCGGCACCTACTGGCTCATGACCAACGTCCCGCCGCAGGTGGGGCCGTGATCCCCGACCCGTTGCGGGTGCTCATCGTCGAGGACGACGACGATGATGCGGAGCTCATCCGCATCGCCCTGACGCGGGGTGGGTTCACGCCGATCGCGCTACGGGTCGATACCGAGGCGAGCCTGCGCGAGGCGATGACCAGCGACTGGGACGTGGTCCTGTCCGACTTCGAGATGCCCGCCTTCGACGGGCTGCGAGCGTTCGACGTGGTTCACGGCGTCCGTCCGCTCCTCCCGTTCATCTTCGTCTCGGGCGCGCTGGGCGAGGATCGAGCGGTCGCGGCGATGCGAGCCGGCGCCCGCGACTACCTGCTCAAGGACCAACTGCATCGGCTCGCGGTCACCGTGCGACGGGAGCTCGAAGCCAGCGAGGAACGTCGGGCCCGCCGCGCCGCCGACGAGGCGACCTCCCAGCACCAGCGTCGGCTCGAGATGGCGATCGAGGCCTCGGGCATGGGCATCTTCGAGCAGACCGAGGGCGAGGTGTACCTGAGCGAGCACTGGAGGACCCAGCTCGGGATCGACGGTTCGACGCTCGTCGCCCAACGATTCCCGGCATGGCTGATCGGTCGGTTGCACACCGACGACATCCTGCCCTTCCGCAATGCGTATGCCGCGTGGGTCGCCGGCGACGGGGACCGCGTGCTCGGCGAATTTCGCCTGCGCCGTCCGGACGGCGACTGGGTGTTCGTGCTGGTGACGCTGAAGTCAGTGGGCCCCGGTCACATCGTCGGCGTCCTCGAGGATCTCACGCCTCGCCACCGACTCGAGGCCGAGCTGCGCCAGGCCCAGAAGATGGAGGCGGTCGGACGCCTCGCCGGCGGCATTGCCCACGACTTCAACAACCTCCTCACCGCGATCCTCGGCTTTGCCGAGCTGATGGGCCAGGACGAGTCGTTGCCGCCGGCGCTGGGTGCCGATCTCGCGGAGATCATGCGGGCGGCGCGACGGGCCGAGGACCTCACCAGCCAACTCCTCGCCTTCTCGCGACGCAGGAGCATCGCGCCGCGGGTGCTCGACCTCAACGAGGTCATTCGCGCAGCGGGTCGCCTGCTACACCGGCTGGTCGGACCCAACGTCACCCTGCGGCTCGACCTGTGCCCGCAGCCGAGGGCGGTCCGCATCGATCCGGGGGGATTCGAGCAGGTGCTGATGAACCTCGCCGTGAACGCGCGCGATGCCATGCCCGGAGGCGGCTCGCTGACGATCACGACGCTCAACGTCGAGCGTGTCCCCGAACCCGGGGATCTGCGGACAAACCCAAACCACCGCGGCCACCTGCAGATCGTCGTCGCAGATACGGGGGTCGGCATGGACGAGGCCACCCTGCGCCACGTGTTCGAGCCGTTCTTCACCACGAAGGAGGCCGGCAAAGGCACCGGCTTGGGCCTGTCGACGTGCTACGGCATCGTGCAGCAGGCGGGCGGCAGCATCGCCGTGGACAGCGGGCTCGGCGTCGGCACCCGGGTCGTCCTGCGCCTACCCGCCGTCGCCGAGGCGACCGACGCGGCCGTGGCTCCACGCGGGTCGGCGCTCGGCCGGGCCCGAGGCGAGCGGATCCTGCTGGTCGAGGACGACGCCGCCGTCGCCCGCCTGGTGTCGCGCTCGCTCACACGACTCGGCTTCGAAGTATTGCATGCCGAGCACGCCGAGGCTGCACTCGCGATCGAGCACAGCATGGCCGCCCCGCTCGATCTGCTGCTCACCGATGTCCTGCTGCCCGGGATCGACGGTGTGGCGCTGGCGGCAGCGCTCGGTCAGCGACGCCCCGGCCTGCGGGTGCTCTACATGACCGCGTTTTCGGAGCACACCCACCTGCGTCGAGACGCACGGGTGCTGCCCAAGCCGTTCTCGCTCGAGGCGCTGAACGAGGCCGTGCTCGCGGCAATCGCCGATCCCACCCAACCGTGACGACCGCGGCGCTCCTGCGTCCGGCCACTTGGGAACCAGAAGGATGCGTCGCACGTGGGCCACTGCGGAGACCCGCACCCGCCATGACCTCGACCACCGTCGCGCAGCGCCGACGCACTCTGCAAGTCCTGCAGTGCGCGCTCGATCTCGCGACCGGGGGGCTCGGCGTGTTCGTGCTCGCCTCCGCGCTCGCGGGCCCAGGCTCGAGCGCACCGCCGCAGATCGAGATCACCGCCCAGGCGCGGGCCCAGGAGCCCCACGGCGCGCTGACGGTTCGGGTCGCGAGCACGGGTCGACCCAACGGCGAGCCCGAGACGCTGCGCCGCGCCAAGCCCCATCGGAGGCAGAGGATCGACCTTGTAGAGACGGACTGCCGCCTCGGCGCCCTCGACTGACGTCGGACGACTACCCGATCGGTGGAGGCGGCGGCGGCGGCTTGTCGTGGCACACGCTGATCTCCAGGATCATGTACAGCAAGATCAACTCCTGCGGATTCAGCCCCGGGTGGGCGACGCTGGAGTTCTCGAAGGTGCTGTACATCATGCGGCCGCAGCCCCACTGGCCGCTGATCGCCATCGGGCGGATCTTCGAGGGGTCGCTGCAGCTCGTGCACGGGCCCTCGACCCAGGTGTGGTGGCCGACGTCGACGTCCATGCCGTCCTCGTCCTGCACGATGATGGGCGTGGTCGACTCGATGCCGGAGTAGTTGAGCTGCAGCTCGACGCTCGGCAGCGCGTTCAACGTCGGGTTGCCGCCGCCGATGTCCTTGAGGCCCGGCGGCAGCGCCTGCAGCCACGCGAGCAGCTCGGCATCGACGACGCTGCCGTTCACGTCGTACGCGGGCTGGATGTCCGGCATCCCCGCCGCGTGGAACTCCTGGTAGTCGGCGAACGGCGCCTCGATGTACTCGTTCGAGTGATCGGTGGCGTACCACTTGCCGCCGCCGGCCACGTAGTCGCGGATGTTCTGCGCGCGCAGCAGCGGCACCGACGGCGCGCCGAGCCAGAACTTCGTCGCCGCGCAGGGCACGAAGATGATGTGGTACTGGCTCATGCCGATGAAGTCGTCCATGAACGCGCCCTGATCGGAATCCGAGATCAGGCTGAATTGCTGCGTGCCGGGGATGAGCTCGCCGTTGGCCGACACCTCGCCGAGCCCGAACTTCGCGAGCACGTTGAACACGCGATCGGGATCGGTCTCGTACACCGCGATCTTCGGGATCCACATCCCCGCCGCGGGGTTCCACTCGCCGGGCAGGCTGCTCTGATCCGCCGGCACCGCGTTGCTGCCCTCGACGACGTCGAAGTCGACGATGCGGAGGAACTCGCCCTTCTGCACCACCAGCTGCTGGCCGGGCCCCGCCGTGGCTGGCAGCGAGAAGCTCCCGTCGGGCTCCGTCAGCACGAACGGCGTGTCGCACGTGAGCTCGACGCACGACGAGCAGTAGACCTTGTCGGGCACCGGCTCGACCGCGTCGTCGGTGAGGTAGACCAGCGCGCCGCTGATCGGGATCTGCATGTTCGGCGCGTACACGGTGCCCTCGAGCGTCGCGTTGGATCCGGGCAAGGGCGGGCAGTCGTTCCCGCCCTCCTCGCCACCGCCGGTGACGCCCCCGTCGCCGATGTCGAAGCGCTCGCCGGTGTCCACCGCGCTGGAGCCGCTGCTCGGGTTGCTCCCCGCCGTGTTGGCCGTGAGGCTGACCTCGATCGGGTCCTCGCGCTGCGTGGTCCCGCACGCGGTCAGCGACCACGCGCCGAGCGACAGGAAGGCGACCGACAGCAGGGGGACGGGACGCATGGTTCCCCCCACGTTACCCCAGGGCGCCCCGCGTTCCCCGATCGGCCCGGGATTCGTCGGTGCAGCGCTCGGGCTGGTGATCCGCGCGCTGCGATGGCCGCGCGACCGGCGGAGGGGCCCGCGAGAAATCCTGAGCCGAACGGGGGCCCGGGCGGAACTGGGGGGACCATGCGGACGCGGCATCGCGAGACCCCGAGTGCAGCACACCGATTCGGCGCGGCAGGTCTGGGCGGCGCCTTGCTGCTGGCCGTCCACGGCTGCGCGGACCCCGACGCCACGCCGACCGGTGGGGACGCCGACGAGACCATGGGCGACGACGCGGCGATCGACGATGCCGACACCACCCACGGCACCAGCAACGATGGTGGAAACGCCGACGGTGTCGGCACCGGGGACACCGGCACGGACGACACCGGATCGGACGACACCGGCGGCGACGGCATCGTGCCGCTGTACGATGATGGCACCGAGCTCGAGCCCGAGATCCACTACGACCGCGGCGACGCCATCGTCACGCGCTTCGCGGATCGCGGGCGCGACCGTCATGCGCGCGAGGACCAGTTCCAGAGCTACGACCACTACCTGCCCCACTACTGGGAGTACCGCACCGCGCGGATGATGATCGTCGACACCGTGGCCAAGGGCGGGAGCACGATCGAGATCTCCTACGTGACCGAGTGGCCCCTGGGCGCGATCGAGTTCCGCGCCTGGTACAGCGGACAGGGCACCGTCGCCGCGTACCACGGGAACTACGGCAACCAGTTCACCGAGGAGGGCCCCGGCACCTACGACAACGAACTGCAGAAGGTCAGCGACGAGGGCACGCAGTACAAGTACTCGTACACGATCGACAGCGCGATCAGCCTCGGCGGCGAGCACTCGCCGCTCGCCGTCGGTCAGTTCATGGAGTTCGAGAACAGCCAGTTCCTCGACCAGGTGCCGGTGGGCCGCAACAACTACTACGGCACGACGTATCTGTATGCGGTGGGCACGGGCGGGATGGTGCCGTGGTCCACCGTCGGCGACTTCGCCGATCAATCGTCGGAGCGCGAGAACTCGCATCCAATCGCGGAGGCGGGCTGGTCGGGCGGTGGCACCACGCTGGCGTACATGCACTCGGGCGAGCCCGACAACCAGTACATGCAGATGGCCACCAACCTCTCGAGCGTCAACGGCCAGCGCTTCGTGCTCGGGCGGCGGGTGCACCACACCAACATGATCGACGGCTCCCACGACGAGAGCGCCGAGAACGGCCTGTTCGACGACCTCGTCGGGCTCGCAGGCCCCAACTTCGTCAACGACTCGTGCGATGGCTGCCACACCCGCAACGGTCGCGCACCGGTGGCGGCGATCGGCGAGCCGCTCGACAAGTGGGTGTTCCGCGTGGCCGCGGCCGACGGTGGGCCCGATCCCATGCGCGGGTCGGTGCTGCAGCCGTTCTCGACCGCCGGTGGCGCGGGCGAGGGTCAGGTGTCGATCGCCCAGTGGATGGAGGACGGCGACGGCCTGCGCTCGCCGGTCTATGAATTCGCCAAGGGCACGCCGGGTCGATTCTCCGCTCGCCTCGCGCCGCCGCTCGTGGGCATGGGCCTGCTCGAGGCCGTCGCCGAGAGCACCGTGCTCGAGTGGCACGACCCCGACGACGCCGACGGCGACGGGATCTCCGGCCGCGTGCAGCGGGTCGACGATCCCGTCACCGGCGAGCTCCGCCTCGGGCGCTTCGGCTGGAAGGCCGGCGCCAGCAGCCTCACGCACCAGATCGCAGGCGCGCTCAACACGGACATGGGCGTGATGACGTCCGTGAAGCCCGAGCCCGATTGCGGACCGATGCAGGCCGACTGCGGCAACGGCGAGGGTCCCGAGCTCGCCGACGAGCACCTCGCCGATCTGGTGAAGTACGTCGCGCTCCTCGGGATGCGTCCGCGCCGGGATCTCGACGACGCCGAGGCGCTGCGCGGCGAGGCGGTGTTCGCCGAGCTGGGCTGCGATACCTGTCACCGCCCGTCGATGACCACCAGCCCCTTTCATCCCTTCGCGGAGCTGCGCAACCAGGTGATCCACCCCTACTCGGATCTGCTGCTGCACGACATGGGCCCCCGGCTCGAGGACTCCCTCGGCGAAGGCGAGGCCAGCGGCGCAGAGTGGCGCACGACCCCGCTGTGGGGGATCGGGCTCAGCGCATGCGTCACCGGTGGCGTCGAGGGGCCGTTCCAGCAGCAGACCTGCACGCCCCACGAGAGCTACCTGCACGACGGCCGCGCACGCACGCTCGACGAGGCCATCCGCTGGCACGGCGGCGAGGCCGAGGACGCGGAGATCGCCTACGAGGCGCTCGACGACGGGGATCGATCGGCGCTGCTGCGGTTCCTGGCGTCGCTGTAGAGCCGGTGGGCACAGGGGCCCGCCCGGGTGCCGGGCCTCAGCCCGCGAGCCCCGCGAGCTCGGCCAGCCGCGTGTACGACTCCAGCCGATCCGCCTGCGCGTACGTCGTCGTCACGACCATCAGCTCGTCCGCCCCGGTCGCGCCGACGAACCGCTCGATCCCATCGCGCACCGTCGCCGCCGATCCGACCATCGCGTGCCGCAGCATGTGCGAGGCCTGCTGCCGCGCGGGCCCATCCCAGATCGTCTCGATGTCGTCCACCGGCGGCGCGAACGGGGCCGGCATCCCGCGCGACAGGGCCGCGAACGCCTGCTGCACCGTGGTGAACGATCGCCGCGCGGTCGCATCGGTCGCCGCGACCAGCACGTTCAACCCCAGCATCACGTAGGGCCGATCGAGCTGCGTCGACGGCCGGAAGCGGGCGCGGTAGATCCCGATCGCGTCGGTCATCGCGTCGGGGGCGAAGTGCGAGGCGAACGCGAACGGCAGTCCGAGCGAGGCGGCGAGCTGGGCACCGAACAGGCTCGAGCCCAGGATCCACAGCGGCACCTCGCTGCCGGCCCCGGGCACCGCGACCAACGCCTGGCCGGGGCGCGGCGCGGCGAGGAACGCCTGCAGCTCCTGCACGTCCTCGGGGAACGCGTCGGCGCGCATGGGATCGCGACGCAGCGCCCGCGCGGTGCGGCCATCGCTGCCCGGCGCGCGCCCGAGGCCCAGATCGATGCGGCCGGGGTACAGCGCCGCGAGCGTGCCGAACTGCTCGGCGATCACCATCGGCGAGTGGTTGGGCAGCATGATGCCGCCCGCACCCACCCGGATCGTCGACGTGCCGCCCGCGAGGTAGCCGATCACGACCGACGTCGCCGCGCTCGCGATCGAGGTCATGCCGTGGTGCTCGGCGACCCAGTGCCTGCGGTAGCCGAGCTGCTCGGCGCGCTGCGCCAGCTCGAGGCTGTGGTGCAGGGCGTCGCGCGGCGTCGAGCCGGCGGAGATCGGCGCGAGATCGAGGATCGACAGGGGCGGGATCATGACGAGCGCGGCGGTCGTGCCAGCTGCTGGTTCCAGACGATACCGAGCCACCGACGCGTTACCCCGGGACGAAACCGCCCGATCCCAGACCTTTCCCCGAGCACTGCGCAGTTGCCCAAGTCTGGCAACCCCCGTGGCCAGATCGAGCAACGAGCCACCCCCTCGCCGCGCCGCCCGCCGCAACTGTGCGGGATCCGGGCTGGCCCGGCGGTTGCTCTACCGAGCCCCATGCTCCGCAACGTCGCCCTGGTCGCCGCCACCCTGGTGCTCGGACTCACGACCCTCGCCGGCCACGCGCAGGCCCAGCAGACCCAGACCCAGTGCGCCGCCATGCTCGACGGCGTCGAGCTCGCCCAGTCGAGCGCCGACGCCTACGCGACCTCGCTGGCGCAGATGGACGCCGAGCGCACCGAACTCACCCAGGGCATCGCGGCCCTCGACGCGCGGCTCGTCGGCACCACCGGCAAGCGGATGTTCACCCTGCGAGCCGAGCGCGACGCGATGATCGAGGAGCTCACGATGATCGACGAGCTCCGCCCCGACGTCGCCGCGCAGCTCGACGCGCTGCGCGAGCAGATCGAGCAGAGCGAGCGCGGCTACATCGCCTGCATCGAGACCACGATCGGCAGCTGAGCCTGCGCGCTCAGGCCACGCGGCGCTCGAGCGCCATCGCGGTCGACAGGTACAGCCAGCACGCGAACCCGGCCGTGGCGCCGCAGATCGCCCCGATGCCCAGCCCAGACCAAGCGGCGAGCTCGAACAGGCCCATGCTCGCGGCGAGCGCGAAGATCTGATCGGCGGTCGGCACGATCCCCATCGCCGAGCAGAGCGTCGCGCCGAAGATCCCGATCGACGCGACCGCGAGCCCGGCGGCCATCGCTGCGATCCCGACGTGTGTCGCGCGACCGAGCCTCCCGTGCGTGCGACCCCACAACGTCGGGGCCCACAGCGCGACGAACGTCGTGCACACGACCAGCGTGCAGAACACGAGGTTCGCTGTGCCGGCGTAGGGCGCGTGCAGCGAGCCGAAGCCCGCGATCCCGACGCACGCGGGCACCGTGCAGCCCGCGATCCCACCGAGCGCCCCGAAGCCGACCAAGCGCAGCGCGCCCACCCGCTGCGGACCGCCGCCCGTGCGGACCGCGACCGCGGTGCCGGCCCCGATCCCGAGCCCGCTGCACACCCCCGTGAGCAGGGCGTAGCCGAGCAGCACCAGGCCCATGCACGACCAGTCCATCCGGGCGACCCCGGGCAGCGCCTGGTAGTTGAGCGTCCCGAGGCCCACGCCGAAGAGGGCCGCGGCGGTGCCCGCCCAGGCCGAACGCAGCATCCAACGCGAGCCTTCGTGCTTCGTCATGGGGTCCCCTGTCGTGCGAGTGCGCGGCCGTGCGCGCCAGCCGGTCCGTCCGCCCAACGCACCGCGCGGCGGTTTCGATCTCCACGCACGATCCCAGGGACGTGTTCCCACCCGGTCGGGTTGCGTCCGAGGGGGCCTCGAGGTCGGTCTCAGGTCGCGACGCCGAGCCACGCACACAGCCGCGCGGCCACGGCCTTGGGCAGGATCACCCCGGGCTGGGTCACCGCCGGGTTCATCTCGCCGTGGAAGTCCGAGCCCCCCGTCGCGACGAGATCGAGCTCGTGGGCCAGCCGCAGCCACCGCTCGCTCTCGGCCCGCGCGTAGGTGCCGTAGTAGACCTCGAGGCCCTCGAGGCCGAGCTCGCGGTGGTCCCTCAGCAGGCCGCGGACGTGGGCGAACTCGCCGTAGGTATGCGGGTGCGCGAGGCTGGCCTTGCCGCCCGCCGCGAGCCCGAGCGCCAGGCCGTCGGCGACCGAGAGCCGCTCGAGCGGCACGTCGGCCGGGCCGCCGTCGCGCAGGAACCGGGTGAAGGCGTCCTGCGGCGTCTTGCACACGCCGGCGACGACGAGCGCCCGCGCGACGTCGGGCCGCCCCGGCGTGCGGCCGTGGGTGCGGCTCAGCAGCGCGTCGGCGTCGAGGTGGATGCCGAGCCGCGCGAGGCGGCCACAGATCGCGACGAGCCGGGCGCTGCGCTCGCCGTGGATCTGATCGAGCCGCGTGCGGAGGCGATCGAGGCCGGGCCCCTCGACCAGCCCGTACAGCAGCACGTGCACGTTGCGGCCGCCCTCGCGGCAGCTGAGCTCGAGTCCGCGGAGCACCGTGCAGCCCTGCGGCGCGAGCACCTCGTGGCACGCGTCGTAGCCCGCCGCGGTGTCGTGGTCGGTCAGGCAGAACAGCTCGACCTTGGTGCGGGCCGCCCTCGCGGCGACCTCGGCGGCGGGGAACGACCCGTCCGAGAACGTCGAATGGCAGTGGAGCTCGACCCGCATCGCGACGACAGTTCTACGCGGAGCGCGGCGACAGTGCCATGCGCGCCGCGATCACAGCAGGGCGAAGCGCAGGCCGCGGTCGCGCACCACGAGCGTCTGGGCGCCGCAGTGACGCAGCGCCTCGACGAGGATCGTCATGCCCGCGACGATGACGTCGCCCCGACCCGTGCCGAGGATCGGCCGGGCGACGCGCTGCGCCAGGGTCTCCTTGGCCAGCGTGTCGCGCAGGTGCACGACGAGATCGATCGGGAACGCCCGGTTGTCGACGGCCTCGCGATCATAGGCGGTGAGGCCCAGCAGCAGCGCGCCCGCGCTCGTGACGGTGCCCGCCAAGCCGTGCAGGACCGGGTGCGGTGCGACCGGCTGTGTTGCGAACGCGTCGCGGGCGGCCTGGGCGACCGCCTCGAGCTCCTCGTCGGTCGGCGGGTCGCTCTTGACGAAGCGCTCGGTGAGGCGCACCGAGCCGATCGCGTGCGACTTGCGGCCGAGGATCTGCTCGCCGTCGCCGACGACGAGCTCCGTCGATCCGCCGCCGATGTCGAGCACGCGCAGCGGCCCCTCGCCGTGCTCGCGCGCGATCGAGCGGTACGAGAGGTCGGCCTCCTCGTCGCCGCTGATGAGGGTGATCCGCGTGCCCAGGGCCTCGGCCGCAGGCCGCAGGAAGCTGTCGGCATCCGCGGCCATGCGCAGGCCCTCGGTCGCCACCGCGGTGATCTGCGCGCCGTGGGCATTCGCGATCTCGCGGTACTCGCGGAGGGCGGCGAGCGTGCGCTCGACCGCCTCGGGGAGCAGCTTGCGCGACGCCGCCACGCCCTGGCCGAGCCGGCAGATGCGCGACAGATCGACGGCGACCTTCACGCTGCCCTCGGCGTCACGCTCGCCGACGAGCATCAGTACGGTGTTGGTTCCGATGTCGACGACTGCCCGCATCGCCCCATCGCACTAACACGACGGGGCGGCGCCGTCACGCACGCCACCCCGCCGAATGTGCGGCTCGACGCGCGGCCCTACAGGGCGCGCGGGCCCCAGTCGGGCGTCGTCCCCGCCTTCATGACGGTGATCTGGTTGTTGCCGTCCTCGTTGGCGACGACGATGCCGCCGCGCGAGGACGAGAACGCGATCAACCGACCATCGGGCGCCCACGTCGGATCGGTGGCACGGCCACCGCCCTGGGTCATGCGCTTCAGCTGCCCGCTCTTCACGTTGACCGCGAAGACGTCGAAGTTGCTGCCGTCGCGGCCCGCGTAGGCCACCCAGCTCGCCAGCTCACCCTCGCCGGGGCTCCAGTCGGGCGTCTGGTTGTAGTCGCCCTTCTTGCTGATGCGGCTCGCGCCACCGCCGGCCGAGGTCATGCGGAAGATCTGCGGGCCGCCCGCGCGGTTCGACACGAACGCGAGCTGGTTGCCGGCCGGGCTCCACGACGGCGAGCCGTCGATCGCGGCGTTGCTGGTGAGCCGCGCCTTCACGCCGCCGCCGGCGTCGATCAGATAGATCTCGCTGTTGCCGTCCTTCGACAGCGTCAGCGCGATGCTGCCGCCCTGCGGGTTCATCACGCCGCCGAGGTTGAGGCCCGGCTGCTTGCTGACCCGCGTGGGCTCGCCGCCGCTGCTCATCCACAGATCGGGGTTGCGCTTGGCGTAGCTGGTGAACAGCACCTGCCCGCCGGGGCCGATCGACGGCAGGATGTTGAGCGAGCGGTTGTTCGTGACGCCCGCCACGTTGCCGCCGTCCATCTCCATCGTGAAGACGTTCTTGCTGACCTCGGGGCTGCGACGCGTGCGGACGAAGGCGATGCGCGACCCGAACACGCCCGGCGTGCCCGTGTAGTACTTGATCACCTCGTTCATGAACTTGTGCGCGGCCTTGCGCTGGTCGCTGCCGGGGAAGCCCAGCGACAGCACCGGCTTGTTGCCCTTCGCCAAGTCGTACAGCTGGAACTTGATCTGACCGCCGACGCTGGCGTTCTTGATCACCGCCTGCGCGCCGAGCTGCTTCCACTGCTGGGCGTCGAAGCCGGACTCCTTGATGAGGGCCGCGGGGATCGACTTGCGATCGACGACCTCGAAGCCGGCCGAGAGCTCGGCGTCACGACGCACGACGTCGCCGGTCTCGTCGCCCGCGGGGACCGCGAGCCGCAGGAGCTCGACCTTGCCGCCGATCGCGGTGTCGGGTTCTTCGGCGCCGGCGTTCGCGATGGCGACATCCTGTCCGGCCCAGTGGGCGCCGTACGCCAGCAACGAGGTGAGAGCTACAGTGCCCAGGAGGGTTCGCTTCATGGTTGTTGGACCTCGAGCAGGAATCGGGCGTGAGCATAGCGGTGCCCGTTCGATTCCGAAAGGGGCGACGCGGGGCCCCAGGGCTTTATTTAGGCCCGGTTTCCGCGACTGTGGTGCCAGACACGATCACGGCGACGAGCGGGGCATTCGTCCCCGGCCGTCGCCGTCGCTGCTGCGCACACATGGGCGGGCGGACCCGCCCGACTCACTTCACGCCCTTGGCACTCCACACGAAGGTGTACTTCAGCTTCGCGCAGTTGCCGGGCATCGAGTCGGCGACCTTCTTGGGCGGCTTGGGGATCTGCAGGCTCTCGAGGGCGAGGCGCACGGCATTCTTGCCGTCCTCCGGGAGGGTGCCGCCCTTGCTCAGCACGCCGTTCTCCTTGATCGTCCCGTCCTTGCAGATCGTGAGCTGGAACTTGTAGTCGCCCTTGGCCGCCTTCGCCGCGTATGCGCCGATCGGCATGTTGTTGAGCTTCTTCATGACCTCGGTCGCCCAGGGATCGCCGTCGCGCGTCAGGTCGTCCCAGCCCTCGGGATCGCCGAAGGGGTCGCCCTGGTTCTGGTTCACCGTCGGGAGGTCCTTCTTGTAGGGCGTGTTCGAGTTCGTCGGGACCTTGGCCGTCGGGAGCTTCTTGTCCTTGTTGTCCTGGAACTTCGGCTTGTCCTTCACGACGTCCTTCGGCTTGTCCTCCGGCGGCTTGTCGTCGGGCTTCACCGTCTCGTCGGTCGTGACCGTGTCCTTGGTCGGCTCGGTCTCGGAGAAGTCCTCGGCGCGCGTGTCCTGCACGATGATCTTCTGCGGGATCTCCTTCTCGTCGAGCTTCTCGCCGAGGCGCGCGAGCGTGCCGGGCGTGAAGTCGATCTCGAACTCCTCCTCGGACTCGCACTCGGCCTGGTCGAGCGCGGCCTGGGCCGCGGCGACGCCCTCGTCGGCGCTGGCGAGCGCCGCCTCGAGCGGCGGCCGCTGGTCCTGCAGCGCCTTGATCTGCGCGGCGAGGTCCGTCTTCTGCGTCTGCAGCTCGGCGGTCGGCGCGTTGGTCAGGTTGGTCTCGATGCCGTCGAGCCGCGCCTGCAGCGAGCTCAGATCGGTGTCGACCGTCGCGAGCTTCGCGGCGGCCTCGTCGTGGACCGAGCGCGCGCTGCCCAGGGCCATCGTCAGCGGATCGCAGGTGTTCGACGCGCCGTCGGCCATCGCCTCGGTGCCGAGGAACATGGCCAGCGAGGTGAGCGCCAGGCCGCCGATGCCGCCGACGAGCGCGAGCGGGTTGCGGAACAGCTCGACGAAGTCACGCCCGAAGGCGAGGAACAGGGCGCTGACAGGATTGCCGGTGCTGACCCGAATTCGGTTCTGGTCGTTCATGGTGTTCCTCGCAGCGACTTCTCGTCGGGCTTGGCGACGAAGCCCACCGACGAGATCTTCGCCTGTTTGAGTGCCACGAGTACATCAACGATCCGGTCGAACGGTACGTTCTGGTCGCCCTGGAGGAAAACCATGCCGTCCTCCTGGAGCTTGGCGTTGGCCGCGATCTCCTGCTGCATCCCGGCCGGGTCCTTGGACAGGGGCAGTGTGCCGAGGAACACGTTCCCGGCCTTGTCGACGGAGATCACGCCGTAGAGGAAATCCTCCTCGGTCATCTTCTTGCCGTGGCCGGCGGGGATGTCCACGTCGTGGCCCGCCGGCGCCATCATCGGCGTCGCGACCATGAAGATGATGAGCAGGCACAGCATCACGTCGACCATGGGCGTGACGTTGATCGCGCTCATCGGCGCGTCGTCGCCGTGTCCCGGGTCGTTGTTGATGAGCGACATGGCCGCGGACTAGAAGAAGTGCCGCTTCACGATGTTCGTGAAATCGTTGCCGAAGTTCTGCATCTCGGCGCCCAGCACCTTCAGGCGGCGCTGGAAGTAGTTGTACATGATGACCGCCGGGACGGCGCTCGCCAGCGAGAGCGCGGTGGCGATGAGCGCCTCGGAGATGGGACCGGCGACGGACGCGAGGTCCGCCTTGCCCGACGCCGAGATCGCGCCGAACGCCTCCATGATGCCCCACACCGTGCCGAACAGCCCGACGAACGGCGCCGCGGAGCCGGTGGTCGCGAGGAACGGCAGCAGGTTCTCGAGCTTGGTCTGCTCGCTCGTGCGGGCGCGGGCCAGGGCGCGCTCGACGTTGTCGGAGTCGCCCATCTTCTCGTGCATGCTCTGGTCGCCGCCCATCTGCTGGGCCGCGGCCGCCGCCTTCTTCACCTTCGACAGCTCGATGTAGCCGGCGCGGAACATGGCCGCGATCGGGCTGTACTTGAGCTGCTCGGCGACGCGGTAGATGTCGTCGAGGCGCTTGCTGTCCCAGAACTTGTCGAGGAACGTGATCGACTGGGCCTGGGCCATCGACACGTGGATCAGCTTGTAGAACGCGACGAAGACCGTCAGCGCGACGAACAGGAACAGGATGATGACGACCGCGAGGACGACACCCTTGGCGCCGAAGAGCAGGTGAACGTAGTCGATCTCGGCGAGGAGCGCCGGGAACGCCAAGAGAGTTGTCGGATGCGGCACGGGCACGGCTCGCGGACGTTACCACGGTGCCGTCCGGCCTCAAAACCCGCGTGGCACCGCGACCACCGCCTTCGCGTGCCCCTTCGCCCTGGCCTTGTTATGCTCCGCCCCGTCCCGATGGCGCCGTGGCAGACGATCCGGTCGACGCCGTCCGGCGGCGCGGCCCGCCGCTCCCGCGGGCTCGCGGCCGCGCTCGCGTGCCCGCTGGCGGCCGCGGGGGGCTGCACGGTCGACACCGGCGTCGTCGAGCTCAACTGGGCGTTCGTCGACCGCGACGGCGACCCGATCTTCCCGGCGGGCCAGTTCTCCGTCGGTCGCGGCGACGCCTGCGGGCTCGCGGGGCGCCGCGGCACCGCCTCGGTCGACATCGATCTCGAGGTCCAGCTCGACATCTGCGACGCCGACTGCGACGGCGACTGCGAGGGTGACTGCCGCATCGTCCCGGCCGAGCGGCCGGCGTGCGACTCGGCCCGTACCACACTCACCGACGTGCCGGCGTCGAGCGACCCGTACCTGTTCTTCGTCCGCGCGGTGGTCGTCACGCCGCAGGCCGAGTGCGTCGCACCACCGCCCGACTGCATCGCCGTGCCGGGCCCGCGGCAGCGCACCGTCGAGCGCGGACTCGTGACCGATCTGCAGGTGTGGCAGCTCGTCGTCGACCTCGACAACGCGGCCGACGAGCCGCTCGACCTGGAGGCCTGTGGCTGTGCGTGACGTGCTCCTCCGCGCTCCGCGGGCGCTTCTGGCCCTGCGGGCCGCGATCTCGGCCGCCGCGTGCGGGCTCCCGCTGGCGTGCGTGTTCCCGGCCGACACGCCCACGGGCATCGAGTTCTCGTGGCAGTTCATCGAGGGCGAGCCCAGCGATGGCGAGGACGCGCTGCGCGTGCTGACGTGCAGCGGCGCCGCCGTCGAGACCGTCGCGGCGTCGATCGACGATCTCGAGGATCCCACGCGCTCGGGCACGTTCCGCTTCGCGTGCGACGAGGGCTTCCAGACGGCGACCGACCTGGCGCGCAGCGCCTCGGAGGCGTTCTTGGAGCTCCACCCCCACGAGTACGACGTGATCCTCCAGGCCGAGCATCCGGGCATGGACGCCGAGACGCTCGGCAAGCGCACCGTCGACGTGTCGGCGCGATCGGTGACGCTCGAGCTCTGGGAGTTCACGCTGCCGTCGCGCGCGTGGACCCTGCAGCTCGCCAACGCCGCGATGTGTGACGAGCTCTCGCTGGGGCTCTACTACGCCGATCCCGAGGCGGCCCTCGCCGAGGAGGCCGAGATCGGCGAGGACGGCGAGCCCGTCGACGTGCTGTACCGGGCCAAGCTGGCCTCGGATCGCGGGCTGGGCGTCGCGGCGAAGGGCGGATCGTGCGCGGGCGTCGACGGTGAGCACCTCTTCGCTGGCCTCGACCGCGGGACGTATCGCCTCGAGGTGGACGTCGACGGCACCGCCTGCGCGATCGAGGTCGACCTCACGGCGGCGTCCACGACGACGACCGTCGACCTCGCCGCCCTGCCCTGCGGCTAGCAGCCTGTGGCGAAAGCCCGCCCGGCCTCGGCCGTCCCAGGGCCGTGGCAACGGCGCCGACGTCCGCGGGGACAAGTGCTAAGGTCCGCCGACGTGCGCCGCCGCCTCTCCCCGTGGGCTCTCCTGCTGATCGGCCTCGCGCCGGTCGGCCTCGCTGCCTGCAAGGAGACGCCGTCGCTGCGCGCCCGCTGGTCGCTCATCGATCGCGAGGGCGATTCGCAGCCCGCCACCGCCGCGCTGCAGTGCACCTCGCTGGGCATCAACACGGTGCGCATCCGCGTCGTCGACGAGAACGGGAACGTCGCGGACGACTCGTACCACGCCTGCTTCGCGCGGGGCTTCGACGACCCCGAGGCCACCGTCGCCGGCCCGGCCCTCGACGCGGGTCGCTACGCCGTCGAGGTCCGCGGCGTGCAGCGGGATCTCCAGCCGTGGGCCCCGAACCTCACCGCCGACGATCCACTGACGTCGTGCAACCTCGACGACGTCGCCTGCGATCCCCGCGACATCGCCTGCGACTGCGTCGAGTTCGAGGCCCGCGACGACCACACCGAGCGCCTCACCGACTTCGTCCTCACGGCGCCGGACGAGTGCATCGACGGCATCGACAACGATCGCGACGGCCTGCTCGACGCCAACGATCCCTCGTGCGGCCTCGACGTGACGCCGGGCCGAGAGGGCAAGCCGGTCAGCAAGGTCCAGTTCCAGGTGCTGCTCAGCCTGTTCGATGACAACCCGCTGGCGACGTGCACCGGCTTGGGGCTTTCGGATCTGCGCGCGCGCGTGTGCGTGCGCGCGCCGGGCGACGACCCGGCGCCGTGCGACGCCGAGGCGACCGAGGTCGGGCTGACGTGCCGCGAGCGCGAGCCGACCTACTTCGAGCAGACGCTGCCCGAGGGCTCGTACACCCTCGAGATCGTGGGCCGCGATCGCGGGGACGTGGTGCTCACCAGGCCCGTACTCTTCCCCCTCACCGTGGCCCCTGGCGCAGGCGCGTTCGTGCCGATCGACGTCGACTTCCCGGCGAGTGCGTTCGAGCCTCCGATCGAGGACGAGAGCGACTTCACGCTGCAGTACGAGGACGGATCGGGTGCGACGCGGGGGGGCTGCGAGCCCTCGGGCAACGAGCCCGGACCCACGATCGAGACGCTGAGCATCGAGGTGCTCGACGCCCACGGCGGCAAGCTGCCGACGCCTGTGACCCTCAGCGACGGCACGCCACTCGATGGGACGCCGATCCCGTGCTTCCAGCAGGAGGTCACGACGGAGCGGTTGATCTGGGGCGGCTACTCGATCGCGATCCGGGCCCGCGCCGCCGACGGCACGGTGTGCTTCGCAACGGACACCCCGCTGCGCCTGGCGCCGAAGTCCATCTCGTTGCCCGTCCCGCGGGTGCTGGGCAGCGACGGCAAGCCGCCCGCGAGCTGCGAGTGATCGCAGGCGTCAGCGGAACAACACGCCCGCCAGCTCCGTCACCAGCTTCTGCTCCGCCGCCCCCTTGAACTGCTTGGGATCGAGCAGCGGGCCACCCTCGCGCGCCGACTCGCGATCGACCGACGACTTGCCGAGCTTGTAGGCCTTGGCCACGGTCTTCGCGTCCCCGCTGCCGGCGATCGCCACGTGGTCGAAGCGGCCGTCGTCGTTGGTGTCGTAGTAGGCCCAGACGACGCCGTTGCCGAAGCGCAGCGTGAGCTCGGCGTCGAACTTGCCGGCCGCGACGAGCTCGAGCGGCGTCGACTTGGCGTTGCGGCCGCGGAACGCGTTCTTGTCGAGGTCGGCGAGGATCACCACGGACTCGCCGTCGAACACCGACACGATGTGGTTGCCGAACGCGCCGACGGGGCTGATCCCAGCGGCGAGCTTGGGCAGCGCCGCGGGGAACGACGACGCGTCGTCCTTGACCGTCGCGCGCGGCGAGGCGGCGAACGCCGCGTCGAACACCTTCTGCAGGGTCGCGGCCCGGGCCTTGTCGCGGACCAGCGCGGGGCGCAGGAGCAGGCGGCCGAGGTGCTCGTTCGCGGGCGCGAGCCGGCCGCTGGCGTCGATCACCGCGGCCCCGAGCGCGACGCCCGACTCGATCGACGCGCCCTCGAGCACGAGATCCATGCGCTCGTCGTGGTCGGTGTCGTAGAACACCCGCGTCGGCGCCCCGAGCACCACGAGCACGTCCCCGCGGAGCTTGCCGGCGCGCAGCACCTGCATGAGGCGCGCGTCGGCGGCGGCCTTGGCCCGTTTGGGCGCCTTCTCCTCGAGCTTGGCCTGGTGCGCCGCGACGCCGGCGAGCTGCTTCTGGTCGAGGTCGATCAACACGCGGCGATCGAGCCGCGTCTCGATGTGCAGCGTGTCGGGCGTCCCGTCCGCGGTGTTGTCCTCGAGCCGCGCTCGGATCGCCCGCATCTTCTCGGGATCCGCGAGCTCGACCATGCCGGTGGTCAGCGCGGCGACGAAGCGCGACACGGCGGGCCGCAGCGCCGGCTTGCCGAACTGGCCGCCGAGGTCGACCAGCGCGATGCCGTCGAGCGTGGCGTCGCGGGTGGGCTCGCCGTTCTTCAGCGTGTAGCCGCGGGTGCCCCCGGTCTCGCCGTCGGCCACGATCACGCGATCGAACGCCCCGTCGTCGTCCGCGTCGACGAACGCCAGCGTGTCGGACACCGGCAGCGCGAAGGCTTGCGGGCGCCGTGGCATCCGGGCGTGCTTGAAGATCGCGAGCTCGGCGTCGAACGCCCGCGAGGTCTGCAGCTCGGCCGGGGTCGGCAGCACCTTCTTGCCGCGGAACGAGTTCTCGTCGACGTCGCCGAACGCGACCTGGCAGGTGAGGTTCTCGCCGCACGGGCCGCTGAAGCCGAGCGTGTCGAGCTCGCCGTTCTGATCGAAATCGGAGACGGCGCCGAAGTTGCCCGCCGCCGTCCAGGGGTCGGGCACGAACGTCCGCGGGGATCCGGGCAGCTCCTTGGTGAAGTCGCGCAGCTCCTTGGCGTGGATGTGGAACGCGAGCGAGCCCAGCGACACGAACTGGCTGAGCGCGGTGCGGACCGCGACGTTGAGGCCGACGACCTCGCCGGTGGTCTCGTCGACCAGGGGTCCGCCGCTGTCGCCCGGCAGGATGTTGCAGTCGGTCTGGATCTGGCGGCCCGCGTCGGCGGCGGTCTTGCGGATCGCCTCCTCGGTGCGGGCCTTCTCCTCGGGCGAGACCTCGGTGCGCTGGAGCTGGAAGATCGCGTTGACCTGCTCGTCGAGCGTGCCGATCGCGTTGACCGAGCAGCGCTTGAGCGCCCAGCCCAGGCCGACGCCGGCGTTGCCGAGCGCGAACACCTTCGTGCCCGGCCGCGGATCGGTCTTGGCGATCGCGAGCGTCGGGAACTCCCGCGCCGGGCCCTGGATCTTCAGCAGCGCCAGGTCCCGCTTCTCGTCGATCGCATGCGCCACCGCGGTGAAGCGCTCGCCCGGCGTCACGCTGCCGTCGGGGTGGCGCTTGGGCACCGTGATCGTCACCGTGATGCCGAAGTCCTCGTTCTTGCCCGCCGCGACCACATGGTAGTTCGTCAGCACGAACCCCGAGGGATCGACGAACACGCCGGTGCCGTGACCCCACGCGGTGGTCACGAGCACGGTGGCGTCCATCGCCTTGGCGAACGCCTCCTCGGGCGTCAGCGGCTGCTTCGGCGGCGCATCGGGCTCGGCCTTCGCGGCGGGCCTCGGCGCCGCGGGCTCGGGCGTCGTCGTCTTCGGCAGCGCCGCGCCCGGGTGACAGGCACACAGCACCAGGACACAGGGCAGCAGGCGGGGGGCGAGCATGGGCGCGCCCCGAGCGTAGCAGGCCCTACTTGCGCGGCGCGACGAATTCCAGGTTCTGCAGCAGATCCTCGAGGGCGATCTTCTTCTCGAGCCGCTGGCTCTGCAGCTCGACGACCTTGCGGCCGATGCGGTCGCCGTCCTTCGTGAAGTCGTCGAGTCGCCCGTTGAGCTTGGCCCGCAGCGCCCCGGCGGCGGGGTCCTTCTTGATCGCCTCGAGGTTCTCGCGGGTCTCGTTGGCGCGCTGATCGAGCTCGATCTGCTGCTTCTTGAGACCCTCGACCTCGGTGTCGATGCGGCCGATCTCCTGGCGCAGCTTCACCACCGGCTCGAGCTTCTTGCGCAGATCGGCGGTGAGGCTCGCCTGCGCCACCAGCCCCTCGAGCAGCCCGAGCGCGCGGCCGTCCCAGATCGACAGCGTGGTCGTCGACGGGGTCTGCTCGACGAGCGTGACCTCGGCCTCCTCGCCGGCCTTGGTGACCGCGACCGGGACCATGTACGCGTCGGGGAGCTCCTCGGTGCCCTTGGGCTTGTCGACCAGGCTGTAGTTCCACCCGGCCTTGCTGTGGCGGATGAGCACCGTGAACGTGCCCTGGGCCTGCGGCGCCTTGACCGACCACACCGTGGTCGTGCGGGCGAAGCTCTCGACCTCGAGCACGCCGCGGACGATCTTCAACAGTTGCATCTGATCGCCGGAGTACGAGGAGCTCGACGTGACCATGATGCTGGGCTCGACCGCGAACGGCAGCGTCGCCGACACGCCGGCGCCGACCGACTCGGCGAGGCCCTCGCCGACGAAGCTGTCGCCCGAGTAGATGCTGATCGGGCCGGGCTCGAGGACGAACGGGGTGCTGTTGCGGAAGCGGACCACGCGGTACGGGTTGGCCTCGAAGCCCATGCCCGCGCCGCCGGGCCGGTACAAGAAGGTCTGCTCGGCCTGCACGCTCTCGTTGAGGATCGCGACCATCGTCGAGCTACCGTTCGGCACCGTCACGCGGTCGCGCAGATCGAAGCTCGTGAGGCCGCTGACCTGCTTGCTGCGCGCGCTCGCGAGGGTGCTGCGGCGCAGGGCGTCGTAGTCGATGTTCTTCGCGGCCTCCTGCTTGGCGCCGAGCTGCGCGTCGAAGCGCTCCTCGGAGACCTCTTTCTTCGACTTGTCGCGCGCGGGGCCCGACGCGCTGCGGCCACGACCGGACGCGCCGCTCTCGTCCATCTCGTAGTCGGCGTCGTCGGCCGCCGTGATCGGGGCGGGTGCCGAGGCCGCGGGTTCGGCCGCAGGCACATCGCCGCCGTACGGATCGTCGTAGCTGGTCTCGCCGACCGCGACCGCCGCGCGGCGCCACACCCCGGCCTCGGTCAGGTCGCTGCGCTCGATCGTCCGCGGCGTGTGCAGGTCGTAGCGGAACGCGATCGGCTCGCCCGAGGTCAAGCCGAGCGACACGTCGTTCCAGTCCTCGCCGCTGGTGTTGTCGACCACCGCCCAGCCCTGCAGCAGCGCCTGACCCTTGCCCTGCTCCGGCAGCACGACGCGGTAGGTCGGCTTCCACATGGGCGCCGCGACGACGTAGCTCACCGCGAGGTCGTGGGCCTTCTTGCCGGCGAGGCGGATGACGATCTCGACCTGCTGGAACATGCCCTGACCCGCGCTGGCGTCGAGGCGACGGTTCAGCTGTAGCGCGAGGTCGCCGTCGCGCAGCGTGACGCCGTGGACCTTGGACAGGCGCACGGTCTTCATGTCGTCGCCGGCGAGGACGGTGACGCGGTGATCGATCTGCGCGGCGGCCTCGGGCGAGGGCTGCCGGCGCGCGCTCGGGTCGGGCTCGTTGACCAGCCGCTCGACCATCACGATGCGCCCGCGGATGCGGCCGCCGGCGGTGTGCAGCACGACATCGGTGCCGCGCAGGCCATCGAGCACCTCGGCGAGGCTGCCGCGCCCGGGCGCGAGGGTCGACAGCGCCGCGCTCGCCCAGCTCTCCGGGTCGAGCGGCATCGACACGCTGACCGCCTTGCCGGTGCTGCGATCGATCACGGTCAGGCTCTTCAGCAGGTCGTCGACCTGATCGCGGCGCACCTTGATCGCCAGGGCCTCGCCGTCGACGTCGCCGTGACGTTCGAAGTAGCCGATGCCGTTGCGGTAGAGCACGACGCGCCGCAGCGCGAGGTCGGTCTCGGCGGCGGGGTACGCGGTGCGGCCGTGTGCGCAGCCGGCGAGGGGGACGGAGCCGAGGAGCAGGAGGCCCAACAGGGAGGCAGCGGGGGTGCGGCGCATGGTCGTCTCGGGGGCGGAGGGTACTCCGGCGCCCGTACACGCACCACGGCCGGGGTCGGTCTGCGGCGACCTCGGGCAAAAATGCGGCCCTCGGCGCCGCGCGTTCTTGGGGCTTGTCGAACGCCCTCGGCGGTGGAACCATCGAGAGGTGCGGTGCTGCAGCGCAACCCCGGGTGTGCTCGCGATCTGGCTGTTCGGCGCCGCCGCAGGCTCGGCCTTCGGCGTGGACGCACCGCCGCCGTCCTGCCCGACGTCCCGGACCGCACCGGCCCGCCCGACGCCGCCGCCGGTGACCACGCTGCGCACCCGTGACGCCGAGCTCGCGATCTACTCGATCGACGGAGAGCTCCGCTACTCGGTGATCGAACGCAGCGGCCGCGTGGCGATGCACCTCGGCACCGAGGGCGACTTCGTGGTCCACTTCCCCGCGCTCGCCGAGCACGTCGAGGCCGCGTTCGCGGACGAGTCGACCTGGGTGGATGCGTCGCTCGACGGGGCGTTCGTGGGTCGCTGAGGCCTGGCTCGCGTGACGCCCACCGAGCGCTTACGCTGGTGCCGCGTGAGCACGCAGCATCGACGTCGTCTCGCCACCATCGCGCTCCTCGTCGCGGGTTGCCGATCCTCGGCACCGTCGGGACCGACACCGGAGCTCACGCGTCCAGCCGCGCGCGCCGATGTCCACGCCACGCCGCTGCCCGCGGGTACGTACTTCCGTGGCTACGACACCTGCGGCGAGTGCGACCGACCGCGCCACGCTGTCGTCGCCGACATCGTCGACACACCCGCGGCGGCCCAAGCCTTGATCGCGGCGCTGCCGGACGCGCCCAGGGCCCCGGGATACCCGCTCGTCGTGCACACGGACGAGCTGGGGCCCGCCGACAGCCAGCGCGGCATCGCGATCGTCCTGGGGCTCTTCGCCACCGCGGAGGCCGCCAACGCATGGGCAGCGCACGAGGGCGGCGGCGCGCGCGTGCTGCCGTTGCTGGACGACGAAGCGTGGTGGCCGAGCGAGAAGGGGCCCATCCGCGTGGTCCGCATCGCGGTGACGTCCGCGAACGCCTACGATCGTCGCGAAGTCGAGCGGATCGAGGCCGAGCTGCAGGACCGCCAGTGGGAGACGCTCGCGGAATCCCAGCTCGCGCTGCGCGAACGCGTGCTCGCGCTCGCGCCGGCGTGCACGCTCGCCCGCGGATCGATCCAGCTCTGGACCCGCGACGACGGCGATCGGATCCCGTGGTACGAGTGGGCACCGGTCCGCTGCGGCGACACCGAGGCCTACGTCGCGTGGCGCGACACCTGGCTCGACTCGAGCGTCGTACCCAGCGGCGATGGAGGCCACATCGTCGTGCAGGTCACCGGAGCCGAGTGCGACACGCCGATCCTCGGCCACTGGGCGTGGAACACAGCAGGCAAGGCCAGCGGCGAACCGACCAAGCCCCTGCACGCCCGCGGCGGGTGCTGACGTCACAGCGCCATCGCGGCGCGGTGGAACGCCTGGCGCAGCGCCTTGATCCGATCGTCGGTGCGCACCGGGTGCACGCGGTTGCTCAGCAACACGAAGATCCGCGCGCCGCCCTGCGCGGCCGGATCGATCCACACGCTGGTCCCCGTGAACCCGGTGTGACCGACGGCGAGCGGGCTCGCGACGTCCGCCATCGCGCCGCTGCCGTCCGGC
The DNA here is from genome assembly GCA_001464385.1 of Deltaproteobacteria bacterium Ga0077550. Classification (GTDB taxonomy): domain Bacteria; phylum Myxococcota_A; class Polyangia; order Nannocystales; family Nannocystaceae; genus Xiheibacterium; species Xiheibacterium aquaticum. Next base: position 19,772 of record LNFB01000290.1, on the reverse strand, counting down.
GACGCGCCGTCGAAGCCGACGCGGCGCGTCGATCCAGCCACGGCGCTCGGTCGCCAGAAGCGATCGCGCAGCTCGGGCGTCAGGCCGGGCAAGGTCGCGTGCAGCCACGCGGACGCGAGCTCGTGGACGGCCCACGCGTCGCCGAACAGGCCCGCGTGCCCGGCCACGCCGCCCATCACCCACGCGTTGTCGTCGTGCACCGCGCCGTGGGCCACGGGGACCGACTGACGCACGCGCAGGTACGACGGCACGACGTCGTGCAGCGCCGGATCATAGACCTCGGTCGGGGCGATGCGCCGCTCGAGCTCGCGGGGCAACATCGCCTCCGACAGCAGGCGGCGAAAGCCCAGCCGCGGCAGCGCGCCGTCGTCGAAGCCGAGCGGGTACGCGACGCGATCCGCGAAGAGGCGATCGAGCGGCGCGGCGAACTCCCGCTCGAGCCACGCGCCGAGGATCATGAAGCCCAGGTCGCTGTAGATCGCCTGCTCGCGCGGCGCGCCCGCCCGTGGTGTTCCGCACACCTTCTCGAGCACGCCGGCCGCATCGTAGGGCTCGACCTCGGCGAAGTACTCGCGGTGCGCGACGAGGCCCGCGCAGTGCTCGAGCAGATCGCCCAGCGTCGCCCCCGGGCACGCGCGCGCCCACGGCGTCGGCACCGCGGCCTCGAGCGCGAGCCGCCCCTCGCCCACGGCGATCGCGACCAGCGTGGTGGTCGCGAGCACCTTGGTCAGCGACGCGAGATCGTAGACCGTCTCGCGCGTGACCGGCTCGCCGGCGACCACGAACGCGGGGTGCTGGCCCAGGGTGCCGTGGGCCTCGTGGTAGATCACGGCGTCGCCGCGGCTGACGATCGCCACGCAGCCGGGGAAGACGCCCTGGGCGACGGCGTCCTCGAGCAGCGCGAACAGGCGGGCGTGAGGATCCATGTCCCGACATCTTGCCGCTTCGGCCGCAGGCGGGCTACAACTCCGCCCGATGTCGACGGCTGGCGCCCCCCTGACCGACCGTCTCGAACCGCGTGAACGTCTGATCGTCGCGCTCGACGTGCCCAACGCCGACGCCGCCGTCGACGTCGCGAAGCGGCTCTCGGGTCACATCGGGATGTTCAAGATCGGTCTCGAGCTCTTCGTCGCCGAGGGCCCGCGCGTGGTCGGCCGCGTCCGCGAGCTCGCCCCCGACGTCGAGATCTTCCTCGACCTCAAGCTGCACGACATCCCCAACACGATGAAGGGGGCGATCCGCAGCGTGCGCTCGCTGGGCGTGAAGTTCCTGACCGTGCACGCCGGCAGCGGCACCGCGCACCTGCAGGCGTGCGTCGAAGAGGCCGGCGACACCGTCGGCATCCTCGCGGTCACCGTGCTCACCAGCCAGGACGAGGTCGCGTGCCGCCAGGCCGGGCACACGCGCGCCGTCGAGGAGCTCGTCGAGATGCGGGCCGTGTGCGCGCGCGAGGCTGGCTGCGCCGGCGTGGTGTGCAGCGGTCGCGAGCTCGCCCGGGTCCGCGCAGTGGCGCCTCGACTCGCGCGCGTCGTCCCGGGGATCCGCCCCGCCGGCGCCGACGAGGGCGACCAGCAGCGGGTCATGACGCCGGCGCGCGCCGTCGTCGAGGGCGCGAGCTACATCGTCGTGGGCCGACCGATCCTGCAGGCCGCGGATCAGGCCGCGGCGGCGGACGCGATCGTCCTCGAGCTCGCCGGGGCCTGAGGGGTAAACGGGCACGGGCACGGGCACGGGCACGGAGCAGGGTGTCCGGAAGAACGCTCTGCGTTCTTCCGCACCCTGCTACGGACTCCACGCCAGCCCAGTCTCCGCATCGACGTGGGCCATGCGCACGCCCGACTCGCCGACGTCGATCGTGCCGAACACGATGGGCAGCGCGAAGCGGCGCGGCCCGATCGAGCCGGGGTTGAACACCCCGATCCCGCGATCGCGACCGATGAACGGCAGGTGCGAGTGGCCGCAGACCACCAGGTCGGCGCCGCGCGCCTTGGCCAGGCGCACCACGTCGGCGCGCAGGCGCGGACCATTGACGCCGATGTGGAGGAGCAGGATGCGCAGCGCACGATCGCCGTCGCGCGTCACGTCGATCGTGAACAGCTCCGGCAGGTGCGGGGCCCGGGCGTCGATGTTGCCGCGGATGGCGTACAGCGGGCCGATGGCGCGCAGGCCCTCGAGCACCGCGAGGTCGCCGATGTCCCCGGCATGGAGGATCGCGTCGGGGCGCAGCGCCGTCAGCAGCGGGGCCATCCGCGGATGCGGCAGCGAGTGGGTGTCGGCGACGACGGCGAACCGCAGGGATCCGCCCGGCGGGAGCGGGACCTCGGCGAACTGCTCGCGCGTCTCGGCCACGGCGCACTCATACCAGGCCCCGAAGCGGAAAGGCGGATGGTCGGCGGCGCGCAGGCCCGTCCATCACGCCGCGGGTCCCCGTCGCGGTACGCTGCAAGGCGATGCCGAGCGCCACGCATGCCTCGCCGCGGCCGATCGCGCGGGCCCTTCGGGCCGCAGCGGTGACGTGGATGATCGCGGCGATCGCCGAGGCCGGACTCGAGTTCGGGCGGCGCCAGGCGTTCGAGCGCATCGATGCCGGGGCTGAGTTCGCGGAGGTCGCGGATCGCATCGCGACGCTGAGCTGGATCTCCGCGGCGCTGACGGTGGCGTCGATGCTCGCGGTGATCGCGAGCGCGGGCGCGTGGGCGCGGGTCGGGCGGCTCGGGTCGATCGCCCGGCTCGGTCAGATCGCCCTGGGCGCGGCGACCCTCGCCCACGTGCTGTTCCTCGTGATGCGCCTCGAGGACGTCGACACCGCGGCGCTCGAGCGGCTGATGTGGGCGCAGCGCTTCGTCGCGGTGGGCTTCCACCTCGGGCTCGCCGCGATCGTCGCCGGCTCGCGCGCCCCGATGTGGTCTCGGACGATCTACGCCGCGCTCGCGGTGGGCTGGCTCGCGTTCGTCCTCGGCGATCGATCCGAGCTCGGTGCATGGACCGCGTCGATCGTGCGTTGGATCCCGCTCACCATGGCCAGCGTCTGGGCGCTGGCGCTCTGGCTCGCGGCCCCCGCCTACGCCGATGTCGAGCCGACGGCCGAGCGCGCCCGGGTCGACGATCCCGTGCGCCTGCGGGCCGCGGCGGGGCTCTCGCTGCTGCGAGCCGGCCTGCTCGGACGCGTCGGCGTGGTGGTCCTCTCGGCGATTGCGCTGGTGCTCCTGCGCAACGCGCCACACTCGGCAGGCGCGGTGGTGTGGCTCCTCGCGCTCGCGCAGTGCGGCCTCGCGGTCGTGATCGGCACCGCGCTCACGCGATACTCCTGCCTGCCCGACGTCGCCATCGAGCGCGGGCACGTCAACACGGCGCTCGCGTGCCTCGCCATCGGCGCCGTGCTCGAGCTCGCCGGCGCGAGCATGACCGCGGAGCTCCTCGGCTACGCCACGCGGGCGCAGTCGATGACGTTCGCCGGCATGCCGAGCCTCGCCGAGCTCGAGCGCCTGCAGTCGCGCGTCCAGTGGATCGGTCGCGGCGGGTCGGTCGTCGGGATCGTCGGCGCGGTGTCGCTGTCGCTGACCCTGCGCAAGACCGCCCTGTGGCTGGACGATGCGCCCAGCGTGGCGCGGGCGTCGACGCTGGGCGTCGCGTCGATCCTCGGGGGCGGCGCCGCGGTGGTGCTGGTCGGGCTCGCGCAATCGGGGGCCGTGCGCGAGCTCTGGATGCTCGCCGCGCTGGCGCTCGGCGCCCTCGGCCTGGCGGTGGCGGTCCTCACGGCGTGGTTGCGGCTGCTGTCGGCGACGACGACCGCGCTGCGCAGCGAAGCGCCCGATCGTGATCGACCGCCGTGGGCGGACGTCGAGCTCACCGCCAGATGAACGCGACCGGGGCGTCGTCGATCTCGACGACGAGCACCGGCTCGTCCGTGGTGTCGAGCACGAGCCGCGCCGGCTCTCCGACAGCGATCGCGTCGACGAGGCCGTCGAGGCTCACGCCGTCGTGGACGGCGAGGAACGAGGCGCGTCGCTGGTCGTCGTCGCCGGCGTGCACCTCGACCCAGACGAGGTCGCCATCGTCGAGCTCGAGCTCGCGCTCGACGACGGCACCGGCGGGGGCGACCACGATGTCCGTGCGCCCGCAGGCGGCGGCGAGCACGAGGGCGAGGAGCGGGAGGCGCATGGCCGCGCCATCGTCATGGCGCCGCGCCGGCTGAAGGCACGGCGCCCGGGGCGGCCTCACCGGGCGGCCCGAACGTGGACTTCAGTGCCCGATGTGACCCACGTGCTCGAGCGAGTGGCCGTCGCCGACGAGCTCCATCGGGCGGTTGCTGTGGCGGGCGATCTGCACCGCGTCGCGGAGGCGCTCGAACAGCTCGCGGGCGTTGGGCAGGCCGTACAGCGCGAGCTCGGGCGTGGACTGGTCGGTGCTCATCACCGTCACGCGGGCGACGCCGAGCATGCGATCCCAGAGGTTCTGGCTGAACTTCACGTCGAGCACGCGCCACAGCTCGAGGCTGTCGACCGACTTGCTGAGGATGCCCTTCTCGAACTCGATCCGGCGCAGCGTGATCTTGTAGCGCGTGGTCGAGTGCTTGAGGAACGTCCACAGGATCCCGGGGAGCCCGACGAACGACAGCACCCACAGCGGCCAGCTCTGGAACAGGGCGATGCTTCCGAGCAACGTCGCGAGCACGCCCGCGGCGATCGACGCGAGCACCCACTTGGCGTAGTCCCAGCCGTACGCGCCGTGCTTGGCCGGCCCGAAGTAGATCAGCTCCTCGCTCCCGGGCTGCGCGACCGAACCCGCGGGTGCCTGCGCGCGCGCGGGCACGGGGGCAGGCGGCATCGCTCCGGGGGTGGTGTTCGGCTGGTTCGGTGGACCTTGCGTCATGCGTGCGGCTCCGGGCCGGGCGAGAATAGCGCCCCGTACCTTTTGTTGCGAGATCGCATTCCCCTTCGCGCGGGCCGGACCGGCACGCGGCCAGGGTGGGCGTCGTCCGACGCCCTGCTATGCTCCGGCCCGATGTACCTCCTGCGCGCGCAGCTCGAAGCGGTCCCGCCGTTCGGGACGATCGAGCTGCCGTTCGCCGACGACGACGGCCGGCCGCGGCCGATCACGGTCGTGCACGCCGCTGGTGGCGCGGGCAAGACCGTGCTGCTGTCGGTCCTCGCCGCGACGCGCCCCGGCAACGCCGCGGTGCTCTTCGGCGGCACGCTCGGCGCGTCGGCGACCGCCACGTGCGAGTGGCACCTCGGTCGCGACGACGCCGAGCGCCCGCACCCGCTCGTCATCAGCACCCCCTCGCAGGCCCCGGCGCGCGTCGGCGACGACGACGTGCTCGCGCTGCGCCGGCGCGAGCAGGCGCTGTTCGATCGGCGGGCCAAGGACGGCGGCTTCGTGTTCATGGCGTTGCCGACCATCCGGTGCTTCTCGCGGGTGCCGGTGGCCGTGCACGCCCCCTCGCGCACCGTCGCGCACTACGACGTGCGCGCGACGGTCAACCTCGACGACCCGCAGCGATCGGACCTCACCCGCGACACGAAGATGGCCCTCGCCTACGCCGCGATCTCGGCGGCCCTGATGGCCGGGACGCAGGGCCGCGAGGCGGGCGAGCGCGGACCGATCGACATGCGGCTGTTCGGCGCCGCGATGCACGAGGTCGTCGACGCGCTGGTCCGACTGTCGGGGTTCTCGTACCTCGGCCTCGATCCGATCTCGATGGAGCCCGCCTTCGCCAGCCCCGGTCACCGCCGCATGCCGTTCGACGGGCTGCCGACCCGCAGCCGCCACCTGGTGGCGATCGCGGCGCTGTCGGTCCGCACGCTGTGGGCCGCCTACCCCGGCACCGACCCTCGCGCCGCCGAGGGCGTCATCGCCGTCGACGACATCGATCTCTACCAGGACGCCGCGGTGCAGGAGGGCATCGTCCACGCCCTGCGCGTCGCGCTGCCGCAGGTGCAGTGGATCCTCACCACCAGCTCGCCGATCGTCGCCGCCGCGTGCGACACCCGCGAGCTGCTGTCGCTGCGGCGGCTCCCGGACGACGACCGGGTCGAGCTGTTCGTCGACGCCCAGGCCCGCACGCACTGAAACCTGCCCGCGACGCTCGGTGTATCCTCGCCCGATGCGCCGCCCGTCCCCGACCGCGCCCCGCCTCGCATCGATAGCCGTCCTCGTCGTGATCGCGTGCGGAGATCCTGACGCCACGCCCGGCACCTCCGGGTCCAGCGGTCCGCCGGCAGGCACCGACACTGCGCCCACCACGTCGACCGCGACGACGGGCCCCGAAGACACCAGCACGTCGGCCGCGGACAGCTCGACCGGCGTCGACGGCGATCCGTGCGACGACAGCCCCGACGCGGTCGCCGACTGCGTCGAGACCGAGCGCTACGCCGCGGACCTCGAGTTCATCGCCGACATCCGCACCCCCGGCAGCGCCCACTGGCAGGCCGTCCAGGATCTCTGCTTCGACCGCCTCACCGAGTACGGCTACGAGGTCGAGCTGCACGAGTACGGCAGCGGCGTGAACGTGATCGGCCGCCGGGTGGGCATGACCGCGCCCGAGGAGATCGTCCTGCTCGGGGCCCACTACGACCACATCCCCGATTGCCACGGCGCCGACGACAACGCGACCGGGGTCGCCGCCGCCCTCGAGATCGCGCGGGTCCTCGCGGGGGCGCCGCTGGCCCGCACCGTGATGGTCGCCTGCTGGGACGAAGAGGAGCTCGGCCTGGTCGGTTCCGCGGCCTTCGCGGCCCAGGCGGCGCAGGACGGGACCGACATCGTGATCGATTTCAACTTCGACATGATCGGCTTCTCCTCGAGCGAGCCCGGGTCGCAGGAGATCCCGGCCGGCCTCGACCTCGCGTTCCCCGACGCCTACGCCGAGATCGAGGCCAACGAGTTCCGGGGCGACTTCATCGCGATGATGGCCAACGCGTCGGCCGCCGCCGCCGCCGAGGACTTCATCGCCCAGGCCGACCGCCTCGGCCTCCGGGCGGGGTTGCTGGCGCTGCCCGCCGGCACGGAGACCTCGGACCTCTTCGCCGACCTCCGGCGGTCGGACCACGCCTCGTTCTGGGATCAGGGCTACGCCGCGCTCTTCCTGACCGACAGCGGCGAATTCCGGAACCCCAACTATCACTGCATGGCGGGGCCCGACGAGATCGTCGACCTCGACGAGGCGTTCGCGGTGCAGGTCGCCCGCGCGACGGCGGGCGCGGCGGCGAGCGCCGCCGGCCTCTAGTCGCGGATGGATGAACGCGGGCCGCCCTTCCCCATTGCTTGGTAGGACCGCGACAGCGAGTCGCGGGGGCCGGTGTGCGATGCCCAGCCACGACCTCCCAAATCGCGCGTCGGCGGAGACGTCGCGCGACGAGACGCGACGCAACGCACGGCGTCGGTGCGAGTCGGGCGCCGCGGCCCCGCCGTCGACCTCGACCCCCGCGGATGCGTCGGGCACTGTCGAACGGAGCGCAACTCGGCTATCGTGCCGGACGTGGACGGTCGGCAACGACCGCGGTGACCCATGCGCGATGGCTTCTTGATCCAAACCCTTCCGTTCTTCACCGGTGCCCTCGCCTTCTTGCCGGGCTGCGAGTCCAAGTCGCCCGCCGTCGACCCGACGGCGACCGACGCGACGACCGAGCCCGCGACGTCGAGCGGCACCGCAACCGATCCGACCACCACGACCGCAGACACGAGCGGGACCCAGGGGACGTCGACGTCGCCCACGGAGACCTCGCTCACCACCGCGGTCGATTCCAGCGAGTCCGGTGATCCGGCGTGTGGCGGCGGCACCTGTGGCGCGCCGGTCGAGGATGGTTGGTTCGGTCCGACCGTCATCGCCCGACTGCCCCCGGACGCGGAGCTCCCGAGCTGCACGCCGGAGTACCCGAACGCGGGCCCGACGTTGCTCGACGGCTTCGAGGATCCCGGTCCGGCGATCTGCGACTGCACGTGCGAGCTGCAGATGGCGCCGAACTGCAACCTCAGCATGACGTCGTACTCGCTGCCGAACTGCTCGAACTGGCTCAGCAGCGTCGCCGTCAGCGCGAACTGCAGCAACGTGTCGGCGCCCGGCTCGCTGCGCCTCAGCTCCTACGGCTATGGCGTCGGCAGCTGCGACGAGACCGAGATCGAAGAGATCCCGCCGGTGCCGTGGGACGCGACGATCCGTACCTGCCGCGTCCCCGAGAACGCGCTCGCCTGTGGCGACGGCGGCGTCTGCCTGCCCGCGCAGCCCGCCGGCTTCGAAGACACGTGGTGCATGTACAAGCAGGGCGACCACGAGTGCCCCGCGGGCGAGTACGCCAACAAGAGCCTGTACTGGAGCGGCGCCGAGGACACCCGCGAGTGCAGCAACTGCACCTGCGGCACCGCCGGCACCAACTGCGCCGACGCGGAGCTCATGGTCTTCGCCGGCAACGACTGCGAGGGCGACCCGATCGGCACTGTCGGCACGAACACGTGCTCCAACGTGGTCGGGCTCTCGGTCGCCGGAACGATCGGCGCCGAGTCCCCGTGCCCGGTCACCTCGGTGCCCGAGCCGATGGGCGCCGTCGTTGCGCAGGGTGAGTTCACCTTCTGCTGCACCGGCTGAGCGGCTTCGGCCGTACACTCTCGCCCCAATGGCTCGACCATCGGGGCGACTCGACCACCTCCTTCGCGTCTCTGTCGGTGTGCGCGTGCTCGGTGGGCTGTGCCTCGCCACGGCCGCGTGCGGGGACGACACCAGCGCGAGCCCCCAGGAGACCAGCACCGGCGCAGACACCTCGTCGGACGGGACCTCGGTCGATCCGACCGGGGTCTCGTCGTCGTCGTCGAGCAGTGCGTCGAGCGATACCGTCGCCGACACCTCGACCACGGCCGATCCCACGACGGAGTCGTCGTCCTCGCCGACATCGAGCGGCGACGCGAGCTCGTCCTCCGCCGACGCGGAGTCGTCGAGCAGTGACGGCGGTGGCGCGACCGCATGTCCCGCGGGCGATCTCGGCGCGGTGCTGCCCGCGAACGCGCTCGAGAACACCTTCGGCGAGGCCGACGACTTCCAGGGATCCTGTGGCGGCGACGGGGGCCCCGACCTCGAGTACACGTTCACCGCCCCGCAGGACGGCGTCTATACCTTCGACACCCACGGCTCCTCGCTCAACACGGTGCTGTATGTGCTCGACGGCGAGTGCGGCGGTCCAGAGCTGGCGTGCAACGACGACGGCGACGGCGCGCAGTCAGCCCTCTCCGTCGATCTCGCCGCCGGGCAGACCGTCACGATCGTGGTCGACAGCATCAGCGCCGGTGGGGCGCCGTTCGTGCTGCGCGCCCGCGAAGGATCCTTCGTGTGCCCGCTGGCCGACCTCGGCGACACCGTCCCGACGAGCATCGCCGGCGACACCGAGGACGCGTATCGCAGCCATCACTCGACCTGCGGTGGCGGGGCGGGTCCCGACGCCGGCTACGTCTTCACCGCGCCGCAGGCCGGCACGTACACCTTCGACACCTTCGGCTCGTCGTTCGCCTCGATCCTGACCGTCCGCGACGCCGGCGCGTGCGATGGCGCCGAGATCGCGTGCGGCTACGACGGTGTCCTGGCCGAGCTCGACGCCGGTCAGAGCGTGGTCGTCGTGGTCGACAGCTCGTTCGCCTCGGGGACGTTCGAGCTCCACATCGACACGCTGGGCGGCACGTGCCCCGACACCGATCTCGGCAACGTCGTGCCCCAGACCGTGGCGGGTGACACCAGCGGCGCCGACAACACCGCGTCGGGCTCGTGCGGCGGGGCGTTCTCTCCCGACGACCTCTACCTCTTCACGGCGCCGCAGGACGGCCTGTATTCGTTCGACACCTTCGACTCCGAGCTCGACACCGTCGTCTACCTGCGGGCCGGCGGCTGCGACGGCGCCGAGCTCGACTGCAACGACGACTTCGCCGACGGCGTGCCGCAGTCGCGCGTGGTCCAGGGCCTCGCCGACGGCGAGAGCGTCCTCGTCGCCGTCGACGGCAACGGCAGCGGCGCCTATGCGCTGAACGTCGAGCAGGTGTCCTGCCCCGACGATGCGCTGCCCTCGCTCGTGCCGCAGGACGCCAGTGGCAACACCGCCCTGGCGATCGACAAGCTCCACGCCAGCTGCTCGTCGGGCGGCCCGTCCGATGAGTCGCCCGACCTCGCGTACTCGTTCACCGCGCCCGCGGATGGGGAGTACACCTTCGACACCTTCGGCAGCGGCTACGACACGCTGCTCTACGTGCTCGAGGGCGCGGCGTGCAACGGCAGCGAGCTCGCGTGCAGCGACAACTACCCGGGCGACGCGACCTCGGCGCTGTCGCTGCAGCTCACCGCCGGCCAGGCGGTCACGGTGGTCGTCGACGGCAACTTCGGCGGCACCGGGCCCTTCGAGCTCCACGTCGGACAGCTCGGCGGCGGGCTGTGCCCCGACTCCGATCTCGGCGACGCCCTGCCCAACGGTGCCAGCGGCGACACCAGCGACGGCGACAACACCGTCGCCGGCACCTGCGGCGGCTTCACCCAGCCGGACGACACGTACCTGTTCACCGCGTCGCAGGACGGCCTGTACACCTTCAGCACCCTCACGGCGGACTTCGACACCGTGGTGTTCGTCCGCGACGGCGACTGCGGCGGCGTCGAGCTGGCGTGCAACGACGACTACTCGTTCACGCCGCAGTCGCAGGTCGCGGTCAGCCTGGTCGACGGTCAGACCGTCATGGTCGCGGTCGACGGCGGCACCCAGTCGGGCAGCTACGACCTCGAGATCGACTTCGTCGACTGCCCCGACGAGGATCTCGACAGCAACCTGCCCGAGAGCATCGACGGCACCACCATCGGCGCGGTCGACAAACTGTCGATGGTCGGCTGCGGCCAGGTCGACGTCCCCGCGCCCGACTACGTCTTCGAGTGGACCGCGCCTGCCGCGGGGGCCTACACGATCGATCTGGGCGGATCCGACTACGACACGGTGCTCTACGTCCAGGACGCGGCGTGCGGCGGCGACGAGCTCGCCTGCAACGACGACTCGATCGGCCTGCAGTCCGCGGTCAACGTGAACCTGGCCGCCGACCAGACGGTGGTCTTCGTCGTCAGCGGGTACAGCGGGGACACCGGCAACTTCACGCTCAACATCAACTGAGGCCGGACGCGCACGCGGCCGGCCGCGCACGGGCGTCGGCCCGCGGGTGAGCCCGTCCGGGTCGGGTGCCCGAGGGCGGCCCGCGCAGGCCCCCGCCGAACCATCCGAGCGGCGCCGGGCGCAACCCTGGCGCGAGGGGCCGGGGCGACCTGCCAGCCACCTGCGGCGGGGACTTGCCTCGCGCGCGCCCGTGCGGCAAACATGCGCCAGCCCGTGAGCTTGGATTTCGTCATCCTCAGCCCGAAACCGCCGACCGAGCTCGGCGCCGTCGAGGCCGAGTGCCGGACGCTCCTCGACAACTGGCTGGTGGCGCACGACGGCGTCGACGAGCCCTTCGCGGATTTCGATCTCGGCGGCCAGATCCCGTCGGCCGACGACGCCGCGCAGATGGTGTTCGAGGTCGACGGAGGTCGCGCCGCGGATGACTCGCCCGAGGTCGCCGAGGTGCTGTCGCGCCTGGCCACGGTCCGCTCGGCGATCACGATCGAGCGGCCGGACGATCCCGCGGTCAACCCGTTGGTCGTGTCGGTGCTCCGGTTCTTGATCCGCGGCGCCGGCGAGGGCCTGGTGCAGTTCGCCGACGGCATCCAGACCACGGAGCAGGCCATCGCGTGGCTCGCCGACAAGGCCGAGGCCGACGGCTTCCTGCCCACGCGCACCACGACGGTCCGCACGCCCCGCTCGGGCACCCGCGCCGTCACCGTCGACACCGCGCCGCGGGCGAACCTCGCCGCGATCGACGTGCCCCGGCTCATCATCGACCGACTGGTCGCCGATGGCCTGGTCGCCCTCGACCCGGGCCGACGCCGCGACTCGCTCGAGAAGCAGCTCGACCGCGCGCTGGCCTCCGACGACGAGCTCTCGCCGGTGAAGGCGCTCATCGAGGTCCTGCTCGACCACGACGCGGTCGCCGAGGTCTTCGGCACCGACGCACAGCTCGAGCAGAGCATGCGCCTCGCGCTCGAGTCGGTCGCGTCGCGCTGAGGCCCCGCGGGCGGCTCAGCCGGCGGCCAGCTCGCGGACCATCTTCAGGCCGCGGTCGACGTGGGCGCCCGTGCGCAGCTGCGACTCGAAGACCATGCGCACGATGCCCGCGCGATCGATCACGAACGTGACGCGGTTGCGCAGCACGACCATCCAGTTGGGCACGCCGTAGGCCGTGCGCAGCTGGCCGCCGGTGTCGCTGATCAACGGAAACGGCAGGCGGCGGTGCTCGGCGAACTCGCGGTGCGTGGTGTTGGAATCGTCGCTGACGCCGACGACCTGGGCGCCCGCGGCGGTGAACTCCTCGTACACGTCGCGGAAGGCACACGCCTGCGCGACGCAGCCCGCCGTCTCGTCCTTGGGATAGAAGTACAGCACGGTGATGCGCTCGGCGCCGGGGCCGACGACGACCTTGGTGCCGTCGTGGGCGACGCGCTCGAACGTAGGGGCGGGCTGGCCGACGTCGATCATCTGCGGGCGTTCTTACCACGCGAGGGTCGACCCGCGACGCCTATCCGCGCCAGCCGAGCGGCGCCAGGATCCACGCGATCGCGACCATCGCCGCCAGCAACGCCACGACGCCCCACGGGATCGCGTCCTGCGGCGGATCGATCGCGCGGCTCGGTGCGCGTCGCTGCAGCCGTGGCCACGGGATCGCGAAGAGCACGAGCAGCGCGACGGGCTCGAGGTACGGCATCGTGCACAGCAGGAGGATCGCGGCGTGCAGGCCGACGAGCAGCGCGGCCCAGGTCAGGCGCAGGCGCGGGCCGAGCAGCAGCGCGAAGGCGCCGCCTTCGACCACGAGCGTCGCGACGGCGCTGGCCGAGGCGAGGTCCGCGGACGAGACGATCGCCTCGCGCCACGCGAGCAGCCACGACCACGACGCGACCGGCTGCTGCTGCACGACGAGCGCGCGGATCTGCAGGCCATCGGCCCAGCCCGCGCCGGCGGCGAGGAGCTTGCTGGCACACGAGCCGACGTAGGCCGCCGCGATGCAGCCCAGCGCGCCGGCCTCGGCGAACCGCTCGCGCACGGCTCGGCTCGGGCGGGGGCGCGCCGAGTCGGCCCAGAGCGACCCGAGCACCCAGCCGAGGATCGCGGCGCCCGGGAAGAACGCGTTGCGCGACGGCGAGCCGAACACCTGCGTCTGCCACTCGCTCAGCACCGCGGCGCAGCCGAGCGCCCACGAGCCGGCGGCGACGGGGTGGCGATCGAGGGCGAGCAGCACGAGGCCGACGCCGGTGAGCGCGTAGAGGATCCACGCGGCGCCGGGGATCGCGGCCAGGGCCGGCGCGAGTCGGAGGCCGGGGAGGTAGTGCGCGGGATCCTGCGACTGCCAGGCGACCTGCGCCGCCTCGACGCACCACTCGACGCCCGCGATGACGCACAGGCCGATCCGCAGCGCGCGGCGATCGTGGCCGTCCCACACCGAGGCCCACGCGGTCACGGCGAGGACCTCCCTCGCGATGCGGTGCACTGCGCCAGCGCGCAGTCGGCCGTGGTCGTCCCGGCCTCTGCGAACGTCCACGCCCGGGAGATGATCGTGATCGGCGTCGGCTGCGGCTGGCCTGCGAGGCGCGACTCGAGCAGCTGCTGTTGGTCGCGCACCACGTACTCGAGCGGGCGGTGCTCGTCGCCGCACGTCCGGAGGGCGTCGGCGAGCTGCGGCGGGGGCTCGCAGTGCAGCGCGGTGAAGACGTCCAGCTCGTGCGCGACGCCCTGTGCGTCGAGGACGACGACGCGCGCCGCGGTGGTGGTCCCGCGGGCCTGGTACATGTCGAACACGGAGAACGGGAAGGCGTTGCGGATGCCGCGGGCGGCGAGGAGGTACGCGGCGAAGATCAGCCACGCGGCCAACCTCGGCGTGGAGAGGCGCGGCACGCCGCTAGACCGCGCCCTTCGCCCGCAGCACCAGCCACACCAACGCGACCGCAGCAGGTACCGCGATCGATGCGAGGCGCAGCCGCGGATCGAACGGGACCTCCGCGAGGAACTGGTACTGGTACCCCGACGTCTCGCGCACGATGTAGCCCCGCAGCGGCCAGATCGGCAGGAAGGCCAGCGTGAACCACCGGATCGTCGCGTGTGTCCCCGCGAGTCGATCGTGCTCACCGATCAGGCGGAAGCCGCAACCGCCCCACGTGACGAGCCACAGCGGCAAGCGTCGCTTCACAGACCGCGCGAACGGCCGCAGCGTGTTCTGTAGCCGCCGCAGAGCGGTGCGCGTCGGTTCGTCCGCAGCGGTGGCGAGCAACGCGGTCAGGGCCGTCCGGTAGCGTCGGAGATCGAACGCCGCGATCGCCGTCGCGACGCTCGGCTCGACGAGTGCTCGCGCCATCGCCTCCTCGATCGCGTCGGGCGCGGATACCTCGGATTGGACCGAAAGCTCCATCGTTCTACCTACGTCGCGAGATAGTACGCCAGCAACGCGAGCGCGATCACCAGCGCGACGATGTTCGCCGGGTCCACCTTCCGATCCTTGCGGAGCAGATCGCCGATGCCCGCGCCGCGCGGCAGGACGCGGACGATCGCGGCCGTGGTTCCGCCTTCGCGCGTGGCCAAGCGTTGCGGCTGACCGTCCTCGCCGAGACCCCCGACGCGGATCGAGATCCACACGCGATCGCCCGGCGCGGGCTCGCCGACGAGACCGACCGAATGGCCGGATGCCTCGACGACGAGCGCGGGCACCGCGGTCCAGAACGATTCGCCGCGCTCGGCGTGGCCCTGCGGGATCCAGAGGACGAGGGGTGTGGACGTCGCCGGGTCCATGGCGGTGCCGATGTTAGCGCGGCGCGACCACGAACGGTGGCTGATCCAACGGCGTTTCCGTGCGAGCGTCAGCGACATCATGGACGCGAATCTGGTCGGTCCCTCGCTGATGCTCGGGTTCGGACTCCTCGGGGGTGGCTTCGGCGTCCGTGAGGCCATCCGCCTCCGCGAGAATCCCGAGCCGCTCGTGCTGCCGTGCGACGCGGCGGCGATCGATGGCGCACCGCACGATCGCTGGGTCGTCGTCGAGTCGTGCGTCGTAAGACTGGAGGACACCGTCGTGATCACCCGCGACCACGATCCGATCGCGCTGCTCGTGCCGATGTTCCAGGTCGACGCCAGCGACGACGCGGCGCCGGTCGCCGCGCTGTACGTCGACGACGTCGGCGTGATGAAGGCGTTCGAGGAGGTCGAAGCCGCGCCATCCGACGATGCGGCGATCATCACGTTCGCATCGAAGCTCGATCCGTCCCGTGTGGAGGGGACGATCTCGGATCGCCACGGTGCCGACGACGACCGGCTCGGCACGCCGCTGCGAGATCGCTACCCGCTCGCGTCGGCGGGGATCGTGGCGATCGATCGCGGCGGCATCCCGCAACGCTCGTCGATGATCACGGCGTTCATCGCCGCGATCGTGCTCTTGCCGCTCGGCACGGTGTACCTGCGCCGCGCCCGACGACAGCCCGCGCGGGCCACGGTACCGCTGCCGCCCGGCCTACCGCGCTGAGACGCCCGCCCCCTCACCCTGCGGGCAGCACGATGTCCACGTCCACGCGCCGCGTCCCGACCGTCACCGCGCGCTCGAACGCCGGCCGGCCCTTCGCCTGGACCACCAGCGTGTACTTGCCCGGCTTGGCGACCGCGCGATCGAACCTGCCGTCGCGGGGCCGCGTGGTCCAGCGCTCGCCCTCGAAGGTCTGGATCTCCGCGACCATCACGCTCGCCTCGACGGGCTTGCCGGCGGCGTCGCGGACGTGGCCGCCGATCCACGGGCCGCGGTGCACCCGCTCGAGCAGCGCGCGCCACAGTGGGCGCGTCGCGGCCACCGCGGCGTTGCGGACCTCGGGCTCCGGATTGTGGTGCGAGCCCTCGACGACGAACGCTGTCGTGCCGTGCTCGTGCAGGTACCAGTCCTGGTCGCTGCCCGCGACCGGATACGGGCCCTTGCGGACCGCGTAGCTGCGGGCGTTGGGCTGCTCGGGCGCGGCGGCGGCGATGTGCTGGCCGATCGACTTGGCGACGTCGGGCTTGGTGTCGCGCTTGGTCGGCACGACGTACGAGCTGTACACGTCGGTGCCGTAGGTGTGGAACGACAGCACCGCGGCGAAGCGCTCGGCGTCGGCCAAGGCCATCATCGCGCGGGTCTCGGGCTCGGAGCCCGGGGCGGGGCCGCGGTACCACTTGTGCATCGGCTGCTCCGAGCTGCCCTCCTCGCCCCAGCCGAACGGATAGTTGCGGTTCAGATCGACGCCCTCGAAGGGATCAGCGACGCCGTCGAGATCGCCGTCGAAGGCGTTCTTGCGGATCGCAAACCGCGACTCGTGGACGAACATGTGATTGCCGTCGACGTTGACGAGCGGCACGCACCAGATCTCGAGGCCGTCGACCCACGCGGTGACCTGCGGATCGCGGTGGTACTCGCCCAACAGCGTGTCGATCGCGTCGAGCACGTACTCGATGCTGAGCAGCTCACTGCCGTGGTGCGCCCCGTTGAACAGCACCGCCGGCTCGTCGGCATCGGCGGCGGCGTCGGAGATCACCAGGCCCCAGATCGTCCGCCCCTGGTGCGTGCGACCGACCTCGACCAGCCGCGTGATCGCGGGGTAGCGCTCGTGGTAGGCGCGCAGCAGCTGCTCGACCAGCGCCGGGTCCTTGTAGCTGTCGTCGAGGACGAAGCCGCGGCCACGCCGGGCCGGGGCCTCGGTCGCGCGCCTGCGGAAGGGCGCGTCGAAGGCCGACCACGGGACGTTGCTGTCGACGGCGAGCACGTCGACGGCGCTGCGGCGCAGCCGCTCGTAGCCGACGGTGTCGAGGAACATCACCGCGCGCTCGTCGGCGCCGACACCTGTCCGCGGGATCACGGCGCCGCGCAGCTCCTTGGGTAGGCGCTTGGTCGCCGCCGCGGGGATCCACGCGTAGCGGGTGTTGCCGAACGGCGTGCGATCCGACGGCGGCGTCACCCCATACAGCGGGCCCTTGGTGCGGCGGTGCGTCGTCGCGGCGTGCTTGGCCGCGTCCATGGCCGACAGCAAGGTGATCGCCGCCTTGGGATCGTGCGCGGGCCCGACCCGCACGCCGACGCACCCGAACGCGTACGTCGTGTCGTGCACCGACGCCGACACGAGGTGCTCGAGGGTGTCGCCGTCGTAGACGTTCGCGAGCAGCTGCGGCCCGACCATCACGACGACGATCTCGACACTGCCGCGCGGGGACTTGCCGGCCTTCACCGGGAGCTTCGCCTCGGGACCCATCGGGAGCACCATGCCGCGATCCCAGCGGTGGAAGCGGACCACGTCGCCCTCCAGCGACAGACCGTAGCCCGACAGCACGCTCGGCGGATCTCCCTGGTAGCGCTGGCGCAGCAGGATCGAGAGGTCCGCCCCCGCGCCGAGCTCGACGCGCGCGCGCACGAGGCCGTCGCCGAGGTGCGCGGGCGGGCCCTTGGGGAACCACAGCTGCTCGGCCGGCGGCGCGGCGAACACGGGCAGCAATCGACCGCCGTCCGCCGACCATGTGCCGCGCGTGGTCGCGGTCGCGACCGCGGGCGCGTCGCCGGGACGCACCTTGCCGAACAGCGTCACCTCGCGCACCGGATCGTGGGCGGGGAAGCCAGACGCCGTCGGCTTCGCGGGGGCCGTCGGCTTCGCGGGGGCCGTCGGCTTCGCGGGGGCCGTCGGCTTCGCGGGGGCCGCGTGCGCCGGCGCCGCGACGACGAGCCCGAGCGCGAGCGCTGCGCCGAGGCGCCACCTCATCGCGGCAGATCCCCCGCGGGCAGCCCGACGACGGTGAGGTCGCCGTGATCCGTCGGGATGCGCTCGAAGATCAGCTTCATCACCGCATCATAGCCGGGTCGTCGCAGCAGGGTCTGCAGGTGCCGGCCCCACTCGACGTTGTGGTGCCAGTGGCCGCTCTGGCGGAAGCCGCCCTTGCCCGTCGTCTGCAGCACGACCGAGTGGCGATCGAACGGGAGCGCCATGAGGTTCTCGCGGTAGGCCGCGGTGATCTGCCCGCCCCACGAGCTCGGGGCGTTGGAGGTGTAGAACACGCGAAGCGGCACGCCGAGCGCCGTGGCGGTCGCGGCCACGGTGCGGATCGACTGCTTGCCGAGCAGGTCCCCCTTGATCGGCGCCAGCCGGCCCTGCTGGAACAGCGTGCGCACGTAGGCGTAGTGCTCGGCGTCGGCGAGCCAGCCATAACCGGACGGACGGCCGCGCGCGGGGTCCCGCTGCTCGCGGTAGTACGCATGCAACCGCTCGTGCGTCGCCCAGTAGCCGCGGCGCAGCTTGGGCAGCTCGGCGGCGTCGGTGTGGTGGCGCTCGATCGCCTCGAGCGCCCGCTTGCTGTTCTTGGGCGACCACAGCGCGATGAACTCCTCGGGCGTCGCGGCCTCGAGCACGAACGCACGCAGTCGCTTGTGGTGATCGACGACGCGCGGATCGTAGTCCATCACCCACGCCCACTGTGATCGGGCCACGGCGATGAAGGTGTAGTTCTGGTCGCTGCCGACGCCGAGGTACGCGCCGCCGACGTTCGCGAGGTACGGCTGCCACAGCCACGCCCGCGGCTCGTTCGACTCGAGGTAGGGGAAGGGATCGCGGCACGTGGTCTCGGATCGACCGCCGCGCGACTGCAGGGTGCCCCACGTCTCGCGCACGGTCTCGGAGCAGATCGGCTTGTCCTCGATCGGATCCTGCACGACCCCGGCGAAGATCGCCGCTTGCTCGGCGGTCGGCGGCTCGGGGGCCGCGGCCGCGGGCAACGGCTGCGTGATCGCGGCCGGCGGGAAGTTCGTCACGAACCCATCGCTGGTGGCGCAGCGCGCCGAGAGTCGATGACTCCCCGTGCGCAGCTTCTCGAGCCGCCGGTGCGCGCCGCGGATGCGACCGGCCGGCCAGTACCACGAGCCGCCGCGCAGCACCCGGGTCGTGCCGCAACCCGACGCGCCGTCGCAGGGCCCCAGGGGATCGCGGCCGCTGCACGCCGCGCCGCACTTCGCGACGTCCTCGACGCCGACGGTGCTCGTCCACTCGTAGCCGTTGCCCGCCATCTCGAACAGGCCGTAGTGACCGGCGGGATACGTGCCGACCGCCTTGGTGTCGTGCTCGTTGCAGTCCCAGCGGTACTCCTTGCCGGGATACGGCGTGCAGCCCCGCGGCGCGCACTCGCGGTACTGGGCCCGCTCGCAACCGGGCGGCGCGTCGCCCCACGGATAGGTGTCGCCGTCGGGGCCGCGCGCGGCCTTCTCCCACTCCCACTCGGTCGGCAGGCGCTTGCCCGCCCACGCGCAGTACCGGGTCGCACGCTCCCAGTCGAGCGGCATCGCCGGATGATCCGGCACGACGAACGGCCGCATGATCTTCTCGGTCGCGCCCGGGCGCCGCGGGCAACCGCCGGCGGCGTGGCACGCGTCGTACTCGGCGATCGTGATCTCGTGGGTGTCGACGTAGTACGTCGACAGCTCGATCTCGCGGCGCGGGCGCTCGACGGGCTCGCCGTCGTCACTGCCCACGATCGCGACGCCGCCGGGGATGCACGCCATGCCAGCGGGCGCCGCGACGCACGGCGCGTGATCGATCGCGAGCACGAGCTGCGTGGTGCCAGCCGCCGCGGCGGCCCTCGCGACGGCGAGGAGGTCCGAGGCCGGCCGCGCATCCGCGAGCTCGACGGCCAGCGTCG
>LNFB01000289.1 GCA_001464385.1 Deltaproteobacteria bacterium Ga0077550 | reverse complement strand
CGATCAGAGGCATAATCCCGCGGCCAGGTCACCCATGGTCCAGATCCCACGCGACGACGATCCCACCGGTGCCACCGCCAAAGGCATCTCCTCGAGGCGTAGCCTGCTCACCGCGGCCGCAGGCGCCCTCGGCGTCGGCCTGGCCGCGAGCGTGCTCGGGCCGACGCTGGTCTTCCTCGGCCAACCCCTGCGCCAGGACGCGACGAGCGGCGAGGGCAACTTCCTGCCCGCGGGCCCGATCTCGCTGTTCGCAGGCGCGGCGCCGGTGAAGGTCGACCTCTACGCGGATCAAGTGGACGCGTGGAACCGCGTCATCCAGGTGAAGATCGGCTCGGCGTGGGTGCGACGCGAGGGCGCCGAGCTCGTCGCGCTGTCGACCGTCTGTCCGCACCTCGGCTGCGGCGTCGACTTCGATGCCAACGCCAACAAGTTCTACTGCGCTTGTCACAAGTCGTACTTCGCCCTCGACGGCGCGTGCGAGACCGGCCCGTCGCCGCGCGGCCTCGATCGCCTCGAGCTGCAGCAACAAGAACAGCTCGTCACGATCCGTTACCAGCGCTTCAAGATCGGCGCGAAGACCAAGGAGCCGATCACATGAGCGTGCGCGGCTTCTTCGACGAGCGCATCGGCCTCGGCAGCTCGTGGCGCGCGTTCACGCAGCGCCCGTGGCCCGGCGGGCCGGCCCTCCGCCACGCGGTCTTCGCCGCGCTGGTCTACCTGTTCGTCCAGCAGGCGGTCCTCGGCATCGTGCTGTCGGCGTACTACAGCCCCTCGGCCTCCGACGCCTGGGCGAGCACCGCGTACTTGACCGACCAGGTCGAGCTCGGGTGGTTCATCCGCGGGCTGCACGACAACGGTGCCTCGGCCTTCGTCGTCCTCGCGGTGCTGCACGTCGCCGCGATGGCGTTCGCGGGCGGCTATCGGCGGCCGCGCGAGCTGATGTGGCTCGCGGCCCTGGCGATCCTCGGCCTCGCCCTCGCCGAGGGCCTCACCGGCAACCCGCTGCCGTGGGACGAGAAGGGCTTCTGGGCGATCCAGGTCGAGCTCGGCATCGCCGAGCAGACGCCCGGCGGCGGCGCGATCCGTCGCCTGATCCAGGGCGGCAGCGCGGCCGGCAACCTCACCGTGCTGCGCCTCTTCATGCTGCACGTGTTCGTGCTGCCGCTCGCGCTCGTCGGTCTCTTCCTCTTCATCGCGCGGCAGCGTCGACGGCATGGCCCGACCTCCGCGCCGGACGCCAAGCCCGACACATACGCGCCCGGCCAGCTCATGGTCGACGTGCTCGCGATGACGGTGACCAGCGCCGTCGTCGCGTGGATGACGATGTCGACGCACGGCACCGAGCTCTTCGCGCCCGCGGATCCGACCAGCGGATTCCAGGCCCGGCCCGAGTGGTACTTCCTCTTCCTCTACAAGCTGCGCCACTACTTCGAGGGGCCGCTCGAGCCCATCGCCACGATGGTCATCCCGGGGGCGGCGCTGGCGTTCCTCGCCGCGGCGCCGGTGCTCGAGGCGATCGCGGGCCGCATCGGTCGGGTCGCCGTGCTCGGCGGACTCTCGCTCATGCTCGCCGGATCGATCGCCTTGACGGGCATGGCGATGGCCGACGACAAGGCCGACGAGAGCTACCAGAAGGCGCTCGAGGAGGCCGAGGTCAACGCCGAGCGCGCCCGCAAGTTCGCCGTCGAAGGCATCGATCCCCGGGGCGGCGGCGCGGTGTTCTGGAACGACCCCGAGTACAAGGTGAAGAAGCTCTACGTCGAGCACTGCCGCAACTGCCACGCCCTCGACGGCTTCGGCGGCGGTGAGGCGCCCGACCTCACCGACTACTCGAGCCGAGCGTGGTTGGCCGCGGTGATCCGCGATCCCACCGAGGCGAAGTTCTTCGGCAAGACCAAGCACGACACGATGGAGCCGTACCCGGCCGACAAGCTCACCGACGAGCAGCTCGCCGCGACGGTCGAGTACGTGGTCAGCCTGATGAACGACGACGCGATGGCGCCCGACGCCGCGCTCGCCGCCCAGGGCAAGACGCTCTGGGCCGACGAGCTCGACTGCAGCAACTGCCACGAGGTCGAGGCGGGCAAGGACAACGAGGGGCCGAACCTGTTCGCCCACGGCAACCAGGCGTGGGTCGAGCGGGTCATCCGCGACTCGAGCGCGATCGATCTCTACGGCAAGAAGGCGCAGATGCCCAAGTTCACCGGCAAGCTGTCGGACGAGGAGATCACGGCGTTGGCCGCGTTCATCGTCGCGCGGCGCGCCGCGCCGTAGGGCCGCACGGATCGCATGCGGCCGGCCGGGTTGCCTGGCCGGCCGAATCGGGCCATGTTCGGGGCCGATTTCCACGCATGCCTGCCGCATCCCGTGTCCGTGGCTCGTCGCTCGTCGCGTCCGCATTCGCGTCACTGTTCGTCGGTGTGCTCGCCGCGCCCAACTGCGGCGGTCACACGGTCGGCCAGCCGCCCGACGCGAAGGCCAAGGATCCCACCGGTGAGCCGCCCGCCGCGGTCGCGCGCGCCGAGTTCGACATCGTCGCCTTCGGTCGCGTGCTCGGGACCATCGCGCCGTGCGGCTGCACCACCGAGCCGCTGGGCGGATTGCAGTACGCGTTCGGCTGGCTGCAGGCCAACACCAAGCCGGGCGCACGCCTCGTGATCGAGCCGGGCTCGTTCCTCTACCCCGATCCAGCCGGCCCCTATGCGCCACCGGACGCCGCGGGCTGGGAGCAGGCGGAGTCGCGGGCGACGCTGCTCGCGGGGCGCTTCGCGTCGCTCGGCGCCGAGCTCGTCTCGGGCGTGGGCCCGATGGATGCCGTCGCGCCCGTGGGCGTCGCTGCGCTGGGGCAGCACGCGCTGCCGCGGATCGCCGCGAACCTCGAGCCGGCCGCGGGCGTGACCGCGGCGAAGCACCGCGTCGTCGAGCTCACCTCGGGCGGCGTGACGTGGAAGGTCGGGGTCACGGCGGTGATCGATCCGACGCTCGCCGGCGTCGCGCCGCTGGGCAAGGTGACGCCCGCCGCCGAGGCGCTGCGCGCCGAGCTCACGGCGATGACCGGCGAGGGCTCGCGCTTCCACGTCGTGGTCGCCCACGGCCCGCGCGCGTTCGCGGAGTCGCTGGCCACCGAGGTGCCCGGCATCGGGGCGATCGTCGTCGGCGTCGTCGACGGCACCGAGCGCCAGCGCGTCGGCACGCCGGCGGCGAAGCGCGGCGACACGTGGATCCTCGAGCCCGGTGAGCAGCTGCAGACCGTGTCGCGCCTGCGCCTGTCGGTGGCGGGCGACGTCACGCTGGTCGCCGACGCACCGACGTGGACCGTCGCGCCCACGCGCGCCGAGCTCGACCGCGAGCTCGAGCGCATCGACGCGCGGCTGACCAAGTTCAAGGCCGATCCGAGCGCAGATCCGGCGTTCCTCGCCCGGCTCGAGGACGAGCGGCTGCGCGTGCTCGCGGCGCGCGAGGGCAAGGCGGAGGGCCCTGCGGTCGCGACGTTCGAGCAGGTGAAGGTCACGTGCAAGCTGCCCGCCGACGACGGCGCTCGGGACCAGCTGAAGCGCTACGACCAGGCGGTGGCCGACGCGAACCGCGTGCGCTTCGCCGGCAAGAAGCCGCCGCCGCCGGCCAAGGGCAAGGCCGGCTATGTCGGCATCGAGGCGTGCGCCGACTGCCACGAAGAGGCGGTGGAGCAGTGGCGCACGACGGTGCACGCCGGCGCGTGGAAGACCCTGGTCGACGACAACAAGGAGTTCGACCTGTCGTGCGTGAGCTGCCACGTCACCGGGTATCGCAAGCCCGGTGGGAGCGAGCTGGTCGAGAACCTGGGCCTGCGCGACGTGCAGTGCGAGGTGTGCCACGGACCGGGCAGCCTCCACGTCGCGGACGGGGGCACGAACACCAAGCTGATATCGCTCACGACGACCGCCGAGCTGTGCGCGGGCGAGTGCCACACGGCCGAGCACTCGGACACGTTCGACTACGTGCCCTATCTGCGCGACATCCTGGGCAAGGGGCACGGCGAGGCGGCGCGGGCCAAGCTCGGCGACGGGCCGACCGGCGCCGAGCTGCGCGCCGCCGGGCTCGCCAAGGCCGGCGGGGCCTGTAAGAAGATGTGAGGCGGCACCAGGGGCCTTCGGGCCGGGGCGTTGCTGCGCGGGCGCGGGCCTGTTATCCCATTGCAGCCGATGGCCGCAGGCCGTGAGACGGACGCGTCGCCGGGAATCGACGCCAGCTCCGGATCCGATCCCGGTGCCTCGCGAAGCGGGATGCGACAGGGCTCCGGCCGACGCGCGCGCGGCGGTTCCGGCAAGCGCGGGATCGTCGCGACCCTGTTGTTGCTCGCCGTGCTCGCGCCGCTGGCGAGCCTGAGCCCGTGGACGCTCTCGGCGTCCCTGATCCTCGGCTGTGCCGTCTACGTCGCCTTCGAGTTCGCCCTGGTCAAGGTGCCGATGCACAAGCTCGAGCGCGACGTCGACGCGGGCGTGCCCGGCTCGCGCGTGCTGCTCGAGATGAAGCGCGAGATGAACGCGATGCTGGCCGCCAGCCAGTTCGGCATCACGCTCACCAGCCTCGGCCTCACCCTCGCCCTCGAGCCCGCGATCCACGGTGCGCTGGTCGACTACGAGCAGGTCGCCGCGCTGTCGGCCCCGCTCGCGATGGGCTTCGGCGCCATCTTCCACGTGACGTTCGGCGAGCTCGTCCCCAAGGGCATCGCGCTGGTCGTGCCGGTGAAGGTCCTGTACGTCACCGCGCCGTTCATGCGGCTGTTCCGCTGGCTCGCCGTGCCGTTCATCAAGACCTGCAACACGGTGGCGAACATCCTCGTGCAGGGGATCACCGGGCAGCACCCCGACTCGGCCGCGCACCACGAGGAGAACGTCGACATCGGGCAGGCGCTCGTCTACGCGTACTCGGCAGGCGAGCTCAAGCCCCAGCAGCTGCGGCTGATGCGGAACGTCCTGGCGTTCACCGACCGCACCGTGCGCGAGGCGATGACCCCGGCGCGCGAGGTCATCTACCTCGACCTGCGCAGGACGTGGCAGGAGAACATGGCCATCGCCGACGAGCACGGCTTCAGCCGTCTGCCGGTGGTCGACGGCGATCCGCACAACGTCGTCGGCTACGCCCGGCGCGCCGATCTCCTGCAGGCGCAGCTGCGCGGCGGCGACGACCTGCAGTCGTTGCTGCGGCCGATCGAGCGCCGGCCCGAGACCGCGTCCCTGGGCCGCCTGAACCTGTTCCGCGGTTCGCCGATGATCGCGGTGTTCGACGAGCACGACAGCTTCACCGGGCTCCTCACCGCCGAGGACCTCGTCGAACAGATCGTGGGCGAGATCTACGACGAGACCGACGACGCGCCGGCGAAGCCCGAGCTCGAGCCGCTGTCGGACGGCTCGCTGCGCGTGGCCGGCTCCATGCTGCTCAGCCCCGCCGGCGAGGCGCTCGGGCTCACGGCGCTCGACGAACACCAGGACATCGACACCATCGGCGGGCTCGTGCTCAAGCTGCTCGGTCGCCAGCCCAAGGTCGGCGATCAGGTCGACATCGAGGACTACCGGGCGACCGTCGAGGGCGCGCGGGGGTTTCGGATCATGTCGCTGTTGTTCGCGCGCCGGGCCGAGTTCGCCGCCGACGACGACGAGCCCGAGGCCGCGGGCGCCCGCGAGTGATCGTCAGCGCGGCGCCTTGATCTCGATCGTCACCACGCCGACGTCGGTCACGTCGCGCTCGGCCTGACGGCGGATGTGCTCGCGCACCAGCGTCGACAGGCCCGCGCCGATCGGGCCCGGAGGCGGGGCGTGGTCGTCGGTGCCGTGGGCGACGAACTCGAACTCGCCGTGGGTCCAGCCGAGCAGGTCGAACATGCGCTCGCGCGTCGTGATCGCGTCGACGTGGTCGCTGAGGGCGTGGAGCGTGCCGCGGTGGATCGTGGCGGTGTACGTCTCGCCCGAGCGGCGCAGGTGGAGCGAGCCGCTGCGCAGCTCGGTCTCGAGGAAGGTCAGTAGGCTCGCGAGCCGCACGTGCTCGAGGGCGCCGCGCAGGGTGTGGGGGGCCTGGCTGACGGGCAGCTGCTTGCGGCGGATCACCGCGCCCTGCATGCGCGCGAGGATCTCGCCCGTCGGCAGCTGCTTGGGCAGGTAGTCGTCGACGCCGAGTCGGTAGCCGCGTAGCCGCGTGCCCTCGTCCGAGAGTCGCGTGAGGAAGACGACCGCGACGCAGCCCAGGCTCGGGCGCTGACGGACCGCGCGCAGCAGGCCCCAGCCGTCCATCTGTGCCATCTCGACGTCGGTGAGGATGACGTCGGGCACGCACTTGAGCGCGCTCGACAGGGCGACCAGCCCGTTCTCTGCGACCTCCACCCGCTGCCGGCGTGCGCGCAGGGCCTCGCCGAGCTCGAGGCGATGCGAGGCCGAGTCGTCGACCAACAGCACCGAGAGCGGCTCGCCGTCGGCGGTGGGGCTGGGCCGCGCGCCGCCGCTGCCGCCGACGAGCGAGTCGTCGCTGAGCATGCCGGCGACCGACGCGATCAGTCGCGCGTCGGTGCCGGGCAGCAGCGGGCTGAGCTGGATCCACTGTCCGGCGAGCGCGGGCGCGTCGCTCGGGCGATCGATCGCGACGCCGGCGAGCACGAGGAGCTGCTCGTCGGGGAGGTGCAGCCGCAGCCGCACGGAGGTGCCGACGTCGAGCCGTGCGTCGATCGGCAGGAGCATGAACCCGTGCCGGATGCGATCGGCGTACTCGACCAGGAAGTCGTCGCGAGAGTCGAACCGAACGACGTACGTGTGGAGATTTGCGTCCAAGTTGCGAGCAGCGACGAGGCGCTGCAGTGTCCTAGGGTACGGGTTTCTCTGCCGCGATCAACGTGCGAGCGGGACCCACCGCGGTCGATCGAACGATCGAACGACCGCCGATCGCGATCGATGTCGCGAACGCTCGCGGCGCGCTCGTGAACTGGCCGAGTTGCCGTCGACGCGATGCGTGGCCGTCCGGCCGCGAGCGGTGGACGATCGCCGAGGTCTTCCGATGCGCCGACTCTAGACGCGCAGCGTCGTCCAGCGACCGCGGCGGAACACGGTCCACAACCACAACGCGCGGACGCTCCAGTCGATCGTGCTCGCCCACCAGATGCCGACGAGGCCGAGATCGAAGCCGAGGACCAGGCCCCACGCCAACGCGACGCGCAGCACCAGGCCGCCGACGATCGCCGCCCACAGTGGGGAGCGCGTGTCGCCGGCGCCCCGCAGGCCCATCGCCAGCACGATCGATGCGGACATCCCGGGCTGCGCCAGCGCCAGCAGGGGCAAGACCTCGGTCGCGGTCGAGACCAGGGCGGAGCCGTCGGTGCCCGGCGGTACGAACACGGGCAGCGTCCATGCGCCGGTCGCCCACACCACGAGGCCGCATCCGGTGATCGTCGCCATCGCGAGCCCGCAAGCGATGCGGCCGCCGGCCTGGGCGCGGGCCGGCTCGCCGCGACCGAGCGACTGGCCCATGACCGTCGCCGCGGCCACACCGAAGCCGTCGGCGCACATGAAGCAGATCGACTCGACCGTCACGAGCGCCTGATTCGCGGCCATCGCCGTGGCCCCCAGCGTGGCGATCGCCTTGGCGTACGCGAGGAAGCCGGCGTGCACGAGCACGCGCTCGGCGACCGCGGGAACCGACAGGCCGACGATGTCGCGCCGCGCCGCGCGGTCGACCGCCGCGACGCGCGGGCGCCACCAGCCCGCGGTGCACAGCGCGTGCTCGCGGTGGCCGAGCACGCGCAGCAGGAACGCCGCCTCGAGCACGAACGCCACCGCCGTGCCGATCGCCGCGCCGCGCACCCCGAGCGGCGGGATCTCGATCGGACCGAGGTCGTGGCCGTAGATGAGCACCGCGTTGATCGCGATGTTGCTCAGGTTCGCCAGCAACCCCGCGGCGAGCGGCGTGCGGGTGTCGCCCTTGCCGCCGAGGATCATCGACGCCGCGGCGGCGACGAAGGTCGCCGGCAGCGCGGCGAACGTGATCACGAGGTAGTCGCTCGACAGGGCGCGCAGGCCCGCGTCGTCGGGCCCGAACAGCGCGACGATCGGATCGAGCAGCGCGACGCCGACGACGGCGACCCCGAGGCCGAGCGTCGCGG
Organism: Deltaproteobacteria bacterium Ga0077550; assembly: GCA_001464385.1. GTDB lineage: Bacteria > Myxococcota_A > Polyangia > Nannocystales > Nannocystaceae > Xiheibacterium > Xiheibacterium aquaticum. Next base: position 53,422 of record LNFB01000289.1, on the reverse strand, counting down.
CGAGCCGAAGCGCCGCGCGGGCGACGGCCTGCGCCCGGATGGCGTCCCCGGCCCCGACGCTGCGGGCCACCAGCGCGACCGTGCCGACGCAGCTCGCCATGAACACCGAGGTGATGGACCACAGCAGCGGGCCCTGCACCTGCATGCTCGCGAGCGCGGCCTCGTCGTAGCGCGCGAGCATCAGGCGATCGGCGAGGAACACCGCCGTGCCCAGGAGTCCGGTGAGGATCGCGGGCAGGGCGAGCCGCAGCAGCTCGGTCCCGATGGGGACGTCGGGCGGCGAGGTGGCGGGCGCGCGCATCGTCGGGGCCGCCCCAGGGGCAGCGCCCCGGAGTGTAGGCCAAGCCCGCGCGTCGGCACCTCGGCGCGCGCGCGTGCCCGCGACGCAGGGCGCCCGGCCCGCGTGATAGCCTCCGGCCGCCGTGACCCCCTGGCAACTCCTCGACCGCGCGCTCGTCCCCGGCTACGGCGAGCTCACGCTGCACCAGCGCGGCGCCTACTTCGTGATCCGCCACGACGGCGCGGAGCTCATGGGCAGCCACGACCACGGCTCCGAGGATCTGCTGGCGTCGCTCGCGTGCGAGGGGCTCGCGACCAAGCCCGACGCGCGCGTGCTCATCGGCGGCCTCGGCCTCGGCTATACGCTGCGCGCGACGCTGGACGCGCTCGGACCGACCGCCACGGTCGAGGTGTCGGAGCTCGTCGCGGCCACGGTGAAGTGGAACCGCGGGCCGCTCGCGCACCTCGCCGGTCACCCGCTCGACGACGTGCGCGCCCACGTGATCGAGCGCGACGTGGTCGAGGTCATCCGCGCGGCGCGGGGGCACTACGACGCGATCATGCTCGACGTCGACAATGGTCCGGACACCACGGCGGGCTGGGGCAACCCGGGACTCTACTCCGAGGCCGGCCTGAAGCGGATCATCCGCGCGCTGCGGCCCGGCGGCACGATCGCGATCTGGGCGGCGAGCGAGACCCCGGCGTTCATCGACGCCATGCGGGCGGTGGGTCTGCGGGCCGAGTGCGTGCGGGCGCGGCAGCGCGGCACGTCGAATCGGCACGTGCTGTGGATGGGGCGAGTCCGCTAACGCAGCGCGCCCGGCGTGGGCCGTGTGAATGATCGTTCTCCGGCGACCGCCGCCGACGCGCGTGCCGAGACTCTGTCGCATGTCGCCGCGGTGGGGATCTTCACGGTGCGCGCCATGGATGCAACGCGGATGCGCGAGGTTCTTTCGCGGTCACGCCCGTAGAATCGCGTCCATGCGGCTTCGATCCCTGCGTCTCGCGTTCCTAGTCCTCGCCTCCCCCGTGGCCTGCGACAGCGCCACGACGGCCAGCGGTCCGGCGAAAGCCACGGCCGGAGCCGAGCAGAAGGCCAACACGCAGGTGGCAAAGGCGACCGCGGCGGTCGAGCCGGCAGCGCCGACGGGGCCAAAGTCCGCAGTAGCTGCGGTCCCTGCGGGGCCTGTCGCGGCGCAGCCCGATCTACTCGGCGCGCTGGCGAAGCTCGAAAAGGGGCACGGGCTCAAACGCGATGACCGCAAGACGCGGGTCGAGCAACGCGGCGAAGCGTGGGTGACGGCGGCCGGCGCGACGTTGGCCGCCGGCGAGGTCATCGACGGCGGTGCCATCCATTGGTCTCCCGATCGTGCATGGGCCATCGTCTTCATCGATGAAGGTTGTGGCGACGCGTGTCACGTCGGCGCGTGGCTCGTCGGAGCCGGCGTCGATCGCATCATCGATGCGGTCGATCATCCGGTCGGCGTAGCTTGGAATCCCACGCGGCCCGAGGTCGCGATCGAGTTCGAGTACGACGAGGCGAAGACGTCCACGAGCGTGCTCGCGCTCGCCGGGGCAAGCGAGACGATCACGTTCGAGCGGGCCGGCGCACCGGTGTACTCGCCCGAGGGCGTGCTCACGCTGACCAAGGACGGCAAGTCACACATCGTCGGGCCCGACGGAAAGCTGCAGCGCAAGTAGGCTGCGCCGAAGGACGTCGCACGACGACGCGATCCTGCTCGACGTCGACAATGGATGGGGCGTCTGCGCTAGCGCAGCGCGCCCGGCGTGTACCAGTCGAAGCGGTTGGGCCGCGCAAAGGCGTTCAGCGCGATCGAGATGCTGACGTCGTGCGCGGTGACGTGGTGCCACCAACCGACCGGCAGGAACAGCGCGTCGCCCGGCCCCAGCTCGACGACGTGCAGCCGCGCAGCGTCGGGTTCGGCGAGCGGATCGATCTCGGAGTAGACGCCGCGGGCTCGCTCGACCAGCGTGGGGTCGCACGGATCGCCCAGCCGCACGGTCTTGGTGCCGTAGATCTGGCACAAGAGGATGTTCGAGGTGTCGTGGTGCAGGCTCGTGGTCGTGCCCGCGGGCCCGAACCACAGCGCCGAGCCCCCGACCAGGCGCGCGGCGTCGAGGTATGCCGGCGGCACGACGTCATCGAACAGCGGCCGCAGGCCCGGGCGCGCGAGGTTGTGGTTGTTCGCGATGAGGTAGCAGTCGTTCGACCGATCCGCCGCCAGCACCCGATCGACGTACGCGGCCATCGTCATCGTCTCGCGGTGGGCCGCGAACTGGATGTCGTAGTCGGGGTCGGCCTCTCGGCCCACGCTCGCCTCGATCTCGACCGCGCCGAAGCGCTCGCGCAGCCACTGCGGGGACCACTTGGCGCGCGCGGGCCAGCGCGCGACGAGATCGGTGGCGACGAAGGGGATGCCCGCGGCCCAGTAGCGGCCGAAGAACTCGTCGGGGTCGGGATCGCGGCGGCGCTCGATCGAGTCGATGGACTCGACGCAAGACGTCGCCGCGCGCGCCCGGACCAAGCGCAGCACGCAGGCCAGACGAGCCGCGCGGACGGCCTGCGCGCGCGCGACCACGAACGCTGGCGAGCGACGGATCGAGGCGGCCGCATCCACGGCGACCGCCCGCGGTACGCCCTGCTGTGCGAGGACGGCGAAGAGCTCGTCGTCGTCGAGGCCGTGCGCGAGGTTGTCCGCGAGCCACTCGCACCACGCGGGGGCGAGCGTCGCGTCGTCCCGCGCCGTCACAGCGGCGCGTCGTCGGGGTCGTTCACGCCAGCGTCGTCGGGCGGCGGGGGCATCGGCGGGATCGCGGTGGTGCTGCCGTCGCCGGAGCTGCTCGAGTCGGCGGCGGTCGTCGTGCCGTCGTCACCCGTGGTGCTGCTGCCGTCGGCGCCCGTGCCCGTGTCGGTGTCGGTCTCGGTCGGGTTCGGCATCGGCGGCAGCGTGTCGCTCGCCTGCGTCGTGCCAGTGCCTTCGGTCGCGCTGGCAGTCGCGGTCGCATCGGTCGCGGTCACGGTCGCGTCGTCGCTGCCGGCCGACGTGGGGCCTGGCATCGGCGCGACCGTGTCGGCGGCGTCATCGGAGGTGGTGCTGTCGTCGCCGCAGCCCGGCGAGAGGCCCATCGCCAACGCGGCGCCGAGCAGGGGAGGCGATTTCGGGAGCGCGGAGGGACGAGGGCGTAGGCGCATGGTCACGAGTGCCTCACGGCACGCGCGCAGCGGTCAAGCCCGCCCGCGCCAGGGCCGGGCGGGCGGGGGTTCACGCGGCGTTGGAGGTGGCCGGCCGCGCGAGGCGGTCGAGCCGGGCCTGGATGAGCGTCGAGTACAGCCGGACCTGCTCGAGGAGCGTCTCGGCCTCCGCCCCGGGACCGCGCCCGAGCGCGGCAAGCGCCTGTTCGAGTCGGGAGGTCGCATCGAAGAGACTGCGTTCCGCGGCGTGGAGTAGGGCAGTGGCTTCTTGCTCGTTCGTCGACGTTCGCATGGTGCCTCGCCTTCTGTAATTCAGCATGACGTCGTGGCGACGAACGACGAGGGCGAACACGTGACGTTTCGCCACTGCGTGCGCTCGAACCCGCCCTTTCTTGGGTCAACGCGTCGATCTTGCGAGAGATCCCGGGATCTCCCCGCGTGATCCAGCGATCGCGTCCGTGGGCACGATGCCCACGCGGATCGCCCAGTCGCGCGTGCACGTCGGCGCGGTGCCGAACGAGCGTGGCCCCAGTTCGGTCCGGAACACGCGTCTGTCGGCGCTCGGGAACCCGTGGCATGGCCCGTGCTCACTTCGATCGCTGATGACTCGCCCACTCGCCCCGCCGTCGTCGAGCTGCCTGCTGCTCGGTGGACTCGTCCTCGCGGCGTGCGGCGACGGGGGTGATGGTCAACCCTTCGGGTCCAGCCTGTCGTCGACCACCGCGACGCCGACGTCGGACGCCGACGCGACGAGCTCGGGTGGCGACGCCGCGTCCGACGGCGAGGTCGACACCGGCGACGCCGGCAGCAGCGAGGGAGGCGTCGCCGACAGCGGCGACGACGATCCGGGCGACGGGGGCACGACCGGCGCGGAGGTGCCATTCGACGCGGGGTTGTGCGGAGAGGCCCCGCCGATGGGCGCCGCGGCCCCGCCCGGGCCACCGGCCTACTCGGGCGGCGTCTGCCCGGCGTTCGTGCCCGGCTACAACACCGGCTTCACCGCCGGCGGGCTGGTCCGCGAGTTCGCCCTCGTCGTGCCCAGCGGCGTCGACGACACCGCGACGTATCCGCTCGTCTTCGCCTGGTACCACATCGCCGGCAACGCGATGGACTTCGTGAACGAGGTCGACGCGCAGGCCCTCGCCGACGAGGCGCGCGCGATCCTCGTCATCCCGCAGGACTCGGGGATGTTCGAGGCGAAGTGGCCCGACACGCCGCTGGACATCGGTCAGTCGGGCGTCGACCTCGCGATGTTCGACGACCTCTACGCGTGCATCGCCCAGCAGTACGCGATCAACACCAACTGCGTGTCGTCCATCGGCGTGTCGGCCGGCGGCCTGTGGACGACGTACCTCGCCACGGTGCGCGGCCAACACCTCGCGAGCAACCTGACGATCTCGGGTGGGCACCCCACGGAGATCGTCGGGCCGTGGTGGCCGTTCGTCTCGCCACGGCCCTACGCCGCGCTCGTCATGTGGGGTGGGCCGACCGACATGCTCGGGATCGACTTCAACGCCGCGTCGCTCAACCTCGTCGGCGAGCTCTCGGGCGCGGGGAATTTCCTGCTGCGCTGCGAACACGACGGTGGCCACGGCGTGCCGGCGCCGGGCGACGGCGATCCTCTGAGGACGGCGCTGCACTTCGTCCGCAACCACCCGTTCTGGCTGGCGGGCGAGTCGCCGCTCGACATGGGCCTGCCGGACTTCTACCCCAGCTACTGCACCGCGATCTGATCTCAGCGGATCCGATCCGGTCGGATCCGATCCGGTCGCGTCACACGGTAGGTCGGCGGTGCGCCCACGGGTGCGCGTGCTCGAGTTGCGCGGCGAGGCGCAGCAGCGTCGCCTCGTCGCCCATGCGACCCATGAATTGCAGGCCCAGGGGCAAGCCGTCGCTGCTGGTCGCCAGCGGCAGCGAGAGGCCCGGTTGGCCCGTGACGTTGGCGAGCTGCGTGTTGGGGTACGCGGCGAGCTGCGGATCGACCAGCATCATCTCGCGGGCCCGCGTCGCGCCGAGCCGCGTCGGAAACCGCCGGACCACGGCGATGAGCGCCCGCTGGATCGCCGGCAGGGCGAACTCGCCGATGCGCGCCGGGGGCCGCCCCAGCGTCGAGGTCAGCAGCACGTCGTGGTCGACGAAGAACCGGCCGACGTGCCCGCACGCCTCGGCCGCGGCGAACTGCAGGCCCACCATGTCGCCGGCCGACAGCGCGCGCCCCACCATGGCGGTCAGCGCCGTCAGTGGCTCGATGTCGTCGCCCGCAGGCCGCCCGACGAGGCGCTCGGCGAGCTCGATCTCGGCGGCGAGGTTCGCCGCCACCGTCGTCATCCACGAGCGGATGACCGCGGCGCGATCGAACGCCGGGCAGGCCTCGACGACGTCGTGGCCGAGATCGGCGCAGGCCTGCGCGGCGTCCCGCACCGCGCGGACACAGTCGGGATGGTTGTCGCCCTCGGCGAGGAACGTGCCGGTGTGGAACGCGATCCGCAGCCGCCCTGGATCGCGGCCGACCTCGTCGACGAAGGGGCGCTCGGGCGGCGGCACCATCGACGCGGCGCCGGGCTCGGGGCCCGCGGCGACGTCCAGCAGCAGCGCGGTGTCCCGGACCGTCCGCGTCAGGACGTGCTGGACCGTGAACCCCGACCACGACTCGCTGCGGCCCGGGCCATTGGGCGTGCGCGCGCGGGTCGGCTTGAGCCCGACCAGGCCGCAGCACGACGCGGGGATGCGGATCGATCCGCCGCCGTCGCCGGCCCCCGCGACGGGCACCATCCGCGCTGCGACGGCGCACGCCGACCCGCCGCTCGAGCCGCCGGGGGTGTGATCGCGGTTCCACGGGTTGCGCGTCGGCCCGTGCAGCGCGGGCTCGGTGATCCCGATGAGGCCGAACTCCGGCGTGTTGGTCTTGCCGACGAACACCAGGCCGGCACGTCGCCACCGCCGGACGATCTCGGCGTCCTGCGTCGGCGTGAAGTGCTCGAGCAGCCGTGAGCCCGAGGTCGTCGGGACCCCCGCGACGTCCGCCATCAGATCCTTGATCAGCATCGGCACACCGCAGAGCGGGCCGTCGGGGAGCCCCGCGTCGATCGAGGCCCGCGCCTGGTCGAACATCGGGCGCACGACGGCGTTGAGCGCCGGGTTGCGCTGCTCGATCCGGCGCCGTGCCGCGGACAGAAGCTCGGCGGGTGAGACCTCACCGCGCCGCACCAAGGCCGCCATCGCCGTCGCGTCGAGCTCGTCGTAGTCACGCAGTTCCATGGCCACCCGAGCCTCGCACGCCCGCGACGCGGCGGTGCGAGGGGGCGCTGCAGCCCGCCGCGGGGGATCTTCGCCCGCGCGCGTGCGGAAGCACCCGATCGGACCGGGGTGCACTGGATCAGGCCCCCCAAGCCCCGCGTGGCCGCCCGAGCGCGCTTGCCGCTCGCGCCGCCGGATTCGCGGCTTGCCACGCCGGGCGGCGGCCTGTATGACCCGCCGCGCCCATGGCCACGCGCCCCGACGTCCGTAATGTCGCCATCGTTGCCCACGTCGATCACGGCAAGACGACGCTGGTCGACGCGCTGCTGGAACTCGCCGGCGCCTTCGAGCGCAGTGAGGTCGGTCGCGAGCAGGCGATGGACTCGGGCGACCTCGAGCGCGAGCGCGGCATCACCATCACGAGCAAGCCGACCGCGCTGATCCACGGCGACATCCGGATCAACATCGTCGACACCCCCGGCCACGCCGACTTCGGCGGCGAGGTCGAGCGCGTGCTCAACATGGTCGACGGCGTCCTGCTGCTGGTCGACGCGGTCGAAGGCCCGATGCCGCAGACCCGCTTCGTCACCGAGAAGGCCGTCAAGCGCGGTCTGCCGGTGCTGTTGATGGTCAACAAGATCGACCGCGCGGCCGCGTCGCCGCACAAGGCCGTCGATCTCACGTTCGACCTGCTCGTGGCGCTCGGCGCCAGCGAGGCGCAGCTCGACTTCCCGGTGATGTTCGGCAGCGGCCGCGAGCGCTACGCGATGAAGGACCCCGAGGGCGAGCGCGGCAGCATCGGGCAGATCCTCGACATGATCGTCCAGCACGTGCCGCCGCCCGAGGTCGATCCGGCCGGGCACCCGGCGATGTGGGTGACGACGCTGCACCACGATCCCTACGTCGGCTTCCTCGCGATCGGTCGGGTCGCCAGCGGCCGCTTCGTCGTCGGCCAGCGCGTCGCGCTGATGCGGCCGGTGCCGGTCGAGGCCGCCGAGGGCGCCCAGCCCACGTGCGAAGAGGTCTTCCGCGTCACCAAGGTGCTCGGCTTCTCGGGCCTGCGCCGCTTCGAGCTGCCCGAGGCGATCGCCGGCGACATCGTCGCGATCTCGGGCATGGAGACCCTGCAGGTCGGCGACACGCTCACCTCCGAGCAGCCGGCCGAGCGCACCGTGTTCCCGGCGCTGACGGTCGATCCGCCGACGCTGTCGATCCGCATGCGCACCAACGACGGCCCGTTCTCGGGCCTCGAGGGCCAGTGGGTGACCTCCCGCAAGCTCCGCGAGCGGCTGTACCGCGAGGTGCGCTCCAACGTCGCGCTGCACGTGTACGACACCGACTCGCCCGACGAGTTCGAGGTCCACGGCCGCGGCGAGCTCCACCTCTCGGTGCTCATCGAGACCATGCGTCGCGAGGGCTACGAGATGTGCGTCGCTCGGCCCAAGGTCATCTTGCGCGAGGAGCACGGCCGGACCCTCGAGCCGTTCGAGCGCGTCCTCGTGCAGTGCGACACCGACTACGCCGGCGCCGTCATCGAGCACATCGGCAAGCACGGCGAGCTGCTGACGATGGAAGAGGACGGCCCGGGCCGCACCCGCATGGAGTTCCGCGCCCCGACCCGCGCGCTCATCGGCTACCGCTCCGAGTTCCTGACCCAGACCCGCGGCACCGGCATCATCTCGTCGGTGTTCGACAGCTACGGCCCGTTCGGCGGCGTCATCAAGAGCCGGCCCAACGGCGTGATGATCGTGCTCGAGCGCGGCGAGACCTCGACGTACTCGCTGAACCGCCTTCAGGACCGCGGGCCGCTGCTCACCGGCCCGCAGATGAAGGTGTACGCCGGGCAGATCGTGGGCATCCACGCCCGCGACACCGACATCATCGTCAACCCGAACATCGCGAAGAAGCTGACGAACATCCGCACGACCGGCCACGACGAGAAGCAATTCTTGACGCCGTTCCGCGTGCTGTCGCTCGAGCAGTCCCTCGCCTTCATCGCCGACGACGAGCTGGTCGAGATCACGCCCAAGAGCCTCCGGCTGCGCAAGCGGCTGCTCGATCACAACGAGCGCAAGCGGACCGAGAAGCGCTCCGTCGAGACCGTCGACGACTAGGGGCCCTCCGCGGCGAACCGCCGCGCACATGTGCGCCGTCCCGAAGGCGGCCACGATCACATCGACGGACCTCGCGCCCGGCCAGGAAAAACCGCCTGCGACCTGGCCGCGGCGCGAGGCCGACCGTATGACGGGAAACGACCGCAGCCCCATGGGCAGCGCGCTTTCCCCTCTCGGCCGCCGGATCGTGGCCACGCACCTGCGATGACGCCCCCATGAGTGATCGGGACCAGGACTCCATTCGCCCCATGCGCCGCCTCGTGCCCGTCGACGATCTCGACGCCGCGCAGGGGCCCGATCCGACGGCCCCCGCGGAGGGCGCCCCGGCGACCCTCTCGAGCTGGATCGGCGCCTGGCTCATGCAGCTGCGGCAGCACTGGCTGCTGGCCTCGGTGGTCGCGGTGCTCGCGGTCACCCCCGTGGCGGCCTACGCGGTGTTCGCCGTGCCCAGCTACACCTCGAGCGGCGTGCTGCAGGTCTCGACCCAGCAGGGCGGCCTCGATCCGATGCTCGATCTGCTCGGCGGTGGCGGCTCCGGTGAGATCGAGACCGAGGTCGAGATCATCCGTCGCCGCGAGTTCGTGCTCGCGGTGCTGAAGGATCTGCACCTGCAGGTGGCCGACCCGAAGGAGGGCGCCGCGCTCACCACCGACGCCTCGATCAGTCTGGGCGGGCGCTCGCCCACGCCGGACGCGCTGCTCCGCCTGCGCGCCGCGGTCGGCACCGCCGAGGTCGCGTCGCACCGCTTCGCCGCCGTGTCGCTCGAACTCGAGGGCATCGACGGCACGACGCTCGCCGTCGAGCTCGTCGATGGCGAGCAGCGCGAGCCGCTCGAGCTCGCGATCGGCACCGCCCTCTCGCACTCGGCGTTCACGCTCGACCTCGCCGAGCAGCCCTTGGCTCCCGGCGAGCGCCTCGCGATCCAGCTGGTCCCCGACGGCGAGCTGCTCGAGCGGGCGATGCCCGGGCTGAACGTCGACGCGATGGGCGACCAGCTCAACCCCACCAACCTCGTGTCGATCTCGTTCACGCACCACGACCGCGACATCGCCCGAGCGGTCGTCGACGGCATCATGCAGCGCTACCTGGCGCAGAACCTCGACTGGCAATCCGAGGGGGCGGCCAAGGCCGCGACGTTCATCGAGCAGCGGCTCTCGCAGGCCGAGACCGATCTGCGCGCGGACGAGGAGCGCCTGCGCGCCTTCGCCGAGAAGGAGGGCGCCGTCCAGCTCGACACCCAGGCCCGCGTGACCATCGAGAGCGCCGCGGCGCTCGAGGCCGAGCGGCGCCAGACCGAGCTGCAGGAGACGGTGCTCGGCTCGGTGATCTCCGGGATGAAGAGCCGTGACCGCGCCGGCGAGGGCGCGCACCTCACCGCGAACTTCTTCGACGACCCGATCCTCGGCGCGAGCATCGGCGCCCTGACCGAGGCCGAGACCCAGCAGGCGGTCCTCGGCGCGACGCTGGCGGAGGACCACCCCCAGGTGCGCGAGGCCGGTCGCAAGCTCGCCCTGCAGCGCAAGGAGGTCGCGCGCCTGTTGAAGTCCGCGCGGCAGAACGTGTCGGCGCGCCGCCACGAGATCGACCGCCAGCTCGGCGAGTTCTCGGCCGCGCTCGCCAGCTACCCGGCCAAGGACGTGCAGATGGCTCGCCTGCTGCGCGACGTCGAGGTCAGCCAGAAACTCTACGGCTTCCTGCTCGAGCGCCACCGCGAGGCCGAGATCGTCGAAGCGTCGACCACGATCGACAAGCGCATCGTCGACGCCGCGAGCCTGCCGCACCGCATCACCACGCCCAAGCGGCCGCGGCTCGTCGCCACCGGCGCTGCGACGGCCGTGCTGGCGGCGTTCGGCGCCGTCTGGCTGGCCTACGCGCTGCAGCGTCGGCTCCACACCGTCGAGGCCATCAAGCGCGAGCTCCCCGTGGCGGTCTACGGCACCGTGCCGCAGCTCGGCTCGGTCAAGACCGGTCGCGCCCGCCTCGATCTCGAGAACGTCTGGGGCGAGGCCCACGGCGCCGCCGCCGAGGCGTTCCGCGCCCTGTGCGTCAGCGTCGAGCTGTCCCCGGCGCGCGGCCGCGGCCGCGTGATCCAGGTGACCTCGAGCCAGCCCGGCGAGGGCAAGAGCACGGTGATCGCCAACCTCGCGGTCAGCCTCCGCAAGACCGGCGCGCGCGTGCTCGTCGTCGACGTCGATTTGCGCAAGCCGGTCCAGCATCGCCAGTGGAAGGTCGCGCGCGCGCCCGGCTACGCCGAGCTCGTCGCCGGCGGCGCGAGCCCCGAACTCACACGGCGCATGACCCAGCACATCGAGGCGTGGGACCTCGATGTCATCCCCGCCGGCGCGCGTCTGCCCGACACCATGAGCTCGCTGATGAGCCCGCTGTTCGCCGCCGCGATCGAGCAGTGGTCCTCGCAGTACGACTTCGTGCTGCTCGACAGCCCGCCGGCCTTCGTCCCCGACACGACGATCATCTCGCGCTACGCCGACCTCGTCCTGATCGTCGCGCGGCCGGGTGTGGTCGAGCGGGCCAGCCTCCGCCACGCGATCATGGCGCTCTCACGGGTCCGTGTCGCGAAGGGGCTCGTGCTCAACGGCGTCACGCGCCGCCACTCCGAGGACTACTACGGCAGCGGCTACGCGTACCAGTACGGAGGCACCTATGGCGAGCCCGACGAGCCTCGGCGCGCTGCGTCCTGAGGTGTTGGTGGTCGCGCGGCCCGGCGCAGAGCCGAGCCTCGGCGTCGGCCTGCGCCGGAACGTCGGCTGGGCGCTCGGCGGCCGCGTGGCGTACGGCGCCACCCAGTTCGCGCTGCTGATCGTGCTGGCGCGGCTCGGCGACGTCGCGGCCGTCGGCGCCTTCGCGTTCGCCCTGGCCTACACCGCGCCGGCGATGGTGTTCGCGAACCTCCAGCTGCGCAGCCTCTACGCCACCGACGTCGACGATCGCTTCGCGTGGTCGAGCTACGTCGCGCTGCGCCGCCGCGCCACCGTGATCGCGACCGCGCTCATCCTCGCGTCGCTGCTCGTCGTCCCCGCGTCGTCGGACGTGGCGTGGGCGACGGCCTGGATCGCGCTGGCGAAGGCGTTCGAGACCTGCTCCGACCTGCACTACGGCGTGTTCCAGCGCCACGGGCAGATGGAGCACTTCGGCCGCTCGCTCGCGGCCCGCGGTGTGGTCGGGGTCGCCGTGGTCGCAATCGTGCTGGCGGCCGGCGGATCGATGCCCTGGGCGATGGCGGCGATGGCTGCCTGGTGGGGCCTGCTCCTGGTCGCCCACGACGCCCCGAAGGCGGCGCGCCTGCGTGCGGCGGGCGAGCGTCCGTCGTCCCCCTCGGGATCGATGGGTCAGCTGGCGTGGCAGGCCGCGCCGATGGGCCTGGTGTTCCTGCTCGACTCGCTGCACCAGAACATCCCTCGGTACCTCGTCGAGGCCGAGCTCGGCACGGCGATGCTCGGGTTGTTCACGCCGATGGTCTACATGATCACGATCGGCAGCGCGTTCGTGTTCGCGCTCGGGGCCCCCGCGGCGCCGGTGCTCGCGCGACTCGCCGCCGATCGCGACGCGGACGCCTTCGCCCGACTGGCGCGGCGGATCATCGGCCGCGGCGCGGCGCTCGGGGCCGTCGGCGTGGTCGCGACCGTGATCGCGGGCCGACCCCTACTCGCGGTGGCCTACGGCCCCGAGTACGCCGCGCAGGCCGACGCGTTCGTGTTCGTCGCGCTCGGTGGCGCGCTGCACTTCACGATGGTCCCGACGATCCTCGGCCTCACGGCGGCGCGGAGCCTGCGGGTCCAACCACTCGTCTACGTCGCGGCGATCGCCGTGGCGACCGTCACGTGCGTCGCGCTCGTGCCCGCGCACGGGCTCGTGGGCGCCGCCATCGCGGGGGCGGCGGGCATGGCCGCCGGGACCGCCGCGGCGACGCTGTTGCTCGGTCGGGTCATCGCGGCGATGCGCCGCACCGGTGGAGGCCGGCGCCCATGAGCACCGCGACGCTGGCGTACTGGGGCCTGGCGCTGTTCCTCCTCGTCGGGCGGTGGAGCATCGCGCGGATCACCGGCAGCGATGCGAGCTACGCGTTGATCGAGCCGCGGTTCTGGTTCGTGCTGGCGCTGTGCGCGATCGCGTTCGCGCCGATCCACCGGCCGCTCGCGCGGCTGCGGGGCGGCGCACTCGAGGGCTGCATCGCGATGCTGGCGTTCCTCGGCTACCACGTGATCTCGGTCGCTTGGGCTCCCGATCTGTCGATGGCGTCGACCAAGGCGTTCGAGCTGGTGCTGGTCGCGGTGGCGATCGGTGCGCTCGTCCGTCTGACGCAGGTCCTCGGCGCCGACCAGGTCGCCGCGGGGCTGTGGCGCGCCCTCGTGGTGGTGTTCTCGATCTTCGCCGTGGTCGCCCTGGTCGGGAATCAAGGCGGCTCGCGGCTCGCGGTGCTCGGCGGCGGGCCCAACGTCTTCGGCCGCAACATGGCGCTGCTCGGCCTGTTCTGCGTGCACACGCTGCTGCGCGGCGGCCTCCGCCCCGTGCCGATCGCCGGCCTGGGCGTCGCGGGCGTGCTCGTGCTCCTCACCGGCTCGCGCGGCGCGATGCTGGCGAGCGCCGTGGGCACGGTGGTCCTGCTGTGGGTGCACCGGGTCCGGCCGTCGCGGCTGCTGTGGCTGGCGCTCGGCGCGACGGTCGTCCTCGGGCTCGTCGCCGCGTACACCGACGTCGGCGAGGCCGCGGTCAAGATGTTCCGCGAGCGCGTCATCCGGCTGACCTTCGAGCGCGAGTACGACAGCGGCCGCTCGGCCATCTTCGACAACGCGATCGCCCTTGGTTGGTCGGCGCCGGTGTACGGCGACGGGCTGGCCGGCTTCGCGGCGCGCGGCTACTTCGTCTACCCGCACAACATCGTGCTCGAGGCCTTCGCCGAGGGCGGCTTCGTCGGCGTCGGGGTGCTCGCGGCCGCACTGTGGTTCCCCCTGCGCGCGATCGTGCGGCGCTGGGGTCGGGTGCACGCCCTCGAGCTGGCCGCCTTCGCCGCCCTGCTGGCGTCGGCGCAGTTCTCGGGCGACTTCTACGACTCGCGGGGCGTGCTGGTGTTCGGGATGCTCGCGCTGCTCCGCGAGAACGCGGCGCGCGGCGGCGCGAATCCATCGGTTCTCGCGACGGTTTCGGGCCGAGCCACTGGCGCGCGCGCGGCCACGACCGCACAGGGTTGTCGCACGCAGGACTCGGCACCGCCGGCCGGAGGCTTCCCCCATGCACCGTGACACGACAGGTCCGTCGGACCCTGGTCCCTACGCCCGTTGGGGCAAGCGCTGCCTCGACGTCGGCGTCTCGCTCGCGGCCCTCGCCGCCCTCGCGCCGGTCGCCCTCGGCGTCGCCGCGTACGTGCGCGCGACGATGGGGACGCCGGTGCTCTTCCGCCAGGTGCGACCCGGTCGCGGCGGCAAGCCGTTCTCGATCATGAAGTTCCGCACCATGACCGACGCGCGCGGCCCCGATGGCGAGCTGCTGCCGGACGAGCAGCGCCTGCCCCGGTTCGGGCTGCTGCTGCGCAAGACCAGCCTCGACGAGCTGCCGCAGCTCGTGAACGTGCTGCGCGGTGACATGAGCCTGGTCGGTCCGCGACCGCTGCTGGCGCGCTACGAGCCGGCCTACACGCCGCGCGAGCGGACCCGCGGGCGCGTCCGCCCCGGCATCACCGGGCTCGCGCAGGTCAACGGCCGCAACGCGCTGTCGTGGGAGACGCGGCTCGAGTTCGACGCGCAGTACGTCGAGCGGGTGTCGCTCGCGCTCGATCTGCGGATCCTCGCCGCCACCGTCGGCAAGGTGCTGCGCCGCGCCGACGTCCAAGCGGACGCATCGCTGATCTACCTCGACGTCGAGCGCGCCGCCGCGTCCACACCCGCGGATCGCGACGAACCGAAGGCCGCGTGATGCAGCTCGACGTCCTCGCTCCGACCGATGCGTCGGCGTGGTCCGAGGCCCTGGCCGCCGCGGGCGCGCACGACATCTACCACGAGGCTTGGTATCACCAGCTCGCCGCGGCCAACGGCGAGGGGCGGCCCGAGCTCGTCGTCGCCGCGCTGGACGGCCACACGCTGGCGTTGCCGGTGCTGTTCCGGACGCTCGACCCTGCGCTGACCGGCGGCGTCGCCGGGCTCGAGGACGCCACCTCGGTGTATGGGTACCCCGGTCCGGTCGGCGCGACGGATGCCGACGCCGAGACGATCGCCGCGCTGGATCACGCGGTGCGGGGCTATCTCCGCGGTCGCGGCACCGTGTCGCTGTTCTCGCGCCTGCACCCGCTGCTCGACCAGCTCCGCCTGCTCCGCGATCCCACGCAGGTGATCGCCGCGGGTGCGACCGTCTCGATCGATCTCCGACCCACCGAGGCCGAGCAGTGGACGAACGTCCGCAGCGGTCACCGCAACGGGATCAATCGCCTGCGCCGCGCGGGGTTCACCTGTGAGCGCCGGGGCATCGAGGCGCTCGACGTCTTCCTCGAGATCTACGAGGCGACGATGCGCCGGCTCGACGCCCACTCGTACTACCTGTTCCCGCGCCACCACTACGAGGCGCTCCTCGATCCCGCGCGGGGCGCCATGGAGCTGTTCGTCGTCGTGGATCCCGAGGGCACACCGTGCGCCGTCGGTCTGTTCTCGCTGCGCTGCGGGATCGCCCAGTACCACCTGAGCGGGGCCACCCTCGAGCACCGCCGGCACGCGCCCACGATCCTCATGCTCGACGAGGCCCGCCGATGGGCGGCCGCGAGCGGCGCGATGCGGCTGCACCTCGGCGGAGGCGTCGGCGGGGCGCAGGACTCGCTGTTCGACTTCAAGGGCGGCTTCGGCGACGGTCGCCACGTCTTCCACCTGTGGAACTGGATCGCCCGGCCCGAGGTCTACGGCGAGCTCGACGCGATGCGACGCGCCCGCACACCGGAGCCGTCGGCAACGTTCTTCCCCAGCTATCGCGCCCCGTAGGGAGGATTCGGGCCACCCGGGCCTTGCCGTTGCCGCGGGCGACACGACATACGGGACTGGAGTCGAGTTCGATGGGACACCCAACCAAGCGCAGCTTCACGCAGACGATCGTCGGCGCCCTGGTCGGGCTCGCGCTCTTGCCCGGCTGCGCGGGTGGCCGCTTCCACTACGGCGACCACGAAGAGGACGTGTACGGCTTCGAGTCGCGCGACCTCGAGCAGCTCATCGCCGACGGCTCCGCGCCGGTGCAGATGGAGCAGGTCGCCTACGACTTCAGCGACGAGCGCGACGAGTACCGCCTGGGCCGCAACGACGTGCTCGACATCTCGATGCTCGGCCACCCGGAGATCGGCAGCCGCGAGTCGACGCCGGGCAACCGTCTCGGCATCACCGTGCGCAAGGACGGCAAGGTGTGGTTGCCCGTGATCGGCCCGGTCGTCGCCGAGGGGCGGACGTTGGTCGAGTTCGAGGCGGCGCTGCGCGAGGCGGCGGCGCGGTTCTACGTCGACCCGCAGGTCAGCGTCGAGATCCTGAAGCACGAGTCGCAGAAGTTCTTCGTCGTCGGCGAGGTCCGCACGCCCGGGGCGTTCCCCGTCGATGGCGACACCACGCTGCTCGAGGCGCTGACCCTCGCCGGCGGCGTGCCCGAGACCGGGGACCTCCTGTCCGGCACGATCGTCCGCGACGGCAAACCGCTGCCGATCGACCTGCACGACCTGGCGAAGCGCGGAGATCTGCGCCACAACGTGTTCATGCGCGCCGGCGACGTGGTCTTCGTCCCCGACAACGCGGACCAGAAGGTCTTCGTCCTCGGCGAGGTGAAGAACCCGGGCGTGGTGAAGGTGCAGCGCGGTCGCATGACGCTCGGCGAGGCCCTCGCGACGACCGGCGGGCCCACGCCCGCGAAGGCGCGACGCGAGCTGTCGGTGATCCGGGGCGGCTTCGCGAAGCCCGTCGTGTACCGCATCGAGCTCGAGGAGGCGCTGCTGCTCGACGAGCAGATCCTGCTGCGCCCCGGGGACCGCGTCATCATCGCCCCGACCGGTCTGGCCACGGCCAGCCGCTACATGGAGCAGTTCCTGCCGTTCCTCATGGGCGCCCAGGCCCTGGGGCTGGCGGCGCAGGGCGGCGTCAACGTGGCGAACCAGGCCGCGGCCGCCAACGCGGCGGCGAGGTAGCCGCATGCAGACGATCCCCATCCTCGTTTACGGCTCCGGCGGCTTCGGCCGCGAGGTGGCGTGGCTCGCCGAGGAGTGCAGCGTCGGGCAGACGCGCTACCCGGTGTGCGCGTTCGTGGACGACGACGACTCGACGCATGGGGTCGACGTGAACGAGATCCCCGTGATGGGCTGGGATGCGGCGACGCGGGCGTTCCCCGACGCGCGCATGATCGCCGCCGTCGGCAGCCCACAGGTGCGCGCGGGCATCGTGGCGCGCTCGGCCTGGGCGACGTCTCGACTCGTCCACCCCTCGGTGCTGCACTCGCGCTTCGTCGAGATCGGCGAGGGCACGGTCATCTGCGCCCGCACCGTCCTGACGACGAACATCGTGCTCGGCCGTCACGTGCAGATCAACCTGTCGTGCACGATCGGCCACGACGTGGTGATGGGTGACTACTCGACGCTCGCACCCGGCGCGCACATCTCGGGCTGGGTGCACATGGGCGCGCGCGTCTACGTCGGCACCGGGGCGGTCATCCTGCCGGGAACGCCGGGGGCGCCCCTGGTCATCGGGGACGATGCGGTCATCGGCGCCGGTGCGGTCGTGCGCGCGTCGGTCGAGCCGGGCACGACGATGGTCGGCGTCCCGGCCAAGCCCACGCGCGCCCGCTGAGCGCGGGCCTCAGGTGGCCGTCGCCGCGCGGGCCAGTCGCAGGCGATCGATCCACCGGCGCAGCTGGTTGCGATGGACGCCGAGCCCGCGCGCGCACGCGGAGATGTTGCCGTCGTAGCGGCGCAGCGCGGCCTCGACGACCTCGGGATCGGCGAGGGGATCGGCCCCGCGTTGGGCGGCAACTGCATCCTGCGCCGGGAGGTCCTCCGCCCGCAGGTGCGTCTCGCGACGCAGCGCCGCCTCGGTCGCGGCGCGACGCACCGACGCCCGGAGCTCGCGGACGTTGCCATCCCAGCGGCGCAGCGCGCAGGCCTCGACGAACTCCGGCGAGGGCACTGCGGTGCCCGGCATGGCCCCCAGCTCGCGGGCGATGTGCACCGCGAGCTCCTCGCCGCGCTCGCGCAGCGGCGGGATCACGACCGTGAAGCCGGCGATGCGATAGAACAGATCGGCGCGGAACGTGCCGACGCCGATCTCGGCCGCGAGGTCCCGGTGCGTCGCGGTGACCAGGGCGAACTCCACGGGCGTCGGTCGGTTCGCGCCCAGCGGCGTGACCTCGCGGCACTCGAGCACGCGCAGCAGCTTGGCCTGCACCGCAGCCGGGAGCTCGCCGATCTCGTCGAGGAACAGCGTGCCGCCGTGCGCCGCCTGGATCAGCCCGTCGACGTCGGCGACCGCGCCGGAGAACGCCCCGCGCCGCGCCCCGAACAGGATGCGCTCGGCGAGCTCGGACGGGATCGCGGCGCAGTTGACCGCGACGAACGCACCGCGGTGGGCACACGCGGCGTGGTAGCGCCGCGCTGCGACCTCCTTGCCGCTGCCGCTCTCGCCTCGGAGGTGGAGCGCCAGGCCGCCTGTTGCCGCCGCGTCGATCCGCTGCCACGCCTCGCGCAGGGCGAAGCCCGCCACGGTGCCGTCCGACTCGACGAACGTCGCCGGCGGTTGGGCGCCGGTGTCGGCGATCGGCACGAACACGCACGCGCCGATCCGCAGCGACCGCGGCACGCCGCGCCAGGGCGCCGCGAGCCGTCGACCGTCGACCCACGTGCCGTTGCGACTGCCGAGATCGTCGATCATCCACACGCCGCCGGCGACCCGGATCCGCACATGCTGCCGCGACACCCGCTCGTCGTTCACGACCAGGCCGCACTCGGATCCGCGGCCGATCACCAGCCCGGCGTCGACGATGGGGAACACGCGGCCGATCGGCAGCGGGCCGCAGGCCAGGGTCAGCGCGGGGCGTGGGACGCGGGGGGCGGCGCCGGACCGGCTGGCCTCGTCGATGGTCGCCGCGGTCCGGACGGCCTCGTGGGTCGGAGTCGCCGCGGCTCTGCCCGCCGGGGCGCGGTCACGCGGACAGGGGGCGAACGACGAACGCGGAGACCGGGCGGGATCCATCGAAGCCATGCGTGGAGAGTACGGGCGGTCACTGCCCGATTCCGCATCAGTCGGACCTATCCGAGCCATCGATCCCGTCGATGGGGATCTCCGAGCTCTCGCGGCGTGCGACGGGGCCAGCCCGTGGCGGGACGCGGCCGCCGTCGCACGCGAGCAAAGCCGAGGGCGGTGGGTCGCGATGCGCATCGCCACGGTGCACGGCCCTGCAGGTGTGGCCGCGATGCCGGCCACGGGTTGCGCCGCGGTCGAGGATCGAGCTGCGCCCGAAAGCCGAGGGGCGGCCGGTTGCCACCGGCGCGGCGCGTGGACGATGATGCAGGGCGAGACCTTCGATGACCGGTGGCACGACGCGACGAGGCTTCCTGCGCACCGGCGTCGGTGCGGCGCTGACCACCACGGCGTGCCGGCCCACGGTCGGCGCCGAGCGTGCGCCCGAGGGGACGCCGCGGCAGGCCGAGGATCCGGGGCGCGAGCGCGTCCGCGTGGACACCACGGTCAACGGCGGCGCGCGGGCCTTCGACGTCGGGCCGGACGAAAGCGCGCTCGAGGTCGTGCGCGCCACCGGCCTCACCGGGGCCAAGCACGGCTGCGGCCACGGGGCCTGCGGCGCCTGCACGATGCTGCTCGACGGCACGCCGGTGACGACGTGCCTGCTGCCGGCGACGTCGCTGCACGGGCGCAAGGTCCACACCGTCGAGAGCCTCGCCGAGGGGGACGCGCTGCACCCGATCCAGCGGGCGTTCATGGTCGAGGACGCGCTGCAGTGCGGTTACTGCACGCCGGGGTTCGTGGTCGAGGCAGCGGCGTTCTACGATCGCTGGCGCGCCGAGCACGGCGCGACCGAGCCGAGCCGCGACGAGATCGCCGCGGCGCTCGCCGGCCACCTGTGCCGCTGCGGCTCGTACGAGGCCATCTATCGCGCGGTCGGCCGCGCGTGCGCGGGGACGATCCCCGCGGGCGCGGCCGCGGCCCGCGTCGACGCCCGCGACAAGGTCTGCGGCGCGGCGATCTACACCGTCGACGTGCGCGTGCCGGGGATGCTCCACGCCAAGGCTCTGCATGCCCCGTGGGCCCACGCCCGCGTGCGCCGCATGGACTGGTCGAAGGCCCTCGCGCTGCCGGGCACCCGCGGCGTCGTCGATCTGCTCGGGCCCTCGCGCTTGGTGCGGCACGCGGGCCAGGAGCTGCTCGCGATCGCGGCGGTCGACGAGGCCACCGCGGCGCGGGCGATCGCGCTGGTCGAGCTCGACGTCGACGTGCTCCCGCCGCTGCTCACGATGGAGTCCGCGACCGCGCCCGGGGCCGCGCCGATCTATCCCCGGGGCGATCGCCGTGACCTGCCCAACGCCACCGAGGGTCCACTGCTGCCCGAGCGCTGGGACGGCAACCGCCGCGGGCCGCTCGATCTCCTGTCGAAGCGCGGCAACAAGGCCGAGCGCGCGATCGAGGAGGCGCGCAGCGTCGGCTTCGTCGCCGACGGCACGTACTACACGCAGGTGCAGTGCCACAGCGCGCTCGAGCCCCACGCCGCGGTCGCGAGCTGGGACGGGCCCGAGCGCCTGCTGGTGTACCTGTCGACCCAGGGCGTGCACGCGATGGCGCAGGACCTCGCGCAGCGCTACGGACTGCGCGAGGACGACGTGCGGGTGGTCGCGCAGCACGTCGGCGGGGGCTTCGGCGCGAAGGCGACGCTGCAGAGCGAGGCCGTCATCGCCGTCGAGCTGGCGAAGCTGTGCGGCGCGCCGGTCCGCTACGCGCTCGATCGACGCATGGAGATCATGATCGGCGGCAACCGACCGGGCTCGACGATCGAGTGCGCGGTCGCGACCGATCGCGCCGGCGAGATGGTCGGCATGCGGGCCAAGGCGACCAGCACCGCGGGGATCGCGGTGGGCACCGTCACCAGCATCCTGTTCCGCATCATCTATCCCGACGCGCCGCGCGAGCTCAGCGACTTCGACGTGGTCACCCACGCGCCGCCGGGCAAGCCGTTCCGCGGACCCGGCGGGCCGCCGGCGTTCTTCGCCCTCGAGCAGACGATCGACGCGCTCGCGCACGCGCGCGGCGAGGACCCGCTGGTGGTCCGCAAGCGCTGGGATCCGAACCCCGCCCGCAAGCCGCTGTATGCGTGGGCCGACTCGATCCCCGCCTGGCGGGATCGCGGCGCCGTCGGGGCCGACACCGGTCGGCATCGCCGCGGCATCGGGGTCGCGTGCGGGGCGTGGTTCGCCTTCGCCGAGCCGCGCGCGCGGGTGCAGCTCGAGAACACCCCCGACGGACTGGTCGCGTCGTGCTCGACGCAGGACATCGGCAACGGCGTGCGGACCTCGATCGCCCAGCTCGTCGCGAAGCGCTTCGGCCTGCGGGCCGACGAGGTCTTCGTGCGCATCGGCGAGTCGAACTTCGTGCACGGCCCGATGGCCGGCGGCTCGCGGACGACCTCGTCGATCGCCGGGCCGTGCGACGCGGCGGCCGACGAGCTGCAGGCCGAGCTCGTCGACGTCGCTTCGCGGCGCTGGCGGCTGCAGGAGGCCGAGGCCACCGAGGCCGGCGTACGCCACGAAGGCGGCGTGATCCCGTGGCGCGACATCTTCCGCGTCGCGCCGAAGATCGTCGTGGTCGGCCACCGCCCGCGCGACAAGGGCGGCTACTTCTTGCCGCCGGTCCAGGGCATCGCCGCCGAGCGCTACGTGTCCGGATCGATCCAGCTGTCGCAGGTCGAGGTCGACACGCGGCTGGGCAAGATCCGCGTGCTCGAGAGCTGGATCGGCCTCGGCGTCGGGCGCATCGTGTCGCCGGCCCTGGCGCGCAGCCAGGCCGAGGGCGGCGTCATCCAGGGCATCGGCTACGCGCTGTACGAGGAGCGGCGGCTGGATCCCCGCGCCGGGTTCCTGCTCACCGCGGGGCTCGAGGACTACCGCATCGCGGGCATCGGCGACGTCGGCCCGATCCACGTGCATTTCGACGAGCACGGCTACGAGAAGGTGCCGGGCCACAACGTCGGCCTCGGCGAGCTGGTGACGCTCACGCCCGCCGCCGCGATCGCGAATGCGGTGTACCACGCGACCAAGTGGCGACCGGACAGCCTGCCGCTGCGCCCCGATCGCGTGCTGAAGGGACTGGGCCGATGATCCGCTTCGCATCCGATTTGGCGGCGGCGCAGGGGGGCGACGGGGAGATCCGCGCCGGCGGCACCGATCTGCAGGAGCGCCGGCGCATGCACGGCGCGGCGGGGCCACTCGTGGATCTCCGCGACGCCACCGACGGTCGTGCGATCGAGGTCGGCGCCGACGGTCGCGTGCGCATCGGGGCGCTCGTCACCATCGCGGAGCTCGCGGCCGACGCGGGCGTGCGCGCGGGTTACCCCGGCCTCGCGCAGGCGGCGGGCGGGCTCGCGACGCCGCAGATCCGCGCGGTCGGGACCGTCGGCGGCAACCTGCTGCAGCACACCCGCTGCTGGTACTACCGCGCGCCCGAGGCCGAGTGCCTCAAGCGCGGGGGCTCGACCTGCTCGGCGCGCAAGGGCGATCACCTGTGGCACGCCTGCTTCGATCGCGGGCCGTGTGCGTCGGTCCACGCGTCGACGCTCGGCATGGCGCTGCTCGCCTACGACGCGCGCGTGGCCGTGCTCGGCGCGAGCCTGGCGACGGTGGCCGAGCTGTACGGCGACGGCCGCGACGCGACCAAGCACAACCTGCTGCCCGACGGCGCGGTGCTCTCGGGCGTCGACCTCGACGCGCCGCGCCGCGGCGAGCGATCGGTGTACCTGCGCGTCATCTCGCGGGCGCGCGCCGAGTGGCCGTTGGTCGAGGTGCTCGTGCGCCTCGGCGTCGAGGCGGACGCGGTGGCGTGGGCCAAGGTGGCCGTCGGCGCCGTGGCCTCGGTGCCGCTGCGCCTGCCCCACGTCGAGGCGGCGCTCGTCGGCGCGCCCGCGACGCCCGAGGCGATGCTGGCGATCGCCGCGCTCGCGCGCGAGGGCACCGACCCGCTGCCGATGACCGGCTACAAGGTCGACCTGCTCGAGGGGGCGGTGGCCGACGCCCTCGAGCGGGCGCTCGTCGAACAACCAGTGGGGGGCGCGTGATGGACCTGTGTCGACATCTGCGGTGGAAGACCTTCTCGCGGCAGGACGGCGATCCCGAGGCGATCGAGGCCTCGCTCACCCGCGGTCAGGTGCCGTTCTCGTGCCTGCGCACGTGCCAGGCGTGGGGGCCGGACGACGACGTGGTCGCGCCCGAGCGGTGCTCGGCGGCGCGGCCGTGCTTCGAGCGCGATCGGTTGGGGCGCGACGTCAGCTAGTCCGCGTCGTCAGCTCCGCCGGACGCACGCCTCGAAGTTCGGCACGTGCCGCCCCCGCACCTTGCGGTGGATCGACCGCATCGCCCGCAGCACCGCCGCCGACAGCGGCAGCGCCAGCGCGGTCTCGTAGATCGCGGCGTTGCGCAGCTCCTGGGTCACCGCCAACGCGCACGCCGATCGCTTGTCGGTCGGCACCTCGATCTCCGCGCGGTTCCACAGCACAGGCGCGTCGCCGTAGCCCCGGCGGATCGCGAGCTTGACCAGGCGTCGCTCGTGGCGTCGCTTCTGGCGGAGCGTCGCCGGGAACGGTCGAGCCTTCTCCAGCGCGGGCACGGCGAGGATCGCCTCGTACATCGCCTCGGTCCGGCGCACGTCGTCGATCGCGGTCCACAGCGCCCGCTGCTCGCCGCCCGAGGGCGGGACCGCGAGCAGGGCGACCAGCGCGAGGCTGCAGCAGGGCATGCCGCGATGGTCTCACGACCACGACCGCGCCCGCACGTGGGCCCGATCAGGCGCTGGGCCCGAAGAGCTCGGCGGCGATCGACGCGGCGTCACGACCGTCGCGCGCGAGCACGCGGGCGGTCGCGTCGTCGAGATCGCTGGCGCACGCGATCAACTCGAGGAACCACGCGCGCTCGAACCCGGTGGTCTTGGCGCCACGGATCCGATCGATGAGCGCGGCCCAGTCGGCGTCCGAGGCCACCACGCGCGGCGTCGGCGGGCTGATCGCCAGGCACGCCAGCGTCTCGGTGCCCACCGCCGCGGCCGCGCTCACCACCTCGTCGGCGGAGAACTCGTTCGCCGTGCTCTCGTTGAGGCTGTCGACGAGGAAGCCCGGGTCGAGCCCGACGCGCGCGCTCTCGACGATCGCGTCACACAGCTTGCGGATATGGGCGACGGCGCCGGGATCGAGACGGGGAACCGACATCGCCGCGGGTAGATTCATCGACGACGGGAGTCTACCTGTCGCGCGCGTGGCCGCAAAAACTCGGGATCGATCGGGGGTCCCGACAAAGAGCCGGGCCGAGGGGCGCACTCCCATACGCCCTCGACCCGGCCACAGGCTGACGATGGACCGATTCCCGGAGACGACCCTGGAGGTGCCGCTCCACCCGACTCGCGTCGGACGAGGAGGGTACGCGGTGGGCCTGCGCTCGGATCGACGGAAAATTTCGCGAGCGGTGGGTGATCTGCAGGGGCCGATCCGCGCGCCCGCCGATTGCCGTAGACGTGCGACCGCCCCCCACTTAGAGTCGAGCCGTGACGCGACCGTCCATGCGCGACACTCCTGCGGAGGTCGACGCGATCTTCCGTACGCTTCCGGCGCGCCTTCGTGTCGATCGCGTCGAGGGGTATCGCGGCGTCTTCCACTTCGAGATCCGCGAGTCGGCGACGCCGGCGTGGACGGTGACGATCGCCGACGGCGCGTGCACGGTCGACGCGGGCTTGCACGGCGAGCCGTCGTGCAACGTGACGATGGACGAGACCACGTTCTTGAACATCGAGACCGGGCGACAGAACCCGATGATGGCCTTCGTGAAGGGCCGCATCCGGGTGACCAACGTCGGGCAGATGCGCCGCTACGAGCGGGCCTTCTACCGCTTCCACGACGTGCCCGACGACGGCTGAGACGACGCGCCGTCTCGCGTCCGCGAGCCCGCGGGCGGCCGAGCCGCCGGGCGGTCCGGACTCGGGCCGGGCCCACCGCCGATCCGCCGGCCCCCCGGCGCCGTAGTCCCTGTGCAAGGCCGAAGGTGGCCGAAAGGAGTGGGACGTCGCGGCTTCGATGATGGCGCAATTGACCAGTCAACTGGCGGTGACGTACCGTCCCCGGCACATGGTGTCGGTGTCGCCTAGTGCGCAGACCTCCGAGCTCGACGACGTCGAGCTCCTACGCGAGGCAGCGCGGGGCGAGGTGGCAGCGATCTCGATCGTCTACGATCGGTTCGCAGGTCTGCTCCTCTCGATGGCCGAGAAGATCCTTGCGGACCGCGCCATGGCAGAAGATCTGGTCCACGATGTCTTCCTCGAGGTGTGGCGACACGCCGCGAGCTACGACCCCAGCCGCGGCAGCGTCCGCACCTGGATGCTCGTCCGGCTGCGCAGCCGCGCCCTCGATCGCATGCGCTCGGCGCGGACGCGGCGCGAGGTGGCGACCGACGATCACCACGAGCCGACCGCGACGCTCGTCGACGGCGACCGCGAGGATCCGGCGCTCGAGCCCGATCGCAAGTCGGTGCGGCGCGCCCTCGCCGAGCTGCCGACCGAGCAGCGCGAGGTCCTCGAGCTGGCCTACTTCCATGGGTTGACCTCGTCCGAGATCGCCGAGCGCATGGGCTCGCCCATCGGCACCGTGAAGTCGCGGACCGCCGCGGCCATCGCCAAGCTGCGCAGCCTCATGGAACGCGCCCCGAAGGAGGCGGTGCGATGACCGAGCACGACGACGAGTTCGACCCCGAGCTGCTCGACCTGCTGAGCGCGGGCCTGTCGCCGACGCCGCCGCCCTCGGGCCTCCGCGCCCGCCTGATGCAGCGCGTCGGCGGCCCCGAGCGCTTCCTTCCGTTCCTCGATCGGTTGATCGGCCTGTTCGATCTGCCCGAGTCCGAGACCCGGCGCGAGATCGACGCCATCCTCGATCCCGACGCCGAGTGGGAGTCGATGGTCCCGGGCTGCTCGTTCCGCGATTTCGACGGCGGCCCCGGCATCGGCGAGGCCCACGCGGGCCTCATCCGCCTGCAGCCCGGCCACGTGTTCCCCAACCACCGCCACGTCGGCGAAGAGCGCGTGTTGATGATGCAGGGCCGCGTGGTCGACGAGCACGGCACCGAGTACCGGGCCGGCGACGTCATCGTCAGCGCCGACGGCACCGAGCACGAGCTGCGCGCCATCGGCGACCAGGAGGTCATCTACGCGGCCGTCGTGGTGGCGCTCGAGTTCACCGGCGACGACGACGCCGACCCCTGATCGCCGGCGTCGCGGGCGCCCGAAAAAAAGTGCGTCCCGGATCGGAAACGCCCCGGGACGCGGTGTCTATCGCGTGGGAACTCCAAGCGAGGCCGCGGTCCCGTTCGCACCGGGGGGCGCGGACGGGACCGTTGGCCTCCTCCCCGTGTCACCTGGCAGATCGCCGGCGGCGCTGCGCCCTTGGTCAGGGGGCTTCGCCGTCGAGGACCAGCGCGCGCCAGGTCTCGAAGGCGACGAGCATCCACAGCTTGAGGCCGTAGCGGCCGCCGGGCTGTTCGCGGTCGTAGGCGAGGATCTGCGCGACGCGTAGGTAGGACCACAGTCCGTGCTGCTCGACGCGTCGGCGCGAGAGCAGCGCCCGGGCATGACCCCGCATGTCGCCGAGGAACCAGTCGTGGACGGGCACCCGCATGCCGCTCTTCGGCCGGGCGATCACCTCGGCGGGCAACGCGTCCGCGTACGCCCGCTTGAGCACCCACTTCTCGACGCCGGCGCGCAGCTTCATCGCGCCGGGCATTGCGAACGACAGCGCGACGAGGCGCGGGTCGAAGAGTGGCGACTGGATCGCGACGTGGGCGGCGGCCGTCATCCGCTCGACCTTGGGCAGGATCAGGTGGGCGCCCTTGAGGCGGATGTTCGCGGCCTGCAGCTTGCCGAGCAGCGTCGGCGGTCGATCCGCGTGGAGGCGCGCGGTCAAGGGCGCGACGAGGTCGCGGTCCGGATCGATCTGCGCCCGCGCCTCGGGGCTGAGCAGCCGATCGAGCTCGTCGTACGCGCGGCGAAAGCTCGTCAGGTAGGCGCGCTCGCGGCTGCCCGGCCCGTGGTCGACGCCGCCGTACCAGTGCGACAGCATCATCGGCAGGTTCTTCGGGCCGCCGAACACCGGGTCGCCGCCCTCGCCGTTGAAGACGAGCTTGGTCGTGGCGGCGACGCGGCGCGACAGCTCGAAGTTCGGCACCGTGATCGGATCGCCGATCGGATCGTCGAGGTGCCAGGCGACCTCGCGGAAGCGCGGCAGGAAGTCGCGTGGCCGCAGGGCGACCTCGTGGTGCTCGAGCCCGAGGTGCGACGCGACCGCGCGGGCGTAGCCGAGCTCGTTGGGGAGCTTGGCGCCGAAGTGGATCGAGAAGCTGTGCACGCGGCCGGGCGCCGCGCGGGCGAGCTCGACGCCGACGATGCTCGAGTCGAGCCCCCCCGAGAGGTAGAGCCCGACGTCGCCGCGGCCCGGGAGGCGCTCGCGGCAGGCCTGCGCCAGCGCCCCGGCGGTGCGGGAGCTCCACGTCGGCTCGTCGACCGCGGGGTCCTCGGGGATCGACTCGAAGTCGAAGAAGCCGCGCTCGTGCACGCCGGCGTCGTCCAGCACGAGCGCGTGGCCACAGCCGAGGGCGAAGACGTCGGCGAGCATCGTGTGCGGCGGGAAGACGAAGCTGCACGCGAGGTACTGCGCGAGCGCGGGCAGGTGCAGGCGTCGTGGGAACCCTGGCAGGCGCCACAGGCCCTTGGGCTCGCTGGCGAAGAGCACTCGATCGCCGAAGCGGCCCCAGGCCAGCTGCCGCATGCCCACGTGATCGCGCGCGAGCGTCAGGCGGCCGGGCTCGAGGATGGCGGCGATCCACGGCGGAGACAGGGAGGCGAGGCCCGTGATCCCGCGGGCACGCCACGCCTCCACGAGCGCGCGTCGACCCGCGACCGCGACGCCGGGCTCACCCTCGGCGCCGTACTGCACGCCGTCGACGCTCGACGGATCACCCGCCAGCACCACGTCGACGTCGCCGTCGCGCCAGTGGCCCGCGAGCGCCCCGAGGCGCGGCACGTCGTCCGGCGCGGGGTCGTAGCCGATGGAGGCCCACGGTCGCTCGACGAAGACCGGGGTGCCGCGCCCGCGGTGGCGCAGGTTGGCCGCCATCGCCGCGAGCAGCCCGCGGTCGGGCGGACCCCAGAATCCGAACGCCGCGCCCACGCCTGTCGCCCTCAGCCGAACGACGCGCGGCCGTCCGGGTCCTTGCGATCGATGAGGTCGGTCAGCGGGACGTTGTCCGCGAACGCCAGCGCGAAGCCGCCGGCGAGCAGCGCGAAGGGCAGGGCGTCGGCGGGCAGCGCGTTGCCCCGCGCCTTGGGCCCCAGCGCGCGGAGCTTGCCGATGCGCCCGACGTCGCGCGGCGTGAGCCCGGCGTCGATGATGCGCCGGCCGGCAAGCGGCAACATGCCCGACCGCTCGAGGCGCGCGCGCATCATCAAGCCCTGGGTGTCCGCGTCGTGGAGCAGGAAGATCGGCAGGTCGGGCGACGTCGCCAGCAGGCGCTGCGCGACCGGCAGCAGGTAGCTCGGGTAGCCGCGCTCCGAGATCACCAACGCGCGCTGCGTGGCGTGGACGTTGTTGCGCACGAAGAGATCGACCAGGATGTCATGCTGCACGATCAGGATCCGCTCGACGCCGTAGTCGAAGACGTCGGGCTCGCGGAACTGCGGCGGAGATCGATCGAGGCCGGGCTCGCCCAGCAGCAGCGGGATCTCGTGGCCCGCCGCGGTCCACTGCGCGATCCACCCCTGCATCCGCGAGAGGTCCGGGGGCGCGGGGTTGCGGCGCGCGACCACGCCGGAGATCAGCAGCGCCAGGCCAGCGACCGCGATGACGGCGCCGACGGGCGTCACCCCGATCGCGACCGCGCCGCCGCTCAGCCCGAAGATCGACCCGACCACGATCCGGGCCATCCCGCCGGCGCGTGCCCCCGCCAGGGCCCACTGCGTCGCGAGCTGGTTCCGCGTGAAGTACTGCGTGCCCGCAGCGCTCGCGCGATCGATGAGGTGGCTGAAGCGGTGGTCGGTGATGCCAGCGCCGCGGTCGAAAAAGACGAAGGGGCGCTCGCACTTCGAGCACTTGGGCCCGTCCTTGCGACGGTGGCTGTTCTTGCAGGCCGGGCACTTCACGGGTCCCACGACGGTACACCCGTGACGCGGGCGGCGGCCCGACGGGCGCGGCCGCACGGGCGCGCTCGACATTTGCGCCACCGGTGCGGCCCGGCCGCGGCCCCCGGTGACACCGGGCACGGCGCGGCCGCCTGTCCGTCCCAAAACGGCTGGCGTCCCTCGCATGGAAGGTGCAAGCTCGTCTCGAGGACGCATGCGCGGCACGACTCGACTGGTGTTTGCCTCGACGTTGCTCGCCACGGGGATGGCGGCTTCGGCCGCCCAGGCGCGCGGGCTCGAGGATCCGCTCGGCCCCGCCGCTGCCGCGACCCCGCCGGTCACGGCGAACCCGGATGGTTCGGCACCGCCGGCCGCCGCACCGACCCCGGCGCCCGCGGCCGTCGTCGCGCCGACGCCCCCCGCGGATCCCGTGCCCGTCATGGTGATCGAGCCGAGCCCGGCGGCGCCCGCCGACGATCTCACGATGCGCGATCCCTTCCGGCCCGAGGACGGTGGCACCGCGCTGTCGCCCGCGCGGGGCACGACGACCACGACGACCGTGGTGGTCACCGAGCGCGTGCGGCCGATGCCCTACAACCCGCCGCAACCGCAGCCCGAGGCGCGCGAGCGGGTGTTCATCGGCGGCTACGGTGGGTTCGGCGGCCGGCTCGGCCCCACCTCCGGTCGACTCTCGGTGTTCTCGAATTTCCGCGGCGGCCTGCTCATCGGCAAGCGGCTGTCGATCGGCGGCTCGCTGGTCCAGCTGACCAAGCGCCTCGGCGCGCCGATCCGGGGCACCAGCGGTCGCGAGTACCAGCTCGGCCTCGCCTACGGCGGCGTGCAGGTCGGCCTCGTGGCGCTGCGGCGCGGCCGGTTCGAGATCGGCGTCGACTCGCTGTTCGGCGTCGGCGTGGCCTGCATCTACGATCGCCACCGCGACGCCCACGGCCGCTCGGCGTGCCTCGACTCGGTGAAGCTGTTCGTCGCCGAGCCCGGCGCGTTCATCCACTTCAACCTCACCGACTGGATGCGCGTCGGGTTCAACGGTGGCTATCGCTTCGTCGGTCGCCAGGCGTGGGCCTCGGGCGCGAACTTCCGGCTGGCCTCGCCGTACTTCGGCGCCAACCTCGACTTCGGCTGGTTCCGTCGCCGCGACACCTGAGGCGGCGAGCGGCCGGTCAGGCCTTCGCGGCCGGTGAGGCTGGCCGCGCCGCGGGGGGCAGCATCGACGACGTGGTCTTGCGCGCGCGCATCGACGCCAGCGGCTCGAGCCCGGGAAACCACCCGAAGTAGGTCTCGAGCTGGTTCTTCTGCTCGGGCGCGAGGTAGTCGAAGTTCGTGCCGCGGTCGTTGACCTCCCAGAACTCGCGGCTCTCGAGGGATTCGAGCTCCAGCCAGATGCTGCGCAGCCGCTCGTGGGGCTCGTCGGCCATGTCGTCGCGGATGCGTCGGGCCAGAGGCTCGGCGTCGTGCAGCAGGTAGGTCGCCGCGAGCTTGATCTGCGCGCGCCGGACCCCGCGCAGCGACTTCTCCTGCTCCTTGGTCTCGGCGTGCTCGTCGACCGCGAGGAACACGGTGAGGAACTCGTCGTGCGCCCGGCTGCGGCGCAGGAACGCCAGCTCGCACAGGGCGCTGATGTCGTGGGCGATGACCTCGGTGACGAAGAGCATGCCCTTTTGATAGGCGACCGCCGAGTAGTAGCGCAGGAACCGGGCGATCTGCAGGGCGCGGTGCTCGAGGCTCTCGCGACGCTCGCGATCGCTGGCGAGGTCGTGGCTGTGCTGCAGCACGAACTCGCCGAGCTGTCGGTACTGGTGCAGGATGTTGTACGCGGTGCGGATGTCCGACGCGTTGATCGTCGCGCGCAGGTACGTGTTGAAGAACTTGATCGCCAGATCCAGCGCGTGCAGGTCGTTGCGCCGGCCCGCGGCCTCGCCCAGGCGCCGGGTGTCGATCGCGATCAGGTAGCAGGTGTCCTTGATCTGTCCCAGCGCCTCGCCGAACAGCATCTGGTACTGCCGCAGGACCTTCCACTCGAGCCAGGTCGCGCGGTGGCGCAGATCCTCGACCGCCTCGTCCGAGAGGCTGACGAAGTCGGCGCTCTGGCGGTTCCAGCCGGGGATGCGGTGCCAGTCCTGGCGCATCCCAGCCTTGCTCTCGCCGTAGCGGATGCCGAACTCGCACAGCGAGTCGATCGACTCCGAGGCGATGCCCTTGTCCTTCTGCTGCAGCGCGTTGAGGCCGATGTTGGCGAGGTGCTCGACGGCCTCGACCGCGCGGAACTGGCGGGCGTCGGTGTTGCGGTAGCGGCGGCTGGCCAGCGGCGTCGCGGCCAGGAGCCCGTCGTGCATGATGCGGCCGACGATCTTCTCGGGGTCGAGGAAGTCGAACACGTAGGCGAAGTACGGGAACAGCAGCAGCAGGCTCGCCGTCATCAGCAGCATCGAGAACAGCACGCCCCAGTGCGGCAGGTAGTGGTCGCCGACCGAGAAGTTGACCCACAGCACGTAGACGTTGGCGGTGACGAAGAAGCCCAGGACGATGAGGTTGGTGCGCGCGCGGAAGAACAGCCCGGTGATGTGGGGCGTGAACCGCGTCGCCGCGAGTTGCACGATGATGCTCGAGACCGTCAGCGCCAGGCCCAGGACCGCGGCCATGACCTCGCCCAGGCCGCTCAGGGTGTTGCGGGCCTGGTCGACGTCCTGATCGAGGATCGACGCGACCAGGGCGCTCATCGACAGCTGCTCGCTGCCCTGGTGATGGACGGCCGCGGTCGCGACATCGAGCCAGAACGACGCCAGGTAGATGACGCTGGCGATCCCGAGGATGGTGACGACGGGGACGGTCCAGGTCGCGCCCGGCACCGCCGAGCGGCGGAACGCGACCAGCAGGCCGAGCGTGCGTCCCGCGAGCGTTCCGCTGGCCGCTGTGCCCGCGTCGTCGCGCGGTGCATCGCCGCCGTCGCCTCCGCGCGGATCGCCTGCCGCCACGGCCCGACGGTAGCAGATGCGCGCCAGTCGAGGTATGGTCGAGGTCCACGATGCTTCTCGCCGTCGATGTCGGCAACTCGCACACGACGTTCGGTGTGTTCGCCGACGGCGAGCTGCGCTGCGAACTCCGCCTCTCCACGCGCCACGGCTGGACCCGCGACGAGGTGGCGATCGCCCTGCGCCAGGGCCTCGAGCTCGCCGGGTTCTCGCTCCGCGACGCCCACGACGCCGTCATCGCGTGCGTCGTCCCGCCAGCGCTGCCGCCGTTGCGCGAGGCGCTGGTCCGCTACGCCGAGCTCGATCCGCTCGTCGTCGGGCCGGGGGTCCGCACCGGCATGCCCATCCGCTACGACCCGCCGCAGGACGTCGGGGCCGATCGCATCGTCACGGCGGTCGCGGCCCACGAGCGCCACGCGATGTCGGGCGGCGAGCGAATCGGCGTCATCGTCGTCGACTTCGGCACTGCGACGACGTTCGACGTGGTCTCGCCGTCGCCCGAGTACCTCGGCGGGGCGATCGCGCCGGGCATCGGCATCAGCGCCGACGCCCTGTTCGCCCGCGCCGCCAAGCTGCCGCGCGTCGACACGGCCAAGCCCGATCGCGTCATCGGCCGCAACACGGTCGGCGCGATCCAGTCGGGCCTCGTCAACGGCTACCTCGGCCTGGTCGAGGGGCTCATCGCGCGCATCCGCAGCGAGGTCGATTTCGCGGTGCGCGTGGTCGCGACCGGCGGCTTCGCGACCAGCATGGCCGCCCACACCGCGTCGATCGACGTCGTCGACGACGCCCTCGTGCTCGAGGGTCTCCGCATCATCCACGCCCGCAACCGATCGAAGTGAGCCGCCGTGGCCTTCGCACACCGACCCCTCGAGCAGTCCGAAGCCGGTCCCGGCGCGTGGCGAGTCGTGGGGCCCGATGCGCCCGCGCCCCTGCGCGGCATGGTCGCCCGCGGCCTCGCACCGCTGCCACCGCGCGACCTGATCGTGGCGCTGTACCAGATCTGGGTCACCAACGACCCGGACCTCGGGACGGTCGCCGCGAAGACCGTCGAGGGCCTGCCCGCGCCGATCCTGAAGGGGGCGTTCGACGACGGGGGCCTCCCCGCAGGCGCGCTGGATTTCCTCGGCCGCCGGCTGTCGCGCAACGTCGATGCGCTCGAGCGGATCGTCCGTCACCGCAACGTCGATGACGAGACCCTCGCCGGCATCGCGCGGGTCTGCCCCGAGTCGGTCTGCGACACGCTGGCCGACAACCAAGAGCGGTGGATGCGGCACCCGGCGATCGTCGAGTCGCTGTACCAGAACCCGAACTGTCGCATGAGCGTGGTGCACCGCATGCTCGAGCTCGCGGTGCGCGAGGGCATCGAGCTGCACCTGCCCAACATGGACGAGATCAAGGCGGCGCTCGTCGAGTCGGTCGCCGACCCCGAGCGTGACGAGGTGTTCCGACGCGCCGCGAGTGCCGGCGTGGCCGAGACGCACGCCAGGGTGGTCGAGAAGTTCCAGGCTGCGGGGTCCGACGACGATCTCGATCTCGACGGGGTCTTCGCCGACACCTCGGGGCAGCTGGATCTCGAGGGGCTGTTCGGCGACGCGGCGACCGACGCCCTGTCGCTGCCGTTCGAGGACGCGGACGCCGAGGGGGCCCCCGAGGGCCTGCAGGCTGCGGCTGCGGCGGTCGCCGAGGAGGCCGCCGGCGCGGGCGCCGGTCGTTTCTTCATGATCTCGAAGATGCGCCCGATGGAGAAGATCCGACTGGCGTTGCTCGGGACCAACTTCGAGCGGTTCGTGCTCATCCGCGACAGCAACAAGGCGGTGTGCATGAGCGCGATCAAGTCGCCCAAGGTCAACGACAACGAGGTCGTCGCGTACGCCGCCAACCGGACGTTGGCGCGCGACGTGATCGCGTACATCGCCCGGCGGCGCGAGTGGACCAAGCTGTATTCGGTGCAGCTGAACCTCGTGCTCAACCCGAAGACCCCGATGGCCCTCGCGCTGGGCTTCATGACCCGGCTGCACGCGCACGACGTGAAGAAGGTCGCCTTCTCCAAGAACATCCCGTCGGCCCTGGCGATGGCCGCGCGGCGGCGGATGGACCAGCGCAAGTGAGCGGCGTGCTGCGCTGGGTCGAGCGCCAGGGCGGCATGCTGGTCGCGCCGCGTCGCACCGCGGCGGCCCTCGGCGAGGACGAGGGCGCGCGCGACGGGACCTGGGCACTGCTGGCGTGGCTGCTCGGTGCGCACGTGTTCGACGTGTTCCGCGTCGCCGCGCGCATCGCTGCGCTCCACGACTTCGACGCGCTGATCGGCGGCGCCGCCGAGCTGGCCTTCTCGCTGCTGCCCCCGTTCGTCGCGACGTTCGCCGTCGAGCTGGTGCTCGGGCGCGGTCGCTCGCACCGCGCGGGGACGTGCCTGGCCCCGATGCTCGCGCTCGGGGCGGGCGTGCGGCTCGTCGAGCTCGTGTTCGCGTGGCGGCCCGAGGTGGCGTGGCTCCCCGACGTCGTTGCGGGCGCAGCGGCGGTCTTGCTCGCGCTGTGGATCCGCCCGGCGGTCGCGGTGATCTCGAAGGAGGCGCGATGAGCCGGTCGATCCTCGGTGCCCGCGTCGCGGGGTTCGCGTTGGTCGGCTTGATCGCCGCCGTCGCGCTCCTCGACACGGTGCGCGGCGCGGCGCGGTTCCACGAGCTCGGCCCGCTCGCGCCCGGGCGCGAGGTCCCGGCGTTCCGCGTGGCGCTCCTGGATGGCGGCGCGTTCGTGAACGCCGACCTGGTCGGGCGCGTGCACGTCGTGACGTTCTGGGCGACGTGGTGCCCGTACTGTCGCGACGAGCTCGACGAGCTCGACCCGATGGCCGAGGCCTACCCCGAGTCGGAGGTGCGCATCATCGCCGTCAACCGCGAGGGCGGCGGCGTGTCCCCGGCGCAGGCCGCCGAGATGTCGCGGCGCTATCGCGACGCGAAGTCCCTGAGCTTCCCGATCGCCGTCGACGACGGGCGCATGGCCCATGCGTTCGGCGTCGGGCCGATCCCCCACACCGCGATCTTCGATCGCTCGGGCAAGCTGCGTCGCGTGCACCAGGGGCGGGTCAGCGGCGAGACCATCGCGCGCGAGGTGGACGAGCTGCGCGCGGAGTCGGTGGAGCCGTAGCGATGCGCGCCGGGTCGACCTGCGGTTGGGTCGCGTGCGCGGCGATGTGCGGCCCCGGCTGTGGCGGTCGCGACGAGCCGCTGGCGGCGGAGACCGCCCCGACGACGGGCGCCCCGTTCACGACAACCGCGGCGACGACCACGACGGGCCATGGGTCGGGCACGGGCAGCTCGCCCGGGAGCACCAGCACGGCGTCCGGCACGACGACCACGACCGGCGCCGCGACGACGACAGGTATGGAGACGGGCGGCCCGAGCTGCGCCAAGAACGTGGTGCTGACCGGCTACTGGCCGCCGACCAACGAGATGCTGCGGCCGTGGAGCACGAACCCCGCGCAGAACGAAGGCGGCTGGGTCGGCGCGAACTGGGGCGGCCACGGCTACGACGTCTACGCGTTCTTCCCCGAGTTCCCGCCCGACGGCGATCCGACCAACGACGCGATCGGCGAGGAGGGCTCGGTCGGATCCCCGCGCTCCGAGCTGCGCGTCGACTACCAGGCGACGTCGGCGGACTTCTGGCGGATCGTCGACACCTGGCAGCCGGTGATCCTGCTGACCACCAGCCGCGGCGGTGACATCGGCTGGGAGCTCGAGGCGATCGAGGGTGGTCACGGGCTCGGCAACGCGGGCGGCCCCGAGTCGGACTGGGCCCCGGATGGCTACGGCGCCGAGGTGCTCCCGACCGAGGCGTCGATCGAACCGCGCTCGTGGGCCGCGATCTCGCAGTATCGCCAGGGCAAGACCCTCGCGAGCTCGCTGCCGATCGACGCCATCGTGGCCGCGACCTCGCCCCTGGGGCTGACCAACGTGGTCGTCGACATGGAGACCGGCGGCAACTACCTGTCCGGCTTCATGGGCCTGCACGGGTTGGTCTACCACTCGGTGGCGGCGCACAACGTCGCGGCGGGCCACATCCACGTCGGCGGTGCGCTGCCGGTGGCCGACGCGAAGGTGTTGATCGAAGCGACGCTGCACGCGGTGCTGCAGGCCCATCCGGCCGAGGGCGTGGCATGTCCACGACGGTGAGGCGGATCGAATCCGAGCGGCGATTGTGCGGTGTCTCGGGTCTGGCCATTCGGCCGTGACGGAATCGCAGCGTCGCGCCGACGTCACATCGGCATCGTCGATGGAGCGTCGCGGTCGACAGCGCGACGCCGGAGATCGATGATGGACGCAGGTCGCGGCGTCGACCAGGAGCGGTTCATGGACGGACGAGTGCGATTCGCGATCCTCGGGGCGTTGCTCTTGCAGGTCGGTTGCGACCGATCACGGGAGGGTGGGACCGACCCCGGGGCGCCGGAGTCCGGGTTGCGGAAGCTCGCGGCGGACCTGAAGGCGTGCAAGGGCGAGCCCTGTGCCGAACTCGCCGCGGCCGAGTTGCTGAAGTACGGCGAATCCGCCGCGGCGAAGGGCGCGGGTGCGGAGATTGGCTGCGATCCGGCGCGCGTCGAGGCGGAGCGCGCGATGGCGTCGCTGAGCGCGTGCATTCGGGTGGCGAAGGGATCGGGTTGGACGAATGCCGCAATCGTGGCGATCGCCGAGCGCGTCGACGCTTGCCGCGATGACGCGTGCGTCGCCGCGGCGGAGACCGACCTGGCGAAGCTCAGCGCGGACGCGGGGAAGGGCGCCGAGGCCGAGGCCCATCCGGAGGCATGCCGAGCGGAGCGCGAGGCAGTGTCGGCGGGGATCGAGCGGTTCCGGGGGTGCACGGATGCAGCGTTGGGGCCCGATGTCGACGAAGCCGTCCGCAAGATGGACGGCTTCGCCGAGGCGATGTGCGACTGCCGGGACAGGGCGTGCGCCGAGCGCGTCACGAACGAGATGACGCAGTACGGCGAAGTCATGGCGAAACGATACGAGGGCAAGCCCGAGCCGAAGGTCACCGCCGATCAGAAGCGACGCATGGAAGAGGCCGTGAAGCGGCTCATGGAGTGCACGACCCGTGCGATGGGCGGTTAGCTGTCACGGACTCGTCGCGGTGTCGCTCTTGATCGGCGGCTGTCGGCGATCGCCGGAGGTGATGGGCGAGCCCATCGTGCCGGGGCCCGAGGTGTTCGAGCTCGATGCGGAGGCCGATGCGGACGCCGATGCGGACGCGGAGGCGCCGAGCGGTGAGGCCGAGCCGCGGGAGGACGGAGCGCAGCCCGAGGCGGCGAACGCCGAGACGGCGAACGCCGAAGTCGAGGAAGCGATCCGGCAGATGGGCACGTTCGCCGAGGCGATGTGTGCGTGTCGGGACAAGGCCTGCGCAGAGCGGCTGTCCGAGGCGATGACGGCGTACGCCAACACCCTGGAGAAGAAGTACGAGGGGAGGCCGCAGCCGGTGATCAGCGCCGACCAGGAGGCCCGCATGCAGGCGTCGGTCCAGCGGCTGACGGAGTGCGTCTCGCGGGCAGTCGAGGAGTAGTCCCCGCCGATTCGCACGCGCCGCACGAACCAGTCCACGCCGCGGTGATGCGGTTCACCCCGGCTTCTTGCCGCGCAGCTTCCCGATCCCCGTCACGATCGCGACCAGGATCGCCCCCGCGACCACGCCCGTGCCGCCCTCGATCGCCATACCCACGGCGCCGTGGCTCGACTCCGCGAGGTGGTGCAGCGG
Source organism: Deltaproteobacteria bacterium Ga0077550 (assembly GCA_001464385.1). Taxonomy (GTDB): domain Bacteria; phylum Myxococcota_A; class Polyangia; order Nannocystales; family Nannocystaceae; genus Xiheibacterium; species Xiheibacterium aquaticum. The sequence continues at coordinate 15,468 of LNFB01000289.1, read as the reverse complement.
GGGGATGCCGTGGACGAGGATGCCGCCGCCGACGAGGAACATCGCGGCGGTGCCGGCGATCGACAGGCCCTTCATGAGCCACGGGGCGGCCCGCAGGATCGCGCGGCCGATCGCCTTGGGGAGCGCGCCGTCGCGGCGCAGCAGCGCGGCGCCGCCGTCGTCGAGCTTCACGATGCCGGCGACGAAGCCGTAGACGCCGATCGTCATGATGACGGCGATGACGGCCAGCACGGCGGCCTGCGTCGCGAACGGGCGATCGGCGACGGTGCCCAGGGAGATGACGATGATCTCCGCCGACAGGATGATGTCGGTGCGGATCGCCCCGCGGATCTTGTCGCGCTCGAACGCGACGATGTCGACCGCAGGATCGGTGAGGGCCTCGAGCTTGGCGCGGTGCTCGGCGTCGTCCTCGGCCTTGGGGTGGAGGAACTTGTGGGCGATCTTCTCGAAGCCCTCGAAGCACAGGAACGCGCCGCCCACCATCAGCAGCGGGAGGATCGCCCAGGGGGCGATCGCGCTGATCGCCAGCGCCGACGGCACCAGGATGAGCTTGTTGATCGCGGAGCCCTTGAACACCGCCCAGACCACCGGTAGCTCGCGGTCGGTTGCGACGCCGGCGACCTGCTCGGCGTTCAGCGCCAGGTCGTCGCCGAGCACGCCCGCGGTCTTCTTGGTCGCGACCTTGGTCAGCGTCGCGACGTCGTCCAGCAGGGACGCGACGTCGTCCAGGAGTGTCAGCAATCCGGTGGCCATCGTGTCTCCGTGCGGGAGCGGGCGAGGGTAGCGTCGATCGCGGGGGGCCCGCTACCCCGCGAGAGGCCCCGCGAGAGGCGCCCGGCTGGCGCTCCTGGTCGTCGCCGGCGATCGACCCGCCGCCGGTCGACACTCGTACGGGTGGAGGCCGGCGACGCCGGGATGGACGACCATGCGAAAGAACCTTGGCTTGGTGTTGGTGTGGGGCGTGGCTGCGGCGGGCTGCGACGCCGAGGACGGCAGCGGCGACGGGCACGCGAAGCTGGGGACCGCCACGGCGGCCGACGGCGAGACGGACGGCGAGACGGACGGCGAGACGGACGGCGAGACGGACGGCGAGACCGACGGCGCCGGCGATCCGGAGCCGGAGGGGACGACGACCACCGCGGGCGACCCGAACGCCTGTGCGATGGATGGGGAGGCGCGTACCTGCACGGTGGCCGCGACGGGCGAGGACTGCGGCGAGCAGTGGTGCGAGGGCGGACGCTGGGGCGAGTGCGTCGAGACCGAAGCGTGCGGTGGCGGCGGTGAGACCACCACGCCGCTGCTGCTGTCGTTCGACGGCGCCGCCGCGCAGCTCGTCCCCGCGCCGGCGTCGGTGTTCGACAACGACCTCACCGGCGAGTGCCTGAGCACCGACTGGCCGACCGCCGCGACGCCGTGGCTGGCCCTCGATCGGGACGGCGACGGCGGCATCGCCGATGGCCGCGAGCTCTTCGGCTCGGGCACGGCGCTCCGCTCGGGTGGCCGCGCGACCGATGGCTTCGCTGCCCTCGCCGAGCTCGACGACGACGGCGACGGCCGGATCACCGCGGTCGATCGTCGCTTCGGCGAGCTCGTGCTCTGGGCCGACGGCGACGGCGACAAGCGCGGGACGGGGGACGAGCTGCGCTCGGCGGGCGATCTGCGGATCCTCTCGATCGAGCTCGGCTACGGCGTCGAGGAGGTCTGCGACGCGCGGGGCAACTGCGGGGTCCAGCAGGCGTCGTTCCGCTTCGCCGACGCGGATGGGGCGATCCGCGAGGGACGCGTCATCGATGTCCACCTGCGCTGCCGGTAGCGACGCGGTACGCTGCGGTCCGCGATGACCGACGTCCCCCGCCTCGATGTTCGCCTCGATGCCCGCATGGTGGCGTGGATCGAGGCCGGGGACGACGCGGCGGTGCTCGCCGCGATCGCCGACGATCCGAGCTGCCTGGTCGCGTCCACCGACGACGCCGACACGCTGCTGCACCTCGCGTGCTGGCAGAAGCGGCTGCCGCTCGTCGAGGTGCTCGTCGTGCGCGGCGCGGCCCTCGACGCGCGCGGCTGCTACGGCCGGTCCCCGCTGCACTACGCCGTGCACGAGGGTACCGCTGCGTCGCCGGCGATCGTCGCGTGCCTGCTGGCCGCGGGCGCCGATCCGAGCGCGCGCGACGACGCGGGCTTCTCGGTCGAGGACTGGGCGAAGGTCGAGCTCGAGGCCGACCTCGCCGACGTGCTCGCGCTGCTGCGGCGCACCGGGCCTCGGCCGGCGCGGATCCGCGGCGCCGTGGATCCCGAGCAGCTCGCCGCGATGATCGAGGAGGGCGACGTCGCGTCGGTCGCGTCGGCGCTCGCCCGCAACCGGCTGCTGCTCGGCATGCGCCGGGCCGACGGCGATCTCCCGATGCACGTCGCCTGCCTGCACAAGCAGGTCGCGATCGTCGGCACCCTCATCGCCCACGGCCCCGAGCTCGACGCGCGCGGGCACCGGGGGCAGCGCCCGCTGCACGCGGCCGTGCGCGAGGGCGGGGCGATCAGCATCTGCCTGGTGTCGATGCTGCTGCGCCTCGGCGCGGATCCGGACGCCGTGGACGACGACGGCGTGTCGGTGGCCGCGCTCGCGACCGCGGAGCTGCAGGTGGGTCGGGAGCAGGTGCTCGCGCTGCTGCGGGACGCGGCGCGGGCGAACTGAGGGGCGAACCGCCAGGCTCCGCGCGGGAGCCGTCGAAAACACTCGGTCGGTGTGTCACGCGCGCCGGGAGGGGTCTCCGTCCTCGCGAGGTCCCATGCACCGCCCATCGAAGTTGCTCGCCACCGCAGCCCTCATGCTCGGATCCGTCTCGCTCGCGACCCCGCAGGTGGCTCTTGCCGCCCCACCGGCCGAGAGCCCGGTCACCGTCAGCGTTCAGATCCGCGCGCCGTTCACCAGCAGCTCGAGCCCCAAGTCGCTCTGGACCGTCGAACTCGACGGGCGCTACCCCTTCGCGAAGGACTTCAAGATCCCATACGCGACGCTCGAGTCCGAGATCGATCGGCTCATCGACGAGCAGATCCCCAACAACGTCTACGGCACCGAGGTCTGCAGTGACCCGTGCCCCGACGTCGAGTGGCGGATCAAGCTCAACCCGAAGTTCCGGTTCACGAAGAAGGGCCAGCCCAAGCTCACCCAGATCGGCAGTTCGGGTCAGAGCAAGGTCCGCGTCGAACTGGAGACCGAGGCACGACTCGATCTGCACGCCGACGTGACCGCCGAGACGTGGCTCGACACGGTGGAGGTTCCGGTCGACGTGTTCGTGGTCGTCGGCATGAAGGCGAGCGTCGACATCTCGCTCTGGCCCGATCTCGTGGCCAAGCAACCAGGATCCGCCAAGAGCGGGGTCAAGCTCGAGTTCGAGCTGGTCGACACCGACCTCGAGTTCGATCTGAACGGCACCGCCGTCGAGCTCGGGTTCAAGTGGGGGACGATCATCGGGTTCACCCCGCTGGGTCTGCTCGCCGGCGGACCGATCCTCGGGCCGGTCCTCGCGATCTTCGGCGACGCAGCGGCCGACGCCGCGGAGGCCAAGATCAATCGGGAGTTCGAGAAGCAGGTCGGGAAGATGTTCGACCAGCAGTCCAAGGAGCTCGGCAAGATCGCGAACGACTACATCGATCCGTACATCACGCAGGCCAATGACCTCAAGGACGACCTGCTCGACACGCCGATCCCGGGGGTGGGCAAGACCATCGAGGGCCTGAAGTCCGACTTGGGCGCGGACATCCAGCTCCACACCGTCGCGACGACCTCCTCGGTGTCCAGCGCGGCGATCCTCCGGTTGTCCGGCGCGGCCGCTGGGGGCAAGCTGCTCGGCAAGGTCCGCCTCCCGAAGGAGGTGTGCGAGTACGCGTCGTTCTCGGTGGGCGGCGTCAGCGGAACCCTGCCGCTCGGCCTGGTTCCGGCGAACCAGGACCTCGACGCCAAGGTGGGCAACAACTGCAGCGCCGTGTTGACCGAGACGTTCGCACGCAAGCTGTTCCGCGGCGCGAACCCCCGCGCGGCGCTCGGTGCCGCCGCGGAGAACCTCCCGACGTGGAGCGGCACGGCGGGCTCGCTGGCCTATGTCGGCAAGGTGCGCGAGACCAACGACTGGTACGAATGCGACTTCGAGCTGACCGGCCTGCCCAAGGCGGCGATCCTCGAGCTGTCGGCCGAAGAGCTCGAGGCGCGCGGCATCTCGCTGCAGAATCGTTTCATGGCAGTGCTCGCGGCCGGCAAGAGCCGCGTGTTCGACGACAAGCTCGCGCCGCTCCCCGAGGGCGCCGGCGGAAACAGTTCGCTTGTCCTGGGCGGCAAGGGCAAGTGCGGCGGCGGCAGCTCGAGCGGCGGCCTCACCCCCAACAAGATGAAGGCGCTCAAGGACTCCCTCGATCCCGCGAAGTGCCCGCAGTGCGGCCTCGCGAAGCGACCCGGTTCGTTCGTGTACGAGCCGGCGAACATGAATGCGTTGCTGTCGACGCCGATCGTGAAGGAGGTGCTGGCGCGCATGAAGCAGAACAAGGCCAAGGTCAAGAACCAGGCCGCGAAGCCCGGCGCAGCCAAGCCTGGTGTCGCGAAGCCCGGCGCAGCCAAGCCCGGCGCGGTGAACCCGGGTGCGGTGAATCCGGGTGCGGCCAACGGGCACTGAGCTCAGGGCTCGCACGACGGGGGCTCGCCGCGCGGATCGATCCGCGCGGGCGAGCCCTCGGCTCGTCGGCTCGGCGAGCATCGAGCCGGGTTTGCGGCGTCACTCGAGCCGCGTGATCGTGAACGTGCCGTCTGCGTCGGCCGGCGCGAACGCGGCGCCGACGAGGGCCACCCACGTGAGCTCGGGCAGGTCGAGACCATCGTCTTGGCATCCCACCGGGGCCGCGAGCACGGCCCCGAGTGCGCCAAGACACCGCCCGGCACCCACCGCCCGCTAGCTCCGATCCCCCGTCGGATCCGGCTCCTTCGCCGCCTGCCGGATCCTCCCGAAGTGCGTCAGCACCAACGCCGTCGCCACGAGCACCCCGATCGCCGCGGTGATCCCCGCGGTCGCCTGCGCGGTCACCCACGGCGTCGCGCCGCCGGCGGCTGCGGCCGCGGCGATCGCCAGCCCGATCATCCGTCGTCCGCCCGGATCCTCCGCCGCCGCGCTGCTCCACCCGACGATGCCGCCGAGGCCGAGGACGATCATCGCGATCGCGGCGACGTTCGCCGCCCACCCGAGGCCCTCGCCGTGCAGGCGACCGCCGATGCGCGCGGCGCCGTCCTGCGCGAGCACCGGCCCGCGCATGCCCGCGCTCACCAGCTCGGCGGGGTGTGGTACGTAGGGCAGGTACTCGCCCCAGGGCCCCTGAGGCTCGGCGACGGGGTGCTGCGCGACGATCGCCCGGCGCCCGGCGTACTCGGGGCCGAGCCGCGCGTCGCCGTGGATCTCGCCGACGAAGTCGACGTCGCGCACGCGGACGAACGGCGTCGGTCGGTACCCCGGCATGCTCGCGAGCTTGCGGAAGTCCGCCCACTGCTCGTCCTTGGGGACGAACCGCACGCGGTACCCATCCTGCTTCGTGTCGACCGGGATGATGATGTCCTGCTCGGGATCGGTGGTGTGCTGCACGACGAGCTCGCGCACGCCGAGCAGCAGGTCCCACGGCGGAGCCTCGGCGCCGCCGGCTCGGTTGAGCCGCGCGAAGGGCTCGCCCCGCGGTGACGCGACCAGCCGCAGGTCGACGACCGATCCGACCTCGCCGTCGAACCCGGCCGGCGCGACCCAGCCCCACGGCGGCCGCTCGATCTCGACGTCGGCGTACGGCCCGCGATAGCCCGCGCGGAAGAACTCGTGGAGCTTGGGATTGAAGGGACGATCGGCGCCCTCGGCCTCGAACATCGCGAGGTGCTCGCCGAGCGTCTCGTCCGGGCTCTGGGCGGTGCCGACCTTGCCGACGAAGTGGTAGTCGGCCATCGGCACGTAGGGCTGGGTGCCGAGCTCGTAGTAGGCGACGAGCTTCTTGAAGTCGAGCTCGGGGTTGACGGGCTTGAGCCGCAGGACCTCGGGGCCGCCGCGGCCGGGCAGCACCTCGCGCGTGACCGGGATGCGCACGTCCCAGCTCGCGTTCTTCGCCAGCGGATCCTTGTCGCGCATGCGGAACACGACCTCGCTCGTGGTCTCGGTCACCTGCCACGCGGGGAGGATCACCGCGTTGTTCTCGGCGTCGAGCTTGGCCCCGAAGCCGAGGCCGCGCGGGTTGGCGCGCACGAGGAAGGCGTAGGTCTCGTTGTCCTTCAGCGGGCTGTCCTCGGGCAGCACGACGGTCTGGCCGACCTGCTGGCTCGGACGCAGGCCCCGCGAGTGGTGGCGCTCGAGCGGGACCTGATCGCCGGTGCTGAGGCTGACGAGTTCGGGCTCGGTCGCCACCGCGAGCGCGCCGGTCGACCCGAGCAGCCCGATGCCGACCAGCGGCGCGAGGATGGCGAGGCGCAGCGAGCCGCGCCCGGGCACCGCGCCCTGGCCGATGCCGCCGGCGATCGTCGCCGCGAGCACGCCCTCGGCGAGGGCATGCGCGACCCCGCCGACCACCGCGCCGGTCACCACCGGTCGCACGCCGAACGCCTCGTTGTAGGCGTCACCCAGCGCCAGCGAGAGCAGCAGCTCGTCCTGGAACACCAGCATGCCTGCGACGACGAGCCAGGCGAGCAGCGCCACCGGCACGGCCATCAGCGCGGCACGCCTCGCGCCCGGCACCGCGACGACGAGCGCCGCGAGCACGCCGAAGCCGATCGAGCCCTGCAGCGCGCGGACGCCCCAGGTCTGCTCGAGCAACACGCCGAGCTGCTGCCCGCCGAACACGCCCGCGATGGCGAGGGCCGCGGCGATCGACGCGAACGACCAGACGCGGCGCAGCAGCGGCTGCGTCGCCGGACGGGCCGGGTCCGCGGGCGCGCCGGCATCGACCGGAGCTCGGAGCACCGACTCGGCGAAGCGCCAGCCCATCGCGAGGAGCATCGCGATCCACATCCACACGATCGCGCCGCGTCCGCCCCACTGCACCGCGAGCGCGCCGGCCCCGAGGCCGCCCGCGCCGCAGCCGACGGCGAGCACGCCCCAGGGGATCGCCCGCGCATCGTCGCGTCGACGCGCGCCGGCGATCGCCGCCTTCAGTCCGCGCACCTGCACGAGGCCGGTCGCGAACACCAGCAGGACTCCGATCGCGAGGACCACGACGGCGAGCCAGGGCTGCCACAGTCGCGAGGCGAGGCTCGTGAGGGCTTCGATCATCGGCGTGAAGGGTAGCGCTGCAATCGAGGTGCCGGAAGCCCGCATCGCCGGTCTCGGCGACGATCCAGCCCCCCGCGGGCGGGGTGGACCGGTCGTCTGCTCACCGCGACGGGCACCGCGCCCCCGCCGTCGGCCAACTCGGTTGGCGATTTTCCACCGCGGGGCCTACCGCGCGGAGCGGTCGGCCCAGACGACCACCTCTTGGTGGGCGCTGGGCAGCTGCGTGGCGCGCAGGGTCGTGACGCCGGCGATCTCGCGCAGCTCGTCGAGCAGCGCGGGCAGGTCCTCGATCACGCCGGCGTCGTTGAGCTTGAGCGTCAGCAGCAGCCCGCGGATCGTGCCGCCGCGCAGCGTCATCAGGTGCTTGAGCCCGATCATCGCGCGGTGCGGCGCGACGTTGGCGTCGAGGACGAGCCAGTCGACCTGCGCCGGGAGATCGCGGGTCCGCACGCGCTCGGCGTGGATGCCGAGGTGACGGAAGCTGCCCTCGGCGCCGCGCCACCCGAGCACGCGGGGATCCATGCGCGCCGGGTCGATGCCGATGACGTTCGCGCCGCGCCGCAGCAGCGACATCGCCGCGCCGCCCGGCGCCGACCCGATCTCGACGACGACGTCGCCTGTGTGCAGCGGCAGGCCCGACCAGCCGAGCGCCTCCTCGAGCTTCGAGTACGCGCGCGACGGGACGTCCTCGGGGACCGGCACGCGACGCACACCGCCGGGGGCCGCGCCGCGCCACGCGTCGTGCAGGTGCCAGCCGACGAAGATCGGATCGGTGAGCCCCGGCGGCGGCCGCACGACGTCGAGCACGAGGTCGCCCGGCTCCGCCAGCTCGCGTGGGTAGGCGTGCGCGGCGAGGCGCGTCATCAGCTCGGCACGCAGCGCCGCGGTGCCCTCGAGGTCCTCGGGCGTCTCGTCGGGGTCGGCGGGATCGCGGGCGAACACGTGCACGCGCATCCGCGCCGAGGCGCCGGCGGCGGTGCGCTCGGTCACCAGCGCGAGGGCGTGCTCGACGATGCGATCGGTGGAGTCCGCGAACCCGAGGGATCGGCCGCTCGCGCGGGCGAAGATCGCCCGCGGCTCGGGCACGTCGAGCTCGGCCGGCACCGCGTCGGTGCGCATGGTGATGAGGCCCGGGCGCGAGTAGGCCAGGCGGAGGTCGGGCCGCGTGCGGGCCAGCTCGCGCTTGAGGTTGGGCATCGACCGCGGCAGGCAGGTCGCGAAGACGAACGCGGTCACGGCCGGAGTTGTACGGGGTCGACGCGCCACCGGGCAAGGCCGCCGGGCGTTCGCGCTCCGGCGGGCTCGCCTGCGGGCGTGTGGCGGATCACTCGATCGTCGAATCCTCGACCACGGGTGGCCCGCTGGCGACGAAGAACATCCCCGGGAAGCCCTCGCTCTCGAAGCCGAGGCTCGGGTTGCCCGACAGCACCGAGTCGCGCACGACGATCGAGCCGCTCTGGTCGTTGCTGGTGAAGAACACCGCGCCGCCCCCCTCGTTGGCGGTGTTGTCGCGGATGTCGACGCCGCACAGCGTCAACGTCATCGTGGTGCCGTCGTTGCAGATGGCGCCGCCGTTGCCACCGCCGGGCGTCCCCTCGCGGGCTGGGTTGGCGCCGTTGCCCGTCGCGACGTTGTCGCTGAACGTCGAGTTGAGCACGGTGTACGAGACGCCGATGCTGTTGATGCCGCCGCCGTTCGAGCACGCGTTGCCGAGGCCCTCGGCGCCGCCGAAGGTGCTGCCGACCACGTACAGCGGCAGGTCGTCGAACTGATCGAAGGCTCGGATCGCGCCGCCCCCGACGTCGGGCCCGACCTCGTCGCAGCGGTTGCGGAAGAACCGCGAGTTGACCACGCGCAGCCGCCCGCCGCGGGCGAAGATCGCCCCACCGCCGTCGGGATCCTCGCCGCTGGCGTCGCCGTCGACGAAGGTCAGGTTCTGCACGGTGAGGCGCGGGTGATCCTGGTTGTCGCACGTCGGCGTGGTCCACACCTGGGCCTCGTCGCACGTGTTCATGTAGAGGATGCGAACGTCGCCACCGCCACTCAGGGTCACCAGGCCGCCGCCGTCGATCGTGATGTCGGGGCCCTTGTCGTTGAAGACCTTCGCGGTGCGATCGAGGGTGATCGTCACCGGGTCGGGGCCGCAGTCGAAGGTGATGACGCCGCCGGCGGCCACGGCCGCGACGAACGCGTCGCCGGTGCAGCTCTCGGGCGTGCCGGTGCCGACCACCGTGGTCGGGCTGCTGCGCTCGGCGAGGCCGGCGTCGGCCGGGACCTCGCAGTTCCCGTCGGGGTTGCCCGCCGGTGGCAGGTCGTCGGGGAACGGCGGCTCGTCGCCGTCGTCCGCCGAGCCGGCGCTGGCGCTCGCGCTGGCGCTGGCGCTGGCGCTGGCGGATTCAGCACTCGCTGCGCCGTCGCTGCTGCCCGCGCCATCGTCGGCGTCGTCGGGGTCGTCCCCGCAGGCGAGCAGCGTCGAACACAACACGGCGAAGAGCGCGGGGCGGTGCATGCGTGGACTCCCAGCCCAACGGTATCGCGGTCGGGTCGCGGTGGACCAGGGGTCAGTCGACGAACGGACCGCGCTGGCGGATCGGCTGGCCGTGGGGCCGACCGCCGAGCCACAGCAGGCGCGTCCCCGCGGCCGCGCGGATCTCCGCGACCCCCGGCGCGAGCGTGACCGCGTGGCGGGCCGACACCGTCTCGCCGAGCAGATCGATCGCGCCGTCGAGCACGTAGACGAGCCCGTGGTGCGCGGTCGAGAGCTCCCGCGTGAAGCTCGCGTCGGCGAGCCACTGCACGTCGACGATGTCGACCTCGGTGTGCAGCCCGACCGGCGAGCCCGCGCCCGCCACGGTGCGCAGGCGCAGGCCATCGCGGTCGGTGACCGGCATGTCGGCGCCGGCGATGCCCTCGTACTCGGGCGCCATCGTCTTCTTGTCGGCGACGAGGTTGACCCACAGCTGCATGCCGCGGTTGCTCGGCCCGGGCCCGGGCATCTCGGAGTGCCGCGCGCCGCGGCCCGAGTTGAACCGCTGCGTGCCGCCGGGCCCGATCTCGGAGTCGTTGCCCAGGTTGTCGCGGTGGTGGAACGCGCCCGCGATCATGTACGTGAACGCCTCGAAGCCGCGGTGCGGGTGCTCGGGGAAGCCGGCGGGCTCGGTCACGTCGAAGTCGTCGAAGAGCACGAACGGATCGAGGTGCCGCAGCTCCGGGGCGGGGAAGAGCCGATGGAGCTTGGCGCCCGCGCCGTCCTCGGTGGCCCGCGCGGCGATGCGGGCCGTGATCGCGGCGAGGCCGTCCTTGGTCGCGGGGCGCACGATCGGCGTGCCCTTGCCCTCGCAGCCGACGATCGCGAAGGATGTCGCGGCGGCGGGGATCGAGCGGATGAGGCGGCGGCGGGTCCAGCGGGGTGCGGTCATCGTGCGCGCGTCCAGGTCGATCCCGAGGATGACCGAGGCCGGCCGCCTCGTCACGGGGCCTCGGCGCGGTACTGCCAGATCTCGCCGTCGGCGACCTGGTAGCGGCCGCACGCGGCGAACTGCAGCGCGCCGACCGCCCGGTCCTGGTAGCTCGTCCCCTCGACGTAGAGCGCGGACGGGGCGTCGAAGCCGGGTCCGACCAACGACATCGTCGCGCGCGTCGCGAGGTCCCAGTCGATCGGCTCCGCGAGCGTCGCGGCTGCGGCGATGCGCACCTCGATGCCCCCGGTCCCCGCGCTGCCTCGCACCAGCGCGAGTTCACCGCTGCTCGGCGCGACGAAGCGGCCGCGGAAGGTGTCGTCGAGGATCATCGCCGGCTCGGCGTGGGCCGACCACGGCGCGTCGGCCGGCTTGGCGTAGTAGGCGAGGCGGTTGTCGTCGGTCTCGGCGATCAGGTGCGCGGTCCCGCTGCGCGGATCGATCCACACGTCGGCGCCCGAGCGCACCGGCGCCCCGTCGACGAAGAGCGCGGTGAAGCTCGCGGGCTGGCCGAACTCGAACTCGATCGCCAGCGCACCGAAGCTGCCGTCGGGGTACGCCCCGGCGTAGGCCTGCCCGACCAGCATCGCCGACGACGGGCCGACGAACGCGGCGTAGACGTAGGCGAGATCGTTGTAGCCGGGCAGGGACGTGACGACCGGGCCGTTGTGGCCGCCGCCGTAGTCGTACGTGTACACGAACGACCCCGCGCCCCCGGCCTCGCCGACCGTGGTGAACCACACCAGGTGCGCCGGATCGGGCGCGCGCGCGGCCCCGACGTAGTTGCTGTTGGCGGGCGTGGAATAGGGGCCGCCGATCTCGACCGGCGCGCAGCCGGTGGCAGTCGCGGCATGGGTGTCGAAGGTGCAATGGACGAGGGCGTGCCCGATGACGTCGATCGCCCAGGTGTGGATCACGTCGCCGTCGAGGAGGCTCGCCGCGTTCTGCTGGACCCCGTCGGGCAGCGCCTGCATCCCCGCGGGGATCCAGACGTCGGCCTCGGCGTCGCGGCGCACGTAGTGGATCGCGCGGTTGTGCAGCACGTCCTCGCCGGCGTCGTGCACGAACCACACCGCGTCGTCGGAGCTCCGCATCAGCCCGCGCAGGTGCGGGCCCCACCCGCCGTGCATCTCCGGGTAGTGGCGGTTGAGATCCGTGATCTGCGTCGAAGCGAACTCGAGCGGCGGCGTCCCCCCGGTGGTGTCGCTGCCCGAGCTCGAGGTCCCGTCAGGCGCTCCGCGGGTGTCCGCGCCCGCGCTGGACTCCGCGCTCGACGAACCCTCGGAGCTCGTGCCGGTCGCAGAGCCGGCGCTCGACGTGGTCGCGTCGGTGTCCCCGCGCACCGTCGCGGCGGGGCCACACGCCGCGAGCACGAGCAGGAACGCGGGGCCGCGCATCGTCCCAGTGTAGGGCACCGCGACGCGGACGGCGGCCCGGAATCGTCGCGCGGCCGTCGGCGCCCGTGCTACGGTCCCGGCCAATGCGATTCCGCGTCCGTAGCTATCCGCTCGGCTTCTTCACCGGCGCGGCGGATCCCCGCGAGCTCGACCAGGTCATCAACGAGGCGTCCCAGGGCGGCTATCGGTTCAAGCGCGAGGAGGTCACGATCGAGCCGCGGCGCGTCGCGCTGATCCTCCAGGCGCTCGCGCTCAACATCGTGTTCAAGTGGGAGCCGGACGAGCCCGCCTACGAGTACAAGATGTTCACGTACCAGACCCGCCTGTTCACGCAGACCGTCGACGTCCGCGGCATGACGGCGGGGCTGAACGCCGCGGTCGCCGGCGGCTACGAGGTCGCGTTCGGGTTCAAGCACCTCACGCGGTTCATGGGCATCTTCCCCCGCGAGACCTACTTCTTCGTGCTGCGACGGCGCCGCGACAACCAGAACCGGGCGCTGTCGTACCGCTTCGTCGAGTGCAACTACCGCTTCTTCACGCGCACCCTCGACCCGGTGCTGTACGAGCAGACGCTGAACGGCGAGGGCGGCACCAGCCGGCACATCGTGTCGTTCCGCGACGAGCGGCGGATCCTCGGCATGTTCCGGCAGGTCGTGGCGATCACCCTGTTCGAGGATCCGCAGGGCGCGATCGGGGCCCACCCCGGCATGGGCGCCCTGCCGCCGGGGCAGCAGCCGATGCCCGGCTATCCGCCGCAGCCGGGAGTTCCGCCGCAGGGGTACCCGCCGCAGCCGGGCTATCCGCCGCAGGGGTATCCGCAGCAGCCCCAGGGCTACCCGCCGCAGGGGTATCCGCAGCAACCGCAGGGGTATCCGCCGCAGGGCTATCCGCCGCAGTGAGCCGCGCGGACGATCCGCCGATCGTCGATCACGCGCTCCTGGCCGCGGCGTGCCGCGTCACCCGGCCACCGCTGAACACCTCCATGAAGGTGTCGACCTGCGTGGCGATGATCGATTCCGACACGTGGATCGTCGAGCCATCCTCGGCGCCGTACATCGGGCCGGTGTAGGCGCCGAGCCAGCGGATGACCTCGAACGACGGCCAATAGTAGAGTTCGGGGAGGCGCCGGCGGACCAGCTCGTCGACGGCGACGCGCAGCACCGATTTCGACACGCAATCGGCGACGACCGCCGACGCGTATTCGAAGGTCGCGGTGAGCGGGACCGGGGACAGGGTGATCACGATCGTCGCCTCCGGCGCGAGCTGCCGCAGGGCCCCGACGATGTGCGCGAGGTTGTCGACGTTCTGCGCCACCGTCGTGGTGCGGAACTCGCAGCGCTGCAGCAGCGCGCGGGTGCTGAACGACGACGGCTTGGGGATCACGAGCTCGCCGGTGGCGCGATCGAAGAAGCACGGCGCCACGCCGACGGTGAGGATGATGATGTCGCTGGCGGCGATCGTGGCGCGGTGCTCGTCGGGGTCGCCGGAGAAATTGGGATCATTGGCGTGGTACTCCGCGATCGCGCGGGTCACCGCATTGTCCGCCCGGTCGACGACCCAATCGAGGTACTGACGATTCGCGAACGTACTATTGATGAACTCGCCGAACGTGGTGTTCCGGGCATCGACGCCGGCCTCGCGGAGCGCCCGCGCGACGTTCCCGGCGAAGCACGAGCCGAAGGTCGTCACCCGCGACCGGGGCGTGAGGGCCTTGGGATAGCGCTCGCGGGCGACGTGCTCGAGGATGGCCTCGCGGACGTCGCGGACGAGCTCGATGCGGTGGGGGTATCGCACGATGCGCGGCCGGGCCTTCGCGGCTGCGGTCACGCGCCCGAGGTCCTCGAGGTCGGCGAGCGCGCCGGCGTGGGTCGGATCGAGGGTGAGCACGCGGTGCAGCCGCTCGCGGGCCTCGTCGAACCGCTCGGCCTGGAACAGCGCCTTCGCCAGCTCGTGGTGGGCCTTGGTCATCGTCGGCACCAGGTCGGCGGCGCGGCGGAAGTGCGGCTCGCTCTCGATGTGCCGTCCCTGCACGCACGTCACGATCCCGAGGTGGAAGTGGGCCTCGGCGTGGTCGGGGTCGATGGCGATCGCCCGCCGGAACCACCGCTCGGCCTCGACGGCCTGCGAGAGCTGCTGGTGATCGATGCGCATCGCCAGCGTGCCGAGGCGGAAGCACGTCGACGCGTCGACGTCGATGAGCGCAGTGACCCGGAGCAGGGTGTCGAACGCGGCCGGCAGGTCGCGCATGCGCTCGTGGGTCTCGGACAGCAATCGCAGCAGGGGGATTTCCTCGGGGGCACGCGCGAGGGCCCCGCCGAGCCGCTGCTTCGCGGCGTCGAATTCGCGGGCCTGGAGCATCGCGCGGACCTCGTGGGCGACGTGTTGGCTGGATTGCATGGTCAATACCTCGGGGCCACCCACGGGGTGGCCGATGTGGCGCGGAGATCGAAGCTGACGCGGCGGCCGGTCTCGCCCGGCAGCCGCTGGGTCCGGTGCAGGACGTAGGTGTCGAAGAGGAGCATGTCGCCGGGATCGAGGCGCGGCGCCACGGTGGCCCACGGCGGGATCAAGTCGTCCCAGGCGCTCGCGGGATAATATTGATAGTCGGGCCGGTTCGCGCCGCCGTACAGGCACACCGGAAAGAATGATCGCAGCCGCAGCGGCACGACCTCGAGCCCGGGCGCGTGCTCGCCACAGGGCGTGAGCGCGGTCCACACGGCGATCGTCGGGTGCTCCCAATAGCCGGTGCGGGCGTCCTGGTGGAAGGGCAGCACGCATTGCTGCGCGGCGCGCTTGGCCCGGCCGTAGCCGAGGCTGCGATCGACGGTCAGCGGGCCGCCGAGCGCCTGCGCGAGGCCCTGCATCAGCGCGGCGTTCCCGAGGACGAGGTCGCGGATCTCGTGGGCGTCGAGCTCGCCCTCGAGGCCCCAGTGCCACATCGCGATCGGCTGGTCGCGGATCGGCGCGAAGGCGGCGGCGAGCCGCGGCGTCGCGTCGGGCGCGACGAAGAAGTGCAGCGGCACGTTGATCTCGTCGTCGCTGGCCGCGGGGACGTTCGCGGCCGAGGCGTCGGAGACGTACGCATGACGCAGGTTGTGCTCGAAGCGGGCGAGCATGCGCTCGCAGTCGAGGCGGGCCACGCCGCCGCGGATCACCGCGATCCCGTGGCGCTGCAGGATCGCGGCGAGCTGCTCGGGTTCGAGGCGCTCGACGTCGATCGTGTACGCCGCGGGGCTCGGCAGCTGCAAGGCGGCGAGCTCGTCGTCGCTCGGGTCGCGCCCCTCGAGCCGGCATCGGCCCACGGTCCGCAGGAATCGAGCGTCGGTCGCGAGCTCGTGG
>LNFB01000288.1 GCA_001464385.1 Deltaproteobacteria bacterium Ga0077550 | reverse complement strand
CCCGAGCTGTCGTACGACTGGCACATCGCGGTGCACACGAGCGTGCCGCCCATGAAGCCGAGCGACGTGCACGACAGGTCGCCGAACTCCTCGCCGTCGCAGACCTCGTCCTCGCCCGAGATGATGCCGTCGCCGCAGACGGCGGGGCCGCCGTCGCTGGTGCCGGAGTCGGGATCGACGGTGGTCGACGGATCCGTCGACTCGGTCGCGTTGGTCGGGTCGTCGGTGTTGCCGTCGCTCGACTCGGCGTCGCCGCTGGAGGCGCTGGCGTCGGTGGGATCCGTGCCGGGGTTGGTGGTCATCGGATCCGTGGAGTTCGCGAACGGATCCTCGATGGTCTTGCTTCCGCATCCGACCGCAGCGACCAGCATCAGGGGGGTAAGGGGGCGCATCCAACCACCTTAGCATCGCGGCGCGCGGCGCGGGGGTTGGTTGGGTGGGCGCGAAAAAGCCCGGGCTCGGCCTGCGGAGGGCGGGCACGGGCTGCGGGCTCACGGGCAGGGGCACGGGCACGGGCACGGGCAGGGGCACGGAGCGGGGTGATCGGAGCGACGCTCTGGCGTCGCTCCGGACCCCGCTACCCCGCTACCTCCTCATCAAGTTCCCCAGCTTCATCGCGACGCCCAGGTCGCCCTCGAGCTGGAGCTTGCCCAGCGAGAACGCGGCCATCGGGTCGAGCTTGCCGCCGAGCATGTCCTCGAGGTCGCTGATCTTGATCTTCACCGTGCACTGGGCCGGCACATCGTCGTTGGTCACGACGTTGGGGACGACGGTCGCGTCGACGACGACGACGCCCTCGCTGCCGCAGTGGAACTTGATCGAACCGCCGAGGCCGCAGTCGGTCCCGACCTTTTCCTTGACGATGGCAGTGACGCTCTCGATGCTCATTGGTTGGTCTCCTTCGGGGGCCCGACGGCTGGGTCCTCCGTGCATTAGCCCATCGTCGCGGCCGCGTCCACCGGCGGGCACGCGCGCCGGCCGTGACCTCGGCGCGGGCGAGAATGCAGCGGTCCCCCGCGCGAATGCACGAGTTGGTCCGCGGTCGAGCGCGCACGAGCGGCTTGGGAATCGAGCCCACGGAACACCGACGCGGCGAAGGTTCGACTCGGTGACCCCGGCGAGATCCCTCACCCGCAGCGCCGCTCGCGTCGCGGTCCAGGGGCGTCGTCCTCTCGGCTTTCGGCGTAAGCTGCCGGCAACGCTGCCGCACCGTCGGCGCGACGCCGTGCCCATGCCGTATCGCTCCGTCTTCCGCGCCGATCTGTTCCGTGGTCAGAACATCGTGGTCACCGGGGGTGGCAGCGGCATCGGCCGCTGCACCGCGCACGAGCTCGCGTCGCTCGGCGCCCACGTGTTGCTCGTCGGCCGCAAGCCCGAACGCCTCGCGCAGGTGCAGGCCGAGATCGTCGAGGACGGCGGCGAGGCGAGCACGTTCGCCTGCGACATCCGCGAGGAGGCCCGCGTGCAGGCCACCGTCGCCGAGATGGTCGCCGCGCGCGGCCGCATCCACGCCCTGGTGAACAACGCCGGCGGACAGTTCCCCGCACCGCTCGCGCTCATCAACCAAAAGGGCTTCGAGACCGTCGTGCGGACCAACCTCGTCGGTGGGTTCCTGTTCGCGCGCGAGTGCTTCACCCAGTCGATGCGCGACCACGGCGGTGGCATCGTCAACATCGTCGCCGACTTCTGGAACGGCATGCCGGGGATGGGCCACTCCGGGGCCGCGCGCGCCGGCATGGTGAACCTGACGCAGACCGCCGCGCTCGAGTGGGCGCCCGCGGGGGTGCGCGTCAACGCGGTCGCGCCGGGTTGGGTGGCCTCGTCGGGGCTCGACACCTACGAGGGCCCCGTGAAGTCGATGATCCCCAAGCTCCGCGAGGCGGTGCCGCTCAAGCGCCTCGCGACCGAGGCCGAGATCAGCGCGGCGATCGTGTTCCTGCTCAGCGAGGCGGCGGCGTTCATCACCGGCGAGACGCTCAAGGTCGACGGCGGCGCGCCGCTGGCCAGCCAGCTGTGGCCCACGCCCGATCACGACCGCAGCACGCCGTTCGAGGGCTTCCACCGCGCCCACGCGCCGAAGATCCTGGGGGGCTGACGCCATGCCGACGATCGAGAGCCAAGTCGTCACCACTGGGGATGCGTTCCGCCGCAACCGCGAGCAGATGCTCGAGCTCGTCGCGGGCTTCCGCGGGCTCGAGGCCAAGGTCCGCGATCACTCGGCGCGACAGGCCGCGAAGTTCGCCAAGCGCGGTCAGCTGCTGCCGCGCGATCGCGTTGCGGCCGTGCTCGACCGCGGCGCGCCGTTCCTCGAGCTGTCGACGCTCGCCGGCTACAAGATGCACGACGACGACGGCGCGGGCGACATCGCGGGCGGCGGCAACATCGCCGGCATCGGCTTCATCGCCGGCAAGCGCTGCCTCGTCTCGGCCTCCGACAGCGCGATCAAGGGCGGCGCCGTCTCGCCGATGGGCCTGCGCAAGAGCCTGCGGGCCCAGGAGATCGCGACCCTGCATCGGCTGCCCTGCCTGAGCCTGGTCGAGAGCGCGGGCGCCAACCTGCTCTACCAGTCCGAGCTCTTCGTCGAGGGCGGGCGCGTGTTCGCCAACATGGCGCGGATGTCCGCGGCCGGCATCCCGCACATCACCGTCGTGCACGGCTCGTCGACGGCTGGCGGCGCGTACCTGCCGGGGCTGTCGGACTACGTGATCGTCGTGCGCGGCAAGAGCCGCATCTTCCTCGCCGGTCCGCCGCTGGTGAAGGCAGCGCTCGGCGAGGACGCCGATGAAGAGGCGCTCGGCGGCGCCGAGATGCACATGAGTATCGCGGGCACGGCCGAGTACATGGCCGACGACGACCCCGGCGCGCTGGCGCTGGCGCGCGAGGTGATGGCCAAGCTCGCGTGGGACGAGCACACCGCCCCCTTCGCGCCCCGATCGTTCGCGCCGCCGCGCCACGATCCCGACGAGCTGTGCGGCGTCGTGCCCGTCGACTACCGCCAGCCCTACGACGTCCGCGAGATCATCGCGCGGATCGCCGACGACTCGGACTTCCTCGACTTCAAGCCGCGCTATGGCGAGCAGACGATCTGCGGCCACGCGAAGATCGAGGGCTGGCCGATCGGCATCATCGGCAACAACGGCCCGATCTTCCCCGAGGGCGCGGCGAAGGCCGGCCACTTCATCCAGGCCTGCTGCCAGTCGGGGACGCCGATCATCTACCTGCAGAACACCACCGGCTACATGGTCGGCCAGCGCGCCGAGGAGGCCGGCATCGTCAAGCACGGCGCCAAGATGATCCAGGCGGTGGCCAACGCCAGCGTCCCGCAGATCACGATCGTGGTCGGCGGTTCGTTCGGCGCCGGCAACTATGGCATGTGCGGCCGCAGCTTCGATCCGCGGTTCATCTTCTCGTGGCCCAACGCCCGGGTCTCGGTGATGGGCGGCGAGCAGGCGGCGAAGGTGATGGAGATCATCACGCAGGCCAAGTTCGCCCGCCAGGGCGTGACGATCGATCCCGAGAACCTGGCGAAGATGACCGGGGCGATCAAGCAGAAGCTCGACGCCGAGTCCGACGCGCTGTTCTCGACCGCGCGGCTGTGGGACGACGGCATCATCGATCCCCGCGACACCCGGCGGGTGCTCGCGATGACCCTGGCGACCTGTCGCGAGGGCGACGCCCGGCGGCTGCGCCCCAACAGCTTCGGCGTGGCGCGGCTATGACGTTCAGGGGAAGCGGCCCGCTTCCCCCTCCGCGCCGGCGGAGCCGTCGCCCTAGACTCCCCCTTCTCATCGCTTCGCTCCTTTCCTCTACCCGAACGTCTTTGCCCTCGACTCGATCGCCCCGAGGAGTGTCCACGATGCGCCTGACCGAAGAACACGACCAGCTGCGGAACTCGATGCTCAAGTTCATCGAGCGCGAGATCAACCCGCACATGGATCAGTGGGAGGACGACGAGATCTTCCCCGCCCACGCCCTGTTCAAGAAGCTCGGCGACGCCGGCTTCCTCGGCGTGTCGAAGCCCACCGAGTACGGCGGCCTCGGCCTCGACTACTCGTTCTCGGTGGTGATGGCCGAGGCGATGGGCGCGATCAACGGCGGCGGCGTGCCGATGGCGATCGGCGTGCAGACGGACATGTGCACGCCCGCCCTGGCAAAGTTCGGCAGCGACGCGCTGAAGCGCGAGTTCCTGGCCCCGTCGATCGCCGGTGATCTGGTCGGCTGCATCGGCGTCAGCGAGCCGCAGGCCGGATCCGACGTCGCCGGCATCAAGAGCTTCGCGCGCAAGGACGGCGACGACTGGGTCATCAACGGCGGCAAGATGTGGATCACCAACGGCATGCAGGCCGACTGGATGTGCGCCCTGGTGAACACGTCCGAGGGGCCGCCGCACAAGAACAAGAGCCTCATCATCGTCCCGATGGCGACCAAGGGGGTCGAGCGCGCGCGCAAGCTCAAGAAGATCGGGATGAACAGCTCGGACACCGCGCAGATCTTCTTCGACGAGGTCCGGGTCCCGCAGCGCAACACCATCGGCGGCGAGGGCATGGGCTTCATGCTCCAGATGATCCAGTTCCAGGAGGAGCGGCTCTGGGGCGCGGCCAACACCCTGGGCGGCCTCGAGCAGGCGCTCGCGGCGACGATCGAGTACACGCGCGATCGCAAGGTGTTCGGCAAGAGCGTGCTCGACAACCAGTACGTCCACTTCAAGCTCGCCGAGTGCGCGACCGAGATCGAGCTGCTGCGCGCGCTGGTGTACACGGCGACCGAGCACTACATCTCCGGCAAGGACGTCACGCGCTGGGCCTCGATGGCGAAGCTCAAGGCCGGTCGGCTCGCCCGCGAAATCTCGGACACCTGCCTGCAGTTCTGGGGCGGCATGGGCTTCATGCACGAGTCGAAGATCTCGCGGTTCTACCGCGACGGGCGGCTGTGCTCGATCGGCGGCGGCGCCGACGAGATCATGCTGTCCATCATCTGCAAGCTCGACGGCACGCTGCCGCGCACGAAGAAGGAGTAGGCGATGACCGACGGGACCACCGACCTGGCGCCGGACGGGTACCGCCAGATCCGCGTCCGGCTCGACCGCGGCGCGCTGCACCTGACGCTCGCGCGTCCCGAGGCGCGCAACGCCATGAGCCTGGCGATGATCGACGAGATCGCCGGCGTGTTCGCGGCGATCCGCGATCGACGGGACGTGCGCGTCGTCGTGCTGCGCGGCGAAGGGGGCAACTTCTGCGCCGGCGGTGACGTGAAGGACATGGCCGGCGCGCGCGGGGCCCCGTGGCAGCCGGGCGAGCCCGACCCGGTCGCAGCGACGAATCGCCGCTTCGGCACGCTCATGATCCAGGTCGACCGCGCGCCGCAGGCGGTCGTCGCCGTGCTCGAGGGCGCGGTGCTCGGCGGAGGCTTCGGGCTGGCGTGCGTCGCCGACGTCGCCATCGCCCGCGCCGACGCGAGCTTCGGCCTGCCCGAGACCGGGCTCGGATTCCCGCCGGCCCAGATCGCCGCGTTCCTCGTGCGGCGCATCGGGCTCTCGCAGGCGCGGCGCCTCGCGGTCACCGGCGGCCGCTTCGACGGCCGCGTCGCCCGCGAGCTCGGCGTCGTCCACTCGGTGTGCGTCGACGACGAGGGCATCACCCGCGAGGTCGACGCCACGCTGGCGCAGATCCGCCGCTGTGCCCCCGGGGCGATCGCGGCGACCAAGCACATCATGGCGCAGGTCGGCACCATGGATCTCGACGCGGTGCTCGACGACGCCGCGGCGCGCTTCGCCGAGGCCGTGCGCGGACCCGAGGGCACCGAGGGCACGATGGCGTTCCTGGGCAAGCGCAAGCCCGCGTGGGCGGAGGACGGACAGTGACGCGCATCGACGTGTTGTTGGTGGCCAACCGCGGCGAGATCGCGGCGCGGGTCATGCGGACGGCGAAGGCCATGGGCATCACCACGGTCGCGGTCTACACCGAGGCCGACGCCGCGGCGCCGCACGTGCGCGCCGCGGACCGGGCGGTGTGCATCGGCGCGGGCCCGGTCGCCGACTCGTACCTCGCGGTCGATCGCATCCTCGACGCCGCGGCGCGCACGGGCGCGCAGGCGATCCACCCCGGCTACGGCTTCCTCTCCGAGAACGCCGCGTTCGCCGAGCGCTGCGCGGCCGCGGGCCTCGTGTTCGTCGGCCCGCCGCCCCACGCGATCCGCCTGATGGGCGACAAGGTCCAGGCCAAGCTGCGGATGATCGAGGCCGGCGTCCCGACGGCGCCCGGCTACCACGGCGGAGTCGAGGACGGCACGCGGCTCGCCGCCGAGGCCGAGCGCATCGGCTTCCCGCTGCTGGTCAAGGCGTCCGCTGGCGGTGGCGGTCGTGGCATGCGGATCGTGCGGAGCGCACCCGAGCTCGCCGAGGCCGTCGCGAGCGCGAGCTCCGAGGCCCGCGGGGCCTTCGGCAGCGGCGAGGTCTTCCTCGAGAAGCTCGTCGTCGGCGCCCGGCACATCGAGATCCAGGTGTTCTGCGACGCCCACGGCGGCGCGATCCACCTCGGCGAGCGCGAGTGCTCGGTGCAGCGTCGCCACCAGAAGATCATCGAGGAGGCCCCGTCGCCGGTCGTCGACGCCGAGCTGCGCGCGACGATGGGCGCCGCGGCGGTCGCGGCCGCGAGCGCCATCGGTTACGTCGGCGCGGGCACCGTCGAGTTCCTCCTCGACGACGATCGCAACTTCTACTTCCTCGAGATGAACACGCGCCTGCAGGTCGAGCACCCGGTCACCGAGTGCGTCACGGGCCAGGACCTGGTGGCCTGGCAGCTGCGCGTGGCCGAGGGCGGGCGCCTGCCGCTCACGCAGCCGGAGGTCGCGCTCCGCGGCTGGGCGATCGAGGCGCGGCTGTACGCCGAGGATCCCTACGCGGGCTTCCTGCCGCAGACGGGCGACGTGCTGCGCTGGCGCCCGAGCGACGCCGCGTGCACGCGCGTCGACGCCGGCATCCGCGAGGGCCAGGTCGTGTCGCCGTACTACGATCCGATGCTCGCCAAGGTGATCGGCACCGGCGCCACGCGGTCCGAGGCGATCCGGGCGGTGCTCGCCGCCGTGCGCGGCAGCGTGATCCTCGGCGTCACGACCAACCGCGGGTTCCTCCTCGACCTGCTCGCGAGCGACGCGTTCGCCGGCGCCGAGATCCGCACCGACACGCTCGACGATCGCTTCCGTGCGGCCCCGCCGGCGCGGCCCGAGCCGAGCGCGGTGGCGTGGGCGAGCGCGGCGCTGGGTCGCTGCGGAGCGCTTCTGGGCGGCGCGGTCGAGGTGTGGCGCAGCAGCGGCGACTACCCGGCGGCCGTCGAGCTGCAGTGGGGCACGCAGCGCCGCACCATCCGCGTCGCGCCGCGCGGCCGCGGTCGGTTCGCCGTGACGATCCCGGACGTCGCGGTGCTCGAGGTCGCGAACGTCGAGCGCGGCGACGACGGCCGCGTGACCCTCGACGTGGACGGCCTGCGCCGGCGGCTCGACGTCGTCGTCCACGGCGACGCGGTGTGGGTCGACGACGAAGGCCACGTGCACGGGTTCACCGAGCCCGGCCCGACCGCGCGGGCCGACGACACCGCCGCCGACGGCAAGGTCCGCGCCCCGATGGGCGGACGAGTCGTGAGCGTCGCGGTCGCCGAGGGCGACCGGGTCGAGCGCGGTGCGACCCTCGCGATCATCGAGGCGATGAAGATGGAGCACCGGGTCGTCGCCACGTGCACCGGCGTCGTGCAGACCCTGGGCGTGGCCTCCGGGGCCCAGGTCGTCGCCCGGGCGATCGTGGCTGTGATCACGCCCGACTGACGCGGGGCATTTGCGAAGGAGCGAGACCATGGACAAGGCGATCATCACCTGCGCCGTCACCGGCGTCCTCACCGACCCCAAGCAGCACCCGGTGCCGGTCACGGCCGAGCAGATGGCGAGCTCGTCGAGGGAGGCGTACGACGCCGGCGCGGCGATCGTGCACCTGCACTTCCGCCGCCAGGAGCCCGGGCTCGGGCACCTGCCGACCTGGGACCCCGAGGTCTGCGCCGCGATCAGCGACGCGGTCCGCGAGGCGTGCCCCGGCATCATCATCAACATGAGCACGGGCGTGATGGGCCCCGACATCTCCGAGCCCGCCGCAGCGATGCGCCGGATCAAGCCCGAGATCGCGGCGTGCAACGCCGGCACGCTCAACTACCTCAAGACCCGCAGCGATGGCTCGTGGGCCTGGCCGCCGCTGGTGTTCGACAACCCGGTCGCGAAGGTGAAGGCCTTCCTCGACGTGATGAACGAGGTGGGTGCGCGACCCGAGTTCGAGTGCTTCGACACCGGCATCCTGCGCAGCGTGGGTCTGTTCGTCGAGAACAAGCTGGCCGAGCATCCGCACTGCAACTTCGTGATGGGCGTCGCCTCGGGCATGGCCGCGGATCCCGACCTGCTGCCGCTGCTGCGCAAGTGGCTGCCGCCCGGCGCGTCGTGGGAGGTCACCGCGATCGGCCGCGCCGACGTGTGGCCGCTGCACCAACGCACCGCCGAGCTCGGCGGCTCCCTGCGCACCGGGCTCGAGGACACGTTCTACCTGCCCGACGGCACCAAGGCGCGCGGCAACGGCGAGCTGGTCGCGGCGATCGCCGAGTGTGCGACGCGGGCAGGGCGGGGGATCGCGAGCCCGGCCGAGGCGCGGGCGATGCTCGGGCTGCGCGCGGCGGGCTGAAGGATCGCGCGCCCGCTAACGCTCACGGCACCACGCGCGCCGTGAACCACCACCACGCGACCCCGTGCCGCGTGTCGCGGACCACGTAATACAGGTGCGCGAGCCCGTCCTCGGGGAGCTCGGCGTCGTCGTCCGAGGGCTCGAGCGTCCATTCGTTGTAGCTCTCGGGGCTGAGGCTGCCCGCCGCGAGCTGGCTGCCCCAGGTGCGGAACCACTGCCCGGCGTAGGACTCCGTCCGCTCCTCGGCGGACGCGCCGTTGTTCACGACGACCGAGAACGTCTGCAGATCCTCGGTCGGCGACGCGGCGTCGATGCGGAGCGTCGTCCCCAGCGGGACGTCGACGATCTCGCCGCGGGTCACCTCGCGGGCGTCGCCGACCGGCTCGTCGTCCTCGTCGAGGACGGTGACCCGGAAGCTGGCGATCCGCGGGTGCGTGTCGGGTGCATCCGCCGGGGGCAACGTGAGGTCGTCGGGGACCAGGCCCGCCGCCTGCGCCGCGGCGAGCAGCGCCGGCTTGGGCCCGATCGGGATGACCTGCACGCCAAAGACGCAGTCCGACGGTGGATCCCACGCGCCGGAGAGCAGGGCGTCGGCGCAGGCCTCGGACGTCGTGCCGTCGGGGTCGCCGGCGATGACCGTCAGCTCGACGTCCGCCCCCGCGAGGATCCCGGTCGACCACGGCACCGTGAAGCTCGGGTTCCCCGTGCGCTCGAGCAGGCACGGGGAGGGGACCTGCCGCGGCGACGCCGGCGGCGCGTCGGGATCATCGACCACGCACGCGGGGAGGTCGGCGAGCGCGAGGTCCCCGAAGTGCTGCGAGAGGCACGTGAACGGCGGCGCGCCGAGGGTCAGCTCGCACGCGACCCAGATCGCGTCGACGTCGTCGTTCGGGAGGACCCCGCTCGGCCCGACCCACAGCGGGTCGATCTGCAGGGTCTCGAGGGGCAGGGCCTCGGCCCGATCGGGGGCGCCCGCGGCGGGGGCCTCGAGGGGGTCGACGACGAAGGGGCGCGCCCCGAGGATCCGCCGCTCGATCACGAGCTGCGAGTCCGGGAGATCGGCGCACCCGACGACGCCCATCGCCAGGGGGAAGATCCACACCACCGCCCGCGCCACCGAGCCCATGGTCACCACTCCAGCTTCAGCCCGATCGACGGGATGATCGGCAGCGAATTGATCGAGGTCGACTTCTGGAAGTTCCATGAGTAGATCCGCATCTCGGGGTTCTTTGCGTTGTAGACGTTCTGGATGTCGAGATAGGTATGGAGTCGCACGCGGCGCATGGTCCAGGTCTTGTCGATTCGGAGGTCGAGCTGATGGAATGTGCGCATGCGATCGCCGTTGTACGGGCCCGGCAATGCGAGACCGACCCCGTCGTAGAGCTGGGTGACGCCGTGGGCGACCGGCGTGGTGGGGTTGCCCGACGCCAACCGGAATCGGGCGCCGATCTGCCAATTGCGCGGCAGATTGTAGCTGGCGATCAATGTCAGGATGTGGGTCTGGTCGTAGTCGAACAGCGCCCACGACTGGCCCGGGCGACCCTGGACCTCGCTGCGGCTGATCGTATACGACACCCAGCCGAACAGCTTGCCGCCGAGGGCCTTGCGGACCATGAACTCGCCGCCGTAGATCCGACCGACACCGGCGTTGTCGTAGCGTTCGGGCACGCGCTGGCCCCCGCGCTCGATCTCGTCGGGAGAGGTCGAGACCAGGGACCACAGGTGTTTGTAGAACCCGGTGCCGCTGATGCTCCAGTCGCCGCGGAACTTCTGCTCGACACCGATCGACGTGTGCACGGCGTGTTCGGGCTTCAGATCGGGGTTGCCGAACACAGCGTCGTTCTGCACCAGCTGCGGCCCCTGCGAGAAGATGCCCGCGCCCGCGGTGATCCGGGTGGTCTTGGTCGCGTCCGCCTCGAATCGCAGGCGCGGTTCGAAGGCCACGCGATTGGTGGGCGCCGAATAGTAGGTCAATCGCACACTGGGGGTGAGCGTCACGCGATCGTGCAGGCCGATGCGGAAACTGCCGTACAACGCCGGGCGCCCGCGGTAGTCGTCGACCTTGCGGATCAGCTGATCGTTCACGCCGCCGGCGACCGCATTGCCGCCGCCACGCCCGCCCGTGGTGTCGCCCGGCGGCGGCGGCGAGGCGACGTCGGCGGAGATCCAGTCGTTCACGAGCTCCGTCCCCACCCGGAACTCCGAGCGCTTCCCGACGGTCCGGGCGACCTCGCCACGCACGCTCAGGCGATCGGTGACGATGTCGAAGTCGAAGATCTCGACGACGCGCTGCTGGAACGAGTCGCGGCGGTACGACGGGCTGATCATCGCGCTCCACCGGCCCCACTTGCGCTCGTAGGCCAGGTCGGCGCGGTGGAACCATTGCCGCGTCTCGAACTGGCTGCGCAGATCGTCGCCGTCCTCGTTCTGCTCGGCGAACAGCAGCACCGTGCGGTCGTCGCTGCCGAACACCCGAGCGGTCAGCGTGCCGCCCCACAGCGGATAGTCGAGCTGGGCCTGGTAGTCCCAGTAGCGCGGTGCGGCGGTGAAGCGCAGACCGCCGTCCTTGGGCAGGATGGCCGGGAGGATCGCGTCGATGTAGCTCCGCCGCGCGCTGAGGGCGAACGAGCCCTTGCCCACGGGACCCTCGACGAGGGCGCCCGCGTCGAAGACGTCGACGTCGACGGCGCCGTGGTGACCGTCGCGGCGGCCGCGGCGGGTCGTCACCGCCACCGCGCCGCCGGTGGCGTCGCCGTAGCGGCCGTCGAAGTTGCCGGGCAGGTAGTCGATGCGCGCGACCAGATCGCTGTTGAACACGGAGGTGAGGCCGCCGAAGTGGAAGAGCGCCGGGATCTCGTGGCCGCCGAGGTAGACGACGGAATCCCCCGGGGCCGCGCCGCGGATGATCAGGTCGCCGCCGCCGAACGGCGCGCGGGCCATGCCGGGGAGGTTCTGCACCGAGCGCAGCGCGTCGCCGTTGGTGCCCGGGATGCGCTGGATCTCCTCGCGCTCGACCGCGTGGCGGGTGATCTCCGGCATCGTCTCGGCCTCGGTGAGCACCTCGGTGCGATAGGGGTTGGTGTTCATCCGCACCTGGAACCACGTCACCTCGGTGACCTCGCCGCCGCGGACGTCGAGCACGTAGTCGAGGCGCTCGAAGCCGGGCGTCAGGATCGCGACGCGGGTGCGGCCGTCGGGCACGCCGGTCAGCGTGAAGCGACCGGCGTCGTCGGTCGTGCTCTGCACCGTCCACGCCGGGGCCTCGCTCGGCGGGCGACGCTTGCGATAGGGGACCTTGCCGAGCGGGAGGTCGCCCGCCGGCATCGCGGTCACGATGGCGGCGCCGAGCGGAGTGCGTTGGCCGGCCTCGCGGACGGTGCCGCGGATCCGCACCGGGCCCGGGGCGACGGCAGGCTCCGGCACGGCGTCGGCCGGCGCGGCGGGCGTGACCTCGGGCGGCGGCGCGACCGCGGGCCGCGGCGGAGGCGTCACCTCGATCGCCATCTGCAGGCTCACCTCGACGGCGTTGCCGCCGTACGTCGCGGGGCGATAGCGCAGCTCCGCCACTGCCGCGAGCGCGGCCGCGTCGAGCTCGGGGTGCAAGGATTGGACGATCGACGCCTCTTTGGTCGACCCATCGGTGGCGACCACGAATGCGACGATGATCGTCCCCGCCGGGGCCTGCTCGCTCGCCGCGAGATCGGGCGGATATACCAGCGTCCGCGGCACCTCGAGCACCGGCGCGATCAGCCCCTCGGGCGCCGCTGCGGGGCTCGCCGCTGGCTCCTCGGCGAGGTGCGCCGCGCCGGCGGATCCGGGGAATGTCAACACGACACCGAGGGCGAGGCCCGCCCAATGTGCATTAGTTCTCGAGGCGGAACGCGTATTCATAGTCGAGCTCGAAGTCGACGGGCGCGCCGGCGCCGTCGGTGGCTGGTTCGAATCGGGCGGCGCGCAGGGCCGCGGCCGCGATCTCGTCGCACCCGTGACCGATGCCGCTTCGGACGGTCGCGCGACGCACGGTGCCGTCGCGGCGGACCTGCACGGCGAGCACCACCGTGCCCTCCACGCCCTGCGCCGTGGCGGGGCAGGGCTTCTTCGGGATGCTCCGGGTCTGGGGGAGGCGCGCCACCGCGGCGGCGCCGAGCGGCGCCCACGTGGGGCCCTTGGCCGCGCCTCGAGGCGCGTCGGTCCCGGGCGACGGCCGATCGCCCGAGCCCGCGGTGGCCGGCCCCGACCTCGCGGTGCCGGTCCCGCCCGGCACGCCGCCTGGCGTCCCCGCGGCGACGGTCACGCCCGAGGAGGCGCCTGCGTTCAGCTGCCCGAGCTCGAAGCGCAGCGGCGCCGCGGCGGGTGCCGAGCTGGCGGGCGCGGGCTCGGCCTTCGCGGGGCGCGGCGGCGCCTTCGTCTTCGAGGGGCGTGCCGGCTTCGGCGCGGGCTCCGTCGGTGCGGGTGTGGGCGCGGCGTCGATCGGAGGCGCTGGCGGATCGACGCGCGGGGGCGTCGGCTCCGGGGCGCGCACGCTCACCTCGGTCATCCGCGGCGGCGGCTCGCGCCTCGGGGGCCGCGTGGCCGTCGGGATCCACCACGGCAGCACCACGTGCAGCGCGAGCGCCAGGAGGAGCGCGATCGGGGCCACCCGCGAGCGGCCGACGAACCCGAAGAGCAAGCCTCCGGCCAGCGCGGCGCCGACCAGCGCCGCGATCCATTCCAGTCCCGCCATGGTCGTGTCTCCTGTCGCGCGTCAGCCCTGCGGGGCCTGCGGTGACTCGGTGGCGATGGCGTAGCGTTGGACGCCCGCGGCGCGGAGCAGGTCCAGCAGACGGACCAGCGCGCGGACGCTCGCGTCCTCGTCGCAGGCGATGATCCCCGACAGCTCCGGGTTGCGCGCCCGCTTGGCCTCGATCGCCGCCCGGATCGCCGCGTCGTCGGCGACCGCCGCTCCGTCGACGGCGACGGTCCCATCGGGCCGACACGTCAGCAGGATCTCGCGGTCGATCGCCGCCTCGATCGGCGCACCGGTGGCCGCGTCGGGTCGATTCACGTCGAGGCCGTCGAGCTGCGACAGCGTGCTCGTCGTCACCATGAAGATGACGAGGAGCACGAGCATGATGTCGACCATCGGCGTGATGTTGATCGCGGTCAGTCCGCCGTCGCCGTCCGATGCCGCGGCCATCAGATCGCCTCCCGTCCGGCGAACGCCAGCGCCCGCGTCGCGGTCTGCTGGGCCACGCTGAGCAGGCCCGCGACGCGGCGCACGAAGGCGTTGTAGGCGGCCGTCGCCGGGATCGCGACCATGAGGCCGACACCCGTTGCGACCAGCGCCTCGCTGATGCCGGTCATGATCGACGCGGCGTCCTGCGCCGAGCCGACGCCCTGCTCGCCCAGCAGGTGGAACACCCGCAGGATCTCGAGCACGGTGCCGAGCAGGCCGACGAACGGCGCGTTCGCGGCGATGGTGCCGAGCAGGCCGAGGTTGCGCTCGAGGCGGACCTTCTCGACCGCGCGCGTCGACTCGACGCACAGGCCGAGGGCCTCGCCGCCGCCGCCGCCGCCGCCGCCGTCGCGCAGCAGCCGCTCGAACATCCGCGCCCCGGGCGTGTCGAGCTTGGTCGCGAGGGCCGACAGCATCTTGCCCTGGGCCAGCGACAGGGAGCGCTCGCGCAGCGCCACCGAGCGGTAGTGCAGCGCGCGCTCGATCATGATCGCGACGCTCATCACGCTCATGCCGACCAGCAGCCACAGCACCCACGCGGCGCCGCCGAGCGCGAGATCCAAGAATCGTTCGTTCAGGTCCAAGGTCGTCCTCCCGGGGGTCAGCCCGTGCGGGAGGTCGAACACCGCAGCGCCGCCGGAGTGCTACCGCGGCGCGTCCCGAAGTGCGGGCGCGGGTCAGTCGTCGTCGTCGCCGCCGTGCCCGCCGTGGCCGTGGTGACCGCGCTCCACGTGCAGCTCGTAGGTCGCGGAGACCTCGAAGTCGACCTCGCCGCCGTCGCAGGTCGCACCGCCGAACTCGAGGGTGTAGTCGCCGGGCGGCAGCGGACGCAGCAGCGCCCAGTGTCCGCCGACCACCGAGTGGCGGATCTGTGCGGCCCCGCCGGTGTAGTTGTCGTCGCCGAGCTCGACCTCGAACGGCGTGGCCTGCTCGGTGTACAGCTCGGCGTCCATGGCCGCGAGATCCGGCAGGAGATCCTCGCCGTCGATCCGGAGCGTCAGCTGGCACGTGGCCTCGCGCTGACCGCCGAGGTACAGCGGGATGAAGTCGAGGAAGCCCTGCAGCTTCTCCGGGGTGTCGATCTGGTCGGGTCGCGCGCCGGCCCAGCGGTTGAGGAGGGGGAAGAACAGCCGCTTGCCGCGGGGCACCGTGCAGCTGCGCGTCACCGGCCCGCCGGTCGTGCCCGCGAGGAACCACGTGTCGCCCGACTGGCCGACCGCGCACGCGCTGCCGTCGTCGTCGAGCACCGGGCCGGTCGACCACGGCTGCTCGAGCGCCCAGTGCATCCACCCCTGCGCCTGCGCGCGGTAGAGGTCCTGCGTCTCTGCGTCGTCCTGGTGGATCAGCGGATCCCAGTCACAGCCCCCGAGCACCGCCGCCAACGCCACCATCGAGATCAGTTTTGTCGTCTGCATCTGCGCCTCCGTCCGTTCGTGGACGCGCGTACAGATACCCATCGAGGCGGGACGATCACGGCCGAGGGACGAAACGGGCGGATCGGGGATCACTGCTCGAGGCAGACGACCGAGTAGCCGAGCTGCGCGCACTCCTGGTCGCCGCCGCCCAGCGCCCACGCCTGCCAGAAGATGTGGATGGTCGAGAACATCCCGGCGTTGCCGGTGTTCGCGGTCCAGCCCGTGCAGCTCGACAGGTCGTCGCCGGGGTCCTGTGCGCCGTACGATCCGGCCCAGCCGATGGCCAGGGTCGTCGCGTTGCCCAGCGCGTCGAACACGAAGGGCGTCGCGAGGGTGTCGCCGAAGGGGTCGCCGTCGGGGAACACCGGGACGCCGTCGGCGCGGACCCACGGCGCGCCGCCGAGGTCGAAGCGATCCGCGGGCGCCTCGCCGGGCACGGCCATGAGCGCGAGGAAGCTGCCGTCGTCCCCGGCGGCGGCGGCCTCGGCCTGGCACAGGGCGTCGGCGGCGGCGCGGCCCTCGGTCGGCGCGACGTAGCCGGCGCTGACGAAGGCGAGTCGACCCGGCACGGGCTCGACCACCAGCTCGTGCTGCTGGTCGACGCCGAGGCACACCAGGCGCGCCGAGCCGGTGCAGGGCTGCGAGCCGTAGGCCGTCCACCACCCGGGGCCTGCGCCCAGATCGCCGATCCACGCGAAGCCGGTCGCCTCGTCGGTCGTCCACCCGCCGCAGACGCCGAACCCGTCCAGGGAGTTCGCGGTGCCGTCGTCCACCGTGCCCGTCCAGATGAAGTTCGGCGCCGCGAAGGTCCCGTTCTCGTCGAGGACCGGTGGGTGGAAGAACCGGCCCTCGATGATCTGCGGCAGATCGATCGCCAGCGGCGCGCCGTCGGGGCGGACCCAGCCACGCGCGTCGCCGATGCGATCGCGGGCATCCTCGCCGGGCAGCGACAGCCACGCGCGATACGTGCCCGAGTGGCCGGCCGCATCCGCGTGCCCCTGGCAGATCGCGTCGGCCCCCGCGAGGCCACCGAGGGCGCCGGCCGTGTAGGCGCTCGAGGTGACGAACGCGAGGTTGGCGTGGCTCGCGGGCGTCGTGTCGGCGGTCGTCGATCCGCCGTCGCTCGAGTCGCCGGGCGCCGTCGAGGACTCGCTCGGGTCGATCGTCTCCGACGAGCTCGTCGGCGCGTCCGTGGAGGTGCCGCCGGGACCGATGCACGTGCCGGCGACGCACGACAGCCCCACATCGCAGGCGCCGCCCTGCGTGCACGCGCAGTCGACCCCGCCCACGGCGCACAGCTCGGCGTTGGGATCGATCGCGACGCAGCCGATCGAGTCCGCGAGCAGCAACGCCGGTCCGAGCGCAGCGACCACGCGCGATGCGAGGCGGACGATCACGACGCCCCACGCTAGCACGCAGGCCCTGGAGTCACGGTGGGGGCCCGGTTTCACCGCGATGACATCGGGCGCGCGTGCGCCGATTCGCCCCTGGCCGCCGGCTATGATCGATGGACGTTGGCCGAGCGCACCGAGCAATGGAGTCCGACCGCACGCGCGGCGGTCACCGTCGAGATCGACGGCGACGCGGCGGTCGACCCCGTCGTCGCGCCCGCGTCCGCAGCCCCCGCGCCCGCCGTCGCGGCCCAGCGGATCGGGCGCTACCACGTGCTCAAGGCCATCGGCGAGGGCGGCATGGGCGTCGTGTACTCGGCCTTCGACGAGGAGCTGGATCGCCGCATCGCGATCAAGGTCCTCGGGGCCGACATCGCCGTCGAGTTCCGCGGCCGCGCGCGCCTGATGCGGGAGGCGCAGGCGATGGCCAAGCTCTCGCACCCGAACGTGGTGCACGTCTACGAGGTCGGCCAGGTCGACGGTCGCGTGTTCGTCGCGATGGAGTACGTCCGCGGCGTGACGCTGCGCGACTGGCTCGACCAGGGCGCCCATGGTTTGCACGAGCGCGTCGCGATGGTCGCCCAGGCCGGAGAGGGGCTGGTCGCGGCGCACGAGCACGCGATCGTGCACCGGGACTTCAAGCCCGAGAACGTGATGGTCGCCTCCGACGGTCGCGCGCGCGTCCTCGACTTCGGCCTGGCGCGCGGCACCGACGAGCGCGACGACGTCTCGGGCGAGCGGGTCGGCGAGCAGACGCTGCAGTCGGCGCTGCCCGAGCGGCAGGGCTCGGTGCTGTCGGTGCAGCTCACCAAGCACGGCAGCATCATGGGCACGCCGGCGTACATGTCGCCCGAGCAGCACTTTGGTCTGGCCACCGACGCGGCCAGCGATCAGTTCAACTTCTGCGTGGTGCTGTACGAGGCGATGTACGGCGTGCGGCCGTTCACCGCCGACAACCGCATGGCGCTGGCGTTCGCGACCCGGCAAGGCAACATCGAGGCGGCGCCACCGGGTGCGGGCGTGCCCGCGGCGCTGCGCGAGATCGTGGTGCGCGGCCTGTCGCCGGACCCCGCGGCGCGGTGGCCCTCGCTGCGGGCGCTGCTCGACGCGCTGCGGGACGCGACCACGCCGAGGCCGGCACGATCACGTGGGACGTGGGCCGCGATCGCGGCGCTGGGCGCCGCGGTGGTGGCGTTGGCCGCGGTGCTGCTGTGGCCGCGGCCGGAGCCGGCGCGCGCGTCCGAGGTCGAGGCGCTGGCCGCCAGCGCGCGGCTCTGGGCCTCGCGGGCCCACTGGGTCTATCCCGACGCCGCCGCCCCCGAGCAGACGGCCCTGCGCGCCGTCGCGGCCCTGCGCGCGCTCGAGGGCGAACTCGACGCCTCGGGTGAGGCGCAGGCCGTCGAGCTCGGCCTCGAGTTCGGTGGGACGCTGGCGCGCCTGGGCGATCAGTACTGGGACGCGGAGGGCGGTCGCGTGTTCGCCCGCGACTTCTACGCCCAGGCGCTGCTCTTCGACCCGGACCTCGTGCACGCGCGGACGCGCAGCGGGTTCCTGCCCGGAGAGCTCGCCGACCTGCGCGCGCGCGCCGAGCAGGGCGAGTTCTCGCAGGCGGAGCTCGCCGCCGCGGACGAGCTCGTCGAGCTCGCCGCGCCCGTGCTCGCGGCGGAGGCGAGCGCACCGCCGCCCGAGCAGATCGCCCAGGTGGTTTCCCGCGTGCGCAAGCGGGCCGAGACGCGACGCGGCGGCTCGCACGTCGCCAGCGCGGCCCGGACCGCCGCGCCGAGTCCCCCGACGTCGACGCCCGCGCCGACGCCGGCGTTGGCGATCGAGTCCGTCGCGATCGAGCCGGTCGCGGTCGAGCCCGTCGCCGTGCCCGCCGACCCCGCGCCGCTCGAGGTCGACGCCGTCGAGGCGCCGCGGGATCCGGCCGCGGCCCGCGAACAGGCCAAGGCGCTCGTCGCCGAGGCGCGGCGGCAGAAGGGGCAGGGCAAGCGCGACGCGGCGCTCAAGAAGATGTTCGAGGCGACGCGCGTCGACAAGCGCTTCGCGCCCGCCTGGGACGGCCTGCGCGACCTCCACTTCCAGCAGGGCGCCTACCACGAGGCGGTGCAGTACGGCGAGAAGGCCGTGAAGCTCGCGCCGAGCAACGGTCAGTATCACCTGCGCCTCGGCGAGGCCCACTGGAAGCTCGCCGACTACGCCGCGGCCGAGCGGGCGTGGACCACCGCCGCGGGCCTCGGCGTGGCCCAGGCGCGCGAGCGTCTCGAGGCGCTGAAGCGTCGCTAGTCCCGTCGCCGATCCGTGCGCGCGTACCGAAGGAAGAACTCCACCATGCTGCACCTCTCGCTCGCGCTCTCGCTGGTCGCCGTCGCCGATGGAGCCGCGCCCGACGAGGCGCCGGTGGTCGTGGTCGTGCTGCCGCCGGACGCCGCGGATCTGCCGGTCGATCGGCGCGCGCTGGTGCTCGACACCGTCCTGGCGCGGTTGCCCGACGAGCGCGTGCGGGTCGTCCCGCGATCGAGCGTGGCCGCGGCGATGGCGGGCCGCGCCCCCGGCTGCGCCGCGAGCACGACCTGTCGCGGCGAGGTCGCGGAGGCCAGCGGCGCGCGGTTCGTCGTCCACGCCTCCGTGACCGAGCCCAAGTCGTCGGACTACGCGGTGCGCGTCCAGCTGTTCGAGGTTGGCACCGACGAGGCGATCGCGAGCTTCGACGACGCGTGCACGATCTGCAGCGAGGCGGACCTCGAGCGGATCGTCCGCGAGCGCACCCTCGATGTCCGCGAGGCGCTGCTGCGCCACCTCGCACCGGCCGAGGTGATCGAGCCGCCCGTCGAGCTGCCGCCGCCCGAGGTCCCGGCGCCCTCGTCGGCACGCACCGAGGTGCTCCGCGCCTCGCCGCTTGGCGCCGCGGGATGGGGCCTCGTCGGGGCCGGCATCGCGGGCACGATCGGCGGCGTCGTACTGCTCGCGCTGCAGGGCAGCGGCGCGGGTTGTCCCGAGGATCCCCGCGGGGGACCGTGCATCCCGCTCGTCTATCGCACCGCCGTGCCCGGCGCGGTCGCGACGGGCGTCGGCGTCGCGCTCCTCGGTGGCGGCGTCGGCCTGGTCATCGCCGGCAGACGCCGCGACCGGGCGCGGGCCTCCGCGCGCGTGGCCCCGGGTGCGGCCGGAGTGGCGATCACGGGCCGGTTCTAGCGGGGGGCGAAAGAACGCGAAGCGTTCTTCCGGACATCCTGCTCCTTGCCCTTGCCCTTGCCCTTGCCCTTGCCCTTGCCCTTGCCCTTGCCCTTGCCCTTGCCCGTACCCGATGTCACCGGCCCGTGCCCGGCGCGTCCGGGGGCGCGGCGTCCCCGACCGCCGCTGCGATCGGTCGCACATCTTGAACGAGGTGGAGGATGAACTGACCCGGCTCCTCGAGGTGCATCATGTGCGCGGCGTGCTCGAACCACACGATCTGCTTGAGGGGCGCGTCGAGGCGCTCGAACCACGCGAGTGACACTTCGGATGGCACGGCGTAGTCGTGCCGGCCAGAGAAGAGGAACACTGGGAGATCGAGCCGCGTAGTGCCTCGGTAGTCGACACGGCCGAGCTGCGGCAGCAGTCGCGCGACGACGCCGACGATCCGGTCGTCCGCCGCGAGATCGGCGTCGGAGTACTCCGGCGACAGGCGTCGGAGGTTCTCTTCGTGGGCAAGATCGGCCCGGCCCCATGTCATCCCGCCGTAGGCTGCGACCCACTTCCTCTGGATGATGACGCTAGGCAATGGCAGCAGCATGTCGTCGGAGGGGTAGGGCGCGATCGCCTCGAGTTCCCGGATGGCGGTCTCGTCGTTTCTGCGACGCGCCTCGCGGAGAGCGAACCTGTAGCCCACGGCCTCGTTGTCGCGTGTGTAGATGAACTGGCCCATGCCCACATAGGCGTGGAGCCAGTTGGGGTGTCGCTTGGCGAGTTCTAGGCCGATGAGGGTCCCCCACGAATGTCCGAGTACGAAGATCTTGTCCTTGCCGTACTGCGCACGGAGGTGGGCGACCATCTCCTCGCCGTCCGCGATCATGCGCTCGAGTGTGATGGTGGGGAGGGCGGCGGACTCAGGCGTCGACGCCGCGGTCTTGCCACACCCGCGCTGGTCCCATTGCACGACCGTGAAGAAATCCTCGACCGGCCGCTGCCAGTACCAGCTCACTGGCATCTCGGTCGTTCCCGGCCCACCGTGGATGAAGAGCAGGATCGGGTTGCGGCGGTCCCGTCCGCGGACGGATATCCACTGTGGGATGCCGCCGATCTCGACTGCCTCGAGGTCCTCGATTCCCCTGGGCGTAGGGATCGCCTGCGCGTCGCGAAGGATGCGCTGGGCGGCCTCACGCGTCATCTCCGGACCGTCGAGCTGCGGTGGGGCGCTCACTTCCGCATCGACGTGCGACCGCGAGCATGCGGAGGCCAGCGCGGTTACACAGAACAGGATCTGCATCGATGGTCTGTCGGCGTTCATGGCGGTCTTCACCTCCTCGGTCGCTCCCGTCGCGGCGGCATCGGCCAGAGGCTGCCGCTCACTGCGTCGGGGCGTCGGTGAGTGGCACGGATGCCGTGTCGAGCGGCAGCCCATGGGGGCTGTCCTCCCACGGGGCCACGATCGCGTTGCCGGCCGAGGAGTCCGGGGACACCGCGGGGAACACCGAGCTGTGGTTCGCGGCGCGGCCGACCTCGCCCGAGCGCAGCAGCGCGAGGCGATACACGATCGGCATGATCATCTCGTTCAGCGCGACGACGCCGAGCACGAGCGTGCCGGCGGCCTGCCCGACCGCCGGGAACGTCTTCACCATCAACAGGCCCAGCGCGAGGGCGAGGCCGGCCTGGGGGAGCAGACCGAAGCCGACGAGGCGGCGCACGACCGGCTCGGCGCCGGCGATGGTCGCGGCGAGCCGCGCGGTGCCGAGGTACGAGACCGCCCGGACGCCGGCGAAGAGCAGGGCCGGGATGCCCACCGCGGCGAGCACGTCGAGGTGGATCGACGCGCCAGCGGCGGCGAAGAACACCAGGTACACCGGCAGCGACGAGCCCTCGATCGCCTCGTGCAGCGCGTCGCCGAAGTGGGTCGCGTTGCGCACGAGGATGCCCGCCGACAGGGCGACGAGCAGCGGATCGAGACCGATGCGCGCGCCGACCTCCGCGACCACGAACGACAGCGCGACGACGAAGAGCGCGGTGCTCTGGCCGACGAAGCGCAGGAACACGTAGAGCAGCCCGGCGACGAACGAGCCCACGACCAGGGATCCGCCGATGTGCCACACCAGGTGGACCAGCGCGCCCTGGTCGGACTCGCTGCCGAGGAACGGCGCCGCGGCGGCACCGACCGCGCCGAAGAGGATGATGACCAGGAGGTCGCCCATGACGACGACGCCGAGCACCGTGCGGCACAGCGGTCCGTCGGCGTTCATCTCGGTGCGCAGGGCGACGACGACCGCGGGCGAGTTGGCCGACATGACCACGCCGAGGACCGCCGACATGGCGATCACGCCCATCGGGCTCAGGTCGGCCATGAACGGCAGCTGCCCGCGGAGCAACCACACCGCCAGCGTCAGCACGACGACCGTCCCCACGCCCGCGATGCCGGTGAGCCACGCCACCGTGCGCATCAGCGGACGCATGGTCTTGACCTCGAGCTCGGTGCCGGCGGTCAACGCGATGAGCGACACCGCGACGCCCGTGAAGATCTTGAGGTCACCCGCCGACCCGGCGGGGATGAGCGCGAGCAGGGAGTCGCCCGCGAGCAGTCCGGCGATGAGGTAGCCGGTGAGCTTGGGCATGCCGAGCTGCTTGGCGATCCAGCCGGTGAGGTAGGCGACGATCAGCAGGAAGCCTACGGTGAGCGCGGTGCTCGAGCCGATGGTGTCGCCCGCGACCTCGAAGCTCCGCGCCGCGGTCATGAGACCGACGACCGCCAGTAGGACCAGGATCCTCACCGCGGCACCCCGTCACCGGTGGGCGCCGCGGGGAGCTCCTCGCGGCGCCAGACCAGGGCCAAGGCGAGCTCGCAGAGGATCGCACCGCCGATGGTCGCGGTCAGAATCGTCGACAGCTCGCCGTCGGGGTACAGCAGCGCCGCGTTGACCGCGACCGCGATGGGCAGCGCGCCCATGGGCGCGAACACCAGGGATCGGCGAGCGTCGGCGGGCAGGTGTCCGTCGATGTTGCGCCACACGATGCGCCCTCCGACCCAGCGGCCGACGAAGCGCGCCGCCAGCAGCACGAGCATCGCCGTCCACCCGAGGAGGTTCGGCCGCCACATCGCCCCGGCGACGATGAGGAACACGAGGTAGATCGGCATCTCGAGCCGGGCGAGGTTGTCGGTCAGGCGCGACTTGTAGTCGCCGGGGAAGTTCGCGAGGAGCATGCCGACGACGAAGCACACCACCAGCGGCGACAGGTGGAGCGTGCTCGCGGTGCCGGCCGCGAACGCGACCGATCCCAGGAGCAGCGCGACCGACTCGGTGCGGGTCGCGGGCAACCGGACGATCGCGTAGACCACCACGCCGACCACGAGCGCGAGGCCGAAGGTGACGAACAGCCACGCGGTGCTGGGCAGCTGCCAGGTCACCGCGATCCCGGTCGGCCGGAAGTACGCGTTGAGGAAGGCCAGGCCGACCAGCGCGGCGAGCTCGTCGAGGGTGGCGAGCTGCACGAGGGTGCGCCGCGCCTCGGAGCTGGCCCGTCGCGCGCCGTAGCGCAGGGTCTCGGTGTCCGCCGCGATCGCCCCGGCCGCGCCGAGGACCAGCGCATCGCGGACGATGAGCGGATCGAGCCACGCCTCTCCGGCGAGGATCCGCCCGCCGATCAGCACCGCGCCGCAGCCGGCGACGATCATGCCCAATGGCAGTCCGGTGCTGATGCCGATGATCGACACCGTGCCGCGGGGCAGCGCGCTCAGCTTGCCCAGCTCGATCCGCATGCCGATGACCAGGCCGATCCAGCCCAGCGCGAGGTGCAGGATCGGGCGCATGTGGCCCAGCACGTCGTCGGTGAGGATGTCGTTGCGGTGGGCGAGCAGGCCCAGGCCGAGGAACGGGAAGCCGGCCGCGACCACGCGCGAGACCCCGATCTTTCGCTCGAGCCGGAGTACCAGCGGATGCCCGCCGAGGTAGGCGAGCGCGAGCAGGCCGACCAGGCCGATGAAGACCTTCACCGCGAACCACGGCCGGTCTTCGCTCGCGACGGGCTTCGCCTCGGGGACGGGCGCGAGGATCGGCGGCGCGGTGGCGTCCGGCTCGGTCAGCTCGGGCGAGGGCGGCTCGGCGCTCGACAGCGGCTCCGTCGTCGCCGAGGGGCCGGCGTCGGTGGGGCTCGCGTCGGTGGGGCTCGCGTCGGTCGCCGCCGACTCGCTGGTGCTCGCGTCGGTGGGGCTCGCGTCGGTGGCCGCCGCGTCGATCGGGCCCGCGCCCTGGGGTGACGGGGTGGTATCCGCGAGCCCCGAAGGCGGCGCGTCGGGTGCGGGCGGGGCTGGTGGGGGGACCTCGTCCGGTGCGGCCCCGACGGCGGCGCCCGGCGGCGGCGCTGGGGGGACCGCCTGCGACGGCGGTCGCGACGGCGACGTCGGTGCCGACGTCGGTACCGACGACTGCGACGGCGCCTCGACCCCCACCGGCGTGGGCGCGGGGGCGAGCAGCGCGAGCGCGAGGGCGAATGGAGCGGCGAGCGACAAGGCGGTCGATCCGCCCGAGTATCGCCGCATTCCCTGCGGCAGGCGACCGCGATTCGCCCCGATCCGGCGATCCGCGGGTCAGGGTTCCCACAACGCGTCGCGCAGGCCCGACGCGCGCTCGATGCGCTTGCCGATCGCGTCGGCGACCACCTTCGCGGCGCCGAACAACGTCACGTGCGCCCGCGCCCGCGTGATCGCGGTGTACAGCAACTCCCGCGTGAGCAGCGACGAGATCTGGCGCGGCACGAGCAGCCCCACGCGATCGAATTCCGACCCCTGACTCTTGTGCACCGTCATCGCGAACACGGTCTCGACCGCGGGCAATCGCGACGGCGCGAACCCCCGCAGCGCGCCGTCGGCCCCGGCGAAGTAGGCGCGCAGGCGGCCCTCGCCGTCGCGGCCGACGACGCCCACGTCGCCGTTGAACAGCCCGAGCTGGTAGTCGTTGCTCGTGACGAGGATGGGGCGGCCGTCGTACCACGCAGTGCCCGGCTGGATCCGGCCGTCGTGCGCGAGCGTCTGCTCGACGATCTGGTTGAGCCGCTCGACGCCGAAGGGCCCGCGGCGGTGCGGCGACAGCAGGCGGAACTGCAGCAGCCGCGCCAGGCGCAGCAGCGGATCGTCGGTCTCGAGGTAGCCGCGGTAGCCCTCGAGGATCGAGGTCCGCAGCACCTGCGGCAGCGCGTCGGCCTCGGTCATCGGCACCATCGTGAGCTCGCCGCGACGCGCCCCGATGGCGCCCTGCAGCCGCGACATCGCCTCGTCGCTGCGGCCGTGCTTGATCGCGTCGGCGAGCCGCCCGATCCCGCTGTCGGGCCCGAAGCGGTGGTTCTGCACGAGGTCGACGAGGCAGTCGCGGACCGGAGGGCCGGCGTCGCCGGAGCTCGGGGCACCGCCGCCCGTGACGGCGCCCAGCTGCGCGGCGAAGCTCGCCGAGCGACCGACGTGCTCGCGGGTGCCCGCGTCGCAGATGTCGCCGAGGATCGCCCCGGCCTCGACGCTGGCGAGCTGGTGCTTGTCGCCGACGAGCACCAGACGCGCGTGCTGGGGCACCGCGTCGACGAGCTTGGCCATCAGCGCCAGGTCGACCATCGAGGCCTCGTCGACCACGACCACGTCGACCGACAGCGGGAGCTCGGCGTCGTGGAGGAACCGCGTCGTCGATCCGCCGCGGAAGCCGAGGAGCCGGTGGATCGTCGATGCCGCGCGGGGGATCGCCCGCTTGACTGCATCGTCGCAGTCCAGCGCGTCGACCTGCTTGCCGATGCTCTCGACCAGGCGCGCGGCGGCCTTGCCGGTCGGCGCGGCCAGGGCGACGCGCAGCGGCGGCAGACCGCGCGCGAGCTGCAGCGATTGCAGCAGCGCGAGCATCCGGACCACGGTCGTCGTCTTGCCGGTGCCGGGTCCGCCGCTCAACACGGTGAGCCCGCGCATCGCCGCGACCGCGGCGGCCTCGCGCTGGCGATCGTCGAGCTGCAGGCCGCCCTCGGCGGCGAACAGCCGATCGAGCGTCGTGCGGGCGACGGCGGTGTCGATGGGGTGTGTGGTCCCGGCGCGGCTCGCCAGCGCCGCGGCGAGCATCCGCTCGTAGCGGTGGTAGCGGTACAGGTACAGCCGCGCGTCGCCGTCGAACACCAGCGGCGTCGGTCGGTCGCCGTCGCCGACCAGCGTGCTCGCGCCCGACAGC
The DNA here is from genome assembly GCA_001464385.1 of Deltaproteobacteria bacterium Ga0077550. Taxonomy (GTDB): domain Bacteria; phylum Myxococcota_A; class Polyangia; order Nannocystales; family Nannocystaceae; genus Xiheibacterium; species Xiheibacterium aquaticum. The sequence continues at coordinate 167,729 of LNFB01000288.1, read as the reverse complement.
GCCATCACCCAGCCGAACATCGACGGGATCGCGAGGTCGCGCAGCTCGTGCCCCTCGGCGTCGGTGATCGTGCGCTCGACGATGCGGCGCAGATCGGCGCAGACGTGGCCGAAGGCGATCGCCCGCGAGGCCCAGGCCGCGCCGAGCAGCACGTCGGCGTGCGTGCCCGGGGCGAGCTGGCCGAGCATCCGCGCGAAGTGGACGTCGAGCGGCGCGAGCACGCCGGCCTCGGCCAGGCGCGCGAGCGTGCTGGGTGTCGTCGCGGGCGGTGGCGACGCGGCGCTCATGGGCTCCCCTTCCGGCCACCGTCGGCGGAGGCGCCGTGCTCGAGCAGCCGCGAAAGCGCCTCGATGCGCCCGCGTGGCGGCCGCTCGCGCCAGACGCCGACGTCGCCGTTGCCCGGGGCCATCCCGCGCAGGAACAGGTACAGCGCCCCGCCGAAGTCCCGATCGTAGTCGAAGCCGGGCAGCCGCATCGCCAGCATCCGCACCAGCGCGACGGTGTACAGGTGGTACTGCAGCACGTAGTGATCCTCGGCCATCGCCCGCGCCAGGTTGGCGTGGCCGTAGTCCGCCGGCGTCGCGCCGAGGTGGTTGGTCTTGTAGTCGACGACCCACCACTTGCCCTCGTGGACGAAGACCATGTCGACGAAGCCCTTCAAGAAGCCCCGCAGCGGCGCGAACCCGAGGCTCGCGACCCGATCGGCGTAGTCGTCGGGGAGGCCCGCGGGGTGGTCGCGGAACACCTGCGCGAGCGCCCGTCGGCCCAGCGACGTGTCGGCGTCGGCGACCGGGATCAGGAACTCGAGCTCGTCGAGGCGCGAGGCCCGATCGATCCTCCGCAGGCACAGCGGGGCGTCGGGCAGCAGCGGCGCGTCCAGGATCTCGTGCAGCGCCTGCTCCACGACGCCGATCCACTGCTCGGGCCCGAGCGCGTGGGTGCGCAGCGCGGCCTCGGCCTGCGCGCGGATCGTCGCCGGGTCGGCGGCGAAGTCGAGGTGCTCGATGAGGTCGTGGAAGAAGTTGCCCGCCTGGACCCCGCGGGGGAACTCGGCGAGCGTGACGGTCGGCTCGCCCTCGGGGCGCGGCTCGGGCCACGGCTGCAGCGCGTCGTCGGCGGCCGAGGCGGTGGTGCCCGGCAGCGCCGCGAGGGCCTCGTCGTGGGCGCGCGCGTCGGCGAAGTCGACGAACAGCGGACCCGCGAGGGACTGCGCCGACGCCAGGTTCGAGAAGCTCGAGGTCCGGAACAGGCGATCGATCGCGGCGCGCGGGCGGCGGACCGACAGCGGCGCGCCGGTCGTGGTCGCCGCAGGGCCGCGGCGCTCGCCGATGGCCGGCACGAGGCGCTCGACCGCCCACAGCCCGCGCCCGCGCTCGCGCAGCTCGGCGATCATCGCGTCGTCGTCGAGCTCGAGCACCCGGCGCTTGGTCGCCTCGATCGGCGCGTCGGGCTCGTCGCGGCGCGGTGACCACAGCAGTCGACCCAGGGCCGAGCCGACCGCGCGCGACCCAGGGGTCCACACCACCACGCAGCGGTGCCGCGCGCGGGTCAGCGCGACGTACAGCAGGCGCACGGACTCGGCGAGGTGCTCGTTGCGCGCCAGATCGAGCGGGGCCACCTTGGCCGCGCTGGTGCTCGGCCGGACGTCGAGCTGCAGCGGGTGGTCGGCCTCGGCGGCGTGGTAGAGCAGGTCCTCCTTCTCGTCGCCCCAGATGTCGTCGCCGTCCCACGAGAACGGGCAGTACACGATGGGATACTCGAGGCCCTTGCTGCGGTGGATCGTGATGAGCTGCACGGCCCGGTCGTCGCGCTCGAGCCGGAGCTTGAAGGCGTCGACCATCTGCGTGCCCATGCGCCGCTGCTCGGCGAACCACCGCTGCAGCCCGATCGGCCCCAGGTGCTGCTCGCTGGCCGTCGCGTGGAGCAGCTCGGCCAGGTGGAGCAGGTTCGTCATCCGCCGCTCGCCGTCGTCGAGCCCGAGCAGCCGCGACTGCGCCGAGGTCTCGACCAGCAGCGCGCGGAACATCTGCACGAACCCGCGCGTGGCCCAGATCTCGTGCAGCCGGCGGAAGACGTCGACCCAGTGCTCCCAGCGGGCGTCGTCGCTGTCGAGCGCGGCGAGATCGCGGGCGCTGACGCCGATGAACTCGGTGGCCAAGGCCGCCCGGACGCCGCGCACCCACGTCGGCTCGCCGATCGCCGCGAGGACGTGGCCGAGCTCGATGGCCTCGCGGGTCTCGAACACCGTCGAGTCGCCGTAGACGACGCTCGGGATGCCCAGGGGGCGCAGCGCGGCCTGGACGGCGAGCGCCTGCACGTTCTTGCGGGTGAGCACGGCGATGTCGCCGGCGTGCACCGGTCGGGGCCCGGCGTCGGTGGTGAGCGTGGCGTCGGAGGCGAGCAGCGCGGCGATCTCGGCGGCGACGCGGGCGGGGATCGTCGCCTCGGCCCAGTTCTTCTCGACCAGGCCGCGGCCGCGCGTCTCGGCGCCCTCGCGGTCGAGGAACGCGATCGAGAGCGCGGGCAGGGGCGCGCCGTGGGCGTGCAGCCGCGCGGTCGCCCCGGGGCGCGACGCGACCGGCACGAAGTCGATGCCGTCGAGGACGAACGGCTGGTGGATCGCGAACAGCCGCTCGATCGCGGCGAGCAGCGGCGGATCCGACCGCCAGTTGTTGCCCATCGTGACCCGTCGCTTGCCGACCGCGGCCTCGAGGTACGCGAACACGTCGGCGCCGCGGAAACCGTAGATGGCCTGCTTGGGATCACCGATCAGCACCAGCGTGCCGCCGCCGCGCTGGCCGAACAGCGTGCGGAAGATGCGGTACTGCACCGGGTCGGTGTCCTGGAACTCGTCGATCAGCGCGGCGCCGAAGCGGCTGCGGATCTGCTCGATGAGGCGGGCCTTGGTCCGGCTGCGCAGCGCGGCGTCGAGCTGCAGCAGCAGGTCGTCGAACGACTGCACACCGGCCGTGCGCTTGCGCTTGGGCACCTCCTTGCGCGCGTACTTGATCAGCCGGAGCTTGAACGAGACCAGCCGATCGTCGAAGTCGGCGGCGATCGGTTCGCGCGCGACCAGCAGGGCCTCGCAGGCGTCGAAGAACCGATGCGCCGGGGTCTTGCCGGCGAGCCGCGCGGCCTTGTGGGTCTTCTCGTACAGGGTGCTGGTGGCGAACGAGACGAAGCTGCCCGGCTCGACCAGCGTCGCGGGGCTCGCCTCGCGCAGCGCGCTGTCCATCTCCGTGAAGCGGGGCGGCCACGTGTCGGGCGCGTGGGACTTGTGCATGACCTTGCTGGTCGACAGCACGTGCGCGACGGCGTCCCGCTCCGCGAGCCACAGCCGCCGGGCCTCGCCGTACGCGGCGAGGTAGGCGGTGCGATCCGGCGCGTCGCCGACGGTGACGTCGGCGGGGTGGATCGGCAGCTCGGGGTGCGAGACGGCGATCCGGGCCAGGCGCATCGATCGCTTGGGCGGCTGCTTCGACTGCAGCACCCACGCCACGAACATCGGGTCGGCCGTGTACAGCTCGCGGGCCATGAAGTCGCGGATGACCTCGTCGAGCAGCGGGGCCTCGTCGACGATGAGCTCGGTGTCGAGCGAGACGCCGGTCTCGAAGGCGTTGCGTTGCAGCACGCCCTGGCAGAAGCCGTGGATGGTCGCGATCGTCGCGAGGTCGAAGCTGCGGATCGCGGCGACCAGTCGCGGTACGTCGTCGTGCCCGGCGGCGCGTCGCGACGTCAGCAGACGCCGCAGATCGTCGTCGGCCTCGCCCGGGTTCGAGAGCTCGCCGAGCGCCACGGCGAGGCGCGCGCGGACCCGCTCGCGCAGCTCGGCGGCTGCGGCCTCGGTGAAGGTGACGACGAGGATGCGATCGACGTCGAGCCCGCCCTCGAGCAGGAGTCGCACGAACAGCGTCGCGATCGCGTGGGTCTTGCCGGTGCCGGCGCTCGCCTCGATGAGCGTCGTGCCGGTGAGGTCGATCGCCAGCGGATCGAGCGTCGCGGTCATCGCGACCTCCGGTGGGCGAAGATGGGTCCGAACACCCGGACGGCGAGGGCGGCGAAGTCGCCGCCTGCCATCGGCCGCTCGAAGAGCGAGTAGCCGGGCGCGAGCGGATCGTGGTCGCCGAAGATGCGCTGCACGGCGGGCTCCTTGCCGTCGCCGCCGGCATTGCTCCCGAAGACGCTCCGCGCGGCGCCGAGCGCCGCGTCGGGATCTCCGGTCTCCTCGAGGCGCTCGTAGTAGGCGAACGACGCCTTGGGGAACAGCAGCACCGGCTCGCTCGACGCATCGCGGTAGAGCGCCGCGAGGTCGGCGAGGATCGGCCGTGGGTCGGCGACGGGGGCGAAGCGGACCACCGCGGCGGCGCCGTCATCCTCTGCGCTGGCCCGCGCGATCACGACGGCCTCGTGCGCCGCATCGGGGTCGATCGCGGTCGCGACCAGGTGCAGCACCCACAGCTCGAGGAGGTGCTTCGCCGACAGCCGCCCGAAGTGGGTGATGGCGAGGCCGCGCTCGTGGCGGTGGCGCAGGTGGCCGACGAGCGTCATGCCGCCGACGTCGAGGGTGACCTCGCGGGCGGGCAACGGGAGGCCACCCCGCAGCTCGAGCGTCGACTGCACGAGGGGCTCGACCGACGCGGCCAGCGTCGAGAAGGTCGCCTTGCCCATCGAGCCCAGCGGCAGCGTCCCCGCCTGGGCCAGCAGCTCGCGGGCGCGGTCGTCCTCGACGCCGTCGAGACGCAGGCGCAGGAGCTCCTCGCCGAGCTGCCATTGCTCGAGCTGATCGAGCTCCATCGGCTCGCGGTCGGTGCGCTCGCGCGACCAGTCCTTCAGTTCGACGTCGAGCCGTCGCCGGAGCAGCTGGGCCTGGGGGAGCTGCAGCATCTTCACGAATCGATCGAGCTCCACGGGGATCGCCGGATCGATCGGCGGGAGCGCCTCGGTGAAGAGCACTGCGCGCTCGCGGCGGACGTTCGACGCCAGGGTGCGCGCCCCCTCGTAGTAGGGCACCGAGTAGCTGAACAGGCGCGGGTCGGGATCGGCGCCGAAGTTCCGCGGGCTGAAGGGCTGCATCGGCTGGCGCACGACCAGCCGCCGTCGTACCGCGGCCGCGCGCGCCCCGGGGCTCGCGGCCTCGGTCCCCGGGACGAAGAACGCCGCGCCGAGGACGTCGAGGAACTCCGCGAGCACCACCGACGGCGGCAGGTCGCGATCGTCCTGGCTGCTCTGTCCGACGTAGCCGAGCAGGAGGCGCTCGCCAGCGGCGACCACTGCCTCGAGGAACGCGTAGCGATCGTCGTCGCGCAGGCTCCGATCGCCCGGGCGCGGGGTCTGGCGCATCGCGTCGAAGTCGACCCCGTGATCGGCCCGCGGGAACACGCCGTCCTGCAGCCCGAGCACCACGACCACCCGCGAGCCGACCGCGCGCATCGGCTGCAACGCCGCGAACGACACGCCGGTGTTGGCCGAGCCGCGCACCGTCGCGCCGTCGTCGAGGCAGGCGACCACGGCGTCGCGCATCACCGTCAGCGGCACCTCGCCCTCGAAGCGGGCGGCGGCGGCCGAGCGGGCGACCTTCGCGATCGCCTGGCGGATGTCGTCGAGCTCCCAGTGACCGCCGGGGCGGGCGGCGAGGACCGCCGCGATCGCGACCTCGAGATCGATCTGCCAGGTGGCCACGCTGCGCGGGGTCGCGAGGCTCGCGGCGAGCCCGAACAGCGTCTCGCACGCGGCGACCAGGCGTCCGAGCAGCTCGGTGCGCTGGCCCTCGATCTCGTCGAACGGCAGCACGCCGGCGAAGCTCGTGCGACCGCCGCCCGGCATCGCGTGGCCGAGCAGCAGGCGCCGCAGGCCGAAGCGCCACGTCGTGGCCTCGAGCTCGGGCTGGCCATGGGTGCCCCGGTGCGCGCCGTCGATGCCCCAGCGCACGCCGCTGCCGTCGACCCACCGCGCGATGGTGTCGAGGTCGTCGGGCGTGAAGCCGAAGCGCGCGGCGACGGGCTCGAGCGCGAGGAGATCGAGCACTGCGCTCGCGGTCATGCGGCTGCCGACCAGGGCGAGGATCCGCAGCCACGCCTCGATCGTCGGGTTGCACGCCCGCGGCGAGCGGTCGGCGATCGAGAACGGGATCTGGGTCGCGTCCTCGCGGTCGCGCTCGAACACGGCCTCGACCAGGGGGGCGTAGCCGTCGACGTCGGTCAGGTACACGACGATGTCGCGCGGCTGCAGCGTGGGGTCGGCGGCGAGCAGCGCGAGCAGCCGGTCGTGCAGGACCTCGACCTCACGCAGCCGCGAGTGGCAGGAGAACACGGCGATCGATGCGTCGGCGTCGTCCAGCGGGAGCGCGGGCTCGCCGACGCGCCCCAGCGGATCGCCCCCGCGGGCGCGCAGGTGCAGCAGATCGCCCTGCACGACGCCGAGCGCCGTGTCGGCCGCGGGCTCGCGGTACAGATCGACGGGCGGCTCGACGTAGGCGCAGTCGGACTCGAGGAGGCGCTGGAAGTCGCGGCCCAGTGTGCCGAGCGACGCCAGCAGCGGGTGGCCCTCGTCGGGGGCGTCCTCCAGATCGACCGGCGCGGCGCGGCGACGCTGGCTGCGGATCTCGGCCCACCACACCATCGACGGTGAGGGCACGAACAGGTGGACGTCGGTCGCCTCCGCGAGGGCCGCGACGAGCTGCAGGTACGACGGTGGCAGGCTCGCGATGCCGAAGAAGCTCACCCGCGGCGGCAGGCCGACGACCTCGCCGCGACGCAGGCGCGCCACCGCCGACTCGAGCAGCGCCGCGAAGTGCTCGCCGCCTCGGGCAGCCACGACGTCCCGCCACAGGATCGCCTGCCAGTCGTCGATGCTGCCGCCGCGCTCCCAGTGCAGCACCATCTCGGGGCGGTGGACGAGGTAGCGATCGAAGAGGCCGGCGATCTTCGCTGCGAGCCCGAAGCGTCGCAGCGTCGCCTCGTTGCGCGCGCTCGGATCGCCGCGGCCGGCGTGGCCGCTGCGCGCCCCCGGCTCGTCGCGGCAGTACCGGCGCAGCTCGGCGAACGCGGGATCGTCGAGGCGACGATCGAGCTGCGGCAGCACCAACCACTGCAGGCTGTCGCGCTCGTCGAGCAGGAGCGCGTCCGTGTGTCCGGGCAGCGCGAGCTCCATCAGCTGCGTGACGAACCGCCGCGGGAACGGGAACTGCGCCCCCGACCACACGCCGAACCGCTCGGCCAGGCGCATCGACAGCCAGCCCGCCATCCTGCGCCCGTGGACGACCACGCGCTCGGTCTGGAGCGGCGGCAGCGGTGCGCTCGCGACCACGTCACCCAGCGCGTGCGCGAGCACGTCGGCGCGGTTGCTGCGGTGCACGACGAGGACCACGGGCGCCCCACGTTGCCGCCTGCGTGGGGCCCCGCGCAAGGCCACGGCAGCACCTCGAGCGCGCTCCCGGGTCGCGGTGCGATCTGGTAAACCAGCACGACCATGGCAAGGACCAGCCTGTTCTCCCGACTGCGGACGATCGCCGCTGCGTGCCGCGCCGCGCGTGACGAAGGCCTGACCGACCCGGCCGAGATCGCCTCGTGGATCCGCAGTCACCCGCTGCCGCGTCGCGCGTTCAGCCGCGGGCTGGCGAGCGCCGCGCTCGTCGGCGCTGCGGCGTGCGGTGACTCGGGCGCGGCCGACACGGGCGCCGACACCTCGAGCGGCACCGACACCGGCGGGCCGAGTGGTCCGCGCGTCGCGGTGATCGGCGGCGGCATGGCGGGGCTCCACTGCGCCTACCGCCTCCGCGAGGTCGGGGTCGATGCGACGGTGTACGAGGCGAGCCAGCGCACGGGCGGCCGCATGTACAGCGCGCGCGTGTTCCCCGGCGGGCAGGTCGCCGAGCTCGGCGGCGAGTTCATCGACAGCGTCCACGTGACGCTCCTGGACCTGGCGGCGGAGTTCGACATCCAGCTCGACGACCGCGAGGCGTTCTTCGCCGAGTCCACGGTGCGTGACACGTGGTTCATCGCGGGGGCCGCGGTGCCGGAGGCCACGGTGGTCGAGCAGTTCTCGGCGGTGGCGGGGCTGATCGCCGATCAGCTCGAGGCGGCGGACACCGACGACGCGGCGTACGCCGAGCTCGACGCCACGCCGCTGTCGCAGTGGCTCGACGACAACGTGCCGACCGCGACGTACCCGGAGCTCCATGCGATCCTCTCGGCCGCGTACCGCGGCGAGTATGGGCTCGAGAACGACCAGCAGTCGGCGCTGAACCTCATCTACCTCATCGGCTCGGACACCCCCGAGCAGTTCCGGATCTTCGGCGTCTCGGACGAGCGCTACCACACCCACTTCGGCAACGACACGCTCACGACCGCGTTGGCGGACGAACTCGCGGGGCACATCGAGCTCGGCATGGTCCTCGTCAGCGCCCGCGACGGCGACGACGGCGGCTTCGTGCTCGGCATGCTCGGGCCCGACGGCATGGTCGAGGTCGAGGCCGATCACGTGGTGTTCGCGTTGCCGTTCACGCGGTTGCGAGATGTCGATCTCAGCGGCCTGTCCCTGTCGCAGGAGAAGCGCCACATCATCTCGGATCTCGGCTACGGCACGAACGCGAAGGTGATGGGCGCCTTCAGCTCGCGGGCGTGGCGGTTGGCCTACGACGCGTCCGGATCGGCGACCAGCGACCTGCCGGCCCAGCAGTTCTGGGACACGTCCGTCGGTCAGGACGGCGACGCCGGGATCATCACCAACTTCCTCGGGGGTGATCAGGGCGTGGCGTCCGGCGGCGGCGAGGCCGAGGACTGGTTCACGAGCGTCGCGCTGCCCGACCTCGAGACGATCTTCCCCGGCGCCATGGCGGCCTACGTCGCGGGCAAGGCCGTGCGCATGCATTGGCCGACCGAACCCAACACGCTGGGGAGCTACGCCTGCTATCGGCCGGGGCAGTGGGCGTTCTACGGCCTCGAGGGCGCTCGCGAGGGCAACGTCCACTTCTGCGGCGAGCACACGTCGCTCGAGTTCCAAGGCTTCATGGAGGGCGCCGCGGAGACCGGCATGCTCGTCGCGATGGCGATCCTGATGGATCTCGGCATCGCGCCCTCGCGGGTGCACCGCGGGATGGCCGAGCGCAAGCTCGTGCTGCCGCAGCCCGCGATCGAGGGCCGGCTCCCGACGCGGCCGCGATGGCTGCAGCGGCGCCGGCTGCTCGGCTAGTCCTCGAAGACCGCGTCGAGCTCGGTCGCACCCAGCGCGCGGACCAACCACCCGTCGAGCTGCTCGAGCTCGGCGCACGCGGCGATCCGCGCGTGGTGCCGCGGTTCGAGGTCGAACCCGCGGCCGACGAGGACGTGGATCAACGCGCGTGCCAGCGCGGCGCGACCTTCTTCGCGACCTTCTTCGCGACCTTCTTCGCGACCTTCTTCGCGACCTTCTTCGCGACCTTCTTCGCGACCTTCTTCGCGACCCTCTTGGATCGCGCGGGCCTGGAGGTTGCGCATGAACTCGCTGCGGAACTCGTACTTCTCCAGGTTCATCTCGTCCTCGAGGGCGGTCCGGGCCGCCCGGTTCAGGAAACTGAAGACCACGTCAGTGTAGAGCGCGGCGCGGTCGTGGTCGAGGGTGCGGCAGGCGCCGAGGATCGCACGCCCGAGGGGGAGCGCCTCGGGGGCGTCGCGGTGCGCCAGCAGCGACAGCACGGCCAGCTCTGGGTGGCGCCTCGCAAGCCCCGGCTCGGCGAGCGGTACGCCGTCGGGACCGATCACGTGGGCGAGGAACACAGCCCCGGTTGGGCTCAACGCGACGGGCTTGGCCGCCCATCGAGCGACGCGGGCGCTCGTCGTGATCACGACGACCGGCACGGGGCAGCGCCACCGCGCGCGTGCGACCCCGAGGTAGGCGGGCCAGCTGAAGCGCTTGTCGGGGTCGGTGTCGAGCTGCACCTCGACGATGAGCACTGCAACCACGACGCCTGCAGGCCCACGCACCAACACGACGGAGTCGGCGCGGAGCTCGACGGGGACGAGCGCCGAGAGGTTCTCCGAGTCGGCGACCACCTCGGTGGCCCCGTGGGGCAGTCCGAGCCCTTCGCCGACCAGGTCCAGCACCAACTCGGGGTGCTCACGCACGAGCTGGACGAGGACCTCGTGCTCGAAGGAGGGCATCGATGGGACGCGCCTCTGCGAGCGATGTGCCATCGGGATGAGGCTCGTTGTGTGGCTGCAAGCGGTGCACTCGGGGTGCTGTGGCCCGCGGGCGAGCCGGACGTGGCCCGCTCGCTGGCCACCCGTGGCCCGCATGCGGGCCGGCGCCGCCGTTTTTCGTGTCGGCCGCGCTCAGCGGACGAACGGCTGCTCGGCAAACCCGAGCTGGCCGCAGGGGTCCTCCACCTGCGCCTGCAGCACCACTGCGCCGCTGCCAGCCTCGATCCTCAGCTGGTCCTGCTCGATCGTGTGCGCGTCGACCGGATCGAGCGGCAGCGTGTCGCCGAGCACCCATGTGCCGACGCCGAAGGTCGCGTCGCCCTCACACGGCGCGTCGACCGTCGGACACTGCTCGGCCGCGAACAGAGACAGCTGCAGCAGCACGATGTCGTAGCGGTCGAGCGCGAGCCCGCCGACCTGCACCGCCGCGAAGGCGTGGGTCCCTCCCTGGGGTCCGAACTGCTCGACGGGGCCCTGGCCGCTGGTCAGCGCGACGAAGCCGTCCGTCCCGTCGCCGAGCGACACGCTCAGCGAGCCCGCGAGGGTGCAGCTCGGATCGTGGGTGAACTCGCCGCCCTGCGGTGCGCCGGTCGGGGCGCTCGGGGTGGTCGGGCAGCCCGCGAGCATCGGCGCGAGCAGGACGCTCTCGCGAGCCAGCAGGACGAGGGAGAGCTTCGGGCGCGGCACGGCGGCTCCGGGCGACGGTCCGGCTACTGCGGCGCGGGGGCCATCGCGAGGGCGACCTCGTCGAGCAACGCCGCCTCCTCGGGGGTGATCTCGCCGTCGACGGCCGCGAGCTCGCGGAGGTCGCCGACGATCCGCTCGCGCGCCGCCGAGTCGAGCGAGCGTCGGAGCGTCGCCACACATTTGCGCGCCTCGGCGAGCCGCGCGTCCTGGCTGCCGAGTCGCTTGTAGCGATCGACGGTACTCTTCAGGTGGCCGCCGACCGCGTCGAGGCTCGACTGCGGCTGCCAGCCGCCGAGCTTCGACGCGAGCAGCCGCATCTCCTCCCCAGACAGCACGCCATCCGTGCCGTGGGCGAACGAGAGATACAGCAGCGCAATCGCATCGAGACGCGGGTCCATGGCGCGCACCCTACCAGGGATCGCACGTCGCCGATGCGACGCCTCCGTCACGCCTGCGTGCGTCGACGCTTCGCACCCGCGCTACAGCGCCAGATCCACCTCGTGGCCCGTGGCGGGGTCGCGCAGCACGATCCGCTGCCCGCGCGCCTTCGCCTGCCGGACCATCTGCAGCAGACCGAGCGCCTGCGCCACGACGTCGCCGGGCGCCCGCGCACCGATCTCGGTCGCGAGCGACACCAGCAACATCGCCGTCTTCCCGGCGATCTCGATCGAGATCGGCCCAGCTTCACCGGGCGCGGTCGCGGATTTCGGATCGAAGTTCATCGCCGGGGGATTGCCTAATCGCCCTTGATCTCGCCGCGGGCGAAGATCGACGCGACGTACGTGAGCACGTCCGTCGCGGAGATCTCGTCGTAGCCGTAGTTGCGGATGAGCCGCTGCTTGACGACCTCGATCTTCTCCTGCGCCTCCTTGTCGACCACGTTGGACACCAGGCTCGTGAGCTTGATGCTGTCCTTCTGGTCCTCGAAGAGCTTGAGCTCGAGGGCCTTGTACAGCCGCTCGTTGGTGCGGAAGTCGAACTGCTTGCCCTCGATGGCGAGCGCGCCGATGTAGTTCATGATCTCCCGGCGGAAGTCGTCCTTGCGGCTCTCCGGGATGTCGATCTTGGTCTCGATCGACCGCATCAGGCGCTCGTCCGGCTCCTCGTCCTGGCCGGTGTACGGGTTCTTGACCTTCTCGCGCTGGGTGTACGCCTTGACGTTGTCGATGTAGTTGCCGCACAGCCGGGCGATGGCCTCGTCGTCGGCACTGATCGCGCGCTGGACCTCGTTCTTCACGATGTCCTCGTACTCCTGCTTCACCACCGCGAGCAGCTCGGTGTAGCGCTTGCGGTCGTCCTCGTTGGTGATGAGGCTGTGGCTGCGCAGGCCCGAGTCGAGCTCGTTCATCACCATGAACGGGTTGATGCTCATCTGCCCGCGGTCCGACACCAGGCAGTTGGCGATCTTGTCCTGCACGTAGCGGGCGCTGATGCCGTCCATGCCCTCGCGGCTGGCCTCCTTGCGGAGCTCCTTGACGGTGTCCTGGGTGAACCCCGGGAGCGTCTTGCCGTCGTAGAGCTTGAGCTTCTGCAGCAGCGAGAGCTGGTGCTTCTTCGGCTCCTCCAACCGCGTCAGGCAGGCCCACATCGCCGCCATCTCGAGGGTGTGCGGGGCGATGAAGCGGCCGCGCACCTTCTTGGGGTTGTAGTCCTTGGTGTAGATCTTGATCTCTTCGGAGAGCTTCGTGATGTACGGGATGTCGATCTTGACCGTACGGTCGCGCAGCGCCTCCATGAACCGGTTCTCGAGCAGACGCTGGTACTCGGCCTCGTTGGTGTGGCCGATGATCACCTCGTCGATGTCGGTCTGCGCGAACTTCTTGGGCTTGATCTTCTGCTCCTGCGTGGCGCCGAGCAGGTCGTACAAGAAGGCGACGTCGAGCTTGAGGATCTCGACGAACTCGATGATGCCGCGGTTGGCGACGTTGAACTCGCCGTCGAAGTTGAACGCGCGCGGGTCGGAGTCGCTGCCGTACTCGGCGATGCGGCGGTAGTTGATCTCGCCGGTGAGCTCGGTCGAGTCCTGGTTCTTCTCGTCCTTGGGCTGGAACGTGCCGATGCCGACGCGGTTCTGCTCGCTGATGAGGAGGCGCTTGACCCGGATGTGCTTGACGACCTGGCCCCAGTCACCTTTGTAGTGCTTGAGCAGCTCGTCGAAGATGTAGCGGCACGCGGGGTTGAGCTCGCCGCGGATGTGCGGGCGGTAGCCGTCGCGCTCGAGCCCGAGCTCGGTGATCGCGGCCTCGCGCCAGTCCGGCGGGATGAGCTTCAGCGGCTCCTCGTGCATCGCCGAGTCGAAGATCTCGTTGCCGGCGGTCAGGTAGCGCAGGTTCTCGGGGATGACCCACTCGTAGGTGAACAGCGCGCCCTCGGGCGTGCGGCTGTACTCCTCCATGCCCTGCTTGAGCAGCCGGACGATGGTGCTCTTCGCCGAGCCGACCGGGCCGTGCAGCAGCAGGATGCGCTTCTCGGTGCCGAACCGCATCGCGGCGGCCTTGAGCACGGCGACCAGTCGCATCAGCGGGATGTCGAGGCCGAAGATGGCGTCGCGGCCACCGTGGGTCTCGTCGTCGAAGAAGCAGTAGTGCGTGACCTTCTTCTTGTTGTCGACGTACTCCTCGCTGCCGTAGCTGATGATCATGTCATACAGCCGTTCGTGCGCGGTCCGTGCGATGCGCGGGTTCTTGCGCACGAGCTCGAGGTAGTCCTCGAACGACCCGCTCCAGTGCAGGTCTTCGTACTTCTTGTAGTCCTGGAGAGCAGCGATGCGATCGACGAGCTGGGCCATGTTCGTCTCGAGTTGGTTCGAGTGAAGGAGGACGAGCATCCTACACCCGATGGGGGCGACGTGGGCGCCCCGGCCCGGGCCGGCGCCGATTTCCCGGCGAGGCCGGCGTTCGGCGCCGCGGGTGGCCGCGGTTGGGCCGGGTGGGACCGCGGCTCCGGGCGGCTCCTACGGGCGATCGGCGAGGACCCGCGCGATGACGGTGAGGATCGACTCGGCGGTGTACGGCTTCGGGACGAAGTGCTCCACGCCGGCGTCGACCGCCTTGGCGAGGCTGCCGTTGCTCCCCAGGCCGCTCGACCCGATGATGCGGACGCCGGGGTCGATGGCCTTGAGCGCGACGATGGTCGTGGGCCCGTCCATGATCGGCATCGCCATGTCGGTGAGCACGACGTCGACGATCGCGCGGTGCTGCGCGTAGATGGCGACCGCCTCGGCGCCGTTGCTGGCGAGCATCACCCGGTACCCGAAGCGCTCGAGCGTCCGGCTCGCGACCAGACGGATCTGCTCGTCGTCGTCGACCACGAGCACCACCTCGCCGTTTCCGCGGGGCAGCGCCGATGCCGGGGGCGCCGTCGTCGACGCCGTGACCGAGGTCTTGGCCGCGGGCAGGTAGATGCGGAAGCGGGTGCCGCGTCCGACCTCGCTGTAAACATGGATGAACCCGCCGTGGTCGCGGACGATCGCGTGCGCCGTCGACAGCCCCAGGCCCGTGCCCTTGCCCTGCTCCTTGGTGGTGAAGAACGGCTCGAAGATCCGATCGACCACCTCGGGCGGCATGCCCGGGCCGGTGTCCTCGACCTTCGCGAGCACGTGGGGCCCGGAATTCGCGTCAGTGTTCAGTTCGGCGAAGACCTCGTCGAGCTCGACCCGCTCGACCGAGACGGTGAGGCTGCCGCCGTCCGCCATGGCGTCTCGGGCGTTCACGAACAGATTGGTGAGCAGCTGGTGCATCTGCGTGGCGTCCGCATCGACGAGCCAGAGGTCGGGCTCGACGTGGAGCCGGAACGCGATGCTCTTGGGGAACGATTCCGCGAACAACCGCTGCACGTCGGCGGCGATGCGCCCGAGGTGCACCGGCGCGCGGCGGCGCTCACCGCCGCGGGCGAAGGCCAGCAGCTGGCGGATCATCTCGGCGCCACGCTTCGCGCAGGCCTCGATCGTGGCGAGGTCGTCGAGCAGCTCGGCATCGTCGATCTCCCCGCGCATCGCCGTGGCGGACATCAGGATCGGTGACAGCAGGTTGTTGAGGTCGTGCGCGAGCCCGCCCGCGAGCGTGCCGATGCTCTCCATCCGCTGGGCGCGGAGGAACTGGGCCTCGATCTTCTTGCGCTGGGTGATGTCGGTGTTGATCGCCAGGATCGCCCCCTCGCCGTCGTCGCCGCGAACGAGGGTCCAGTGGGCCTCGACCAGCAGCGGCTTGCCGTGGCGGTCGACCTGCTCGAGCTCGCCGAGCCACTCGCCGCGCTCGAGCGTCGCGGTGGTCGCGGCGTCGAAGCCCCCGGGCTCGAGGTAGAGCAGCTCCTGGATCCGGCGGCCGACCGCCTCCTCGGCGGTCCAGCCGTACAACCGCTCGGCGCCCCGGTTCCAGTAGAGGATGCGGTGCTCGAGGTCGCGGACGAGGATCGCGTCCTGGGCATGGTCGAGCAGGGTCGCCTGCTCGCGCAGCCGCAGCTCGACCCGGCGCCGCTCGCTGACGTCCGTGGTGCCGCCGACCATCCGCACCGCGCGGCCGCTGCCATCGCGCACGACGTGCCCGCGATCGAGCACGTACGCGACGCTGCCGTCGCCGCGGACGAGGCGGTGCTCGCTCGACCACGCGGCGGCGTCGCCGAAGATCGCGGCGCGCAGCGAGGCGGCGACCCGGTCCTGATCGGCGGCGTGGATGCGGCTCATCCATGCGTCGATGGTGGGCTCGAGATCCTCGCGCGCGAACCCGAAGACCGCGGCGAAGCCGTCGCTCCACCACAGCACGTCCGTGGTGAGATCCCAGTCCCAGACCGCGTCGTTGGTGGCGCTGGCGAGCAGGCGGAAGCGCTCCTCGCTCTGGCGCAGCAGCTCGCGGTGGCGGACGCCCTCGGCCACGTCGAGGGCGGCGCGGCGCGCGAGGCCGCGGGCCTCCTCCTCCAGCACCTTGAGGTCGTGGACGTCGATGCCGCTGCCGCACCAGCGGACGATCGCGCCGCCGTCGTCGCGCTGCGCCGTCGCCTGCACGCGGAACCAGCGGTACGCGCCGTCGTGGCGGCGCAGGCGACACTCGATCTCGTAGGGCGAACCGGTGCGCACGCACTCGTCCCAGACGGCGATCCACGCGAGGCCGTCGTCGGGGTGAAGGGTGCGTTGCCAGCGGGTCGCGACCGGCTCCGACGCGGGCACGCCGGTGTAGTCCGAGAAGGCGCGGTTGGAGTAGTCGACGTCGCCGGCCGGGGTCGCCGTCCACACGATCATCGGCATGGCCTCGGCGATCGATCGGAAGCGCTCCTCGCTGATCGACGTCGGCGACGGGCCGACGATGACCGTCGGCGGCTCGACGTGCGGCGGGGCGACGGGGCGCGCGTCGACGTGCGTGGCGGCGTGGCGCGCCCCGGCGTCGGCGGGGCTCGGCAGCGACGGGCCGACCAGGGACAGCACGCCGTGGACGCGCGTCGTCGCCTCGGTGGCGCCCGGGGCCCGCACGCCGAGCACCCGCGCGCGTCCGCCCTTGACGAGGCGCACCTCGACGTCGAGGGCGATCCCCCGCTCGATGCACGCCGACAGCCCGGCGGTCACCGTGCCGCGGTCGTCGGCACCGACGAGGCCGAGCCACGTGTCGAGGGTGGGTCCGACTCCCGGCGCGAGCCCGAGCCGCTCGCGGAAGCCGTCGGACACGGTGAGCGCCCGGGTGGGGACATCCAGCGTCCACGTGCCGACACCGCTGGCGGCCTCGGCCAGGGTCAACCACGCGCAGAGTCTGCGCATGCGCTCGCCCTCGGTCTCGATCGCGTCCGCGAGCATCGGCGGTCCATCGTACGCGGGCTGTGACGCGTGACCCCGCACGGGGTCGCGACGGCCGGAGAAGTCGGGTTCCCGCGCCGCACCAGGCCCGTGGCCGTTCGATCGAACGGCGGGCCCGCGTGCACGTCGCGACCGCGGTGGCCGATCGATCACAGCGGGGTCCGCAGCCCCACGCTCGCGATCGTGCCACCGCCGGGGCGCGCCGCGATCACGATCTCCCCGCCCTGTGCGGTGATCGTGCGATGCGTCTTCGCGAGCCCGAAGCCGAGGGTCTCGCCGACGTCCTTGGTCGTGAAGAACGGATCGAACACGCGCTCGCGATCCTCGACGGGGACGCCGACGCCGTCGTCCGAGCACCACACCGTCGCGCGCCCGCGATCGTCGAGGCCGGTCGCGATCTCGACCAGCCCGGCGCCGCCGCGGGCGACGGTCGCGTCCATGGCGTTGGCGAGCAGGATGCCGACGACCTCGACCAAGTCGTCCTCGTCGCCGACCACCATCGGCGTCGGCTCGCGGCGCACGCGGAGCTCGATCGTGTCGGGCATGCGGCAGCGCGCCACCGCCCGATCGACGGTCGTGTCGAGGTGGAAGGTGCGGTCGGTCTCGCTGGGCAGCCCTCGGCGATCGACGGCGGCAGGTCGCGGACCAGCGCGGTGCGGCGGCCGAGCGAGCGCATGGCCACCCGGTGATGCGCTCGGCGACGGGGTTCAGGTAAGTGATCCGGTTGTCGCGGTCGGCCGTGATCACCGCCTCGCCGAGCGAGTCGATCGTGTCGGTGAACCACGGCTCCTGCGCCGCGAGGTCGCGGTCGAACCCCACCCTGGTGATCACGACCTCGAGCGTCGTCCGGAGGTCGCGCTCGCTGAACGGCTTGAGGAGGTAGCCGTGGGGAACCACGGCGCGCGCCCGGGCGAGCGTGGCCTCGTCGGAGTGCGCCGTCAGGAACACGACGGCGGTGCCCCAGCGATCGCGCAGCGTCTTCGCCGTGCGGATGCCGTCGAGCGGGCCGCGCAGGGTGATGTCCATCAGCGCGATGTCGACCTTGCCACCGGCGACCGCTCGGATCTCCGCAGCTCGGCGTCCGCGGCGACGATCACCTCGTAGCCGACGCGAGTGAGCCGCTTCGCGACGGCGTCGCGGATCTTCGCGTCGTCGTCGACGATGAGGATCCGGTGTTCTGCATCGTCCAGCATCGCGCGCCCCGTGCATCGCGCGTTGGAATCGAAATCGATAGGCGGGGTCGTCGAAAGGGCCTCGGCGGCCGCTGTCTCGATGGAGGTCGGCGCGACGCGGCGAGAGGGGATACGCGCCCGAATGCCGGTCCGCCGTGGCCGAGGCGCTCGGCCGAACGGCCACACGCGTGCACATCGGCACGGTCGTGCGTCCGCGGCCCGCCGGCTCGCGCGTCGGCTCGGTGCCCGTGGCGAGCGCGGCGCCGTACGAGGGAAGCGCGAGGACTGTCGTCGCTGCCCGTGGCTCCGCGGCGCGATTCCGACTTGCGCCGCGCCGCGCCGCAAAGCAGCCTTCGCTCCCGTGCCCCGAGCGATCGAGTTCTCCGCGTCCGCCCTGCCCGCGATCCTGCGACTGCTCGCCGAGAAGTCGCCCGAGGTGACGCTCGGCTCGGTGCTCGCCGACCCATCGCTCGGCGCTGCGGCGCGGGCGATGACGCTCCGGGAATTCGCGCGGGCACTGAGCGTCGGGCCAGTCGTCGGGCCAGTCGTCGGACCTGGCGTCGGAGCAGGCGTCGCGCCGCCGCGCGCTGCGATCTCCCCGGTCGCCGTCGCGGCCCCGCGCGTCGCGGCCCCGCGCGTCGCGGCCCCGCGCGCACCAGCGCTCCCCATCGCGGACGCCGCGGGGCCGAAGGGTCCGCGCCCGAAGGAGTACGACGCTGCGGTCCTCGTGGAGATCCTCGCCGCCGTGGGGCCCGTCGGGGCGGCGGCGGTTCGGGCGAAGGTCGGAGGCACCGCCGCGGCCTTCCGCGCCGCGATCGAGCGCCTGGTGTCGTCGGGCAAGGTCAAGGCCTCGGGCTCCGCGAGGGCCCCGCGCTATCGCGCGGGCTGACGAAGCCGCGCCGCGCCGCGGCCGAAGTGACGAGGCGCGGCGGTTCGCGTAGTCTTAGCCGATCAAAGGCGTCGGCAACACGACGCCCCCCAAGGGAGGCCACCGTGCTGACGCTGACGAGGAAACCCGGCCAGAAGATCTTCATCGCTGGCGGGATCGAGATCGAGGTACGGGAGATCCGTGGGTCGCAGGTCCGCCTGGGGATCACGGCGCCACTCGGCCTGCCGGTGTACCGCGAGGAGCTCTACGTTCAGATCGCCGACGCCAACTACGCCGCGATGACCGACGTCGACCTCGCTCGCTTGGAGGCAATTGACGCGTGATCCACTCCACGAGGTTCGGCGACATCGACGCTCCCGAGTCGCAGCACATCCGTTTTCCCCTCGGAATCCCCGGATTCCCCGACGCCAAGGGCTTCGTGCTGCTCGAGCATCGAACCGGTTCGCGGTTCCGGTGGCTGCAGGCCGTCGATGTCCCCGCGCTGTCGTTCGTGGTGATCGACGTGTCGACGGTCCTGCCCGACTTCCCGTTCGCCGAGGTCCGCCGGTCACTGGCGTGCTGTGACCTCGAGCCCGACGAGGAGCTCGCGGTGCTGGCCATCTGTCGGATCCCCTCGCCGCCCGAGGAGGCCACGGCCAACTTCCAGGCGCCGATCGGCATCGGCCTCCGCTCGCGGCGCGGCGCGCAAATCCTGCTCCACAACGCGGGGTTGGACATGCACACGCCGCTGCACCTCGCGCGCCGCTGACGTCGACCGGGGCCAGGGTGGCGGGCGCGGATCTCTCCGCGCCCGTTCGAAGTGACGACGATCACGGCGTGTCTCCGAGGCTGAGGGCTCGGGGGGAGCCCGACGCGGGGCGAATCGCATCCGTCGGCCTGGGCCGGGGAACCACGCGACCGTGCCGTCCCACACCCGTGGACGCGATGCGACCGACCGTGCCGACGTCCCTCGTCCTGCTCGCCCTGGTGGCGTGCACCCCGAAGCCCCGCGACGTGCGGACCGAGGCCCCCCGCGATGCCGCGCCGATCGCCGCCCCGACCCCGGGCGACGACTCCCCGGCGCTCGCGCTCGATCCCGCGGTGCAGACCGGCGTGCTCGCCAACGGCCTCACCTACTACATCCGCAGGCACGGCAAGCCCGAGCACCGCGCGTTCCTGTGGCTGGCGGTCGACGCCGGCTCGGTGCTCGAGGACGATGACCAGCGGGGGCTCGCGCACTTCGTCGAGCACATGGCGTTCAACGGGACCGCGCGGTTCGAGAAGAACACCATCATCGACTTCTTCGAGCGCGCAGGGATGGACTTCGGCGCCGACGTCAACGCCTTCACGTCGTTCGACGAGACCGTCTACATGCTCACCGTCCCCACCGACGACGCCAAGCTGCTGGCGAACGGCTACGACGTGATCGAGGACTGGGCCGGGGCCGTGAGCTTCGTGCCCGCCGAGGTCGAGAAGGAGCGCGGGGTCGTCATCGAGGAGTGGCGGCTCGGTCGTGGCGCGAGCCAGCGCGTGTTCGACCGCCAGTGGCCGGTCGTCCTCGCGGGCTCGAAGTACGCCGAGCGGCTGCCGATCGGAGAGAAGGCGATCCTCGAGTCGGCTCCGGTCGCGCGGCTGCGGGACTTCTATCGCGACTGGTACCGACCCGACAACATGGCGGTCGTCGTCGTCGGGGACATCGACCCCGCGGCGGCGAAGCGCGAGATCGAGGCGCGGTTCGGCAAGTTGGCCAACCCCGCGACGCCGAAGGTGCGACCGGCGGTGCCGGTGCCGCTGCTCGAGGAGACGCGCGTCCACGTGCAGACCGACCCCGAGATGGCGCTGCCGCAGGTCACCGTGTCGATCAAGGGGCCGCGCACCGGCTACGCGACGGAGCACGACTTCCGCGACGCGCTGGTCGAGGAGCTCCTGCACGGCATGCTCCGCGCGCGGCTCGACGAGCTGCAGCAACGGCCAGGGGCGCCGTTCACCTTCACGTTCACGTACACCAACCAGATGGGTCGCGCGGTCGACGTGTTCAACCTCTTCGCCGGCGCCAGGCCCGAGCAGGCCGAGGCCGCGGTGAAGGCGTTGCTCGTCGAGCTCGAGCGGGTGCGTCGCCACGGCTTCCTCGACGTCGAGCTCGCGCGCGCCAAGGCCGAGCACGTTCGCGGCCTCCAGCAGAAGCTCGCCGAGGCCGACACCGTCGACGGTGGCGAGTACGCCTTCGGCCTGGTCACCCAGTTCCTCGAGGGGCGGACGATGATCGGTGCTGCGGCCGAGCTCGCGCTGGCCGAGCGGATGCTGCCCGCGATCACGCTGGCGCAGGTCGACGCCCGGGCGAAGGCGTGGGTGAGCGGCAAGGACCGCGTGATCTCGGCGGCGGGGGCCTCGCGGGACGCGATGCCGAGCGATGCGGCGCTGCTGGCGACCGCCGACGCGGTCGCGAAGGTGGCGGTCGAGCCGTGGCGGGAGGCCGACCTCGGCGCGGCGCTGATGGCCAAGGCCCCGGTGCCCGGGACGATCGTGAAGCGCGAGGATCTCGCGGAGATCGGCGCGAAGGTGTGGACGCTCTCCAACGGCGCACGCGTGCTGCTGAAGCCGACCGCCTTCAAGAACGACGAGGTGCTGTTCGAGGCCTTCAGCCCCGGCGGCACCTCGTTGGCCCCCGCGAAGCGCTTCGGTTCGGCCGAGTTCGCGGCGTCGATCGTCGCGCAGTCGGGCGTCGGCGACAATGATGCGGTCGCGCTGCGCAAGCTGCTGACGGGCAAGGTGGTCAGCCTCGAGCCCTTCATCGACGAGCTCGAGGAGGGCATGCACGGCAGCGCCTCGCCGAAGGACCTCGAGACCCTGCTCCAGCTCGTGCACCTCTACTTCACCGCGCCGCGGCAGGACCCCGAGGCCTTCGCGGCGTGGAAGGGGCAGATGATCGGCTTCTTCCAGAACCGCGACCTCGATCCGCAGGCGGCGTTCTTCGATGCCTTCGGCAAGGCGATCACCAGCGACCACCCCCGGCGGCGCCCGCCGACGGCCGCGAGCCTCGCCGCGGTGGACCACGCGTCCGCGATCGAGTTCTATCGCACGCGCTTCGCCGACGCCGATGACTTCACCTTCGTGTTCGTCGGCAACCTCGACGAGGCCGCCCTCGAGCGCCACGCCACCACCTACCTGGCGTCGCTGCCGGCGCTGCCCCGGAGACGCGACAAGTGGCGCGACGTCGGCGTGAAGGCGCCCGAGGGCGTCGCCGAGGTCCGGGTGAAGCGCGGGCAGGATCCGAAGAGCTTCGTGATGATGGCCTTCCACGGCCCGGCGAAGTGGAGCCCGGAGGCGAAGGACGATCTGGCGATGCTCTCCGAGGCGCTGGGCATCCGCTTGCGCGAGATCCTGCGCGAGGACATGAGCGGCGTGTACGGCGTCTTCACCAGCGCGGCGCTGGATCGCCGACCCAAGCCCGAGTACCAGTTCATGATCGGGTTCGGCTGCTCGCCCGAGAACGCCGAGGCGTTGACCGGCGCGGTCCTCCAGACCGTCGCCACGGTGAAGGCCGAGGGCGTGGATCCGCAGCTCGTCGCGAAGCTCGTCGAGCAGCGGCGCCGCGCGCTCGAGGTGCAGCTCGAGGACAACGGGTTCTGGATGGGCCAGCTCGCGGACCACCTGCGCCATGGGACCGATCCTCGCGAGGTGTCGAAGCTGGGGCGGATGATCGAGCGGGTGAGCGCGAAGGCGGTGCAGGGGGCGGCGCGGCGGTACCTGGGGCGCGACGTGGTGGACGCGTTGTTGATGCCGGAGGGGTAGGGGGCCGACGCGGGCGCGAAGGCCGACGTCGTGAGGGTGATCGCTGTCACGGCGCGCGACGATCCTGCACCCTAGGCTCGAGATCGATGCTGCCCCTGCGCGGATGGATCGTCGCGTGTCTCGTTGCGCTCGTGCTCCCCCTCCCGATCCCGGGCGGGGACGCGCGCGCGCAGCCCTCGGACGCGTCGGCGCCCGCAGAGTCCGCCGCCGAGGCCTTGCGATCGCACCACGGCGCGCTGCGACGCGCGCAGGCCGGCGGTGGCGACGTCGAGGCCCGGACGCAGGCTGTGGTCGATGCGCTGATCGACTACGCGTGGCTCACCGACGCCGCGCTGCGCGGCAAGGGCGGCGTGCGCCACGGGTGCGAGCCCCGGTGCGCGGAGCTCGAGGGCCTGCTCGCGCGCCTGGTCCGCCGCAACTACCTGCGCGTCCTCGGCGGCTCGTCGGACGGCGAGCTCGAGATCCTCGGCGAGGACCGCAAGCCCCGGGCGACCCGCGTCCGGACCCGCGTCCGGTGGTCTGCCGACGGCCGCACCCAGAGCGTCGACGTCGCGTACGTGATGCACGTGGTCGAGGGTCGGTGGATGGTCCGCGACGTGATCACCGACGGGGTGAGCCTGGCCGCGACGTACCGGCATGACTTCCACCGGATCCTCGAGGCGAAGGGGATCGATGGGTTGGTGGCGCAGCTGCAGGGGAAGCTGGCGGAGGTTGCCGCTCGGGAGTGAGGGGGAGGTCGCGGATCATCGCGCCCGCGCCCGCGGGAGCCTCGCCCCCCACCACGTCGCCGCCAACACCCCCGCGAACCCGCCGACATCCCGCAGCGCCGCGAAGCTCGCCAGCGCCCCGATCAACTGCATCGGGATCAACCACTTCGTCGGCACCGGCATCCCGAACAGCAGGTGCGTTTCCACGAGCACCGAGTGCCGGTGCCGCACCGCGAACGCGGGCAGCAGGATCGCGAGGACCGTGCGTTGACCCTGCACCATGGTGAACGCGAACTCGCTGCCCTGGCCGCCGCCCACCTGCCACAGGAACTCGGCGGTGGCCGCGGTCACCCCGGCGATCGCGACGCCGCCGACGAGGAGCACCTGCGTGCGGCGCTCGCCGATGAACACGCACAGCTCCATCGCGAACCAGTAGACCAACGCGAGCTGCACCACGCTCCACAGTCCGACGCCGCCCTCGCCCACCAGGCCGAACGTGACGAGCCGCCACAGCTGCCCCTGCTCCCACACGGCCGCGTCGAGCCGCAACCACGCGACGAGCGGCTGCAGCTCGAAGAACGCGTCGGCGAGCAGACCGATCGCGAGGGTGGCGAGCAGCGCCGCGAGGAACCGCGGCGGCCGGCCGCGGGCCGATGCGGCGAGCTCTCGCAGGGGGCTGCGCTGGAACATCGGCGAGAGTCTGCCCCGACGGCCGGGGCACCGCCAAGGGGGCGCCTCGGCGGCCGCTCGCTGCTATGCTGGAGTTCCCATGGTGGGCGAGCCAGCACATCGGCCGGATGACGCGGCGGCGTACCTCGAGCACGAGCGCGGGGCCGAGGCCCGGCACGAGCGCTGGGAGGGCAGCGCGTACGCGATGGTCGGCGCTTCGTGGGCGCACAACGTCATCACCGCGAACCTGACGGCGATCCTGCATCGTCTCGGTCGCGCGAACGGTTGCACGACGGTGTCCCAGGACATGAAGGTCCACGTGCCCGCGCGCGACGGCTTCGTCTACCCGGACATCGTGATGGTGTGCGATCCGCCGCGGTTCCTCGACGACGCGCGCGATGTGCTGCTCAACCCGACGCTCGTCGTCGAGGTGCTGTCGGACAGCACCGAACGCTTCGATCGCGGCGAGAAGGCCAACGGCTACCGGGCGCTCCCCAGCGTCCGCGCGCTGCTCTTGGTGTCCCAGCACCGCGCGCGGATCGAGTGCCAGGGCCGCGAGCCCGACGGGAGCTGGCGCCTGCGCGAGTACGAGGGCGACGCCGAGGCCGTCGTGCCGGGCCTCGCCGGAGTGGTCGCGCTCGCCGAGGTCTTCGCGGGCGCGTGGGCGTAGACCAGCGCCCGCGCCCGCGGCTCACTCGCGACCCGTCAGCAGCTCCACCACCCCGCGCGCGACGCCGCCGGCCGACGCAGGGTTCTGCCCGGTGACGAGCCGCTCGCTCACCACCACCTGCGGCTGCCAGTTCGCCGCGGGCACATGCGTCGCGCCCTTGGCCACCAGCGCGTCCGCCAGCAAGAAGGGCACCGTCTCGGCCAGGCCCGCCGCGCGCTCCTCGTCGTTGGTGAACGCGGCGACGCGCTTGCCCGCGACGAGTGGCGTGCCGTCGGCGAGCGTCACCCCGAGCAGGCCCGCGGGTCCGTGACACACCGCCGCGACCACGCCGCCGCGATCGTAGACGGCGCCGGCGATCCGAGCGAGGTCGGTCGCGCCTGGGAAGTCCCACATGGTGCCGTGGCCGCCCGCGAAGAACACGGCGTCGTAGCGCGTCGCGTCGACGTCCGCGGGCGCTGCGGTGGTCTGCAGCCGCTGCATGAACCCGGCGTCGTCGAGGTACTTGGCGTTGATCGGATCCTTGCGATCGACGCCGTCGAGCGGCACGGCGCCGCCCTTCACCGAGACGAAGTCGATCGTGGCGCCCGCGTGCTGCAGGACCTCGAAGGGATGCGTGATCTCCGAGAGGTACGCGCCCGTGGGCTTGCCGCCCGCGCCGCCGGTTCCGATGTTCGCGTGGCTGGTGAGGACGAAGAGGATGCGCTTGTTCATGACCACCAAGGGATGCACCCGACCGAGCCCATGCGGTAGTTCCATCGCAGCCACAATGCTTGTACCTTCGCTGTACAAGTGCCCCGCGCCGCCGCCAGCCTGGAGAATCTCGCGGTCTTCTGCCGCACGGTCGAGCTCGGATCGTTCACCCTGGCGGCGCGCGCCCTCGGCCTCACGCCGCAGGCCGCCAGCCGCGCGGTGACGCGGCTCGAGGCCGCGGTCGGCGTCGCGCTGGTGCGTCGCAGCACCCGTGCGGTGGCGCCCACCGAGCTGGGACGTCGCTACTACGAGCGGTGCCGCGAGGGGCTCGCCGTGCTCGGCGAGGCGACCGAGCAGCTCTCGGCGGGCCGCGGCGCGGTGGTCGGCGAGGTGCGGATCAGCATGCCGACGACCTTCGGCCACTTCCGCCTGCTGCCGGTGCTCGCGCGGCTGCGGGCGCTGCACCCGGCGCTGCGCCTGGTCGTCCACGTCTCGAACCACAACGTCGACTTCGCCCGCGAGGGCTTCGACCTCGCGGTGCGCCTCGGCGAGATCGATCGCGCCAGCTTCGTCGCGCGCAGCCTCGGCACCTACGGCCTGGGCCTGTTCGCGAGCCCCAGCTACCTCGCGCGCGCGGGCACCCCCGCCGACCTCGACGCGCTGCTCGAGCACGAGGCCATCGTGTTCGCGCGCCCGAGCACGGGTCGCGTGCTCCCCTGGGAGCTCGCCGGCGGCCGCAGCGTCACGCCGCGCCGCGCGTGGGTCGTCGCCGAGGACTTCCTCGCGTGCCTCGGGCTCGCCCGCGCCGGCGCCGGCATCGTGCAGAGCTACCACTTCCTCGTCGAGCGCGACGTCCACTCGGGCGCGCTCGTCGAGGTGCTGCCGCAGCACGCCGGCGCCGCGCGCCGCTTCTCGCTGGTCTACCCCAAGGGCAGCGCGACGACCCGAGCGGTGCGCGTGGTGATCGACCACGTGCTCGAGCACCTGCGACCCGGCCGCGCGGGGCGGTGACGATCGTTTGGCCAGCTGCTTTCCCGAACGATCGTGCGTCACGCCGTCGAACTCGCGCGTAGGCGGGCACACAGCCGCGGGCCAGGAAGGGGCGCACGCTCACGCCCATGACAAGGATGCGTCATCCCGCGGTCTCCGTCGGTCTCCTCCTGGCGTGCATCACGGCTCTGCTCGGCTCCGCGTGTGCCCACGACGATCCCACGCCGCGCAACGTCCACTTCGCCAGCAACAAGGCCGACCCGGTCGCGCAGGACGACTACGTCACCCTCGGTCGCGCCCTCGAGGCGATGCAGCGCGAGCCGAAGCTGCGCCTGCTGCTCGTCGGCCACACCGACGGCGATGGTTCCGACGAGCACAACCGCAAGCTCGCGTTCGATCGGGCGACTCGAATCCGCGACCTGCTGCTCGACGAGGATCCGTCGCTCGTGCACCGGCTCGAGCTGGCGTTCTTCGGCAAGGACCGACCGATCGCCGACAACGACACGCCCGAGGGCAAGGCCAAGAACCGGCGCGTCGAGCTGTACTTCTACTACCCGGAGTTCGGCACCCACAACGAGGTCAAGCTGCAGCGCGAGTTCGGCGGCAGCCTCGAGTTCCAGGCGTCGGCGTCGGCGTCCGTCGACTGAACGCCGCCGTCACTCCACCCACAGCTGCCGAGGTCGACGCCCCCAAGCCCTAGCACGGCCCGGGACTCGCCCCTCGCGCCCGCGATCCGCCGCGCCAGCCGGACCCCCACTGCGGGCACGCCCCGTGGCCCTTTCGCGGCGGATCGTCCGCCGTCCGGTTACGGGCCTCGCCGCTTTGCTACCCTTCTAGTTGCCTTCGCGCGTACCGACCGAGCGAAAGTCCCACGCCCCATGATCTCTCGCATCGACAAGGACCACAGCCGCTTCCGCGAGATCGTGCGCGGGAAGATCCGCCAGAACCTGCGCAAGTACATCTCGCGCGGCGACATGATGAGTCGCAAGGGGCAGGACACCGTCACCATCCCGATGCCGCAGATCGACATCCCGCGCTTCACGCTGGGTGGGAACCAGAAGCAGGGCGTCGGGCAGGGCGAGGGCGAGCCGGGCGATCCGGTCGGCGGCGGCGATCCGCAGCAGGGGCAGGGCGCGGGCAAGGCCGGCGAGGGCGAGGGCGACAAGAACCTCGAGGTCGAGGTCACGCTCGACGAGCTCGCGGCGATCCTCGGCGAGGAGCTCGGGCTGCCGCGCATCGAGCCCCGCGGCACGCAGTCCCTCGACACCAAGAAGGACCGCTACGTCAGCCTGCGCCGCACCGGCCCCGAGAGCCTGCGGTCGTTCAAGGCCACGTTCAAGCGGGCGCTGCGGCGTCAGGTCGCCAGCGGCACCTTCGTGAAGGACCTGCCGATCATCGTCCCGATCCGCGAGGACCGGCGCTACCGCAGCTGGCGCACGGATCCCCGGCCCCAGTCCAACGCCGTCATCATCTACATGATGGACGTGTCGGGCTCGATGGGCGACGAGCAGAAGGAGATCGTCCGCATCGAGTCGTTCTGGATCGACACCTGGCTGCGCAGCCAGTACCAGGGCCTCGAGTCGCGCTACATCATCCACGACGCCACCGCGCGCGTCGTCGACCGCGAGGTCTTCTTCCGCACCCGCGAGTCGGGCGGCACCATGATCAGCTCGGCGTACCGCGTGTGCTCCGAGCTCATCGAGAAGGAGTTCCCGCCCGAGAACTGGAACATCTACGCGTTCCACTTCTCCGACGGCGACAACTGGTCGGTCGACGACACCGCGACGTGCATCAACCTGCTGCGCGACACGCTGCTGCCGGCGTGCAACCAGTTCGGGTACGGCCAGGTCGAGAGCCCCTATGGCTCGGGTCAGTTCATCAAGGACATCCGCGCCGCGTTCCCCAGCCAGCCCAAGCTCGTCACCAGCGAGGTCACGGGCAAGGACGACATCATGGATTCCATCCGCGAGTTCCTGAAGGGAGGCCGCTGATGGCTCTCATCCCGCCGTACCTGCGCGAGCTGCAGGTCGAGATCCAGGGCTACGCGGACGGCTACGGCCTCTCGTACTTCCCGCAGGTCTTCGAGCTCGTCGACTACCGCCAGATGTGTGAGATCGCCAGCTACGGCGGATTCCCGGTCCGGTATCCGCACTGGCGGTTCGGCATGGAATACGACCACATGATCAAGAGCCACACCTACGGGCTCTCGAAGATCTACGAGTTGGTCATCAACACCGACCCTTGCTACGCATACCTGCTCGAGGGCAACTCGCAGGTCGATCAGAAGCTGGTGATGGCCCACGTCTACGGCCACAACGACTTCTTCCGCAACAACCACTACTTCTCGCGGACCGACCGGCGGATGATCGACGTGATGGCGAACAACGCCGCGCGGGTCCGCCGCTACATGGATCGACACGGCGTCAACACGGTCGAGAGCTTCATCGACACCTGCCTGTCGCTCGACAACCTCATCGACCCGTGGCTCTCGTTCCGCGACGCCCGCAACCAGGCGCCCGCGAGCACCAACGCGCCCGACGCCGTCGACGACGATCGCGTGCGGCTACAGAACGAGCGCACGTACCTCGAGGACTACATCAACCCGCCCGAGTTCGTGGAGTCGCAGCGGCAGAAGCAGCGCGAGAAGCGGGAGCAGGTCAAGCACCGCAACCCCGCCCAGCCCGAGCGCGACGTGCTCGGCTTCTTGATGCAGCACGCCCCGCTCGAGGCCTGGGAGGCCGACGTGCTCGGCATCCTGCGCGGTGAGGCCTACTACTTCTTGCCGCAGATGCAGACCAAGATCATGAACGAGGGCTGGGCCAGCTACTGGCACTCCCGGATCATGACGGAGAAGGCGCTGCGCGACGACGAGGTCATCGACTACGCCGACGTCGTCTCGGGCGTGTTCGCCTCGGCGCCCGGCCAGCTCAACCCGTACAAGCTCGGCGTCGAGCTGTACCGCGACATCGAGCGCCGCTGGGACGAGGGCAAGTTCGGGCCCGAGTGGGACCGCTGCGACAACCTCGAGCAGCGCACCAGCTGGAACAAGAAGCTCGGCCTGGGCAAGGCCAAGATCTTCGAGGTCCGTCGGCTCTACAACGACGTCACCTTCATCGACGAGTTCTTCACGATGGACTTCTGCCGCGAGCAGAAGTACTTCACGTTCGCCGAGAACCGCCGCTCGGGCCGGCTCGAGATCGAGAGCCGCGAGTTCCAGCAGATCAAGCAGAAACTGCTCGGCGCCCTGACGAACTTCGGCCAGCCGTTCATCTACGTGGTCGACTCGAACTACCTCAATCGCGGCGAGCTCCTGCTGGGGCACCGCCACGAGGGCAGTGACCTCAAGCTCGACTACGCCCGGGACACCCTGCGGAACGTCGAGCGGGTCTGGCGACGCCCGGTCTCGATCCTCACGCAGGTCGACGAGAAGCCCAAGCGCATCCGGTTCGACGGCAGCGAGATCGGCATCTCGGACGAGCCCGAGGCCTTCAAGGTGTGATCCGCGCGCGCGGTCGGCGGCCGCGTGTCGCCGAACGCCGCGGCTTCCGGTAGGATCCCGACCGTGCGACTGATGGCCTGGCCCGCGACCGACGTCGGGCGTGTGCGTAGCCACAACGAGGACAGTCACCTCGTCGACAGCGCGCTGGGCCTGTACCTCGTCGCCGACGGCATGGGCGGCCACGCGGGCGGCGCCCATGCATCGCAGCTGTGCGTCGACGTCGTCGACAAGGTCGTGCGGCGGGGCATCGACGCGCTGGCCCGCGTCGCGCCCGAGCATCGCACCGCGGCGATCGCCGAGATGCTCGCGGTCGCGGCGAGCGAGGCCAGCGCGCGCATCAACGACCAGGCGGCGACGGATCACCGGCTGCAGGGCATGGGCACCACGCTCACCGGGCTGTTCGTGTACGGCGAGCGCGGCTACGTCGTGCACGTCGGCGACTCGCGGGCGTTCCTGCTGCGCGGCGGCACCTGTCGGCAGCTCACCACCGATCACTCGTGGCTCAACGAGCAGGTCCAGGCCGGCCGCATGTCCGAGGAGGAGGCCGCGCAGAGCGACCTCAAGCACATCATCACGCGTTCGGTCGGCTTCGAGCGCCAGGTGGATCCCGACGTGCTGCCGCTGACGGTCAACCTCGGCGACGCGTTCCTGCTGTGCTCCGATGGCCTGTCGAACTACATCGACGCCGAGGAGTTCGCCGTGCTCGCGCGCGATCACTGGTACGCCGATCTGCCGCGGGTGTGCCTCGAGCTGGCGAACAAGCGCGGCGGCGACGACAACATCACGGCGGTCGCGGTGCTCGCGTGCAACGATCGCGACGACCGCCGCGCCGTGCCGCACTACCGCCGGCCGGTGCTCGACACCCTGCCGCCGGGACGGTGAGTTCGATGGCCCAGCTCTACCTGAAGCAGCTCCTCGCGGGCCGCGACTTCGCCACGGGCGACCAGATGGCCGCCGGCATGCAGAACTTCGCGTACCTGGTGGGCGACCTCGATGCCCGCGAGTGCGTGGTCGTCGATCCGGCGTGGGACGTCGACGGGCTCGTCGCGGCGGCGGCGGCCGACGGCATGACGATCACGGGCGCGCTGGTGACCCACTACCACCCGGATCACTGCGGCGGCTCGATGTTCGGCTTCGACATCCAGGGCATCGCCGAGCTCGGGGCCAAGTGCGGCTGCAAGGCCCACGTGCACCGGCTCGAGTCCGACGGCGTGCGCATGGTGACGGGCCTGTCGAAGAGCGATCTGGTCGAGCACGACTCGGGCGACAAGGTCCGCGTCGGCGGCATCGAGATCGAGCTGCTGCACACGCCCGGGCACACGCCGGGATCGATGTGCTTCCGCGTCGCGGGCCTCACCCACGGCGAAGAGGAGGCGCTGCTCGCCGGCGACACGCTGTTCCTCCAGGGCTGCGGCCGCGTCGATCTGCCGGGCGGCGATGCCGAGCAGATGTTCCGGACGCTGAACGAGCGGCTCGCGACGCTGCCGGCGCAGACGCTGTTGCTGCCTGGGCACGCCTACGGCGGCGAGAAGGCGACGCTGGGTCAGGTGCGCCGGACGAACCCGACGCTGCAGCTCACGACGTTGCAGAGCTTCCTGCGGCGGATGGGCTGAGCGGCCCCGCGGGCGGCCCTGCGATCACGAATTGCAGGCGCGCAGCGTGTCGGGGCCCAGCGGCACGGTCGGGTAGCGATCGGTCTTGAAGCGCACGCGCGCGCGGCGGGGCCCGAGCGCGTCGCGGACGAAGCCCTGCGCCGACGTGTCGCGGTGGCCCGCGTCCCAGCCGAACAACGTGTGCTCGAGATCGGTGAACCCTTGGAGTGTGTTGCGGTCGGGCATGGCGAACCTCGCCCGTCGACGGTCTCAAGGGCGGCCCATCACGCCCAAGAAAGCGGCGAAATCCGGCCCGGCGTCCCTGCGCCGCTGCCCGTCGCGGTAGCCTGCTCACGGTGCGTGCACCGCCGCGATGGGTGCTGCTCGGTCTGGCCGGCCTCGCCGGCGCCGCGATGTGGGCGCGGGTCCATCACGGCCGGGCAGATCGGGCGTGGTCGAGCGAGCGGGCGCGGTGGACCCCGCAGCTCGATCGCGACGACGGATACGCCGGCTCCGAGACGTGCGCCGCGTGTCACCCCGCCGCGTACGCGAGCTGGCACGGCAGCTACCACCGCACGATGACGCAGCGCGCGGGCCGGGACACGATCGTCGCGCCGTGGTCGGGGGAGCTGCCCGGGGGCGTGTCGCTGCGGTGGACGGGGGCGCGTCCCGAGGTCGTGCGCACGTCGCCGACCGGCGAGCCGCGGATCGAGCCCGTGGTGATGACCACCGGCTCGCACCACCTGCAGCTGTACTGGATCCCCGAGCCGGCGACAGGGGCCGTGCGCGCCTTCGAGTACGCGTGGCGCATCGACGCGCAGCGCTTCGTGCCCAACGCCGCCACGCTGGTGCGCCCGGCCGGCGACGACGGGGTCTACACGTGGAACCGCGTCTGCATCCGTTGCCACGCGGTCGCGGGCACACCGGGGTGGCGCGAGGGCACAGGCAAGGTCGCCTCCGAGGTCGTCGAGCTCGGCATCGCGTGCGAGTCGTGCCACGGCCCGGCGGCGGCCCACGTGGCGGCGCGGCGCAACCCGTGGACGCGGTACCTCGGGCGCGGCGAGGACCCGCCGTCGGACATCGTGCAGCCGCGGGCGATGGCGTCCGACGCGGGCGCGCAGGTGTGCGCGCAGTGCCACGCGATCACGGAGTTCGACGACGAGGCGGGGTGGCTCGCGCACGGCTCGTCGCATGCTGCGGGTGATCCGATCGCGGACTGGGGCCGCCTGGTGCGTCACCCGGCGCGCGACGACGATCGCGACGACGAACGCGACGCCGACTGGCTCGACGCCGTGCTGGAGGCGGATCCGAACTTCCTCGCGGATCGATTCTGGTCGGACGGGATGGTGCGGGTCA
The DNA here is from genome assembly GCA_001464385.1 of Deltaproteobacteria bacterium Ga0077550. Lineage (GTDB taxonomy): Bacteria > Myxococcota_A > Polyangia > Nannocystales > Nannocystaceae > Xiheibacterium > Xiheibacterium aquaticum. Next base: position 135,083 of record LNFB01000288.1, on the reverse strand, counting down.
CCGGCCGCGAGTACAACGCGCTGGTCGAGTCGCCGTGCGCGGCGTCGGGCCAGCTGTCGTGCCTGTCGTGCCACTCGCTGCACGACGGAAGCCGCGACGATCAGCTGCGCGCGGGCATGGACGGCGACGCTGCGTGCACCCAGTGCCACGCCGCCGCGCGCTACGCCGACGTCGCGCACACGCACCACGCCGAGGGCGAGGGCGCCGGGTGCATGAACTGCCACTTGCCGCGCACGACGTGGGGCCTGCTCGGGGCGATCCGCAGCCATCAGGTCGACACGCCCGACGCGACGATCAGCGCCGAGACCGGGCGACCCAACGCGTGCAACCTGTGTCACCTGGATCGCTCGCTCGGCTGGACGTCCGCGTGGTTGTCGCGGTGGCGCGGCGAGGCGGTCGAGATCCCGGCCGGCGAGCCCGCGGCGGCGGCGACCGGCGTGCTCGCGGCCGAGGCCGGCGTGCGGGCGCTCTGGGCCTGGCACCTGGGGTGGGCCCCGGCGACGGCGATCGCGGGATCGCAGTGGCAGCGGGCCCTGCTCGCGGAGGCGCTCGAGGATCCCTACGCGGCGGTGCGCGAGGTCGCGTGGGAATCGTTGACGCGGATCTGGCCCGCGGTCGTCGAGCTCGGCGCGCCGGAGCGCGGGGCCGTGCCCGACGCTGCGCTCGCGGAGCGGATCCGCACCGCGCTCGCCGACGCGCCCGCCGACCGCGAGGGCGCGGGGGTGTTGCGCGATCGTGACGCGCCGGATCGCGAGGCGATCGCCCGGTGGATCCGCGAGCGCGACGCATCGCGGGTCGTCCTCGCCGAGTGACCTCCGGCAAAGCCGTCAAACCCAAGGCGCGTCCGCACGTCGGCGAGGTACGCCAGACCCCCCATCTTTCTCGCGAATCGCCTGCACCGTCGCCGCGGTTTCGGTGCGATGCTCGTGCGGGGGTCGAGACACGTGCAGCACACATGCAGGACGATCGCGCTTTGCGGCGCGCTGCTACCGATGGGTTGCTACTCGGGCCTCGATGGCCGAGGCAACGGTGGGGCCGCCGAGCAGGGTGGTGACGCGACCGCGGACGGCACCGCTGGCGACGACGATGGCGGCACCGGGGCCGACGACGGCGTCGATGCCGAGTTCGAGCCGGCGCCGGTGCGACTGCGCCTGCTGCTCGCGCGGCAGTACGTGCGGAGCGTCCGCGACCTCCTCGGCGAGGCGTCGTCGCTGGCCGTCACGCCGCCGAACGACGTCGCGATCAACGGCTTCGACGCCGTCGGTGCCTCGCAGCTGTCGCTGACCGACGCCAAGGTCGACGCGTTCGAGGCCTCGGCGCGGGCCGCCGCGGCCGCGGCGGACGCGACCAAGCTCGCCGCGCACCACACGTGCGTGCCCAGCGGGCCGACGGACGAGGCGTGTCTGCGGGAGTTCGTGACCGCCTTCGGTCGGCTCGCCTTCCGCCGCCCGCTCATCGTCGAGGAGCAGGACAGCTACGTCGGCGTCGGCCTGGCCGCGGCGGCCGACCTCGGCGACTTCGATCTCGGCGTGCGCACGGTGGTCGCGGCGATGCTGCAGTCGCCGAACTTCCTCTACCAGGTCGAGGTTGGCGAGCCCGGCGACGTCGAGGGCCGCCGACGCCTCACCGGCGTCGAGATGGCCACGCGCCTGTCGTTCTTCCTGCGCGACAGCACGCCCGACGCCGAGCTGCTCGACCTCGCCGAGGCCGGCGCGCTCGACGACGCCGATGGGGTCCGCGAGGTCGCCTGGACCCTGGTCGAGTCGCCCGACACGCGGGTGGCCCTCGCCGATTTCGCGGCCGAGGTGTTCCGCATCCGCGAGCTCGCGACGGTGCCCAAGGACCCCACGGTGTTCCCGACGTTCAGCCCGGAGCTCGCCGCGGCGATGGGCGACGAGACCCGGGCCCTGGTGACGCACCTGGCGTTCGACGCGGACGCGGACTTCCGCGATCTCTTCGACGCCGACTTCACCTTCGTCGACGCCCAGCTCGCGGCGCACTACGGCCTGCCGAACCCCGAGCAGTACACCACGCCCACCCAGGTCGTGCTCCCGGCCGAGCAGCTGCGCGGCGGACTCTTCGGGCACGCGGGCCTGCTCTCGGTCCTCGGCCACGTCACCACGACGTCGCCGACCTACCGCGGCAAGTTCATCCGCACCCAGGTGCTGTGCCAGGACATCCCGGCGCCGCCGGTCGGCGTCGACACCACGCTGCCGCCGGCCGCCGAGTACGCGACGATGCGCCAGCGGCTCGAGGCGCACATGGCCGACCCGTCGTGCGCCGGCTGCCACAAGCTGATGGATCCGATGGGCCTCGGCCTCGAGAACTACGACGGCATCGGCTCGTTCCGCACGATCGAGAACGGCGAGACGATCGACGCGAACGCCGACGTCGACGGGCAGGCCTTCGCGGGCGCCCGGGCGCTGGGCGCGATCCTCAAGGAGGACCCCGAGGCGACCGCGTGCCTGGTCCGGAACCTCTTCCGCCACGCGACCGGACACATCGAGCTCCCGACCGAGATGGTCGAGATCGACGAGCTGACGGCGACGTTCGCCGATGGCGACTACCGCATGCGGGCGTTCCTGGTCGAGCTCGTGGCGAGCCCGGCCTTCCGCGTGGTCGGGGAACCCGAGTGAGCAGGGGGAGCAACACCATGCTGATCAAGACCACCCGTTCTCGGTTCACCCTCGGTCGTCGGGCCATGCTCCGCGGTGTCGCGGGCGGCACGGCGGTCGCGCTCGCGCTGCCCGTGCTCGACGTGATGCTCGACGATCACGGCGAGGCCTACGCCGGCGGCACGCCGTTCGCTCGCCGCATGCTCACCTGGTTCTGGGGCAACGGCGTCGCGCTCAACGACCCCAACAACGGCGGCTCGGGCCTGCGCTTCTGGCCGGCGGGGCAGGGCGCGGGCTACGAGCTCACGCCGCAGCTCCAGCCGTTCTCCAACGTCAAGGACTACGTCTCGCTCGTGTCGGGCACGCGCGTCGGCGCGGCGAACCCGGGGCGCCGCGGTCACCACGACGGCTGCGTGCTGTTCGCGGGGCATCCGTTCATCGAGCTGCCGCCCAACGGGGCCAACTACGCGTCGAAGTTCGGCGGACCGACGATCGATCAGGTCGCTGCCGCGGCGATCGGCGGCGAGACGTTCCTGCCGTCGATCCAGGTCGCGGTGTCCAAGCGCATCATCGGCGGCGAGGGACCGACGCTGCAGTTCCTCTCGCACCAGGGGCCGGACTCGCCGCTGTCGCAGCTGTTCGATCCGCGCGAGGTGTGGAACCAGCTCTTCGGCTCGTTCTCCGTGCCGGACGACCCGACCAAGCCGCACCGCATCGCCAGCCTCGACGCGGTCAAGGCCGACGTCGAGCGGCTCAAGCTGCGGGTCGGCAACGCGGACAAGGTCCGACTCGACGCCCACCTCGCCAGCGTCGAGCAGATCCGCTCGCAGATCGACGCCCTCGCGCCGCTGTGCGAGATCCCCGAGATGACGCAGCAGAACAACGACGACATCGAGGGCCAGGAGCAGCTCGAGGCCGTCAACCGGGCGATGACGGACCTCATCGTCATGGCCTTCAGCTGCGACGTCACGCGGATCGCCAGCGTGCAGTTCACGGGCTCGGTCGGCTACACCGTGTTCAACACCGTGGGCGCGACCCAGGGCCACCACGATCTCACCCACGACGGTGGGATGAACGACATGGTCGACGCCGCGACCATCTACACGATGCAGCAGCTCGCCTACCTGCTCGAGGCGCTGCAGGCGACGCCCGAGGGCGCCGGCAACCTGCTCGACAACTCGGTCCTGCTCGCGTCGTCGGACGCCGCGAGCGGCCTGACCCACTCGACCGACGACATGCCGATCCTCGTGTGTGGCGGCGGTGGCGGGGCGCTCACGCACCCCGGCATCCACTACCACTCGCCCAGCGGCGAGAACACGTCGGACGTCCTGCTCGCGATCCTGAAGTCGGTCGTGCCCGAGGCGACCGAGGTCGGGTCCGGCAACGGCTACTCGAACACGCCGCTCGCGGCGTTGTTGGCCTAGAGTCGTCGCGGAGCACGTCGCCCGCCGACGAGGGGAGCACTCGGTGCTTCCTTCGCCTTGCGTCGTGGCGCGTGATGGAAGTCGAGCCGTTGCGGAACACATGGACGCCGAGGCCCCCAATTCGGGCGGACCTCGCGCGGTGGAGCCCCCATGCCCCGCATCTCCCTCGTCTTCCGCATGACGCTGCTCGCTGCCACCGGCGTCGTTTCGCCGACACTGCTCGCCTGTCTCGATCACCCGTTGAAGGACGTGGAGTACGAGGCGGCATCGGAGAAGGAGAACGCGGTGGCGCTGACGGTGAACAAGGATGTCGACATTCTCTTCGTGATCGACAACTCGGGCTCGATGGGCGAGGAACAGGGGCTGTTGGCGGCCAACTTCCCGGCGTTCATCGACGTCCTCGAGGATCCCATGGTCGAGGCGAACTACCGCATCGGGGTCACCACGACCGACAACGGCAACCCCCAATGCGGGGGCAGTACGTCGCCAGAGGCCGGCAAGCTGCAGCTGTCCAGCTGTCGCAGCCGCCAGGGGGAATTCGTGTCCCAATCCAGCCCGCCGGCCGACGCCACCGCAGTGGCGTGCACCGACGTGTGCTCGACGGAGTCGATCGGCATCGAACCGACGACCACCGAGTTCGATCCCGAGCCGAAGGAGCGCCCCTGGCTCGAGAACATCGAGGGCAAGACCAACCTCGCCGGTGACATCAGCACCACCGAGGCGTTCCAGTGCTTCGGCCCCCAGGGAATCGCGGGCTGCGGCTTCGAGTCCCATCTCGAGTCGATGTACAAAGCCCTCCTGCGGGCCCAGAACGCCGACGAGAAGCAGTACGGCTTCTTGCGCAGCAACGCGATCTTGTCGGTCGTCATCATCACGGACGAGGTCGATTGCTCGTACAACAACGAGTACGCGTCGATCTTCTTGTCCGCGAGCCAGGGGGGCGGCCAGGTCTTCTGGTCCGATCCCGACGCCATGGGGCCCACCTCGGCGGTGTGCTGGAACGCGGGCGTGGTCTGCGAGGGCAGTGGCACGCCGTACGACACCTGCCGCTCGTCGAACAAGAACGTCGACGGCGACATCGACGTCGCGGACGGCGATGCGGTGCTCCACCCGCTGAATCGCTACATCGACTTCATCCAGGAGATCGAGACCGCGAAGCAGACGATCACGCCCAGTCAGGAGGTCCTGGTCGCGCTCATCGCTGGCGTCCCGGACGGCTACGACGGCGAGCTGACCTACGCCAAATCGCTCGATCCGGTCGAGCAGAACGACTTCGGCATCGGTGCCGGCTGCACCTACGCCAGCGCCGCCGGGACATCGACGGCCCGGCCGCCGGTGCGAGAGCGCGAGTTCGCCGAGGCGTTCGAGGTCGGCGACGGGCCGAACATCTACTCGATCTGCCAGGACGACTACTCCGACGCGCTGTCGGCGATCGCCAACACCATCCGCGACCAGATCAAGCCGGCGTGCATGACCGCCTGCGTCGCGGACACCGATCCGGTCGGCGATGGTCTGCAGCCGCAGTGCACCCTGATCCAAGAAGCGCCGGACGTCGCCAGCGGTGACGTCGTCGAGACGAACATCGAGACGTGCGCGGCGGATGGGAGCCTGCCCGACGGCGAGGACGTGTGCTTCGTGACCTTGGTCGACGATCGTCTCTCGGACGTCTGCTCCGAGGAGGGCTGGAACCTCGAGTTCCAGCTCGTGCGTCGAGATGGTGTCCCCGCGCCCGGTGGCACTGCGGTCAGCGCGACGTGCCAGTTGTCGCAGAACCGCCAGATCGATTGCCCTGGGCTCCCGTAGCCGAAGGGGAAACCCGCAGCGACCGTGCGCGTGCTCGCCGGCGACCGATCGCGGCGACGACCAACAGCATCAGGCCCCCGCGTGGGCCCGACGGGCCGCCCGCGCACCCGCAGCCCGCGTCGCCCTCGTCGTCGGCCCCCGGCAGCGCAGCCCCGCTGTCCGAGCCATCGTCGGGATCCAGCGTGTCGTCCCCGCCGCTGCCCGAGCCGCCGTCATCCCCCTCGCCGCCGTCGGCTCCACCGCCGGAGCCGTCGCCCTGTGCGTCGTCGATCAGATACACGGTCACGCCGTCGACCGAGACCAGCACCGGCCGGTCGCGCATCGGCGTGCCCTCGCGCCACTGATCGAGGATCTCCGCGGTCACGATCTCCGCCGTCGAGAGGTCGAGGCCCCACGCCGCGGCGACCTCCGGGCTCGGCACGTGGCGTCGCCAGCCCGAGTCCACCCACCATACCTCGGGCGCGTCCTCGGTGCGCACCAGCAGCGGCGCGTTCGCCAGCGCCGTCCACTCGTCGAGCTCGTCGAGCGTGGCCGCGTCGACCTTCATCATCTGCCAGAACGTCGAGAAGCCCCAGCCGGCGAGGCTCGCCGCGCCCGTCGCCCGGCGGACTCCCTCGGGGACCGGCGGCGGCGGGCACATCAGCTGCTGCGGGCTCGCGACGAGCTCGGCGTTGTCGGCCCCGTCGCTGTCGATCGCGTAGACGTGCACGTCGTGCGGCGCGCCGTCCTGCAGCGACAGCGGCACATCGAGGGTGAAGCCGTGGTTGCAGGTGCCGAGCGGCTCGCACAGATCTGCGCGTTCCTGGTCGGCGACGATCGACACCGACACGGCCGCGGGATCGCCCGTCGGCGCGCCGAAGGCAACCTCGACGCCGAGCGCGGCCTCGGGGGCGTCGGGATCCTGTGCCCACCCGCGGATGCCCTCGCAGCCCGCCGCGTCGAGGGTCCCGGTGGGGGCCGCCGCGATGTCGCAGATGCCACCGCCAGGGCCACCGCCCCACCACTCCCAGTGCCAGTCCTCGCTGGGCACCGTGCGCGAGAACCCGTACTCGCCACCGTGCGCGGCCAACCAGTCGTAGACGCCAGCGGCGCTGGTGTTCAAGTCCAGCGCGTGGCCGCTCTGATGGTTGCTGTAGCCGGGCTGCGCCGCGAGGTTGCAGCTGTTGCAGCAACAGCACGTGTAGCACATGTAGAAGTACTCCTGCTCCTCCATCGTGCGGAAGCCGGAGTTGATGTGGATCTCGACGCCGTCGGCGGACGCCGCCTCGCGCATCACCCAGAACGCGTTGGCGGTGTCCTTCTCGACCGGCTCGCCGTCGATCATCACGACGGTGATGTCGAACGGGTCGCCGTTGTCGTAGCCCATGTCCTGCGACTCGGCGCAGTCGTACGGGACGCTGCCGTAGTCGGGATCCAGCGGTTGCGTGAGCCCGCACGGCGCGGAGACGGGACCATCGAGGCCCAGGATCGTCGAGAGTAGTGCGTTCGCCAGCATGTGCCCCGACATCACGGTAGCCGACGCGTGGAGCCCGGTGCGGGGCATCCTCGTCGTGTCGAGTGTTGTACGTAGCGCCTCGCCGTGGGTGCGCCGGGATGGCCGCGGCCCTGACGATCGACACCTGCGGCTTCGATGTGCTGCTCGACGAGGACGACGACGCGCTGGCGCTCGCGTCGGGATTCGACACGCAAGCGACGGCCGACGGTCACCGCGGTGTCGTGGCGATTCGGCAGGAATCCGAGCGCGGGCGTCGATGCGTGCAGGCCGATGCGCAGCGCGCGGGCGATCTCGGCGTACGCGATCGGGGCGAATCCGGCCTCGATGTTCGGGCCGCGGAATCCCCGAGAACCCACGAATTCGGGCGAATCAGGCCGATGGGGAACCCGGCGCGCGGGCCGGCAACTTTTTCCGTGGGACCCCGGAAAGCCCCCCATGAGGTGGGGTCTCACACGTCGGAGCTTGTGCGGGGACCACCCCGCCGCGAAACCTCGCGAGAGCCCCCGCGCCCCCGTGTTCTACACGACGCCGCCCGGCAGGGAGTTGAGTCCAATGCGACGAGCCGTACCGCGAAATTCCATCGGGGTGATCCTAGCCCTATGCGCCTGCAACGGTGGCTCGTCCGGCGGTGACGACGGTGCCGAGGACACCGGCACCGCGACCGCGCCGGCGACGACCGACCCCGGCGTCGACTCGACGGGCGCCGCGGACTCGGCCGACACGGGCGCGGTCGACACGGGCGAGCCGTCCGAGATCTGCGACGGCCTCGAGTTCGACAACGTCATCGACGAGGCCGCGTGCCCGATGATCCAGGGCATGGGCGTCGAGCCGCCGCCGGCGGACGACGTCGAGATGTGCCGCCGCGCGTACATCGATCTGCTCGGCGAGTCGCCGACCGACCTCGAGTACGAGCAGCAGTGCAAGTACAAGTCGGCGGACGAACTGGTCGACGCGTTCATGGCCCGGCCGGAGTACCTGCGGACGAGCCAGCGGATGTGGGCCGACCTGTTCCAGATGAACTCGCTCGTGACGCACTACGCGTACATCGCCGATCTCGACGCGCGCGCCGGTGAGCTGCACGCGGGCACGCTGACGCTCGGCCAGTTCGCGGAGCTCGCGGCGACCCACCCGGCGTTCCTCGGCCGCTGGGACGGCAACGACCTGGTCGCGTTCAGCTTCCGCGCCTTCCTCGGCCGCGAGGCGACGCCGGCCGAGCGCCTCGCCCTCGAGCCGCTGTGGCACCTCTGGGAGGAGCGGGCGGTGCCCGACCCGATGCAGAGCAACGCGAAGAACGTGGTGCTCAACACGCTGGCCTGCGCCGCGCCCAACGAGGCCGACTGCCACAGCGACTTCTGGGGCGACCAGACCGTCCTCGTGCCGCCGGTGATGCCGGGCGACACCAGCGACCCCGGCCCCAACATCATCGACCAGAGCATGCTGACCACCGAGCAGTGGGACCTGCTGCGTCGCCCCGGCCAGCTCATCGCCGAGCAGCCCGCCTTCTACGAGTCGTACGTCGACCGGGCGCTCATGCGCTACCTCGGCTACGACGCCGGCGCCGATCTGCCGCTGGTGCGCCAAGCCCTGGTCGATCTCATGGTCGAGACCAACGGCAACGTCCGCGCGGTCGATCGCGAGATCCTCACCAGCGTCCTGTACACCTCGACCAACCGCTACGAAGAGGTCGACTCGCCGGACGACGAGAACTGGGATCCGCCGTACCTGCACGGGCCGGTCAAGCAGATGGACGCCGAGGACTGGTTGCGCAGCGCGTTCAAGCTCGCCGGCACGCCGCTGGTCGGCTGCGATCACCGCTACCCCGAGGTGCAGTCGGGCAACGGCGGCTTCCACCCCCACACCTACGCGACTTTGCCGGGCGGCCAGCCCGACTACACGCTGCGCGACAAGGCCCAGCTGCTCGGCGGCTGCCCCGATCGCGTCGGCCAGTTCCGCGAGGCCCGGACCGGCCTCATCGCCGCGCTCACCCAGGCCACGCTCACCGCCGAGCTCTGCGAGATGGCCGGCGAAGGCGCCCCGATCTACCCGCTGTCGGTCGTCGACGATCCCAGCGACAAGTCGGAGGAGGCGCTGTGGGAGGCGGTCGACCAAGTGTACTCCGCCGCGCTCATCCGCCCCACGATGGAGGGCGCCTCCGAGGGCGTCGACGAGGGCATCTCGCTGTGCCGCGACGACCTCGAGTGCACCCCCACCGAGTTCGCGATCCAGGCCTGCCGCCTGGTCCTCAAGTCGGCGGACTTCTTCTACTACTAGTGCGTACGGGCGAACGAGCGGAGGTCACCACCATGTCGAAGTTCTTTGCCAATCGTCGCAACTTCCTGAAGTACGGGCTCACGGGCGTCGCGGGGGCCATCGCGGCGCCGCACCTGTGGATCCCCCGGCTGAGCTACGCCGGCGGTGACATCCCGCGCTCGCGTCACAACCACGTGCTGCTGTTCAGCCTCGACGGTGGCGCGCGCACCGTGCCGATGTTCAACGGCAACGTCGACGGCCGCTGGAACCCGTACGGCGTGCAAGCGGGCAGCGGCACCACCGAGTGGGGCGTCTCGTCGATCTTCGACAACCAGCCGTACCAGGACACCGTCGCCCTCGGCATGGCCGCGGTCCCGCCGCTCACCGCCATCAGCCACGAGATCTGCGTGCTCGGCACGGTCGACCACACGCCAGGCGCGTCCTCGGGCGTCGGCGATCACCAGACCGCGCGCAACTGGATCGGCAGCGGCCTCGGCGAGGGCGGCCCCGGCATCATCAGCCGCATCTACTCCAACCACAAGAACTACACCGAGGGCAGCAACGGCCTCGTGTTCCCGCCCGCGGTCATCGGCACCGGCCAGGCGACCACGCCGCTCGGCGCTCCCGACGGCTCGATCACGCCGGTCATGGTGCCGTCGCACTCCGAGTTCGTCGCGCAGAACGGCGACGACGCCGGCGGACAGCCCGAGTGGGCCCGCGCCCTCGAGGCCGGACTCGACGGCTACGCGATCAAGTCGCGGAGCAACCGCCACAAGCAGATGATCGCGCGGCTCGCCAACGGCAAGGCCAACGTCGAGGCCTTCCGCAACGTGTTCCTCGATCCCGCGCTCAAGGTCGAGACCGAGCCGGGCGGCTCGGCGAACGGCCTCACCAACGCGCAGCTCGCCGCGATCCTCGGCACCAGCCAGCTCGGCCGCGACACCGCGCTCGCGCTGCGCTTCATCGGCTACGGCTCGGCGGCGGTGTGCATCGGCGACAGCGGCAACGCCGGGGCGTCGGTCGGCGGCTGGGACACGCACTCGGGCGAGATGACCGCGTACCCGATGTCGGCCAACACGCTGGCCCGCGTGCTCGCGGGGGTCAACTACGCGCTCAAGCTCATGCCACACCCCGAGGGTGGCACGTATTGGGATCACACGCTGGTCGGGTGCGTGACCGAGTTCGGCCGCGACAACGTGATGGACAATGGCTACAACTCGGGCGGCGGCTCCGACCACACCGGTGGCCCCGGCTCGCGGTACCAGGCGTACTTCATGATGGGCGGCCTTGTCGCCAACGGCGGGAAGATCTTCGGCCGCACCGATCCGATGTCGATGGAGGTCATGCCGAACGAGCCGGTGTTCGGCACGACCGCCTACTACGCCACGATGATGTCGGTCCTCGACATCGACCACGAGCCGTTCTGGCCCGGCATCGTGCCGGTGTCCGAGCCGTTCTAGTCCGGGTTCGGGGCTTCAACACACACACGATCTTTGGGGGCGAGACGCATGCGACGTCCGGTGGGGTACTCGGCATGGTTGACGGTGTCGTTGTCGCTGGCTGCGTGCACCGTCGGTGACGGTGACCGCTCGCAGTTCGGCGACGCCGACGGTGAGGGGACGGGCGCCGAGACCGGCGGCGGCACCACGGCCGTCGTCGACGGCACCGACGGCGGAGCCGAGGAGTCGACGGGTGGCGCGCCCGGCGAGCCCGAGGGTCCGCCCGTCGAGGAGTACCTCGAGGAGGCGAAGGCCGAGTTCCCGACCTACCTGGATCTCCACGAGAAGGTCGTGACGCGCACGTGCTCGCCCAACGGCGGCGTGTGCCACAACGAGAAGGAGTACCCGGACCTCCACACGCCCGAGACCATGCTTTCGCAGCTCGACGTGCCGTGCAACCTCGCCGAGACCGAGCCGCTCAACCTCTTCAACGGCTGCGAGCCCCAGGGCGATACGCTGCGGTTCACCACCGGCAACAACCTCGCGTTCACGGCCACGGTCGGCTACGTGGCGATGAACACGGACGAGCTCGGCGCGGTGCTCAACGCGGTCATCTACCTCGACACGCCGATCCCGGCCGCGATGGCGGTCCCCGGCCAGTTCGAGAGCATCGCCATCGAGCGGCAGACCGCGGGCGGCATGCTCACCGTCGGGCAGATCGAGGCCGCGGCCTCGTACGCGCCGGGCATGAACGCGCTGCAGATCAACGGCTACGCGATGCTGCCGGCCGAGGCCAAGTCGCTGCTCGAGGCCGACGTGCAGGCCGGCGATCCCAACCGCGACGGCGTGTTCGGAGCGGGGGACGATCCGTTCCGTCTGCTGCTGCCGGGCGACCCGTGGAAGTCGTACCTGCTGCAGCGCGTGCAAGGCAACGTGCCCGGCAGCCCGATGCCGCTGGCCAACCAGCCGCTGTCGAGCGCGGAGATCCTCGCGCTCGCGTGCTGGATCGAGGGCGCGGCGGACCCCGGGGGCGACAGCCCGTACGCGAGCATCGACTACGACAATTGCGAGTACGCGGCTGCGTTCGGCGAGACGCCGACCGGCAGCGGCGCCACGTTCTCCGGCCACGTGATGCCGATCCTCGCCCAGCGGTGCGCGACCGCCGGCTGTCACGGCAACGTCGCGCCCGCCGCCGACCTCGATCTCACGCCCGCGGTCGCCTACGAGAACCTCATGCTCGCCGCGTCGCAGAACCCCGACGTCGCGCGCGTCACCCCGGGCAACCCGACGAACAGCTACCTGGTCACGAAGCTGAACGGAAACGGCATCTCGGGCCTGCAGATGCCGCTGGACCCGACCTCGCCGACCGGGAGCTCGCCGCTGTCCCCGGACGAGATCGAGATCATCCGGACCTGGATCTCGTACGGCGCGCCCAACGACTGAACGCATCGGCTGCGCGCAGTCGCGCGGCCGTGCAGGTCCGACGCCACGCCGCCGCGGCGCCACGCCGTGGCGCGTTCGGGTAGACTCGTGTCGAGGTCGTCTGTCACCCGGAGATCGATCCTTGCGCCGCTTCGCCCTGCACCTGTCCTTGATCTTCGGCTCGGTGTCCGCGTGCGAGCACGGCGACGACGGCGACTTCGACTTCACCCAGACCGACCCCTCCGCCACCGCGACCGTCTCGGCGACCGCGCCGAGCACTGGCCCCGACACCACCGGCACCGGCGCGGCGACCGACAGCGCGAGCACGGGGAGCACGGGGCCCGACCCGAGCACCACCGGCACCGGCGACGGCGAGAGCAGCACCACGGAGGTCCTGCCCACCGAGCCGTGCACCGCGATCGACATCCTGGTGGTGATCGACAACTCCGACACCATGGCCGACGAGCAGGCGCGGCTCGGCGCGGCCCTGCCGGCGTTCATCGAGCTGGTGAACCAGCAGCTGCCGGGGGTCCTCGGCTCGATCCACGTCGGGGTCATCACGACCGACGCGCCCGAGTTCGTGACGGCCTCGCCGGCGATGAGCTGCCTACCGTACGCCAGCACCGCCAACTGGATGGCCTACGGCCCCACGCTCGGCACCGAGCTGGGCTGCGCCAGCGCGGTCGGGACGATGGGCGACCCCGACGAGCGCCCGATGCAGATGGCGATCGGGGCGCTGTCATCGGAGCTCCTCGGCATCGACGGCTTCAACGAGGGCTTCCTGCGCGAGCAGGGGCCGCTCGTCGTGCTCATCGTCACCGACGAGGAGGACGACCTCGAGGCGGTCACCGAGTGGGGCAGCGTGGGCGACCCGGCCGACTGGGTCGACGCGCTCGCGGCCACCCAGGGCGGCTACGTGCAGAACGTGATCCCGCTGGCGTTGGTCGGCATCCCGGAGCCCAACGCCTGCGCCAACCCGTGGAACGGCATCGACGGCGCCGAGATCGCGACGCGCATCGCCGAGTTCGCCGAATCGTTCCCCCACCACGCCGTCGGGGACCTCTGCGCGGTGGAGTACACGACGTTCCTCAACGCCGCGGTGCCGGAGATCGCGGCGGCCTGCAACGCGTGGGTCCCGGAGTGACGCGCCCGCGGCGTGGGCTCACCGCGTCGCGTCGACCTGCACGAGGCCGAGGTACGTCTCGCCGTCCCACAGGCGCACGCGGTAGCGGCCGGCGTTGGGGAAGCGACATCGGATGGACACGGCGTCCGACTCCGCCGTGCCGGGCTCGGCGTCGGCGCAGACGTCGAAGTTGATCCGCGCGCCGTCCTCGGCGATGTCGCCCCGCACCGCGGCGCCGAGCGGGTTGCCCAGCACGATGGTGAGCTCGTCGCGGACGCGCGCATGGCCGCTGCTCGGGGTGCGCAGCGCGAGACCACGGGCGTGGAAGCCCGGGGCCATCGCGGCCTCGGCCACGAACGCGGCGCGGGCCTTGGGCGCCGCGACGAGCTGCCACCGCGGCTCCTCGGGGAAGTGTGTCTGGCCGAACACCTCGGGCGGCGCCATCAGGTAGTCGGTGCGGTACTCGGCGGTGAACGTGTCGCCGTCGACGGCCCCCGCGTCCCAGGTCGCGTCGAACAGCACCCACCGCTCGCCCAGCCGCGCGGCGTTCCACGCGTGGCCCTCCCCGGAGGGGTCCTCGCCGGGGCTGCGCGCGTCGCCGACGACCACGACGATCTCGAGGCCCGCGGCGTCGCCGATCGCGGACGCGAGCTGGGCATAGCCGGCGCAGACGCCGATGCGCCGCTCGAACACGGCCTGCGCCGACTGATCGGGCAGCTCGCGGGCGCGATACGCCGGCACGTCGTAGGCGATGCGGGTCGCGACGTAGTCGTGCACCGCCTTCACCCGCAGCGTCGCGTCCGGCTCGGCGGCGGCGAGGTGTCGACCGACGCCGTCGATCGTGCGCTCGGCGTCGGCGGGCATCGATACGACCGCGGGGTGGAGCTGGGCCGCGAACGGCCACGCGTCGGCGCGCGGCTGGAATCCGCCCTGCGCCGCGGCCGAGGGCCGCTCGCGCATCTCTGCGACCGCGCGCTCGAGCGTGTCGTCGCTGGGGACGACGGCCTCGGTCGTCTCCGTGACGCGCGCGTCGACGAGGTCGCTGTACTCGTTGCGGTGCGTCGACTCGTGCAGCCACTCGAGGCCGCCCGCGGCGGTCATGAGCCCCTCGCGCACGCGGTCGACGATCGGCCCGTGGCGATCGGCGAGCATCCAGTCGCCGCGGCTTGCCAGCGCCGTGAACACGGTGGCGGGGAATCCGAGCAGGAGGATCGCGTTGGCGACCAGGCCCACTGCGACGCTGCGGAGGATCATGCGGTCGTACGCCGTGAGCACCGCGGGGCGTGGTGCGGACGCGCGACGCCGTCGCCACGTCGACACCAGCTCCCACGCGACCGGGAGCACGGGCCACAGCGCGACGCCGCAGAGCACCGCGACCGCGATCGAGCCGCCTCGGTGGGCCGCGAGCGACGAGGCGATCCACACCGCGCCCAGGGGCAGGGCGATGGCCGTCGCCGCGAACGCGAGCTTGACCGCCAGCGAGATCACCCCGAACAGGGCGGCGGCGACGGTACGAGCGACAGAACCGCGCGCGCTGGGCATGGAGACCTCGACTCCCGGACGGGCCGCGGCATTCCTCGTGCAGCGATCGTGATGCGATCACGCGGGGCGGTGTGGCCCCAGGATGGGGCCTCGCGGCCCCGCCGCGTTCGGTGTTCCGGTACCGCTGACCACCGTCACGGCACGCGCGGACGGAATCCGTCGCGGTGACCGTAATCGAGTTCGCCGCCGCGTCACCCATGCGTGCGGACGACGGCGTCCGTGATCGCGACGATCGGCGGCGCTGCGTCGTCGCGCTGGCTATCCGCGGCGGTGCGGCTCGACTACCGTTTGGATCACCGCGGGGATCACCGCGAGGGACAGGAGACAGGCATGACGGACGCACCACGCACGTTGCTCGCGCTGATGCTCGTCGGCACGGGCTGCTACAAGGGCAGCGCGAGCGACGGGTCCGAGGCGGATACGGAGGGGACCGGGGCCGACGGGACCGCGGGCACCAGCGGCGGCACGCCCGAGGCGCCCGAGCTCGGCGGCGTCGGCATGATGGGCATGCGCCGGCTGTCGACCGACGAGTACGACAACACGCTGTTCGACCTGATCGGCGACGACACGCGGCCCGGCTCCGCGCTGATCCCCGAGGACGTCGCCGATCCCTACGACAACGCCTTCGCCAACCAGATCGCCAGTCGCACGCTGATCGAGGCGCTCGAGCAGCTCGCCACCGAGTCGACCGCGCGGCTCATGGCCGATGCGCCGCGACGTGACCAGGTGGTCGGCTGCCAGCCCACGGGCCCGGACGACGAGGCGTGCCTGACCTCGTTCACCGCCGCGTTCGGCCGCCGCGCGCTCCGACGCCCGCTCGGCGACGAGGAGGTCGGTCGCTTCGTCGCGCTCGGGGCCCAGTACGCCGCCGAGGAGAACGACTTCTACGCCGGCGTCGCGGTGATCGTCCGCGCGTTCCTGCAGGATCCCGAGTTCGTGTACCGCGTCGAGATCGGCACGCCGACCGACGAGCCGGGCGTCTCGCGGCTCGACGACTTCGAGGTCGCCACGCGCCTGTCGTATCTGTTGTGGGGCACGACGCCCGACGACGCGCTGCTCGATCGGGCGGAGTCGGGGGGACTGGCCACCCCCGAGGACGTCCGCGGCGCCGCGCAGGAGATGCTCGACGACCCGAGGGCGCTCGCCCGCATCGACCGCTTCCACTCGATGTGGCTGGGCTACTACCGACTCCCGCACGCGCCCGAGCTCACCGACGCGATGCGCACAGAGACCCGCATGCTGATCGACAAGACGATCATGCAGGACCGCGGGGACTGGCGCACGCTGTTCGACGCGACCGGCACCTTCGTCAACGACTTCCTCGCGGGGCACTACGGGCTGCCGAGCCCGGGCAGCGACGCCTTCACGTGGGTCGAGTACGGCGACAGCGGCCGCCGCGGCCTGCTCAGCCACGGCTCGTTCCTGTCGGTCGCCGGCAAGTTCGGCGACACGAGCCCGACGCAGCGCGGCAAGCTCATCCGCAAGCGGCTCTTCTGCCAGGAGATCCCGCCGCCACCTCCGACGGTGAACGTCGACGAGCCGCCGCCGACGGTCAGCAGCCCGTGCAAGATCGACCGCTACAACATGACCCAGATCGACGGCTGCGCCCAGTGCCACGAGCTGCTGGATCCGGTCGGGTTCGGGCTCGAGAACTACGACCAGCAGGGCCGCTTCCGCACCACCGACAACGATCTGCCCGAGTGCACCATCGCGGGGGAGGGCGCCATCGACGGCAACACCTTCTCCGGCCCCGCGGGGCTGTCGGACCTGCTGCGTGACGAGGGCCTCCTCGACAGCTGCATCGTCTACCAGGTCTACGAGTTCGCGATGGGGCACGACGTCGCGAACGACGACGAGCGCTACGTCGAGGACCTCGTGACGTCCTTCGCCGAGAGCAACTACCGCTTCGACGAGCTCGTGCTCAACCTCGTCGGCGACGAGGCGTTCCTGTATCGCCGAGAGGAGGAGGTCTGACGCCATGGCAATCCGATCCCTGAACCGAAGGACCTTCCTGCGCGGCGTCGGTGGCGTCGCGATCGCGCTGCCGACCCTCGAGATCATGCTCAACCGCCACGGCGACGCGCTCGCTGGCGGCGCGGGCCCGGTGCCGCGGCGCTTCTTCATCGGCTTCCACGGCCAGGCCATGGGCGGCGATGGCGATCCGCTGCGGGACCTCTACCGTCCCGACGCGTTCGGTCCGAACTACGATCTCAAGGCGGCGACCATGCCGCTGTCCAACTACGGCGACGTGCGCCCGGACGTCTCGATCATCTCCAACCTGCGCATCCCGTACAACAACTCGGGGCCGGGCAGCTGGAACACCGAGTTCCACCTCGGCGCCCTGCCGCCGCTGCTGTGCGGCGTGAGCAACCCCGACGACAGCAGCACGTGTCGCGGACCGACGGCCGATCAGGTGGTCGCCGCGGCGATCGGTGCGGGCACCACCTTCGAGTCGCTGCAGTACCAAGTGCAGCCGTCGTGGTACCTGACCGACAGCGCGCCGTATGGCCGTGACATCCTCTCCTACAGGTCCGACGGGGCCGGTGGCGTCGTGCAGGTGCCGGGGCAGACCAGCCCGCGCGCCGCCTACATGGCCCTGTTCACCGGGTTCGTGCCGCCCGATCCCAGCGAGGCCGCCGAGGTCGCACGCGAGCTCGCGCGCCGACGCAGCATCCTGGATCTCGTCGACGGCAACATCTCGCGGCTGATGCCGCGTCTCGGCGCGGCCGACAAGATCCGCATGCAGCGACACTTCGACGAGATCCGGGCCCTCGAGGACCGGCTCGCCGCGATCCCACCCGACGCCACCGGCGAGTGCTCGATGTTCGCCGATCCGGGCGCTGACCCGCCGATCGGGGGCAACAACGCCAGCGCCGGCGGCGACGGCTTCGACGTGAACGCCGGGTACAGCGACGAGGACACGCGCGCGCGCATCTTCTCGGATCTCATCCACATGGCGTTCACCTGCGATCTGTCGCGATCGGTGGCGATGCTCTACACGATGGCGCAGTCGCACATGAACGTGAACAGCTTCACGGGCATCCCCTACGACCAGCACGAGGTCGGGCACTCGGTGGGGACGACCGAGGCGGTGAGCCAGATCCTCGCGTGGCAGCTCGACCAGTTCGCATACCTGGTCGCGAAGCTCCGCGACACGCCCGAGGGCGCCGCGAGCGTCCTCGACAACACCGCCATGGTGCTGCTCTACGAGGGCGGCCATGGGCTCGACCCGGCGACCGGCGACGAGAACCGCACCCACTCGACCGAGAACATGATCGTGACCGTGGCGGGCCGCGCCGGCGGCTTCGTGTCCGGCCAGCACATCGACGGCAACGGCATGCACCCCGTCAACGTCATCAACTCCGCCATGCGGGCCGTGGGGGTCGACACCGACCTGGGCGAGGTCGTCGGCACCCTCGATGGTTTGATTTAGTCCTTCAGGGGAAGCACTTGCCCGGGCTCGGGCGGGCGTCGACAATGTGCGCATGTCGGCGTTCCGCTCGGATCTCTTCGAAGGCAAGGTCGCGCTCGTCACCGGCGGGGGCTCGGGGATCGGGCGGGGCATCGTCGCCGCGTTGGTCGAGCACGGCGCGACGGTGGCGATCATGGGCCGCAACGCCGAGCGGCTCGAGGCGACCGCCGCCGAGCTGGGGTCGCGGTGCGTTCCCCTGGCCGGCGACGTCCGCGATGCCGATGCCGTGACCGCGCTGGTCGAGGGGTTGGTCGCGCGGTGCGGCAGGCTCGACGTGCTCGTCAACGGCGCCGCCGGGAACTTCCTCGCCCCGGCCGCGACGCTGAGCAGCAAGGGGTTCCGCACCGTGCTCGAGATCGACACGGTCGGGACCTACAACGTCTCTCGCGCGGCGTTCCTGGCGAGCATGCGCGAGGCCGGCGGCGCGATCGTCAACATCTCGGCGACGCTGCACTACGGCGGGACGCCGATGCAGGTCCACGCCGCGTCGGCCAAGGCGGCGATCGACGCGATGACGCGGACGCTCGCGGTCGAGTGGGGGCCCGCGGGGATCCGCGTCAACGCGGTCGCGCCCGGGCCGATCGAGGACACCGAGGGGCTGTCGCGGCTGCTCCCGGAGGGGATGCGCGCGGCGATGGAGCGATCGATCCCCCTGCGCAGGTTCGGGCGCATCCCGGAGATCGCCGACGCGGTGCTGTTCCTCGCCAGCGACGCGGCATCCCTCGTGACCGGCGCGGTGTTGGTGGCGGACGGCGGCGCGTGGCTGGCCGGGCCGGCGCTGATGTGAGGCTTTGACGGGCGCAGCGGCCCGGCGTAGCGTCCCCTCGCCGATGACGCTCCGCGCCGCGATCCGCCTCGTCCCCGTGGTGCTCGTCGCGTGCGGGGACCCGGCCGGATCGCCCTCCGCAGGGTCGTCGGGCGCCGCCGGATCGAGCGGTGCGGCGTCGTCGTCGTCGTCCTCGACGCCCGCGGCGGACACGTCGGGCAACGCGACGGCGTCCTCCTCGACCACCGCCCCGGGAACGACCTCGAGCGGGCCTGGGCCCACGACCGATGCGGGCGGCGACACCACGACCGGCGAGCTGGTCCCGTGCGCGGGCGATCTGCCGACGGCGTGGCCCGACGGCCTCGATTGCTCGGTGCCCGAGATCGCGGTCCACCGCTACGACGACGACACGTTCATCCTGCGCCAGTCGCTGTGCACGAGCTTCGAGGGGCCGTTCCTCTACCTGCTCTTCGGCGAGGACCGCGTACTGCTCGAGGACACCGGCGCCGGCGGCATCGATGTCGCGGGCGCGGTCGGTGGCGTCATCGAGCAGTGGCTCGCCGAGCGCGGCCGCGACAGCATCGAGCTCGTCGTCGTGAACTCCCACGCCCACGGCGATCACGTCGCGGGCAACCCGATGTTCATGGGCCTGCCCGGCGTGACGGTGGTGACGCCCTCGGTCGCGGGCGTATCGAGCTTCTTCGGCATCGACGACTGGCCCGAGCAGGTGGTGCAGTACGATCTGGGCGCGCGCGTGATCGACGTCATCCCGATCCCCGGCCACCAATCCAGCCACATCGCGATCTTCGACCACGCGACGGGTTGGCTGCTCACCGGGGATACGCTCTACCCCGGGCGGCTGTACATCGACGACTTCGCGGCCTACGTCGACAGCATCGGACGCCTGGCCGACAGCGTGCCGCAGGATGCGGTCTGCAACGTGATGGGCACCCACGTCGAGATGACCGACGTGCCCGGCGTCGACTTCGATTTCGGCGCCGACGAGCACCCCGACGAGCACGCGCTGCCGCTCGAGTACGACCACCTCCTCGAGTTGCGCGCGGCGGTCGATGCGATGGGCTCGCCGCAGCTCGAGATCCACGACGATTTCATCATCTATCCCCTGTGAGGCGCCCGTGTACCGAACCAGATGGATCGCGATCTGCTTGATGTCACTCGGCGCCTGCGATGCGCCCAAGCGTGAGGAGCTCACCGGGCTGCAGCAGCGGCTCGATGCGCTGGTCGCCGAGCAGGGTGAGCTGCGCAAGCAGACCGACGCGCTGACCGAAGACCTGCGCATGCAGAAGGAGGACGCGGCTGCTCGAGCGACCGCCCAGGCGAGCGCCCTCGAGGCGGCGAAGGTCGAGCTCGCCGCGGTGCAGGCCCAGGTCACCGCCCTCGCGGCCAAGCCCGTCGAGCCGCTGCGGCCGGTCGTGGCGGGCCGACCCGACCCGACGGCGCGCTACGACGTGAAGCTGGGGGAGGCGGCAGCCGATGGTTCCGCCGACGCCAAGGTCACGATCGTGATCTTCAGCGACTTCCAGTGCCCGTTCTGCGCGCGCGTCCAGGACACCCTGGAGGAGCTGCAGCGCGCCTACGGCTCGGACCTCCGGCTCGTCGCCAAGCACAACCCGCTGTCGTTCCACACGTCGGCCGACGGCGCGGCGCGGGCGGCCGAGGCGGCGGGCAAGCAGGGCAAGTTCTGGGAGATGCACGACAAGCTCTACGAGAACATCAAGGCGCTCGGGCAGTCCGATCTCGAGGGGTACGCCAAGGAACTCGGCCTCGACGTCGCGCAGTTCCGCCGCGACATGGACGACGCGACGATCCGCGCGCGCATCGACGCCGACATCCGGCAGGCGAAGGAGCTCGGCGCCACCGGGACCCCGTCGTTCTTCATCAACGGCAAGTACCTCGCGGGCGCGCAGCCGGCCGCATCGTTCCGCGCGATCATCGACGCGGAGATCGTCGAGGCCGATCGCCTCGTCGCCGCCGGCACGGCGCGCTCCGGGATCTACGACGCGCTGATGGCCACCGCGAAGCCCGGGGCCGGCGTCGTTCCGGGGCGCTGACGTCTCGGCGTCACGCCAGCAGCCCGAGGGCGTGGGCGGCCCGCCACGCGACCACGCGGGTGTGACCGTCGCGCAGCAGGTCGTCGGCGCCGAGCAGCGCGCCGAGCTCGACCCACGTCAACGGCGCGGCGGACGGCCGCTCGTCGGTGATCGCGGCGGCGTGGGGGAACCCCACCTCGGGCGTCGTGCCCGACGAGGGGTGGTAGCGCCCGCCCAGCTCGAACAGCTCGCCGACCACGAGGCCGTGCTCGCGCTCGAGTCGCTCGGCGAGCCATGCCCGCGCGGCGCGGAGACCGATGACGTCCCTGGGCACGCGCCACGCGGGGACGACCCATAGATCGCTGCGTCCCGTCATGCACTGCGCCGCGGGCCGATCCTCGTCGGCCAGGCCGAGGAAGACCTGCCCACCGTGTCGACGCAGCGGCGCGACGACGATGGTGTTCGTGCCCAGCGTCGAGGGCACCACGTACTCGAGCACGCGGGTGTGGAGCACCTCCCCGGTCGCGCTGCGCTCGTCGAACGCGCCTGCGCGGATCTCGAGGAAGCCGGCCGTGGTCGCGGCCTCCCGCACGTAGGCGCGCCTAGGCGCCCTGGAGCGCAGGGCCTCGAGCGTCGCCGTCGTCACGGTCGTCGCCGACTCGGGGACGACCGTCGCCTCGCCGATCCACGGCCCGGTCGGGTGCCCGCGACGTCGCAACAGCGCGTGCACGCCGAGCTCGAGCCGCGCGTCCGCGATGCCGCCGACCTGCGCCGCGCGCAGCAGCTGCGTGGCCTCGATCGCGGCGATGCGACCCGAGGCGGAGAACCCCGAGCGCTCGGGGACGTCGGGTTGCACGAACAGCGGATCGATCTCGACCAACGCCGTGCGGATCTCCTCGCGCACACCGCCCGGCGACGGGAAGAACACCGGGCCCTCCTCGAAGGCCCGGATCGACGTCGCCGCGATCCCGGCCCGATCGGCGAGCGCCTCCTCGATGGTCTGGGCGACGGGCGCGTCGTCCTGCACGACCGTCATCGGCTCGGTGACGTACTGCGGGCTGCGACTGCCGTCCTGCGGCGGGTCGGCGGCCGCGCGCAGGATCGGTCGCGGGTAGCTCATGCGCGCGAGCACGAACACGTCGCCGTCGTGCTCGAACCACGGCAGCGCGTCGATGGTGAGGTGCGGCCGCGCGACCAGGTCGAACGTGCGACCGGTCGCGCGATCGCGGTAGGCGTGCAGCCGCAGGAACCCGATCGGCGCGTGGGGACGCTCGCGGAACTCGACGCCGCAGTCGGCGGGCACCTTCTCGCCGACGATGACGTAGTTGGTCGCCGGCGGATCGAGCTCGACGCCGCCCGGGGTCGAGAGGCCGAACTTGCCGGCGAAGCGGTGACGCACGATCCACGGGTTGCGGATCGGCACCGACGCGATCACGCGCAGGCCCATCCCGCGGTACGCGGCCTCGAACTCGGCCTGGGTCGCGTACGTGTACTCCTCCATGACCTCGGTGACCCAGTCGGCGCGGTAGTCCTTGCGCAGCACGAACTCGACCGCGAGCCGATGGGGGAGGGCGACGCGCCGCCGCGACGGATCGCGGGCGGGCAGCTCCTCGAAGGCGCAGCCGGGCGCGGGCGCGAGGCTGCGGAACTCGCGGGCGAACCGGTCGAAGAGCCGCGCCGTGCTGCACGTGGCCACGGTGTCGTCGTCGGTGCCGTCGTCGCGGGGCAGCTCGAGGATCACCGGATCCTCGCCGGGATCGAGGAAGTCCCGGACGACGAGCACGCCGTGGGGCCGCAGCGCGTCGACCTGCACGGCGAGCGCCCGCATCGCCGCGCCGCGGTCGTAGCCGCCGAACGACGTGACGTGGTGGAGCACGGACGAGTCCAGGATCGCGTCGAGGGTGCCGTCCTCGAACACCCGCGTCGCCACATCGCCGGTGCGAAACGACAGGTTGGGCAGGGCGTAGCGCTCGGCGGCGATCGCCACCATCTGCTCGCTCACGTCGACGCCGATGACCTGCAGCCCGGGATACAGGGCCGCCAGCGCGTGGCTGCCGGTGCCCGAGCCCATGCCCATGTCGGCGATGCTGCCCTGGCCGAGGATGTGGGCCGCCGTCAGGGCGACCTTCTGCTGCATGGAGGCATCCATGCCCCCGAGGTAGCGCTCGTACGCGCCGCGATTGCCCCGCAGCTGGGCACGATACGGATCGGCCATGGCACGACGGTATCCCAGTCGTGCCATGGCCCAAAGCCCGCGTCAGCGGGCGTCGCCGAAGGGAGTGGAGGATCAGGCGCGACGGCGGCGGGCGATGAAGCCCGCGAGCATCAGCCCGAAGGCGCCCATCAGCGCGCCGGTGCGGCCGTAGTCGGAATCGGCCGGCGCTACGGCGCACGAGATCGAGCCGCCCGCCTCGCCGCTGCACATGTTCCCGCTGCACTCGCCCTCGGCGTAGCCGGACACCTGGATGTTCAGCAGGGCCCGCAGCGAGGCGACGCACTCCTCGAGGTTGCCGCCGTGGTCGACGTACTGGCCGTCGCAGAAGAGCGCGCCCTGCTCGACGTTGCACTCGGCCTTGCAGCCGCCCTCGAGGCTGGCCTTGCAGTCGACGTAGCCATCGGCCTGGCACTCGACCTGGCAGTCGATGTTGGCCTCGGCCTCGCAGCGGCCGCTGCAGGACGCCTCGCACTTGCCGCTGCAATCCGCCTCGGGCAGCTCGACGTCGCACTTCGCGGAGCAGCTGCCCTCGCAGGTGGCTTCACAGGACGCGCGGCACTCGGAGCCGCCGCTGCCGGCTTCGCAGCGGGCGTCGCAGCCGCCCGAACAATCGGCGACGCACGAGCCGCGGCAATCGAACTGGCCGGGGTCGACCTCGCACTGGCCCATGCACGTCGCCGAGCAGTCGGCCGAACAGTCGACCTCCGCCGCGATGTTGCAGGTGCCGCCGCAGTTGACCTCGAGCTCGGCCGCGCACTGCGCCTCGAAGGCGATCGGCGTGCACTCGGCTTCGCACTCGATGCCGCCCTTCACTTCACACTCGGCGCTCGCCTCGACGTGGATGTCGCCGCAGGCCCCGATGCCGGCCGATGCCTGCCCCGACCAGGCCAGGGGGGCGAGCAGGGCGAGGGCGGGAAGAAACGAGGTGACGATGCGTTGCATGGGTAGTCTTTCTCTCCGAGAAACCAGTGTGGTCTCCGAAAACCAGTGGGGCCGTTGGGGTGGAGCCCCAGGCCGGAGCTTCGACGAGTCTACCCGCTGGTCGATGCAAAGCGTCGTGCTCGCGCCCTGGCCGCGTGGCCGGCCGCACAGATCCCGCGGCCGGGCAGGGGGTGCCGGCCGGGGGGCGACCGCGATAGTGTGGCCCCCATGACGATCCCGCAGCTGTTCGCCGCGATGCCGAGCCACTACCGGCCGGGCAAGATCGACCGGCCGACGACCTACTACTTCTCGATCGGTGACCACAAGTACACGGTCAAGCTCGACGCCCAAGAGTGCGTGGTCCAGGACGGCAAGACCGTCGAGAACGCGGACTGCGTGCTCAAGACCACCCCCGAGCTGTTCGAGAAGATGGTGATCCAGGGCAAGATGCCCGGCCCGATCGACATCGCCCGAGGCAAGGTCAAGACCAACGACGTCGGCGCACTGACCAAGCTGCGCGACCTGTTCGACTTCAAGGGGCTGTGAGCACACCGTGACCCGCATCGCCAGAACCGCGGCGACCGGCGGCGAGCTCGATCCCGCGTTCCTCGCGTGGTCGAGCTCGTTCGCGATCGATCGCCGACTCTTGCCGCAGGACTGCCAAGGCAGCATCGCCCACGTCGAAGGCCTCCGCCGCGCGGGCCTCGTCAGCGCCGAGGAGGCCGACGCGCTCGTCGCCGCGCTCGCGGCGATGCCCGGGGCCGTCGAGGCCGGCACCGTGGTGCTGCCGGACGACGAGGAGGACGTCCACATGGCGGTCGAGTCGCAGCTCGGCCGCACCCTCGGCGCCGTCGCCGGCAAGCTCCACACTGGGCGCAGCCGCAACGATCAGGTCGCGACCGATCTCAAGCTGTGGGCGAAGCAGGCGCTCGAGTCGATCGAGCGGGGCATCGATCGCGTGCTCGAGGCGGCGTCCCGCTGGTGCGACGCGCACGGCGAGATCGCGATGCCGGCGTACACCCATCGCCAGGTCGCGATCCCGGTGCTGTCGCGGTTGTGGATCGGCGGCGCGCTGCAGGAGCCGCTGCGCCGCGATCGACGGCTGCTCCTCGTCCTCGCCGACGAGCTCGCCGAGTCGCCGCTCGGCGCCGGAGCGATCGCCGGCACGACCCTGCCGATCGACGCGGCGCAGACGGCCTCGGCGCTGGGCTTCGCCCACGGGCCGCGCAACCCGATCGACGCGGTCGGCTCGCGGGATCACGGCCTCACCTTGGTGTTCGCCTGTGCTCGGATCGGCATGCACCTGGCCCGCTTCAGCGCCGACGTCGTCGAGCTGTCGTCGGACGGCCTGGTGAAGCTCGGCGGTGCGATCGCCGGCGGCTCGTCGATGATGCCGCACAAGCGCAACCCCGATCTCTTCGAGCTGGTCCGCGGCGCGGCGGCGCTGCGGCACGGCGAGCTGACCGCGCTGCTCGGCCTGATGCAGGGCCTCGGCAGCGGCTACCACCGCGATCTCCAGCACGACAAGGCGCTGCTGTTCTCGGCCGTCGACGGTGTGGTCGGTTGCCTCGAGATGATCGCGCTCGGCCTCGGCCACTTCGAGCTGGTCGAGGATGCGTGCCGCGAGGCGTTGATCGAGGGCGATGCCGTCGCCACCGATCTGTGCGAGGCGCTGGTCGCCGGCGGCATGCCGTTCCGCGACGCCTACCGCCGCATCGGCGCGCTGGTGAACGCGACGCGCACCGCGGGCCGCCGGCTCGCGACGCTGGATGCGGCGGATCTGGAGCGCGAGGGCTTGCCCGCGACGCTGGTCGAGCACCTCGATCCAGTGCGCGCCGCCCAGCGTCGCAGCCGCTAGGCAACGCGTCGGGTCGGCGTCCGCGTCGGCCCGACGATCACTCGTCGGGGCGCAGGGCGCGACGGACCGGCGTCGGGCTGGCCTTGGGCGCCGGCTCGTTCTTGGCGGTCTCCGGATCGTCCGGGAAGTGCCCGCCCCAGTACAGGAGGCGGCCGCACGACTCGCAGTTCGGGATCTCGTCGCCCTTGCGGAGCACGACGTAAATCTGGTGCGGGATGACCATCTTGCACGCCATGCAGCGCTCGCGCGCCGCCGGCACGAAGGCCAGGCCGCCGAGGCGGCGACGGATGCGGTCGTAGGTGCCGAGCAGCTCGGGGTCGAGCGCCGAGGTCAGCCCCGTGCGGCTCAGGCGGAGCTTCTCGATCTTGACCTCGACCTTGCTGCGCAGCTCGTTCAGGCGGGTGCGCTCGGCGTCCGCGGAGACGCGCAGGGCGTCGAGGGCGGTCTGCATCGCGGCGATGCGCTGCTCGGTCTCCTCGAAGCCCTGCTGCAGCTTGCGGATCTCCTCGGTGCGCGTCGTGATCATGCGCCGCGTGGAGTCGAGCTCGCGCTGGGTCGCGGTCAGCTCGCGGGCCGTCTTGACCTGGCTGACCTTGGCCTTGTTGATGCGGACGAGATCCTCTTCCTCGGCGAGCTGGGCGCGTTGCGCCCGCTCGAAGGCGCGGGTGTCGTCGCACTTCTTGCGCTCGGTGGCGAGCATGGCCTCGAGCTTGGCGAGGTCGTCGTCGAGCTCCTTGAGGCGGGTGGGGATCGCATCGAGCTTGCGCTCGAGGGTGATGAGCTGGCGATCGCGATGCTGGAGCTCGTAGAGCGCAGTGATCTGCGGGTTCATGGGTGCTCCCGGAGCGGAACGGTAGGCCCACCTGGATTCGAACCAGGGACCAGCCGGTTATGAGCCGGCCGCTCTGACCGACTGAGCTATGGGCCCGAAGTCCAAGCGGACGCGGAGGTGAGGACGCGAACTGTAGGGACCCGGGGGGAGGGCGTCAAACCCGGCGTCGTGCGCCTGCGCACGAACCCGCGGAGGCCGTTGCACACGCCACGGGCGGGTCGAGCGCGATCCCCGGGCGCGGCCAGCGAGCCTCGACGGCGCGCGCGTCGACGCGTGCGCCACCGCTCGCGCTCGTGCACACTCGGGCGCCTTGGATTCCCCGAAGCGAAAGTCCGGCCTCGGCGGCGATGGGATGTGGCTCGGTGGCGCGAAGCTGTGGTTCCTCATCAGCAGCTACGCGATCACGATCTCGCTGACGCACCTGCTGCCCGCGGACGCGTACGGCTCGTACTACTCGATCGCGCGGCTCATCGCCGTGCCCAACATGGTGATCATCTACACCCTGTTGTTCTCGGTCAGCCGACCGCTCGCGGCGCAGTTCGATCAAGGATGTCCCGACTACGGCGCGCTGCGGGCCCGGGGCATGCGCCTGGCGGTGGTCCTCGGCGGGCCGACGATGCTGGTGCTGCTGGTGGCGGCGCCGTGGCTGGCGGACTGGGTGCTGTCCGAGCCCGAGCTCGCCGGTCCGCTGCGCGTGGTCGCGCCGATCTCGCTCGTATACGCGATGTACGCGGTCAACCTCGGCACGCTCAACGCGGTCCGTCGGTTCCGGCGGCAGGCG
Source organism: Deltaproteobacteria bacterium Ga0077550 (assembly GCA_001464385.1). Taxonomy (GTDB): domain Bacteria; phylum Myxococcota_A; class Polyangia; order Nannocystales; family Nannocystaceae; genus Xiheibacterium; species Xiheibacterium aquaticum. Next base: position 107,074 of record LNFB01000288.1, on the reverse strand, counting down.
CTGCTCGACATCTTCATGGCCGGCAGCAAGGCCGCGCTCATCATCGCGGCGGCGGCGGCTGGCCTCGGTCTGCCCGCGACGGTGGCCGGGTTCACGCTGGCGAGCGTCCTCGCGCTGCTGCTCAGCCGCCTGATGATCGCCAACGTCGCGCCGACGCCGTTGGTGGCCGGGAGCGGCGCATCCTCGATGGCGGGCTTCGCCGGGCAGCTCATCGTGTTCACCGCGATCACGAACCTGCTGCAGTCCGTCGACGTCCTGCTGCTCAAGTCGTTCGCCGACACGCCGGCGCGCGACGACGCGGTCGGCTACTACTCGAGCGCGCAGCAGATCGCGCTGGTGCCCTACAGCCTGATGAACGCGGTCTCGCTGCTGGCGTTCCCGCTCATCGCCGCGATCGATCAGCAGCGCGAGGCGGCCAAGGTGCGGCTGTACGTGTCGCAGACCGCCAAGGTCACGCTGGTGCTGCTGGCGTTCATGAGCGCGATCGGCTCGGCGTGCTCGCGCGACATCCAGGCGCTGCTGTTCCCCAAGGCCTACGGCGAGGCCGCCGACCAGCTGCGGCTGATGGTCTGGGGCTTCTCCGGCTACTCGTTCGCGGTCACGGTGGCGTGGATCCTCAACAGCGCGAAGCGGCCGCGCGGCGCGGTCGTGCTGGTCGCGCTGCCGCTGTTGGTGATCGTCGGCGCGGGCCTGGCGTTCATCCCCGGGTCGTTCACCGGGGCGGCGGCGTGGATCGTCGCCTTCGCCGGGGCCCTGGCCGCGGTCGCCGGCGGCGTCGCGCTGGCGCGGGTGTTCTCGGCGGGCATCGCCCCGCTGCAGCTGCTGCGCGTGCTGCTGTGCGTGCTCGCGGTCGAGGCCGTCGCGTGGGTGTGGCCGCAGGTGTCGACCTCCGGCATGGTCGGCAAGCTGGCGATCGTGGCCAAGCTCGGCGTGCTCGCGGTGACGTTCGTCGGCGTCGCGCTCGGCGTCCGGGCCCTGACGATCGCCGAGCTCAAGGGGCTGCGTCGTGCCAAGTGACGCGCGCTGGTTGGTGTTGAGCAAGCCGCTGCGCGCCCCGCTGCGCGACGGCACGACGGTGCTGGCGTCGACGCTCGTGCGCTCGCTGCCGGCCGACCGTGAGTGCGCCTACCTCGGCGATCCGAACGCGCCGCTGCGGCCGGGCCTCGACCGCGTGCTGCCGGCGGCCCACGTCGGCTACGCGCCGGGGCTCTTCGACCGGGCACGCCTGCTCGGCACGCTGGTCGATCCGCGGCTCAAGGCACTCGACGTCCACCTGTTCTTCTCGCCCAACCGCGCCAGCTCGTCGGTGCTCGCTGCGGTGCGGCGGTTCGGCGGCCGTCGCCGCTTCGTGCAGACGATCCCCGCGTCCGAGGGCGCCGAGGCCCACGTCGCCGCGCTGCGCGGCCTCGATGCGATCATCGTGACCTCCGACGACGCGCGCCTTCGGCTCGAGCGGGCCGGCCTCGAGCACCCGCGGCTGCGCTGCATCCACCCCGGCGTGGATCTGCCGATGCACACCGTCGTCGATCCGTTCGGGGCGCAGCGGCTGCTGTACGCCGGCGATCTCGACGACGACGTCGCGACCCGCGTCATCGCGCTGGGCACGTTCCTGGCTCGCCCCGAGTTCGCGCGGTGGCGGCTCACCCTGGCGTGCCGGCCCAAGGGCGACGGCGACGCCGCGGCCCGGGCCCGTGTGCGCCGCGAACTCGCGGATCCGATCGCCGACGGTCGGGTCGAGGTGCTCGCCGAGGTCGACGACATGGACGCGTTGCTGCGCAGCGCGTCGTTGCAGCTCTATCTGGCCGATCACACCCGTCGCAAGGTCGACCTGCCGCTCGTGCTGCTCGAGGGGCTCGCGCGCGGCGTGGGGCTCGCGGCGCTCGACGTCGCGCCGGTGTCGGAGATCTTCGACGTCGCCGACGCCGAGGGCCTCGCGGTCGGCCTGCGACTCCCGCGGGATCCCGACCAGGCCGCGATGGCGATCGCCGCGGCTGCGATCGACGGCGGCCGCGTGCGCGCGTGGGGAGCAGCGGCGCGGAGCCTGGTGGAGCGACGTTTCTCCGCTGCCGGCATGGCTGCGCGCCATGTCCAGCTGTACGCCGAATTGGAGCGCCTGTGATGACCGACAACCGCGAATACTACGACGCATTCTCCGAGGGCTACGACCGCAACCGCGACCGCGGCTACCACAAGCTGATCGACGATCAGGCCGCGGCGCTCGTCCGTCGCGTCGGCGAGGGCCGCGATCTGCTCGAGGTCGGCTGCGGCACCGGGCTCGTGCTCCAGCGCTGCGCCCAGTTCGCGCGCTCGGCCAAGGGCATCGATCTGTCGCCGGGCATGCTGGCGCGCGCCCGAGAGCGCGGGCTCGACGTGCGCGAGGGCTCCGCCACCGCGCTGCCGTTCCCCGACGACAGCTTCGACGTCGCCTACAGCTTCAAGGTGCTGTCGCACGTGCCCCAGCTCGACGTCGCCTTGGCCGAGATGGTCCGCGTCGTGCGTCCCGGCGGGCACCTGGTGTTCGACATCTACAACCGTCACTCGCTGCGCTACCTGATCAAGAAGGTGTTCGGGCCGCGCTCGACCTCGAAGAAGTTCGACGAGGGCGCGATCACGACGGCGTTCCTCACCCCCGACGAGGTGGTCGGCCTGCTGCCCCCCAACGCGCGCGTCACCGACATCGCGGGCATCCGGGTCATCACGCCGCACCCCGCGGTGTTCGGTGTGCCGGGCGTGGGCCGGGCGGTCGAGGCCGCCGAGTGGGCGCTGATGGACTCGGCGGCGCGCCGCTTCGCCGGCTTCACGGTGTTCTTCGTGGAGAAGCGTGCGTGATGCGGACCCTCGTGGTCTCGACGACGTTCCCGCAGTACCCCGGGGATCCGCGCGGTGAGTTCATCCTGCGCCACTGGGAGCAGGCGGCGCATCGCGGGACCAAGGTCCGGATCCTCGCGCCGCGCACGGCGTGGTGCCACGGGACGTTGCCCGGACCCTGCGAGGTCGTCCGCTTCGACTATGCGCCGGCGAAGCTCTCCACGCTCACCGGGAACTTCGGGATCCTCGAGAACATCCGCGACCGGCCGTGGCGCGCCGCGCTGGTGTGGCCCCTCGTGCGGGGGCTTCGCAACGCAGTGCGACGCGAGCTCGACGCAGGCGGCATCGACCGCGTCATCTCGCACATGATGCTGCCCGGCGGTTGGATCGTCGCCGACGAGTGCGTGCGCCGGGGCGTGCCCTTCGAGCTGTTCGGGCACGGCACCGACGTCGACGTGCTGCTGTGGCTGCCCCGACCGCTGCGGGATCGGTTCGCCGCGCTGGTGCGCCACGCCGATGCCGTGCGGTTCCCTTCGGTCGAGAAGCGCTCGCGGTTCGAGCGGGCGTTCGGCGGCGTGGTCCGGCCCGAGCGGCTCATCATCGAGCCGATGATCCACTGCGTTCCGGATCCGACGCCGCGCCCGGCGAGGCGGCCGCGCACGGGTCCTCCGACGATCCTCTACCTGGGTCGGCTCATCCCGCAGAAGGGCGTCGACGACCTGTTCGCCGCTGCGCTGCGCATGCGCCCGCGGCCACGGCTCGAGATCGCGGGCGACGGTCCGCACCGTCGTCGGCTGCAGCGGCTCGCCCGTCGGCTGGGCCTCGCGGCGCGGTTCCACGGCTTCGTCCACGCCGAGGCCAAGCACGCGCTGCTCTCGGGGGCGGACGTCCTGTGCGTGCCGTCGCGCGAGGTCGCGGGCCTGTCCGAGGGCGCGCCGCTCGTGGTGCGCGAGGCCTTCGCGTACGGCGTGCCGGTGGTGGCGACGCGGGTCGGTGGCATCCCGGAGCTCGAGCACGGCGACGGCCGCATGCTCCTCGTGCCACCCGGGGACACCGCGGCGTTGACCGACGCGTTGATGCTGGTGCTCGGCGCCGACGCGGGCGATGCCCCGGAGCCGCGCGTCCGCGTCGGCTGACGGCGACCGGCGCGCTCGCGTATCCTCGGGGGGCGTCGCCATGTGCACCCTCATCGTCGCCACGCGGGTCTGGCAGCGCACGCCGCTGGTGGTCGCGGCCAACCGTGACGAGCGGCTCGGGAGGGCGTCGCGGGGCCCGGCGCTGGTGGTGCAGGGCGGCGTGCGGTTCTATGCCCCGCGCGACCTGCAGGCGGGCGGCACGTGGATCGGCCTCAACGACCACGGTGTGTTCGTCGGCATCACCAACCGGTTCACCGGCATGGCGCCCACGCGGGTCGGTCGCTCGCGGGGCCTGCTCGTGCTCGACGCGCTGAGCGAGGATTCCGCCGCGCACGCGGTGCGACGCATCGCCTCCGAGGCGCCGAGCCGTCACGATCCGTTCCACCTGGTGATGGCGGACGCGAGCGAGGCGCACTTGGTGTGGAGCGACGGGGCGCGCGTCTACCACGAGACGCTCGCGCCGGGGTTCCACGTCGTGACCGAGCGCAGCCTCGGCGCGTCCCCCAGCGCCCGCGTCGGTCGTCTCCGCCGCGAGCTGCCGGCGCTGTTCGGCCCGCAACGACCCGCGCCCGAGCGGTGGATGGCGGTGCTGCGCGAGCACGATCCTGCGGGCTTCGAGGGGACGTGCGTGCACGTTCCGGCCCACGGCTACGGCACGCGGAGCGCGACGGTGCTCGAGCTCGGGCGCGCGCGGGCCGACACGCGGTGGTGGCACGCCGACGGCCCGCCGTGCACCTCGCCGTTCGCCGAGCAGACCGAGGACCTTCGGCCGTTGTTCGGCTGAAGCGGGGTGAGGGTGGGGGAGGAGCCCCGCCGGCGCGGATCGCCCGACCCCGCGGCGGACCGCGCCGCTGCGCGCGCGGGCGGGGGGATCGGGCGGCCGTCGCGGACCTCCGGGCGATCGCTATACTCCGCGCGCCCGGAGTCCCCGGGCGAGACACCCCATGAACGACGCAGAACGCGGGCTCGGCTCCTCCATCCGCGAGGTCCTCTTCACGCAGCAGACCATCGCGACCCGCGTGGGTGAGCTCGCCTCGGCGATCGCCCACGACTACAAGCGCCGCAAGCCGCTCGTGGTCGGGGTCCTCTCGGGCTGCTTCCCGCTGATGGCGGACCTCGTGCGCGGCATCGATATCCCGCTCGAGGTCGACTTCATGGCCGTGTCGTCGTACGGCGGCAACACGGTGTCGTCCGGCGTGGTCCGCATCCTGAAGGATCTGAACCAGGCGATCGACGGTCGCGACGTCCTGCTGGTCGAGGACATCGTCGACACCGGCCTGACGCTGCGCTACCTCCTCGACAACCTCCAGACGCGCCGCCCCGCCTCGGTGGAGGTCTGCACGCTGCTCGACAAGCAGGAGGCCCGCACCGAGCGCCTCGACGCCCGCTACGTGGGCTTTCGCTGCCCCAACGAGTTCGTCGTCGGCTACGGCCTCGACTACGCCGGGTTGTATCGGAACCTGCCGTACATCGGGGTGTTGAAGCCGGAGGTGTATAGCTAGCGCCGAGGCGTGCTCCCGAAACCCGCGCTCCGTGCCCGTGCCCGTGCCCGTGCCCGGAATCGTCCGTCCCCCTCTAGAAGAAACCCGGATCCCATGGCCTCCCCGCTCGACATCACGACGATCCGCGACATCGGCATCATGGCCCACATCGATGCGGGCAAGACGACGACCACGGAGCGGATCCTCTTCTACACCGGGATCACGCACCGCATGGGCGAGGTCCACGACGGCGCCGCGGTCATGGACTACATGCCGCAGGAGCAGGAGCGCGGGATCACGATCACCGCCGCTGCGACGACCTGTGCGTGGCGCGAGCACCGAATCAACATCATCGACACGCCCGGCCACGTCGACTTCACCGTCGAGGTCGAGCGATCGCTGCGCGTGCTCGACGGCGCGGTCGCGGTCTTCGACGCGGTCTCCGGCGTCGAGCCCCAGTCCGAGACGGTGTGGCGGCAGGCCGATCGCTACAAGGTGCCGCGCGTGGCCTTCGTCAACAAGCTCGACCGCGTCGGCGCGACGCTGGAGCTCACGGTCGGCATGCTCCGCGATCGCCTCGGCGCCCACCCGATCGTCGCCCAGCTCCCGATCGGCCTCGAGGGCGACTTCTCGGGCGTCATCGATCTCCTCGAGCTCGAGGTCGTGCGCTTCGAGGGCGACAGCGGCGAGAAGGTCGTGCGCCAGCCGCTGTCTACGCTCGACGCCACGCTCGTCGAGGAGGCCAAGGCCGCGCGCCTGGCGATGGTCGAGGCGATCGGCGAGGTCGACGACGACGTGATGGCGGCCTATCTCGAGCAGGGCGGTGACGTCCCCAGCGCGATGCTCCGCCCCGCGATGCGCAAGGCCACGATCGCGAACCGCGGCGTCGTGGTGCTGTGCGGGAGCTCGCTGAAGAACAAGGGCGTGCAGACCCTGCTCGACGCGGTGATCGACTACCTGCCGTCGCCCGCCGACATGCCACCGGTGCAGGCCCACCGCACCACCGACGGCAGCCTGGTCGAGCGCGCGCCGCGGTACGAGGATCCGTTCCTCGCGCTGGCGTTCAAGGTGCTGTTCGATCCCCACCGCGGCCCGCTCGTGTTCTTCCGCGTCTACTCCGGCAAGCTCCGGATCAAGGACGCGCTGCAGAACGCCTCCAAGTCGCGCAAGGAGAAGCCGCAGCGGCTGCTCCAGGTCCATGCCAACAAGACCACCGAGATCGACGAGGTCGGCGTCGGCAACATCGCGGCCGCGGTCGGCCTCAAGTTCACCGGCACCGGCGACACGCTGATCCTCGCCGACGACAAGGACAGCGTGGTGCTCGCGGGGATGCAGATCCCCGAGCCCGTCATCTTCCGCGCGATCGAGGCCAAGACGGCCGCCGATCAGCCCGCGCTCGACGAGGCGCTCGCGCGGTTCCTCCGCGAGGATCCGAGCTTCCGCGTCCAGCAGGACCGCGACTCCGGCCAGACGCTGGTCTGCGGCCAGGGCGAGCTCCACCTCGAGATCATCATCGATCGGCTGATGCGCGAGCACCGGCTCGAGGTCCACGTCGGCAAGCCCCAGGTCGCGTACCGTGAGACGCTGTCGCGCCCACTGACCAAGACCCTCGAGTACGAGCGCGAGATGGGCGGCAAGCGGGCCTACGCCAAGGTGACGATCGAGCTCACGCCGCGCGAGCGCGGGGCGGGCAACACCTTCGAGTCGGCGGTGCCCAAGACGCCGTCGGGTCAGCCCGGTCTGCCGCCGGTGTTTGTGCAATCGTGCAAGACCGGCAGCGACGACGCGCTCACCCGCGGCCCGTTGCTCGGGTACCCGGTGGTCGACGTCGGCGTGAAGCTGGTGTCCGCCGCGTTCCGCGAGGGCGACTCGAGCGACGCGGCATTCCAAGCCGCCGCCGCGATGGCGACGATGCAGGGCTTCGAGGAGGTCGGCGCCGTGCTGCTCGAGCCGACGATGGCGGTCGAGGTCGTCGTCCCCGACGACTTCACCGGCAACGTGGTGTCCGACCTCAACGGTCGACGCGGCCGCATCATGGGCATGGAGCCGGCGCGCGCCGCCGTCGAGGGCGGCCGCAGCACCGCGCAGATCGTCCGCGCCGAGGTACCGCTCGCCGAGATGGTCGGCTACGCGACCGCGATCCGATCGGCGACGCAGGGCCGGGCGAGCTACACGATGCAGTTCAGCCAGTACGACGAGGTCCCGAAGGACGTCCAGGCGGCGATCGTCGCCCGCCTCCGCGGCTACTGATCGGATCCGCGCTGCGGACCGCCGTGGGCCGGGCCCGATGCGAGGCGCGAACGGTGCGTCCCGCGGCGAAACACCTGCGCCCGTGATCGTCGGCGGGAGATCGGACACTACCCCGTTGCGGTGGTAGGATCATGCCCATGACTTGGATGTCGGCTCGATGGACGAGAGCTTGGTGGGCGTGTGCGCCGTGGGCCCTCGGGGCTGGCTGCATGTCGGTGGACGACTCGGGCTTCGCGGGCGATGGCACGGGCCTCACCGGTGCCGGCACCGACGGGGGCGCGTCGGCGTCGGCGTCGGCCTCGGCTGGGGACTCGAATTCCGGGGGAGCCGACGACACCGGCGGGCCGCCCCCCGAGGAGGAGCCCGACGCGGATTTCCGGGTGCCGCGGGCGAGCGGCCGCTTCGTCTACAGCGCCAGCGAGCTCACCGACTCGGTGGCGGTCATCGACTCGACCAACCTCGCGATCGACGTCGTGGGCGTCGGTCGCGGCCCCAGCGTGGTCGTCCCGATCCTCGGCAGCGACGACGACGGTGGCCACGTCGCGGTGCTCGATCAGCGCAGCAACGACGTCGCGCTGCTGACCACGACGGCGGCGTTCACCTCCAGCGTCGTCGTGCGCGACGTGACCGCGGGCGCGAACAACCTCGCGGTGTCGCCGGACGGCGCGTTCGTCTTCGTCTACCACGACATCGACGGGCCCGAGGCGCTCGGCGTCGGCAGCGATCAGGAGGTCACCGTGCTCGACATCGCGGCCGACGCGACCTACGCGATGACCGTGGGGGCCCACCCCCGCGAGATCGTGTTCTCCGCCGACTCGGCGCGGGCGTACGTCGTCACCGACGACGGCGTGAACGTGGTGCCGGTGGCGGACCTCGCGGTCCTCGACAAGCCCGATGTCATCCCGGTGGTGTCCGATCCCGGCGTCGATCCGAGCACGGTCGAGATCCACGTCGCCGCCGACCGCGACGTGGCGCTCAGCCGCGTGGAAGGCGAGACCGAGATCGTCGCGACCGACCTCGTGACCCGGGCGCAGTACTCCTTCGACCTACCGAACATCCCCACCGATCTCGACCTCGCCCCCGACGGCAGCTTCGCGATCCTCACGACGCCGAGCACCGCGGGCAGCCGCTTCTGGGAGCTCGCGCTGCCGGTCGACGCCGGCTCGACGCCGGTGCCGTACGAGCTGCCGACCGAGTACGTGGGCCTGGCCCAGATCGCCCCGGGGGCCGACGCGATCGTGCTGTTCACCAGCGTGAACCCCTTCGTCGACGGATCGCAGGTGCTCGGCGGGACGACCGGGGGCTCGAGCTCGTCGGACGGTGGCGGCACCTCGACCACCGCGGGCGAGTCGTCGTCGAGCGACGGCGGCAGCACCGGCGGCCCCGACACCGGCCCCGACCCCGACGCCGATCCGCGGCTGCGCGTGACGCTGGTGCGCCGCGACGGCGACGCGTGGGGCGAGGCGGTCACGCTGTTCGTCGACGATCCGATCCAGGCCGTCGGCATCGCGCCGGACGGCGCCAACGCGCTGCTGCTGCACACGCCCGACGCCGCGGACGAGACACCCGCCTGGGCGTACACGCTGCTCGATCTCAGCAAGACGTTCCCGGTGAAGAAACGCCAGACGATCGAGACGAGCCCGGGTCCGGTGCTGTTCTCCCCGGAGGGCGACCGAGCGGTCGTGCTGCTGCGCGACGACGCCCTCGGGGTCCAGCGCATCGATCGCGTCGATCTCCGCACGTTCATCGTCGAGTCGCTGGGCCTGGGCTCGCCCCCGGAGGGCGCGGGCTACGTCGACGCCACCGCGAAGATCTTCGTGTCGCAGGAGCACCCGACCGGCCGCATCACCTTCATCGACGCGGGCGGCGACGTGCAGACGGTGACCGGCTTCCGCCTCAACGACGCGGTGAAGGACTGACGCCATGCGATCCTCGATGATCCCTGCCCGCGGCCGCGGTGGCCTGATCGCGGCGCTGCTCGGCCTTTTCGCCTGCGGCGACGACCCGTACGACGCTGCGCTCGAGGTCGGCGCGCCGGTCGGCACCCGCACCAGCGTCGTGTGGCCCGACCAGACCCACCAGGAGCTCCTGTTCGCGGTGCCCGAGGACGACGACCTCGCCCTCCTGCGCGTCACGCTCGGCGACGGTGACACCCGCATCGCGTGGGTCCAGCCGGACCTCGCCGGCGAGAACGTGCTGGCCCTGGTCGTGCCGGCCTCCGAGAAGATCGAGGGCATCGACGATCGGCTGATGCGGATCGCCGCGGATGGCCGCAGCGACGCGGTGGAGATCCCCGTGCGCGCCCCGTTCTCGTCGATCTCGCTCGGCCCCGACGGGCGTCGCGCGGTGCTCCACTTCGGCGGTGGCCCCGGCGCCGGCGTGCTGCAGAACCAGAACCAGGTCGCGCTCGTCGATCTCGGTGACGACAGCGTCCGCGACCTCACGCTCAACGGCTTCGGGGGCCGGCTGGACGCGGTGCACTTCCCGGCCGCCGACGGCCTGCCGGTGCGGGTGGGCGCGGTCGACCGCGAGATCCTCGCCTTCCTCGCCGACGGCGAGATCGTGCTCGTCGACGCCGCCGACCCCGAGCTCGATCAGGCGGCGGTGCGGTTCTTCCCCGACGTGCCGTTCACGCCCAACGCGACGCTGCTGCGGCGGGGCAACGCGCTGTACGAGTCGCCGGTGCTGTTCCTGCGGTCCGACACGAGCAACGACGTCGCGATGCTGACGCTGGTCGATCGCCCCGACGAGGTCACGGGCGCGCCGGGCTTCTCGGCCCAGGTGAGCCTCGTGCCGGTCGGCGCCGGGGCGTCGGATTTCCTCACCCACGACGGCGACGAGACGCCGTTCCTCGTGACGGTGTCGGGCTCGACGCTCGCGTTCACCGACATCCGCACCCAGCAGGGCTTCACCATCGCCCTCGACGCGGCCGTGGGGCACCTGCGGCTGCGCACCAGCGAGACCGCGGCGGGGCCCACCCCGCAGCTGCTGGCGTGGGCGAACGGCGGCGGCATCGTGTACCAGCTCGATCTCGACGGGATCGAGGACGCTCTCGGTCGCACGCCGCAGCGCCTGACGATCAACGGCGGCATCGATGCGCTCGTGTCGCTCGACAACGATCGCGCGTTGGTCGGCTCGGGCAACACGCTGTACGTCCTCGACTTCGCCCGCAGCCAGGTCACGCCGCTGACCTCGACGGTGCCCTACGACGCGGCCTCCTCGGCGCTCTCGGGCAACCAGCTCCTGCTCGGCACGCCGGGGCAGTCGTGGGTCAGCACGGTCGACCTCGCGACGCTCGATCCGGAGTCGATGCAGCTCGACGAGCCGATCGAGCGCTTCTTCCACCTGCCCGACGCCGACAAGCTGATGATCGTCCACGCCGACGCGGTCGGGTTCGTCACCGTCGCGGACGCGACCGCGCCGTCGCGATCGACGAGCACTTCCCGCTGGGGCCTGTTCCTCGGCGATCTGCTGGAGCGGCGGTGATTCCGATGGTTCATCCGATGATTCCGATGATTCAGATGACGCACGCGATCACCCTGGGTCTGTCGTTGTTCGCGGCGCCGACCGACGCTCCACCGCCGAGCGCGGTGCCGGAGGCCGCCGCGACTGCCCCGACGTCGAAGCTGCCCGGCGCAGCGCCGCTCGAGCCGGCTCCCGTCGCGCCGGCCGAGCCCGCGCCCGAGCCCGCCGTCGCGACGCCGTTCGGGACCACCGAGTCCGTCGCCCCGCCGATCGAGACCTTCCACTGGGAGAAGGCGTCGCCGCGCTGGTCCCCGCCGAGTCGCCCGATCCGCTGGCGCCTCGATCCCTTCCTCGAGCTCGGCACGCTCACGATCGTCGATCGGGGCTACCGGGCCCTCGACGACGGACGCAACCCGCTGCAGCTCGGGATCGGCCTGCGCGTCGACGGCCGGGTCGGGCGCGGCCCGCTGTTCCTCGGCGGCGGCCTGCAGTACGGCCACCAGGCCGGCGCTGCGGATCCGTACGACGGCGCGCTGTCGACGGGCGTGCGGGCCCACGCCGCGATCGCGAGCGTCCGCGCCTCGGTCGTCCTCGTCGAGGGCATCGACGTCGTCGCCGCGCTCGAGGGCGGGCCCCAGTTCGTGCGCGCGCGCGTCGACTCGAACGACCGCGACACCACCTCGCACCGCGTCCTCGGCACCTTCGCGGCCAAGGCCGGCGTCTCGGTGTACCTGCCCAAGGCGTGGCTGCGCCCGCGCGGCGCGGCGCGGGTCACCGGCGGCGTGAACGTGATGATGGGCTACGGCGCGGGGACGAAGCTGCGCCTGCGCCCGCGGCCCGACGTGGCGGACGACGCGATCTCGACGCAGGGGACGTCGCTCGGGGACGTGCGCATGCACGGCTTCGTGTGGTCGATGGGGTTGTTCGTCCGGTTCATGTGAACCGGCGAGATCCCGCCTCCTCGACAACCCCCCGCCGTGGCGCAGACTCCCCGCGATGCGCCGCGTCGCCCTCGCGTTCCTGCTGCTCTCGGCCTGTGCGGGCCGTTCCGTCGAAGAATCCACCGCGCCGCCGCTGCGCACCGTCGCGAACGTCGACCTCGATCGCTACCTCGGCACGTGGTTCGAGATCGCCTCGTACCCGCAGCGATTCCAGCGCGACTGCACCGCGACGCAGGCGACGTACAGCCTCGACGGCGACGGCGACGACGACGGGGAGATCCGCGTCGAGAACCAGTGCCGCAAGCACACGCTCGACGGGAAGCTCGATCGCGCGAAGGGCCGCGCCCGCGTCGTCGATGCGAGCACCAACGCGAAGCTCGAGGTCAGCTTCTTCCGCCCGTTCTGGGGCGATTACTGGATCATCGACCTCGGGGCGGAGTACGAGTACGCCGTCGTGGGGCACCCCAGCCGCGAGTACCTGTGGATCCTGTCGCGGACGCCGACCCTCGATCCGAGCGTCTACGCGGGCATCCTCGAGCGGCTCGTCGCGCAGGGCTACGACACCTCACGCCTCCAGGTGACGCTCCAGCCCAAGGGCTGAGGGGTCGCGCGTTCGCGCCGCGCCCCCCGTGACGCCCCGAATCCCGGGTGCAGGGTCGATTTGTGCGTCCGGTCACGCGCACGCCCGCACACATCGTCGTTTCGACCCGACCCCCCTGCTTGCGATCGTTGCCCGGCTTCGGCTATAGAAGCCCGCCCCGAGTCGGAGTCCCCGAACCGGAGCGAGCGACCCGACCGTCAGGGAGACGAGGCACCGAGCCCACACGACGCGCTACCCAGCTCTCATGCGCCGCGACACTGCACCCACCGGTGCGGTAGGCGGCGCCTCGGCCGACGGACCCGCCCAAGCGCGACCGTCGGTGCGGCCCCGACCGAGCGACACCCAATCCCCGCTTCGCGTGTGGATCTGGATCGAGCGGTTTGCGGGCCCTCCGTCGTCCCCCGATTTCTCGGGCCCGACGACGGCCCCGCCCGACAGTTCTCAGCCACGAGTTCAACGAGACGAAACCAGGACTAAGAGGAATCAGACCATGGCGAAGGAAAAGTTCATCCGCGACAAGCCCCACGTGAACATCGGCACCATCGGGCACGTGGATCACGGAAAGACCACGCTCACCGCCGCGATCACGAAGGTGCTCGCATCGCGCGGTTGGGCTGCCGCCATTCCCTTCGATCAGATCGACAAGGCGCCCGAAGAGCGCGCCCGCGGCATCACGATCTCGACGGCGCACGTGGAGTACAACTCCGAGGCGCGCCACTACGCGCACGTCGACTGTCCCGGCCACGCCGACTACATCAAGAACATGATCACCGGTGCCGCCCAGATGGACGGCGCAATCCTGGTGGTCGCCGCGACCGACGGCCCCATGCCGCAGACCCGCGAGCACGTGCTGCTCGGCAAGCAGGTCGGCATCCCGAAGATCGTCATCTTCCTCAACAAGTGCGACATGGTCGACGACGTCGACATGCTCGAGCTGGTCGAGGAGGAGCTCCGTGACCTGCTGTCCAAGTACGACTACGACGGCGCCAACGCCCCGATCGTGCGTGGCTCGGCCCTCAAGGCCCTCAACGCGCCCAACTGGGACCACGAGGATGCCAAGTGCATCTTCGAGCTCATGACGGCGTGCGACAGCTGGATCCCACAGCCGGTCCGCGAGCTGGACAAGCCGTTCCTGATGCCGGTCGAGGACGTGTTCACGATCTCCGGTCGTGGCACGGTCGCCACCGGTCGTATCGAGCGCGGCATCATCAAGGTCAGCGAAGAGGTCGAGATCGTCGGCCTCAAGGACACCGTCAAGACGACCATCACGGGCGTCGAGATGTTCCGCAAGCTGCTCGACCAGGGTCAGGCCGGCGACAACGTCGGGCTCCTGCTCCGCGGTGTGAAGCGTGAGGACGTCGAGCGTGGCCAGGTGCTCTGCAAGCCCGGCTCGATCACCCCCCACGCCAACTTCATGGCGCAGGTGTACGTCCTCAAGAAGGAGGAGGGTGGTCGCCACACTCCGTTCTTCAAGGGCTACCGCCCGCAGTTCTACTTCCGCACCACCGACGTGACCGGCAACATCAAGCTCCCCGAAGGCGTGGAGATGGTGATGCCCGGTGACAACATCGAGGTCGAGGTCGAGCTCATCAGCACGATCGCCTGCGAAGAGGGCGTCAAGTTCGCGATCCGCGAGGGCGGCAAGACCGTCGGCGCCGGCGTCGTGACGAAGATCCTCAAGTAGTGCTCCCCGAAGCAGCCGACCCCGGACCCCGCGGTCGGCTGCTTCGTCTTCTCCCTTGCCTTGACTTGACCTTCGCTCTGCTCGCCCGTTCCTAGGGAGCCTCTCCGATGGAAAACCTCAAGATCCGGATCCGCCTCAAGGCCTACGACCACAAGCTCCTCGACCAGTCGGCGCGCGAGATCGCCGACACGGCGCGGCGCACGGGTGCGACGGTGGCCGGCCCGATCCCGCTTCCGACCAAGATCAACAAGTACACGGTGCTCCGCGGGCCGTTCATCGACAAGAAGTCGCGTGAGCAGTTCGAGATCCGGACCCACAAGCGGCTGCTCGACATCCTCGAGCCCAACAAGCAGACCCTCGACGCGTTGATGAAGCTGGACCTCTCGGCCGGTGTCGACGTCGAGATCAAGACCTGAGGCCGAAGGACGCACCCGCCATGGCGAAGCTTTCTGTCATCGATCTCTCGGGCAACACGACCGGCTCCATCGACCTCGACGACGCCGTCTTCGGCGGCGAGGTCCGGGAGCATCTCCTCTGGGAGGTCGTTCGCTCGCAACGCGCCGCCAAGCGTCGCGGCACGCACAAGGTGAAGGGCCGCTCGGAGGTCAACCTCACCAAGGACAAGTACATCAAGCAGAAGGGCTCGGGCGGCGCGCGCCACGGCAGCAAGCGCACCAACCTGTACCCCAAGGGTGGTCGAGTCCACGGCCCCGTGCCGCACTTGTACATCCTGCACGTCAACAAGAAGACGATGGCCGGCGCCCTGCGCTCGGTGCTGTCGCTGCGGGCCAAGGCCGGCGACCTGTTGATCGTGAAGGAGTTCAACGGCGAGGCGCCGAAGACCAAGCTGCTCGCGAAGGGCCTCGAGGCCATCAAGGCGCCGCGCGCTCTGCTGGTCGACAGCGGCGAGAACAGCTGGCTGCGCCGCACGGCCGCCAACCTCGCGCAGTCGGACTTCCTCGACATCCGCGGCCTCAATGTCTACGACATCCTGCGCTACCCCAAGCTCGTGATCGCCGAGGGCGTCATCCGTGAGCTCGAGGCGCGCCTGCTCAAGACCGTGCCGACCCGCACGGCCGCCGCCGCCGGAGGAGCCTCGTGATCACGCCGCATCAAATCATCGTCCGGCCGGTCGTCACCGAGAAGAGCAACGACCTGGTCGCCGCCAAGAACCAGTACGTCTTCGAGGTCCACAAGGACGCGAACAAGATCGCGATCCGAGCCGCCGTCGAGATGGTCTTCGGCGTTCGCGTCCAGGCCGTCCGCACCCAGGTGGTGCGCTCCGACCTGCGTCGCGTGGGCCGCTACTACGGCCGCAAGCCGTCGTGGAAGAAGGCCATCGTGACCCTGCACCACGAGGACTCCATCGACCTGTACGGCGAGGAGAGCTGAGGCCATGGGAATCAAGAAGTACAAGCCGACATCGCCCGGTCGCCGCACCATGACGGTGAGCGACAAGGCGGATGTGACCGCCGAGACGCCCCACAAGGCGCTCACCGGATTCCGCCACCGCAGCCAGGGCCGCAACAACGGCGGCCGCATCACCTCGCGCTTCCGCGGCGGTGGTCACAAGCGGCTCTATCGCGAGATCGACTTCAAGCGCGACAAGTTCGGCGTGCCGGGCAAGATCGCCACGATCGAGTACGACCCGAACCGCTCGGCCCGCATCGCCCTGGTGCACTACACCGACGGCGAGAAGCGCTACATCCTGGCGCCGGCGGGTCTCGAGGTCGGTCAGACGATCGTCGCCTCGGCCAAGGCCGACATCACCCCCGGCAACGCGCTGCCGCTGCGCGCCATGCCGGCCGGCACCGAGATCCACAACGTGGAGCTCAAGGTCGGTCGCGGCGGGCAGATGGTCCGCGCCGCCGGTGGCGTCGCCCGCCTGATGGCGCGCGACGGTGACTGGGCGCTGGTCCGCCTGCCGTCGGGCGAGCTCCGCAAGGTGCACGCCGACTGCCGCGCGAGCATCGGCACGCTGTCGAACAGCGAGCACACCAACATCAGCATCGGCAAGGCCGGCCGCACCCGCTGGCTCGGTCGTCGCCCGCACAACCGTGGCGTCACCATGAACCCGGTCGATCACCCGATGGGCGGCGGCGAAGGCCGTACCTCGGGCGGCGGTCACCCGCGCTCGCCGTGGGGCAAGCAGACCAAGGGCCTGCGTACCCGCAACAACAAGCGCACGGACGTCTTCCGCGTCTCTCGCCGCGCCAAGTAGGAATTAGGAGCTCACCATGCCCCGTTCGGTACGCAAAGGCCCGTTCGTCGACGACCACCTGCTCGTGAAGGTGGAGGCGACCGCTGGAGAGAAACAGCGTCGTGCGATCAAGACCTGGTCGCGACGCTCCACCATCTTGCCGCAGTTCGTGGGGGCCAACCTCATGGTCCACAACGGCAACAAGTTCATCCCCGTGTACGTGACCGAGAACATGGTCGGTCACAAGCTCGGCGAGTTCGCGCCGACGCGGACCTTCCGCGGCCACGCCGCGGATCGCAAGGCGAAGAAGGGCGACCGCTAATGTCGACCGCACGCCTCTCGAACCTTCGCATCGCCCCCCGCAAGCTGCGGGTCCTGGCGAAGATGCTCCGCGGGATGCCCGTGACCTCGGCGATCAACTCGCTGCGGTTCATGAACAAGTCGGGCAGCCGCGAGTTCTTCAAGCTCCTGGTGTCGGCCGTGGCCAACGCCGAGGACAAGGGCAACTCCGACGTCGACAAGCTCGTCGTCCGCACCGTCCTGGTCGACCAGGGCCCCACGCTCAAGCGCTGGCGCCCCCGCGCCATGGGCCGCGCCAATCGCATCAACAAGAAGACCAGCCACGTGTTCGTGGAGGTCGCCGAGGCCGCTGTCGCCGGCTGAGGCCGCGCCTGCACGAGGATTACCTTCGATGGGTCAGAAAACACATCCGATCGGATTCCGCCTCGGAATCGTCAAGACCTGGAACAGCAAGTGGTTCGAGAGCCAGCGCTATCGGCAGTGGCTCCACGAGGACCTGCGGCTGCGTCGCTACCTCAAGAACAAGCTGAACGCCGCGAGCATCAGCGAGATCACGATCGAGCGCGCCGCGAACAAGGTGAAGATCAACATCTTCTCCGCGCGCCCCGGGATCATCATCGGTAAGCGTGGCGCCGGCGTCGAGCAGCTCAAGAAGGACGTCCAGAAGCTGACGCAGTCCGAGGTGTTCATCAACATCCAGGAGGTGCGCAAGGCCGAGGTCAACGCGCAGCTCGTGGCCGAGAACATCGCCCAGCAGCTCGAGCGACGCATCGCCTTCCGTCGCGCCCTCAAGCGCGCGATGCAGACCGCCATCAAGTTCGGCGCCAAGGGCATCCGCGTCAACGCGGCCGGTCGCCTCGGCGGCGCCGAGATGTGCCGGCGCGAGTGGTACCGCGAGGGCCGCATCCCGCTCCACACGCTGCGCGCCGACATCGACTACGGCTTCACCGAGGCCCGCACCAAGGCCGGCTCCATCGGCGTGAAGTGCTGGATCTTCAAGGGCGAGGTCTATGACCACCGCCAGGGCATCGGGGCGACCGACCGATTCCCGCACCCCCAGAGCCGAGACAGGTGAGTAAGTCATGCTGACTCCATCACGCGTCAAGTTCCGCAAGGTCTTCAAGGGCCGGATGGCGGGTCGCGCCAAGGGCGGCGACACCGTCGACTTCGGAGACTTCGGCCTCCAGGCCACCACGTGCGGCTGGCTGACCTCGCGTCAGATCGAGGCCGCCCGTGTCGCCATCAACCGCCACATCAAGCGCGGCGGCAAGCTCTACGTCCGGGTCTTCCCCGACAAGCCGGTCTCGAAGAAGCCCGCCGAAACCCGCATGGGTAAGGGCAAGGGCGGTCCCGAGTACTGGGTCGCGGTCGTCCGCCCCGGTCGGGTCATCTACGAGCTCGAGGGCATCACCGAGGAGCTCGCCCGCGAGGCCTTCCACCGCGCGCACCACAAGCTGCCGGTCAACACCCGCGTCATCAAGAGGGAGGCGGCGCTGTGAAACCCTCCGAACTCCGCGACAAGAACGACGAGGAACTCGTCACGCTCGAGAAGGACCTGCGCGACCAGCTGATCAAGCTGAGCATCGCCCGGGCCACCCAGCGGATGCGCAACAGCAGCCAGCTCGGGAAGCTCAAGCGGGACATCGCGCGCATCAAGACGATCCAGGGCGAGCGCGCCCTGGGTCTCGTGCCGACCGAGAATCAGGGGGCCGCATGAGCACCGAGCAACAAGAGACGGCCGGCGTCGAGCGCCGCAAGCGTCAGCTGGTCGGCACCGTGGTGTCGAACAAGATGGACAAGACCTGCGTCGTGCAGGTCACCCGGCGCTTCAAGCACTCGAAGTACAAGAAGTACGTGAACGAGCGCAAGCGCTACAAGGCGCACGACGAGCGCAACGAGGCCCAGATCGGTGACCGCGTGCAGATCGTCGAGTGCAGCCCGATCTCCCGCGACAAGCGGTGGCGGCTCCAGACCGTGCTGGAGAAGGCAGAGGCCGTATGATCCAGGTCGAATCCGTCCTCGACGTCGCCGACAACTCCGGCGCGCGCAGGGTCTTCTGCATCAAGGTCCTCGGCGGCTCCAAGCGCCGCTACGCCTCGGTCGGAGACGTCATCGTGGTCTCGATCCGCGACGCCCTGCCCAACAGCAAGGTCAAGCGCGGCTCGGTCATGAAGGCCGTCGTCGTCCGCGTGAAGAAGGGTCTGCGCCGCTCCGATGGCAGCGTGATCCGCTTCGACACCAACAGCGCCGTGCTCATCGATGCCCAGAAGCAGCCGATCGGCACCCGCATCTTCGGACCCGTCGCGCGCGAGCTCCGGGCCAAGAAGTTCCTCAAGATCATCAGCCTCGCGCCGGAGGTGCTCTGATGGCTGCGCGCGTACGGCAAGGCGACTCCGTCGTGGTGATCGCCGGTAAAGAGAAGGGCACGCGCGGGCGCGTGCTGCGGGTCGTGCCCAAGGAGGACCGCGTGGTCATCGAGGGCGTCAACATCCGCACCAAGCACATCAAGCCCAACCAGGCCAACCCGCAGGGTGGCCGGGTGAAGCGCGAGTACCCGATTCACCTGTCGAACGTGATGCTCGCCGATCCCAAGACCGGCGAACCCACCCGCGTTCGGATGTCCATCCTGGCCGACGGCCGACACGTTCGCGTGGCGGTCAAGTCGGGTGAGCAGATCGACAAGTAGGAACGACCACCATGGCCGAAGCAAAAGCAAAAGCAGCGGGTGGAGCCGGCGGCGCCAACAAGAAGAAGAAGGACGTTGGCTTCGCCTACAAGTTCCGCAACCCGATGGAAGAGCCCAATCGTCGGGCAGGCATCGCGAAGCCGCGACTGCTGGTCAAGTACCAGACCGTCGTGCGCGAGTCCCTGGCGAAGGAGTTCAACTACGGGAACTCCATGGAGATCCCGAAGCTCGAGAAGATCACCTTGAACATCGGCCTCGGTGAGGCCCTCAAGGTGCCCAAGCTCCTCGAGCAGGCGTTCGAGGCCCTCGGCAACATCTCGGGTCAGCGCCCGGTGGTCACCCGGGCCCGCAAGTCCATCGCCACCTTCAAGCTCCGCGAAGGGCAGAAGATCGGCTGTATGGTCACCCTCCGCGGCCCGCGGATGTGGGAGTTCTTCGATCGCTTCGTCTCGATCGCGCTGCCCCGTACCCGCGACTTCCGCGGCGTCGGCGGCAAGGGCTTCGATGGCCGCGGCAACTTCACCATGGGGGTCAAGGAGCTGCTCATCTTCCCCGAGGTCGACATCGACAAGCTCGAGAAGGTCCCCGGCATGAACGTCTGCATCCACACCAGCGCACGCACCGACGAAGAGGGTCGCGCGCTGCTCACCCACCTCGGCGTTCCGTTCCGCGCCGCCTGAACAGGAGGGTTCGCACCATGTCCATGACCGATCCCATTGCCGACATGCTCTCGCGGATCCGCAACGCGGTGTCTGCGAATCACCGCACGCTGACCATGCCGGGCAGCAAGCTCAAGCTCCGCCTGGCGGAAATACTCCGCGACGAGGGGTACATCGAGGAGGCGAGCTGGAAGGACGAAGGTCCCCAGGGCGCCATCGAGATCAAGCTGCGCTGGCACGACGGCCAGTCCGCGATCGAGGGTATCCAGCGCATCAGCCGGCCCGGCCAGCGGCGCTACGCTGCCCACACCGAAATCCCGAAGATCCGCAACGGCCTCGGCATCCTGATCGTCTCGACCAGCCGCGGCATGATGACCGACCGAGCCGCGCGCAAGGCCGGCGTGGGCGGCGAACTGGTGTGCAGCATCTGGTGAGTCCAGCTCGGACCACAGACCGAACAGAGAGAACACCGCCATGAGTCGAATCGGAAATGCACCCGTTGCCGTGCCCAAGGGCGTCACCCTGACGACCGTGGGCCGCACCGTGTCGGCCAAGGGGCCCAAGGGCACCCTGAGCTTCGACATCCCCGACGGCGTGACGATGGAGCAGGCCGATGGCCGGCTCGTCTTCAAACGCGCGGGCAACGACAACCGCGCGCGGGCGATGCACGGCATGGTCCGCGCCCGTGTCGCGAACCTCATCACCGGGGTCTCCACCGGGTTCACCCGGGAGCTCGAGATCATCGGCGTCGGTTACCGCGCTGCGGTCAAGGGCCAGGTCGTCGAGCTGACTCTCGGCTACTCCCACGGTGTCAGCTACCAGCTGCCCGAGGGCGTGAAGGCCGAGGTCACCAAGGACAACAAGGTGATCCTCAGCGGCTCCGATCGCGTCGCGCTCGGGCAGGTTGCGTCGGACATCCGCGGATTCCGTCCGCCGGAGCCGTACAAGGGCAAGGGCGTCAAGTACGCCGAAGAAACGATCCTCCGTAAAGAGGGCAAGCGCGGCAAGAAGTAGGTTCCCCCATGACGACCAAAGCAATCGAGCAGAGGCTCCGGCGCAAGCAGCGAGTTCGCGTGCGCGTGTTGGGTACGTCGGAGCGGCCGCGCATGACCGTCTTCCGCAGCAACAAGCACATCTACGTGCAGGTCGTCGACGACAGCCGTTCGGTGTCGTTGGCGGCGGTGTCGACCCTGACCAAAGAGGTCAAGGCCAAGCTCGAAGGTCAGGACAAGACCGGCGAAGCGAAGGTCATCGGCGCCGCGATCGCCAACGCTTGCAAGAGCGCCGGCATCACCAAGGTCGTGTTCGACCGCAACGGTTACGCTTACCACGGCCGCATCAGTGCGCTGGCCGCCGCCGCACGCGAAGCAGGGCTGGAGTTCTGATCATGGCGCATTCCCGACGAGATTCCGACAACCGCCGGAACAACAACAACGACGACGGCGAGGGCAACAGTGACCTCGTCGACCGCGTGGTGTTCATCAACCGCGTGGCCAAGGTCGTCAAGGGCGGCCGCAACTTCTCGTTCACCGCGGTGGTCGTGGTCGGCGACGAGCACGGCAAGGTCGGCATGGGCTACGGCAAGGCCAAGGAGGTCCCCGAGGCCATCCGCAAGGCCACGGACTACGCGCGCCGCAGCCTCTTCGAGGTCCCGCTCTCGGGCACCACGATCCCGCACGACGTCATCGGCAACCACGGCGCGGGTCAGGTCCTGCTCCGCCCCGCCAGCGCCGGTACCGGCGTGATCGCGGGTGGTCCGGTGCGCGCCGTCGTCGAGTGCGCGGGCATCCACGACGTGCTGAGCAAGTGCATCGGCAGCAACAACCCGCTCAACGTCATCCACGCGACGATGCAGGCGCTGAAGCAGCTCCGCAGCCCGGAGCAGATCGCCGTCAAGCGTGGCATGACCGTCGCGGCGATCTCGGAAGGCTAGGACGCACCATGGCACTGAGACTCAAGGTCACCCTGGTCCGCAGCCCGATCGACCGCGCCGAGACCCAGAAGCGCACGGTCAAGGGGCTCGGCCTCAACAAGCTCAACAGCACGAAGGTCCACCCGGACAACGAGTCGATCCGAGGCATGATCCGCAAGGTTCAGCACTTGGTCGCCGTCGAGCCCGTGGAATAGGGAGCATCATGGGAACGACACTGCATACCCTCAAGCCGCCCAAGGGCGCGCGTCACAAGATGAAGCGCGTCGGCCGTGGTATCGGCTCGGGCAAGGGCAAGACCTCGGGTCGCGGCATGAAGGGCCAGATGGCTCGCCGTCAGCCCACGCGCCCCGGCTTCGAGGGCGGCCAGAACCCGATCCATCGCCGCGTGCCCAAGCGCGGCTTCGTGAACATCTTCCGCGTCGAGTACCAGGCCGTCAACCTCGCGTTGATCGAGGGCCAGTACGCCGCGGGCGAGGAGGTCTCGCTCGAGACCCTGCGCGCCAAGGGGCTGATCCCCAAGCGCGCGAAGCTCATCAAGCTGCTCGGCACGGGCGACATCAAGACCGCGGTCAAGGTGAAGGTCCACGCCTGCAGCGAGACCGCGAAGTCGAAGCTCGAGGCCGCCGGCGGCAGCGTCGAGCTGCTCGAGGCGTAGGGCAGGGCGCCGCAAGGCGCGTTGCCGTGGAGTCAGGATGCCGGACTTCCCGCGAGGGAGGCCCGGCATTCTCGCGTCAGCGACGGGTCGCGCCGACCTTGTCGAGCGTGCGGCGTAGGGCGTCGATGTCCACCGGCTTCAAGAGATGCGCGGCGAAGCCCGTCTCGCGGACGAGGCTGCGGACGTGCTCGTCGCCGTGGCCCGTCACGGCGATCAGGTGCACGCCGGGCCACTGCAGACGCATGTGGCGGGCGACCTCGAGGCCGTCGATGTCGGGCAGACCGAGGTCGAGCAGGACCGCATCGGGGCGCAGTCGGCCGAACGCTTCGATCGCGCCTGCGCCGTCGAACGCCAGCGAGATGCGGTACCCGTGGACCTCGAGCAGGTGGCCCAGCATCCGCGCCCCGTCGACGTTGTCGTCGACGAGCAGGAGGTGGATCTGCGCGGCGGGGGCCGCCTCGCGACCGTGGAGCGATGGCGCAGCCTTGCCTGCCAGCGGGAGCGAGACCGTGAACTCGCTGCCGCGACCGATGCCGTCGCTGCGCGCCGAGACCGATCCGCGGTGGAGCTCGACGAGCTGTCGCACCGATGCGAGGCCGAGCGCGTGGGGCTGGTCCGCGTGCTCTGGGCGCGCCGGCGGCCCGAAGATCCCGGCCTGCCGCGCGGGGTCGATGCCGACCCCCTCGTCGCTCACCGTCACGAGGGCGCGTTCGGAGTCTGCGCTGACGCGCACGGTGACGCCGCGGCCGCGCTGGGTGAACTTCACCGCGTTGTCGAGGAGGTTCACGAACACCTGTCGCAGTCGCACGGCATCGCCTTGGATCGGGACCGGCTCGGGCGGGAGCGAGATCGTGAGCCGGTGCAGCTGGGCCTTCCCTCGGACCGCGTCGTGCGACTGCTCGAGGATCTCTCGCAGATCCAGCGCGCTGCGGCGCAGGCGGATCCTTCCCGGGTTCACGCGGGAGACGTCCAGGAGATCGTCCACGAGGTGCGCGAGGTGGTCGGCCTGTCGGCCGACGACCTCCACCGTGCGCTGTCGTTGCTCGTCGGTCAGGGCGGCGCCGTGGTGCCGCCACAGCTCGACGGCGGCGCGGATCGGCCCGAGGGGGTTGCGGAACTCGTGGCCCAACGTCGCGAGGAGATCGTCCTTGCGCTGGAGCTCGGACCGGAGATCTTCGATCTCGGCCTCGAGCTCGGCGAGCTGACCCTGCAGTTGTTCGGGGCTCATGCCCGCACCATCGCCGCGAGCGTCGAGATCGGCGGGCCCGCTCGGGCCGCCCATCGGTCGGTGCAACCGTAGGGAACTGGCATGGTCCCGGTGTAGCACGCCGATTGCGGCGAGGGCCGCGTACGTGGCCGTACGACGTGAGTTGCGGTTCCTGCGTCGTGCGTGCGGGCGCCGTGGCACGCGGCGTCGCGATCGCGTGCAGCCTCCGTGCGCTATGGCCCGGTGCGACGGGAGCGCGACGATCGTCGTCGTCGCCCGAGTGCGACGAGCACGGGGACGAAGAGCGCGAGGGTGCCGCGCGGCGCCGCGGTCGAGCAGCCTCCACCCGCGTCGTCCTGGGCAGACCCCGGCGGCAGCGACGGACCGCCGTCGTCGAGGCCGCCGCTCGTCGCCGGCGGAGCGTCGCCGCCGACCTCGCCGCCGTCGCTGGTGGTGGGCGTGGGGTCGTCGTCGCCGTCCGAGCTGTCGCCGCCTTCGGTGCCGCTCGCCTCTGGCTCCCACTGCCAACGGATCGCATCGAAGGCGACCTCTCGATCGAGATCGCGCGGCTCGCCGGTGTTGTCGGCCAGACGCACCCAGTGCTCGTCGCCGGCAACGAGCTCGTGGGCGCCGAGGTCGACCCAGCCTTCGTGCGCCGACTGATCGACGGGCGGCAGGGCAATCACCTCGGCTCCGGTGTGGATCTCGTAGCGGGCTTGTTGGCTCCCGACCGGCGTGCCGGGCACGTACGCCTCGAGTCGATAGCGACCGGGCACGTCGACGCCGAAGTCCCAACGCCCCAGCGTGTCGGGCTCGGCGCCGTCGTTTGCCCACGTGTACAGATGCCCGTCCTCCCAGCCGCCGTCGGCGGGCCAGAACCAGCTCGAGATCTTGGTGAAGCAGCGGGCGTCCGCATCGTCGATGGTCGTCGTCGTGCCGTCGAGCGTCGCGGCGCAGGGCTCGGCCACCGGACAGTTGTTGCTCTCGAGCGGGACGCCCTCGGCGGGATCGCCGACGTCGACGAACAGGGCGGGCTTGCTCTGACACCACCACGAGTCGCAGGTGGACTGGATCTGGAAGTGCAGATGGGCGCCGCACACCCAGCCGGTCAGCCCGACCTTGCCGACCACGTCACCCTGCCGCACCACGTCGCCGACCTGGAGCTCCGAGCTGTCGTGCTGCAGGTGCATGAGCAGTGCCTCGGTGCCGTCGCCGAAGTCGAGCACCACGTAGTTGGCATCGTTCGCGTAGGCGCCGTCGCAGCCGCCCTGCGACGAGTTCATCTTCACGAGTCGCACGACGCCGTCGGCGGGCGCGCGGACCGGGGTCCCGACCGCGAGGCCGAAGTCCCAGGCATGCGCGTCGTTGCCGGTGTGTGACGACGTGTTGTGGCCGTTGGTCACCGCGTAGACGTCGTCGCAGGTCCACGGCAGGTGCAGCGGGGGCTCGGCCGAGGCGAGCGCGGGGACGAGGCAACCGACGGCGACGACGAGCGATGGGGGGACGCGCATGTCCGGACAGCGTAGGGGCGGGGTCCGGCCGGGCGCCGGGCGTTCCACGCCGCGTACGCAGGCCCGCCTACGCGAGCCGACGGATCTCCCGCGGGGCCTGGATCGACGCGGACCGCTTGCGCGACCGGGGTGGACCGGCGTGGCGCGGGGTCGGGGCGGTGTCGGCCCAAGGCGCCCGTGCGCGCGTCGCGGCCGGTTCCGCCCCCGCCGGACCGCCCCCCGCCCGTCAGATGCGGGCCCGCCCGGCCTAAGGTATGGTCGCCGCCCCGAGGGGGGCCCGAGCTCCCCGGCTTGCCGTCGTCATGAGCGTCATCGTCAACATCTTCAAACTGCCCGAGCTGCGCAAGCGGCTGGGGTTCACGCTCGCGATGCTGGCGGTCTACCGCCTCGGTGTCTACATCGCCGTGCCCGGCGTCGACCGCAAGGTCATGTCGGACATCGTCAACCAAGACCAGGGCGGGTTCCTCGACTACTTCAGCATGTTCTCGGGCGGCGCCCTCGAGCAGCTGTCGGTCTTCGCGCTCGGCATCATGCCGTACATCAGCGCGAGCATCATCATGCAGCTCATGACCGTGGTCGTGCCACGGCTCGAGCAGCTGAGCAAAGAGGGCGAGACCGGTCGGCGCAAGATCAACCAGTACAGCCGCTACGGCACGGTGGGTCTCGCGTTCGTGCAGGGCTACTTCATGGCCAGCTGGCTGGAGTCGCAGAACACGGCGGGCCAGCAGCTCGTCATCGACCCAGGCCTCGGCTTCGAGGTGATGACCGTGCTGACGCTGACCGGCGGCACGATCTTCCTGATGTGGCTCGGCGAGCAGATCACCGAGCGCGGCATCGGCAACGGGATCTCGCTCATCATCTTCGCCGGCATCATCGCCAACCTGCCCCTGGCCATCTATCAGCTGCTGCAGAAGACCCAGGACGATCCGGACAACTTCGGGCCCATGACGCTCGCGGTGCTGTTCGCGATGGCGATCGCGGTCATCGCCTTCGTCATCGTGATGGAGCGGGGCCAGCGACGGGTCCAGGTGCAGTACGCCAAGCGCGTCGTCGGCCGGCGCATGTTCGGCGGCAACGCCAACTACCTGCCGCTGCGCATCAACTCCGCCGGCGTCATCCCGCCGATCTTCGCGTCGTCGATCCTGATGTTCCCCAACCAGATCGCCGGCATGACCCAGAGCGAGTGGCTGCAGAAGCTCTCCGGGGCGCTGCGGTACGACGGCTGGCTGTATGTCACCGTCTACGTCGGTCTCATCATCTTCTTTTGCTACTTCTACACGGCGATCCAGTTCAACCCGACCGACGTCGCCGACAGCCTGAAGAAGCAGAACGCCTCGATCCCCGGCATCCGACCCGGCAAGCGCACCGCCGAGTACATCGACTTCGTGCTCGGCCGGCTGACCTTCGTCGGTGCCTGGTACATCTCGGCGGTCTGCATCCTGCCGCAGTTCCTGCAGAGCCGGTTCGACGTTCCGTTCCAGTACGGCGGGACCTCGCTGCTCATCGTGGTCGGCGTCGCGCTCGACACGGCCCAGCAGATCGAGAGCCACCTGGTGACGCGCTCCTACGAGGGCTTCGCGGGACCCAAGGGCCCGCGGATCCGCGGCCGACGCGGGTAGTCCTGCGTCGACCTCTCGGGTTGCCGCAGGCGGGGTTGCGTCCTAGTCTCCTGCCACATGGGCGAGCGCAAGGGACTCATCCTCATCGGGGCACCCGGATCCGGCAAGGGCACGCAGGCCAAGCGCCTCAAGGACCAGTTCGGTCTCGCCCACATCAGCACCGGCGATCTGCTGCGCGCTGCGGTGGCAGCTGGCAGCGAGCTCGGCCGCAAGGCCAAGGGCTACATGGACGAGGGTGGGCTGGTGCCCGACTCGCTGGTGATCGATCTGCTCCGCCTGGCGCTCGACGGCCCCGAGGCCGCCGCCGGCTTCATCCTGGACGGATTCCCACGCACGCTGCCGCAGGCAGAGGCGCTCGACGCCGCCGTGGCGATCGACAAGGTCATCGACATCCAGGTGCCGTTCTCGCTCATCGAGGAGCGCATCACGGGCCGGCGCATGTCCCCGTCGGGGCACGTCTACCACGTGAAGTACAGCCCGCCGAAGGTCGAAGGCGTCTGCGACGTGACCGGCGAGGCGTTGTACCAGCGCAGCGACGACACCGCGGAGAAGGTCCGCTCGCGCCTGTCGAAGTTCGAACAGGAGACGCGACCGGTGATCGCTCGCTACCAGTCGAAGGGCATCGTCGTCGCCGTCGACGGCGTCGGCGAGCCCGACGAGGTGTACGCTCGCATCCTCGCGGTGCTGTGAGGCGGGAGCGTCAAGCGCCTGGAGCGTCGAGCGCGTCGGATCGCTCGAAGCCGCCGCGCTCGAGCGCCCGTCGCAGGGTCGCGAGCGCGGCCTCCTGCAGCTGACGGATGCGCTCGCGCGACAGCGAGTAGCGCTCGCCGACCTCGCGGAGCGTGAGGGCTTCATCGCCATCGAGGCCGAAGCGCTTGCGCAGGATGTCGAGCTCCGTGGGCTTGAGCTCGCCGAGCGCGGCCGTCAGCTCGTCCTGCAGGCGCCAGTGATGCATGAGGTTCCCGGTGTCGTCGGTCGCGTCGGTGATCGCCTCGAGCGGACGCGTGCGGTTCGGGTCGTCGTCGTCGGGGAAGCTCGACGCCTGGTCGCGCAGCACCCGATCGAGGCGCTCGACGTGGTCGACGCTCACGCCGCTCGCCTCGGCGAGCTCTGCGGCGTCGGGCGTGCGCTGGTGGAGCTGCTCGAATGCGCGGCGGTGCTTGGCGAGCTTGAGCTGCAGCTCGATCACGTGGACCGGCAGTCGCACGGTGCGACCGGTGTCCGACAGCGCGCGGCTGATCGCGTGTCGGATCCACCACGCCCCGTACGTCGAGAAGCGGAACCCGCGGCGCGGATCGAAGCGATCCACCGCGGTCATCAGACCGAGGTTGCCCTCCTGGATGAGGTCGGGCAGCGAGAGCCGGCCGTTCGACTGGTAGCGGTGGGCCATCGTGACGACGAGCCGCAGGTTGGCGGCGATGAACTCGTTGCGCGCGGCCGCCCATGCGGCGCGGCACGAGGTGAGCTGCGCGCTGTGCTGGCGCAGCGCGTCGCGGCGGGGGCGACGGGCGAGGCTGAGGCAGCTCGTCTCGCCGCCGTTGGCGAGGGCGTGGACGTCCGCCGCGATCCGGTCGGCCAGGGCGCACGCGGGATCGGCGTCCACGAGCGCATCGACGAGGGTGGCCTGGCGGCCCTCGTCGTGCTCCCCCGCAGCGCGGTCGAGCACCGCGCGGGCGAGCGCGACGGACTCGGCGGGGAGGCGGGCCTCGACGACTGGGAGCAGGGCCGCGGCCAGGGGGCGGACCGCGAACAGCCGCCGCCAGTACTGGCACTTGAGCCCACGCAGCCGCATCGCGGCCTCGGTCTCCTTCTCGCCCCGGAGCAGGGCGATGGCGTCGAGCTGGGTGAGGTAGCTGCCCAGGGCCGGGTCCCGGCGGGCAGCGGCGAGGGTCCGACGGTTCGGCGTCGCGGGGGCGTTGGAGGTCGTGGACGGCATCGTCGTTCTCCTGGGCGAGATCGTGGCTCGTTGAACAAGGCTTGTCAACGAGTATAGCCAAACCTTGTACACGCGGAGTTCGTGCGGATCACCGCGGGTCCGCGGACCCCAACCCGACGTCCGCCCGGCCGCGCCTAAGATGATCAGGTCGGGGCTCCCCGGGGTCGCTCCGGACGCAACCCCCCGCCACCTCACGGGGAATTCTCATGGCGGGGGGAGGCCCTGATCCCCACGACCAAGCACACGGGGCCTATGGACTTCCCGGAGGCACACACCTACTATCCGCCCTCCTCGGAGTCCGGGGGGTGGACGTCGCGATGCCAACGCAAGGCGACCAAGTCCTCGGCGCGACGGTCCTCGCCGAACTACCGCAGCGCCTCTTCCGACTCTCGCTCGACGACGACACCACCCTCATCGCGGGCCTCTCCACCGAAGCCAAACGTCTAGGTCTCCCCATCCACGTCGGCATGCGCGTCACCGTCCGACGTGCCCGACTCGACCCAGCCCGCGGCACCATCCTCGGCCCCCAGACTTCCCATCCCCTCGACCCCGTGTCGAATCCCCGTCAGTAGCCCCGCACCCGAATCGAAATCAGGCCATGAAAGTCCGAGCCAGCGTCAAGAAGATCTGTGAGAAGTGCAAGGTGATCCGCCGCAAGGGAATCGTGCGGATCATCTGCGAGAACCCGAAGCACAAGCAGAGGCAGGGCTAAGCCATGGCACGCATCGCAGGTGTCGACCTCCCGCGTAACAAGCGGATCGAGATTGCGCTGACGTACATCTACGGGGTCGGGCGCGTGACCGCGTCGCAGATCCTCGAGAAGTCCGGCGTCGGTCCTTCGGTTCGAACCGACGATCTCACCGACGAGCAGGTCAGCGCGATCCGCCACGTCATCGAGACCGCGTACAAGGTCGAGGGCGACCTCCGCCGCGACGTGCAGATGAGCATCAAGCGCCTGATGGATCTCGGGTGCTACCGCGGTCTCCGTCACCGCCGTGGGCTGCCGGTTCGAGGCCAGCGCACGCACACCAACGCGCGCACTCGCAAGGGCCCGAAGCGCGCCACCATCACGCAGAAGAAGCGAGTCTAGTCCATGGCGTCCACAGCTCCGCAGAAGTCCGCCAAGAAGCGGGTCAAGAAGAACGTCTCGACCGGGATCGTGCACATCCGGTCCACGTTCAACAACACGGTCGTCAGCGTGACCGACGTCAACGGCAACGTGCTGTCGTGGGCCTCCGCCGGTGTGCGTGGGTTCAAGGGCTCGCGCAAGTCGACGCCGTTCGCCGCCCAGCTCGCGGCCGACGACGCCGCGCGCAAGGCCGCCGACCACGGTGTCCACACGGTCTCGATCCGCATCAGCGGTCCCGGTGCGGGCCGCGAGTCGGCGCTGCGCGGCATCCAGTCCGCCGGCCTGCGGGTCACCTCGATCAAGGACGTCACCCCGATTCCCCACAACGGCTGCCGCCCGCCCAAGCGCCGCAGGGTTTAACAAGTCATGGCTCGCTACACCGGACCCGTCTGTCGTCTCTGCCGTCGTGAAGACGTGCAGCTGTTTCTCAAGGGCGATCGCTGCTTCTCGCAGAAGTGCGCGTACGAGCGCCGCCCGTACCCCGCCGGCCAGCATGGCCAGGGCCGCAAGAAGCGACCCTCGGACTACGGTCAGCAGTTGCGCGAGAAGCAGAAGGTCAAGCGCATGTACGGCCTGCTCGAGAAGCAGTTCCGCGGCTACTACTACCGCGCCGCCCGCATGAAGGGCGTGACCGGCGAGAACCTGCTCTCGCTGCTCGAGCGCCGCCTCGACAACGTCGTGCTCCGCTGCGGCTTCGGCAGCAGCCACGCCGAGGCCCGCCAGCTCGCGCGCCATGGTCACTTCCTCATCAACGGGAAGAAGATCAACATCCCCAGCTACCTCGTGAAGCCCGGCGACACCGTCGAGGTCCGCGAGGGCAGCAAGGCCGTGCAGAAGATCGTCGAGGCGTTGGGCAAGGTCGACCGCACCGCTCGCGCGGCGTGGATCGAGCTCGACAAGGACAACATGCGCGGCAAGATCACCGCGCTGCCGGCCCGCGCCGACATCGCTGCCGACATCGACGAGCAGTTGATCGTCGAGCTCTACAGCAAGTGACTCTCGTCTTTCACGAAGGGTGACGGAACAGCCCATGCAGGATACGAACACCATCGCCCGCAACTGGCGCGACCTCATTCGGCCGAAGAAGCTCGAGGTCGAAACCGAGAGCCTGACCGACAACTACGGCAAGTTCACGTGCGAGCCGTTGGAGCGGGGCTACGGCATCACGCTGGGCAACAGCCTGCGTCGCGTGCTGCTCTCGTCGCTGCAGGGCGCCGCCATCACCACCGTTCGGATCGAGGGTGCGCTCCACGAGTTCACCACGATCGAGGGCGTCGTCGAGGACGTCACCGACATCATCCTCAACATCAAGGCGCTGCGCCTGCGGATGGACGATTCCACCCCGCGGACGCTGACGATCGACAAGCAGGGTGAGGGCGAGGTCAAGGCCAGCGACATCCAGTGCCCGACCGGCGTGACGGTGCTCGACGGTGCGCAGCACCTCGCGACGCTGTCCAAGGGCGGACACCTGCGGATGGAGCTGACCTGCGAGATGGGCCGCGGCTACGCCACGGCCGATCAGAACAAGCGCGAGGGGATGCCGATCGGCGTCATCCCGATCGACAGCCTGTTCTCGCCGATCCAGAAGGTGAACTACCGCGTGACCAACGCTCGCGTCGGTCAGCGCACCGACTACGATCGTCTGGTGCTCGAGGTCTGGACGGACGGCTCGGTCCGCCCCGACGACGCGGTCGCCTTCGCGGCGAAGATCCTCAAGGAGCAGCTCTCGATCTTCATCAACCGTGAAGAGATCGAAGAGGCCGCCACCGCGGAGCCCACCGAAGAGGACAAGCTCAACGAGTACCTCTGGCGGTCGGTCGACGAGCTCGAGCTGTCGGTCCGCTCGGCGAACTGCCTGCAGAACGCCAACATCCACTACATCGGCGACTTGGTGCAGAAGACCGAGGCCGAGATGCTCAAGACCAAGAACTTCGGTCGCAAGTCCCTCAAAGAGATCAAAGAGATCCTCGCGCAGATGGGACTTTCGCTCGGTATGAAGATCCCCAACTGGCAGGGCCCGCCGCCGGTCCGTGAAGAGAGCTGATCCATGCGCCACCGCGACGCAGGCCGAAAGTTCGGCCGCAACAGCACCCATCGCAACGCCATGTTCCGCAACATGGTGACCTCGCTGCTCGATCACGGGCGCATCAAGACGACCGAGCCCAAGGCCAAGGAGCTGCGGCGGTTCGTCGAGAAGACCATCACGCGCGGCATCTCGGTGCACGAGCTGGTGGCGAAGCCCGTCGAGACCCGCTCGAAGGACGAGCAGGCGCTCGTGGTCCATGCCTACCGCATGGCCGCCCGCCTGGTTCGTACCCGAGGCGCCCTCGACAAGCTGTTCAAGGAGGTCGCCCCGCGGTTCAAGGACCGCCACGGCGGCTACACCCGCATCGTGAAGATCGCTCCGCGTGCCGGTGACGGCGCGCCGATGGCGATCATCGAGTTGGTTTAGTTTTTCCCCCGTCGAGGGCTGGAGCGAAACGGTACGCGCTGACGCGCGGATTGCCCCCCGCAAGCGGGGGGCAGAGCAGCCGGGTTGTGCGCCGACGCGCGGAGCTCCCCGCAAGCCGAGGGGCATGAGAGGCGTGTTCCGACTCGGGGCCGAGTGGTCACGCGAATGCCTCCCACGCGTGGGGGGCATCGTCGCGTGGTTTGGCCGAGGGGCTTCGGCCTGGTCAGGCCGCGGGGCTTTCGTCGATTTCTTGGCCGTGGGCGGGGCGTTGCCTAGGTTTGGGCCATGGCACTTCTCGCGGCCTCGCAGGCCCTCGTCCTCGTGGAGCTCGGGTTGGTCGTCGCGGCGCTCGCGGGGGCGCTCGCGTGGCTGGGTCGGCGTGCGAAGGCGGTGGATCCGGGGGTCCTGCGGACGATTCGGCTCTCGCCGAGCCACATGATCTACGTGGTCGCGATCGAAGATCGGCGGCTGCTCCTCGGGGCTGGGCCTGGCGCGGCGCCCGAGCTCATCTGCGATCTCACCGAGAAGCCGAGGCCTGCCCGCGAGTCCGGCCCGCGCACCGATCCCGGTCGCGTCGCCACGTCGATGGCCGCCGGAACGCGCTCGCGTGGGGGCTGGGATCACGGTGGCTGAGCCGGGGTGGTCGTGGGCCGCGATCGCCCTGCTCGCGGTCCTGCCCGTGCTCCTCACCGCGGCGACGGCGTTCGCGAAGTCCTCCGTGCTCCTCGGGGCCGTGCGCGTCGGCCTGGGCGCCGAGGCGCTGCTCTCGGCGCCGGTCGTGTTCGCCCTGGCGATCGTCCTCACCGCCGTCGTGATGGCGCCGACGGCGGGCGCCGTGCTGGCCGAGGTCGACGCGCAGGGGGGAATCGAGGCCCTCGGCACCGCGTCGCCGGCGAGCTGGTGGGCGAGCCTGGAGCCGTGGCGTGCGTTCCTCGAGCGGCACGCCGATGCGGGGGAGCTCGAGTTCTTCGCGCAGTCGCAGGGTCGCGGGCCCGCTGATCCCCTCGTGGTCGTGCCCGCGTTCCTGCTGACCGAGCTACGCGAGGCGCTGACGATGGCGGTGGTCGTGCTCGTCCCGCTGGTCGTCGTCGACCTCCTGGTCGCGCAGGCCACGGTGCTGCTGGGCCTCACGCAGGTGCAGGTGCAGGTGGTGTCGGTGCCGCTCAAGTTGCTGCTGTTCCTCGCGGTGGACGGGTGGACCGTCGTCGTCGGTGGGCTGTTGACGGGGTACCGATGACCGCGGCCGTGCAGCTCGTGCACGACGGCTTCGCGCTGGTCCTCGCGATCGCGCTGCCGATGCTGGGCGCGGCGTTGGTGGGCGTGTTGGCGGCCGCCGTGGTCGCGCGGCTGCTCGGGATCCAGGACGCGGCGAGCTCTGCCGTCGCGCGGGCGGCCGCGATGCTCGCGGTGCTCGCGGTGCTCGGCGCGACGTGGGCCGACGAGGTGCGCGCGTTCACGGCGACGTCGTGGGGGACGCTCGCCGAGTCGGGGCCGTCGAGGCGATGAGCGGGGTCTCCGTCGCGCTGTTGCAGCTGCTCGCGCTGGCGTGGGTGCGGTGGTTCCTGGTGCTGGCGGTGGCGCCGATGCTGCGCGTGGGATTCGGCGCGCGCGCGTGGTCGATCGCTGCGGTCGTCGCGGGCGTGCTCGCCCTCGGCGACGTGACGCTGTGGATCGGTGATGTGCAGCCCCTCGAGGCGAGCGCGCTGGTCCTGGCGCTGGTGGCCGAGGCGCTGCTCGGCGCGGTGCTCGGTGTCTGCCTGTCGCTCGGCGCCCACGCGGTGCTCGGGGCCGCGGCCGTGCCCGCCACGCTGCTGCGCGTGCCGAGCGGGCCGTGGTTGGCGCTGGTGGCCGCGCTCGTGCTCGTCACGGGACTCGAGCTCGGGCTGCACCACGCGGCGCTGCGGGGTGCGACCGCGGTGCAGCGGCTGTTCGCGCTCGGCCGACCCGCGACGTGGTGGCACGAACTCGACGCGCTGGCGACCGCGCTACCGCGGTGGCTCGCCGGCATGACGGTGCTCGGCCTCGCCCTCGCGACGCCCGCCCTGCTCGCCGCCGCCGCATGCGAGCTGGGAGCCGCCGCCGTCGCGCGCGGGCCCGGATCCGCCGCCGCGCTCGCGCAGGCCGCCGTCGCGACGGTGCGGCTCGGGGCGGTGCTCGTGGCGCTCGGGGCGTCGTGGGCGATCGACGACGCGCGCTGGGCCGCGCCCGCGCTCCCGGCCCTCGCTGCGGGGGTCGATCGCCTGTCGCCGGCGCCGCCCTGACGTGACGCGACCTCGACGGCGCGCACGACTGGCCAGGGCGCGCTCCCGGTGCGTGGTCGTTGTGCCATGCTCGCCCGCGGTGCACCGCATCCTCGCAGGGACGATCGTCGCGACCGCGGTGTCGTGCGGTGGCCAGCGCCCGCCGCCGACACTGGACCGGCTGCGCCAGCCGACCGGCCTGCAGCTGTCGCCCGAGGGGCGGTGGGCGTTCGTCACCAACGGCAACTGGGACGCGAGCGAGTCCGGCGGCGGCGTCCTGGTGCTGGATCTCGAGCGCCTGCACACCGCCCTCGACGGCCCGGCGAACCACGCCGGCCCGACGCACGCGAAGCCCTGCCGCACGCTCGACGACCGCCTGTCGTGCAGTGCCGAGCACATGGTGGTGCCGGGGGCCAACCACCGACTCGGCAGCGCGGTCGGGAACCTCGTGCTCGACCGCCCCAGCGGAGACGCTGGCGCCGCGCGGCTCATCACGGTGCAGCGATCGCCCGCCGCGATCGTGTGGTTCAGCGTCACGACCGGTGAGGACGGGCCCGTGCTCGACTGCGGCGAGGACTTCGATGGCGGGTGCGACGAGGTCCACACCCTGACCCAGCTCGCCGATCGCCCGGCGGACGGGAGCCTCCCCGACGATCCCTCGCGTGTGGTGCTCGACGATCAGGGCTATCGCTTCGCCTACGTGCCGCACCTCATCGGCGGCGATCTGTCGCTGCTCGCCCTCGACGGCGAGGCGGGGCCCGAGCTCGTCGACATCGTCGCCGACTTCTATCGCGACGATCCGTTCGAGGCGACGGACTACGCCGGTGGCTTCGGCGTCGCGTCGCGGCCCTGCGATCCGAGCGCGGCGCCGTCGGGGTCCCGCGATTGCACGCGGCCGGTGCTCTACGCGACGCAGCGCTACTTCCCGTCGGTCCGCCGCTTCGCCGTGGCGCCGGGGCTCGACGTCGTCGTGCCCGGCGGCGAATCGTCGCTCGCGGTGGTCAACCCCGAGGTGGTCGCCTCGGTGCCGTACATGGGCGATCTGGCGTTCGAGGATCCCGAGGCGGGGACCGATCTGCTGGTGGTGCAGACCTCGCCCGGGGCGCTGCTGCGGGTCGACACCGCGCTCGGGGCCGATGGCGATCCCGGGGACGACGTGCTCGGCGCCGTGCCGCTGTGCGAGCAGCCCAACCTGCTCGCGGTGCACCGCCCCGAGGGCGGCGAGGCGCTGGCGCTGGTGACCTGCTTCGGCGAGGGCCGCCTCGCCGTGATCGGGCTGGGCGGCTTCCGGTTGCGCAAGACGCTCGAGCTCGGGGACGGTGCCAACGAGATCG
Source organism: Deltaproteobacteria bacterium Ga0077550 (assembly GCA_001464385.1). GTDB lineage: Bacteria > Myxococcota_A > Polyangia > Nannocystales > Nannocystaceae > Xiheibacterium > Xiheibacterium aquaticum. The sequence goes on along the minus strand of LNFB01000288.1, from coordinate 70,847 downwards.
TCATCGACGCCGCGCGGCAGCTCGCGTTGGTCGCGAACACGCGGGGCGACTCGATCTCCGTGGTCGCGTTGGACCGCTCGGACGCGACGTTCCTCACCGAGGTCGCGCGCATCGAGTAGCGGCGCGGCCGGGTTGGGGACACGGTGTCGCGGTGTGCGGACCCACGCGGGACCGCAGGCCCGCGCGGCTCAAGGGCGGGCTCGAGCGCGCCGAATCGAGGGGAGCGTGTCCTCGCCCCTTCGAGCCCGCTCGTTGCTCGCGCTGTCGGTCGCCCTCGCCGGGTGCGACAGTGCGACGTACGTCGAGGGGGTCGTGCGCTGGGACAGCACCGATCGCAGCTACGGCGTCGAGTACATCGTGCCGCCGTGGGAGGTGGTCAGCGACGACGACAGCGGGCTGCAGCTGAAGGTCGCCGCCGAGCTCTTCGGCGTCTCGCTGCAGGGATCGCCGCCGACCCACGTGTTCACGATCGGGCCCGTCGATCCGAGCACCTCGCTGGTGGATCTCCTCCCGGCGTCGCTGCTCGACGTCGGGACGACGACGTCGTTCGAGCTCGACACCGTCGGCGTGCCCGATGCCGGCGCCGACACGGGCGCGGACGCGGGCACCGACGGCGGTGCAGGTGCGCTGCTCGACGTCGATCTCGGGGTGCCTCAGGCGGTCGCCCTGGTGGAGCTCGACCTCCTCGTCACCGAACAGCAGGCCGATCTCGTGCAGGAGCTCGGGCAGCGCGACGGGACCGCGGGACCGTGGACGTACGAGGTCGTGGTCCCGCCGGGGTTGTTCGTGCGCGGGTACTACTACGCTGCCGGCGACCGCACGATCCGGGCGATGTTCGCGTCGGTGTTCACCCTCGACGACGGTGACGTCGATCGCATGGCGCAGACGATCACCGTGGGGGTGCCGTGAGCGTCGGCCTCGCGTTCGCCGTGCTGACGGCGCTGCTCGGTCCGCCGAAGCTGCCGCCGATCGGCGGGCGCTCGGTGCCGCCGCCGGAGCTGCCCGCGGCGCCGAGCGAGCTCGAGGCCGCGGCGCCGAGCGAGCCCGAGGCGACGCCGCCGAAGGGCGCGTCGCCGTCACCTGGGCCCACTGCGGGGACCGTGCCTCCGCCACCGCCGGTCGCACCCTCGACGCCGGCGCCGTCCGTCGTGCCGCCCGGTCCCGAGGTCCTCGCCGATGGGCCCAAGGGCGCCGCGATCGCGACGCCGCGATTGCCCGGGGGGCCCGCGACGCCGCTGCGACCGGGGCTCGCCGCGCCGCGCAAGCCCTCGGGCCCGAGCGCTGCGCCCCTACGGATGGTCTCGAGCGACGAGCTGTCGCGCTGGGATCGCGAGGATGCGTCGGCCAAGCTGACGACGGCGCCCACGACCCCACGCACGAGCACGCCCAACGAGACGACGCTGGTCCGCACCGCGGCGCCCGAGGCCGCCGATCCGCGGCCGCGGTTCCGTCGACCGCCGCACCCGCCGGATCGCTCGGCCGCGTTCGTCCTCGGCTACCGCTACTTCCGCATCCAGGATGCCCTCGGTCGCGCGCAGGACTGGCACCTCGCGTCGATCGAGGTCACGCCGATGCGCCGCTACGTGCGACTCAACCTCATCACCGAGTTCGGCGTCGAGGGGGGCGAGGCCGCCGCGAAGGGCGATCGCGCCGACATCCTGCTGATGGAGCGCCTCGGCCTCGGCATGCAGTACCCCCACGTGGTGACGCCGTTCCTCGAGTTCCAGGGCGGCGCCGGCGGTGCGCGCGTCGAGCTCTTCGGTCGCAACGACGTGGCGCTGCTCTACACGCTCGGCCTCGACGTCGGCGCGCAGTGGGCCGTCGGTCGGTGGTTGTTCCTCCACGCCGCGGTCGGGTGGATTCGGCCGACGTTCGTCTGGCCGCAGCGCACGCTGTCGTACGATCGCGTCGCGTTCAAGCTCGGCGTCGGGTTCTGATCGCGAGCGTCGCGGCCCCGAGCGTGCACGCCGGCGTCCGGATCACAGGCCGACCACGGGGGTGGCGGTGGCGACGAACGCGGTGGCCCCATCGCCGAGCTGACCGTCGTCGGCCTCGCCCCAGCACACCGCGTCGCCCGACTGGCGGCGCACGCAGGTGTGCGTGCCGCCCGTCGCGACGTCCCGCGCCGCGTCGATCCCGACGACGGTCGCGGGGACGCGCAGCAGCGGCGTGCCGGGCGAGCCGAGCTCGCCGTGGTCGTTGCGGCCCCAGCACACCACCGTGCCGCCGCTGCGCGTGGCGCAGACGTGGTGCAGGCTGCTGGCCAGCGACGCCGCGTCGGTGAGATCGCGGACCGGCACGCGCGTCGACCAGCTGCTCTCGACGCCTGCGCCGAGCTGGCCGTGGGCGTTGTTCCCCCAGCACGACACCTGCCCGGTGCGCCGGCGCGCGCAGCTGTGGAACTCCCCGGTGACGACAGTGGCGGCGTCCTCGATCTTCGCGACGCCCACCGGGATCGGCTGCGGGGTCGACAGCGTCGCCGCCGGCGCGCCGTTGCCGAGCTGGCCCGAGCTGTTGCTGCCCCAGCACACCACCCGCCCGCCGCCGCGCACCGCACAGGAGTGGCCGCCGCCCGCGGCGATCGACACCGCGTCGCGGAGGTTCGCGATCTCGGTCGGCGGCGCCGGGCGATCGGGGGACAGCGTGCCGACCTGGGCGAACTCGCCGTCGCCCCAGCAGCTCACCTTGCCGCCCTGGCGGCGCACGCACGTGTGCGCCCGCCCGCCCGCGACTTCGACCGCGTCGTTGATCCCAGGCACGAACGCCGGCAGCCGCCGATCGTTGTGCTTGCCGTCGCCGAGCTGGCCGCGATCGCCCTCGCCCCAGCACGCGACCTTGCCGGCGTCGTTGACGGCGCACGCGTGCAGCCAGCCCGCACCGATCGCGACGACGCGGCCGAGGTTCGGCACCGCGATCGGCGTGCGCGTGCCCTCGGTCGTGCCGTTGCCGAGCTGGCCGCTGGCGTTGGCCCCCCAGCACGACACCGCGGCCTGGTTCAGCGCGCAGGCGAAGTCGGCCCCGGCTGCGAGCGCCGTGATGTCGCCGAGATCGCGGACCGGCGAGTCGGCGGGCGTGGCCCCGGGGCCCGGCGCGCCGATGCCCAGGGCGCCGCCGCGGTTGTTGCCCCAACACGACACGCGACCGCCGCGACCCAGGGCGCACGTGCGCAGGGGGCCGGCGGCCAGATCCGCCACGTCGGCGACGCGCACGACGTCGACCGGCGCGGTGCGGGCCTCGAGCGTACCGTCGCCGAGCTTGCCGTCGGCGTTGTCACCCCAACAGCTGGCCTTCCCCGACTCGGTGCGCGCGCAGGTGTGTCGCGCGCCCGCGGCGATCTCGACGACGCCCGACAGCGGCAGCATGCGCAGGCTGCTGCTCGCGCCGCCCGGCGTGCCGTCGAGTTGACCGGCCGTGTCGTCGCCCCAGCAGCCGATCTTGTTCGCGGCCGTGCGCACGCAGGTGTGCAATGCCCCGGCCGCGATGCTGCGCGCGCCCTCGGTCTGGGCGATCGCGCGGGGCTTCGATCCCGAGGGGCCCGGCACGCCGAGCTGCATGCGATCGTTGCGACCCCAGCACAGCGCGTTGCCCTTGCTCCGCAGCGCGCACGTGTGGCCGTCGCCGCCCGCGAGCGCGATGACATCGGCGACGCCCGCCACGGCGACCGGCGCGACCCAGGCGCTGCGGCCGTCGTTGCCCTGCTGCCCGTCGCGGTTGCTGCCCCAGCACACCACCGTGCCCGCGCGTCGCAGCGCGCACACGTGCGAGCGACCGGCGGCGAGCTGCGTGACGTCGGAGAGCCCGCGCACCGCCACCGCTGCGGTCGAAGCGGCGCGGCCCGGCCCGCCGTTGCCGTCGCCGAGCTGGCCCTCGTCGTTGCGGCCGAAGCACCACACGCCCGCCGCGTCATCGAGGGCACAGGTGAAGCCGTCGCCGGCGACGACCTGCGTCGTGACCGCGAAGTCGACGGCATCGACGGCCGCGGGGCTCGGCTCGGTGGTGCCGTTGCCGAGCTGGCCGAACGCGTTGCCGCCCCAGCACCGCAGCTGACCGCCGCGGTAGCGGGCGCAGCCGTGGTCGGTGCCCAGGGCGATCTCGACGACGGCGCCCCGCGGTCGGTTGCTGGTGCCACCGCCCCCGGCGCCGCCCGGCGGCGTGGTGCCGCCGTGGTGCCTCGCCGAGCCGCCGTCGCAGGCGATCGTCGGTGCGAACGCCATGCACACACCCAGGAGGACGAGGAGACGAGGCAGCATCGCGCGGAGCATACCGGCGTTCGCTGCCAGTTGGCGCGGGCGGCCGCGGCTTGGTACATGGTCGGTTCGTGTCGACCTCGCCGAGCCCCTCGCGTCTGCGTCGCGCCTGGCAGGGCGGCGCGCGGGTGGACGCGGCGTGGCTCGCGGCCGGGATCGGCTGCGTGGCGATGGCGGGGGCGATCCGCTGGAGCCGGCCCGCCGGGATCGCCGAGCACGCCGTGGTTCGGGACCTCGCCGCCGCGCTGCGCGAGCCGGATCTCGATCTCGATCACGCCGGGACGATCGTCGCAGACGTCGCGGCCGCGGGCCTCGCGGGCGCCTTGGGCCTCGCGCTCGTGACGATCGCGGCGAGCGTCCTCGCGGCCGCGGTGCTCGGACGCCTCGGCCCGGTGCGCCCCGCGAGCGCGCGTGGCCTCGGCCTCGGCGCGGTCCCACAGCGGCTGCGGATCGCCGTCGGCGGTGCGGCGTTCGTCGCGGTGCTCCTCGCATTCGATCTGCAGCGTCGGATCGCCGGCGCGGCGCGGGCCGCCGACGCGACGCAGGACGGACTCGCGGCGCTGTGGTTCGACGGCGGCACCGCGACCCTGATGGCGGCCGGCGTGGCGATGATCGCCGCGGGCGCCCTCGAGGCGTGGCAGCGGCGCGCCGATCTGCGCACGGCCGCGATCCCGACGCCCGAGCAGGCCGCCGACGAGGCCCGCCGCTCGGGGGGCCGGCGGCCATGAACGCCCGTCGCGTCTCGGTCGCGGTCGCCGTCGGGCTCGATCGCGCGTTCACCTACGCGGTGCCCGACGCGTGGTCGCAGGTGCCCGCGCCGGGGACCCGCGTGCTGGTGCCGCTGGGCGCCCGCGTGATGGTCGGCGTGATCCGGCCCGAGCCCGCCGAGGCCGTCGACGAGCACGCGATCAAGCCGCTGCTCGACGTGCTCGACGCCGGCGAGCCGGCCCTGCTGCCCGAGCTCGCCGCGCTGTGCGAGTGGATCGCGGACTACTATGTCGCGCCCATCGGCGAGGTCTATCGGCTCGCGCTGCCGGGCATGCTCACCCACGCCGACGCCCGGGTCGCGACGATCACCGACGCGGGCCGCGGCGCCCTCGCCGAGGGACCGCTGCTCGGAGGCGCCGAGCTGTCGAGCGTCGAGCGCGAGCTCCTCGAGGACGTGCTCCACGCCGGGGGCCCGGGCTTGCCGGTGTCGCGCGCGGTGAAGGTCGTCGCGCGGCGCGGCAGCGCGTCGGCGATCCTCGCGACGCTCGAGCAGCGCGGCTGGCTCGAGGTCGGCTGGGCGACCGAGGAGGAGCTGCGCACCGAGACCTGGATCCGCCGCACCGACGCGATGCGCGAGCAGGGCGGCGAGGACGAGCTGCAGCGGGTCATCGGCCGCAGCAAGCAGCGCCGCGCCCTGTTGGACGAGCTCGAGCGCCGCGGCGGCGACGGTGACGAGGGCTGGGTGGCGCTCGCCGAGCTGCGCGGGCCGTTCCCGCGGGTCCGCGACCTGCTGCCGCCGCTGCAGGCCGCTCACCTGGTCGAGACCTGCGAGCGGGTGAAGTCCCTCGATCCGTTCGAGGTGAGCGCGCCGTCGCCGAGCGAGCCCCAAGCACCGACCGAGGATCAGGCCCGCGCGCTCGCGGTGCTGCGCGAGCACCTCGCCGCGCGGCAGTTCGCGTCGTCGCTGCTGCAGGGCATCACCGGCAGCGGCAAGACCGAGGTCTACCTGCAGCTCATCGCCGACGTCCGCGCCGCGGGCCGTTCGGCGATCGTCCTGGTCCCCGAGATCGCCCTCACCCCGCAGCTCGCCGACCGCTTCCGCGCCCGATTCGGCGACGCGGTCGCGGTGCTGCACAGCGGGCTCACCCCGCGGCAGCGTCTCGACGCGTGGCAGCAGATCCACCGCGGCCTGCGGCCGATCGTCATCGGCGCGCGCTCGGCCATCTTCGCGCCGGTGCCGGATCTCGGGGTCGTCGTGGTCGACGAAGAGCACGACCCGTCGTTCAAGCAGGAGGACGGCGTGCGCTACCACGGCCGCGACGTCGCGCTGGTCCGGGCCAAGCGCGCCGGGGCGCTGGTGGTGTTGGGCTCGGCGACGCCGTCGCTCGAGAGCCACGCGCTGGCGCAGGCCGGGCGCCACCACTGGCTGCACCTGCGCACCCGGCCCACGCCGCGGCCGCTGCCCGAGGTCGAGGTCATCCCGCTGTCGGTGCACCGCGCCGATCCGGAATCACTGATGACCGCGCGGCTGCGGCAGGCAGTCGCCGAGACCGTGATGCTCGGCGAGCAGGTGATCCTGTTCCTCAACCGCCGCGGGTTCACGACCTCGCTGGTGTGCGAGATGTGCGGCAGCTTCCAGCAGTGCCCCGATTGCAGCGCGCCGTCGATGACGTATCACCTGCAGCGGCACCGGTTGATGTGCCACCTGTGCGGGCACATCGAGGCCACGCCGACGAGCTGCTCGAAGTGCGGCCACCACGAGCTCTCGCACGGAGGCGTGGGCACCGAGCGGGTCGAGCACGCGCTGGCCCGCGAACTCGGCGGCGTCCGGGTGCTGCGGCTCGATCGCGACGCGACCCGCGGCCGCGCGCTGTTCGACACGCTCGCGGCGTTCCGGCGCCGCGAGGCCGACGTGCTGGTCGGCACGCAGATGCTGTCGAAGGGCCACGACTTCCCCGGCGTGACGCTGGTCGGGATCCTCCAGGGCGATCACGGCCTGGCGATGCCGGACATCCGCGCCGCCGAGCGGACGTTCGCGCTGCTCACCCAGGTCGCGGGGAGGGCAGGGCGGGGCGACCGGCCCGGTCGGGTGATGATCCAGGCGTGGGCGATCGAGCACCCGGCCATCGCCTTCGCGCAGCAGCACGACTACGAGGGCTTCGCGGCGGTCGAGCTGGTGTCGCGGCGCGAGCTCGGCAACCCACCCTTCGGTCATCTCGCCCTGGTGCGGGTGTCCGGCCTGGTGCCCGCGGTCGTGGCCGAGCGCGCGCGCGAGCTCGGCCGGCGCCTCACCGAGGCGGTTGCCCACGTCGTGCGCCGCCACGGCGGCGCGCCCGTGGCCACGCTGCTGGGCCCCGTGCCCTCGCCGATCGAGCGCATCGATCGGCGCACGCGGTGGCAGCTGCTGCTGCGGGCGTCCGACCGTGGGGCGCTGCGGTGGTTGCTCGCCGAGCTGCGCCCGCAGCTCGGGGCCGTCGGACACGGGGCCCAACAGAGCTTCGCGATGGTCGACGTCGATCCGCAGAGCATGCTGTAGACTGCGTCCGCAGGTGTCCGCGGAGGTCCTGATCGTCGGCAATCCCGTGGGGCGGCAGCGACTGCTGCAGCAGGTGCGCGCGCTGGGCTATGCCGCCGACGTCGCGCCGGCGTCGAGCATCCCCGCGCTGCTCGACGTCACGGTGCCGCGCGTGATCGTGGTGTGCCTCGACGACGTCGATCCGCCGGCGTTCATGGCCGCGCTGCGACGGGCGCACCGCGGCGCCGCGATCCCGGTCACGCTGTGCGGGCGCCTCGTCGACAGCGGCTTCGATCTCGCCGACGTGCTCGATCTCGGCGCCGATCACTTCCTCGAGGAGCCGGTGCTCGACGATGCGTTGCTCGGGGCGCTGGAGGCCCTCGCCGGGCCCCCGCTGCCGAGCGGCGGTGGTCTGTCCCTCGCGCCCCCGCTGCCGATCACCGCGCCGCTGCCGGGGATCCCCGACGACGAGCCGCGCAGCGGGACGTGGCCGACGCAGACCGAGGTGCTCGACGAGCCCAGCGGCCGCGCCCACACGCCGCGCGACGGGACAGGTGTGGCCGGCGAGATGTCGGGGCAGATGCAGCGCGCGCTCGGGATCCTCGACGCGAGACGCCGGAGCCCCGAGGAGCTCGACGCCGCGATCGGCGAGTCCGCCGACGACCTCCACCTCGCGGAGCTCGGCCTCGAGGACGTCTCGGATTCGGCGCTGCGCGGCCCGTCCGAGCGCGGCATCGACGCGAGGATCGATCCGTCCGTCGATCCGGCCATCGATCCGGCCCTCGATCCGGGGGAGTCGCAGGATCGACTCGAGGTCGCGGAGCTCCGCGTCCTCGGGCCGCTCGTCGGCCTCACCGGCGAGCGATCGCATCGCGCGTCGCATGGCCACCGCGAGACCACGGTGCTGCTCGAGGACTCGAGCCCGCTGTCGCCGCGCGTCGTCACCAGCCCGCGGATCGCCACGCCCGAGGTCAGCACCGCCGAGGTCGTCGAGGCCAGCGTCCCGCTCGTCGGCGTCACCGGCGAGTACCCCGAGCGGCCGCGCCGCCGCGTCCCCCTGCCGCTCGAGCACGCCGGGGACCTGGCGGCGCTCGAGGTCCCGCGCCTGCTCAGTCGCCTCCACCGCGCGGCGTACACCGGCAGGCTGACGCTCGTGTCGGGCCGCGTCGAGAAGACGGTGTGGTTCGACGCCGGCGCGGTGGTGTTCGCCCGCTCGAGCGCCGGCCATGATCGGCTGCTCGACGCCCTGCTGCGCTCGGGCATGCTCACGCGCTCGCAGTACGAGGAGGGCCGTCGCCTCACCGAGGCCGAGGGGCGGCGCGCCGGGCAGGTGCTCGTCGAGGCCGGCTTCCTCAAGCAGGCCGAGATGCTCGACGCGCTGCAGCACCACCTCGCGCGCATCGTCGACTCGACGCTGCCGTGGCGCGAGGGGACGTGGGCGCTCGAGCCGGATGTGCACTGCGCCGAGGCGATCCAGCTCACGACGCCGACGGCCGTGCTGCTGGTCGAGGGCATCCGCCAGCGCATGGAGCCCGCGCGGCTGCTCGGCCTGGTCGGCGGGCCGGGCACGCACCCGCGGCTGCGCGACGGCGCGGCCGAGCGGACCGCGTCGGTGCACGACGTCGCCGCCGGCCTGCAGCTGCTGCCCGGCGAGGAGGCGTGGCTGCCCCACTTCGACGGCCGCGCGAGCCTGGGCGAGCTGCTCGCGCGACCGGGCGCCGACGAGGCCGAGCTGCTCGTCGTCGTCTATGCCCTGCACGTGCTCGAGCTGCTCGAGCTGCCCGGAGAGCCGCTGCCGACGCCGCGCGTCGTCGACGATCCGGTGGCGATCGATCGCGAGCGCGTGCGCGCGCGTCTGGTGCTCGCGCGCGAGGCCGACTACTTCGCGTTGCTCGGGCTGCCGCGCGACGCCACCCGCAGCGACGTCCGCGTGGCGTGGGCCGATCTCGATCGCACCTTCGGCGAGACCCGGCTCGAGCCGAGCACGCGGATCGAGCTGGCGGCCGAGCTCGGCGAGCTGCGTGCGGCGCTGGCCGAGGCCCGAGACGTCCTGTCCCACGATCTGTTGCGCAACGCCTACCTCGCCCAGCTCGAGGACGTCTGAGAGAACGATGTCGAATCGCCTGCGCGCCGTGTTCATGGGCTCCCCCGAGTTCGCCGTCCCGAGCCTCCACGCCGTGGCCGAGCGCTGCGATCTGCGCGTGGTCGTGTGCCAGCCCGATCGGCCCGCGGGCCGCGGACGCGCCCTCGCAGCGCCCGCGGTGAAGGTGGCCGCCCTGGCGCTCGGCGTCCCGGTGATCCAGCCACTCAAGATGAAGGACGGCACGCTGCATGCGGCGCTCGCCGAGCACGATCTCGATGTGGCGATCGTGGTGGCGTTCGGGCGGATCCTCCCCGCGGACCTGCTCGCGCAGCCGCGACACGGGTGCGTCAACGTCCACGCCTCGGTGCTGCCGCGCTGGCGCGGCGCGGCGCCGATCCAGCGGGCGATCCTCGCGGGGGACGACGCGACCGGCGTGTCGATCATGCGCATGGACGCGGGCCTCGACACGGGCCCGGTGTTCCGCGTGGTGCACACGCCGATCGATCCGTACGAGACGCAGGGCGAGCTGTTCGAGCGGCTGTCGACGATCGGCGCCGCGGCGCTCTCGGAATTCCTCACCGCGTTCCCCGACGTGCCCGCCCCGGCGCCGCAACCAGACGCGGGGATGACCCTCGCGCCGCCGCTGCGCAAGGACGAGGGCCGCGTGCAGTGGGCCCGACCCGCGCGCGCGGTGATCGATCATGTACGCGGCATGGATCCCTGGCCGGCCGCGGTGTGTGAGCGCGGTGGTGAGCCGTTGAAGCTGTTCGCCGCGCGCCCGTCGCCGCGCGACGCTGCAGGTCACGAGCCCGGCGCGGTGCTCGGTGTCGACGAGCTCGGCATGCATGTCGCGGTCGAGCACGGCGCGGTGTGCATCGGCGAGGTGCAGCCCGCGGGCAAGCGGCGGATGCCCGCGCGCGCCTACGCGGCCGGTCGGGCGTTCGCGGTCGGCGAGCGACTGGGGTGAACGCGGTGCGCCCGCGGCCCGCGCCCGCCGCGGTCCATCGCGCCGTGCGGCCGCTCTCGCCTGGGTTGGGGGCCTCCACGGCGCAGCCCTGCGTTCGGTGCTAGCCTGCGCGCACGGGTTTCTCGCGGCAACGCGGTGGCGCTCGGGCATCTGGGCATTTGCCAGCTGCGCAGCCAGTCCCCGCAGCCGAGGCCCGCCTTGCGATCCGAGTCACCCCAGCGTACGCCCGTACGCGAGATCCAGATCAACGGCCTCGTGCTCCCGCCTGCGTTGGTGCGGGCGATCGAGACCCATCGCTGGCGACGCCCCACCGCGCTCGCGCTCCAGCGGGTGTTCCGCGAGAAGCCGAGCGGTGCCGTGTTCCTCGACCTCGAGGCGATGATCGCCCGCAACGCGGCGTGGCGCGCCGAGACCAACCCCGCGTACTTCGGCCACGCCGACGATCGCAGCCCGCCGGGCGACATCGATCCCCTGCGTTCCCTCGTCATCGGCGAGGTCGGCACCGAGCTGCCGTTCGCGCTCGACTATCGGACCAACGTCGACTCCCCCTCGGTGGTCTACCTGCACTCGGGCGGCGATCGCTGGATCCTCGTCGCGCGCCGGGTCGAGGATCTCTTGTCGCGCCTCGGCCTCGACGCGTCGTCGTTCGGGCGCTCGCAGGTCTCGCGACCCTGACGGAGCTCCATGGTCGAGATCGATCCCGCCATCCTCACCGCGCGCATCGACGTCGCCCTCGACGAGCTCACCGCGGCGCAGGTCGAGCTCCAGCGGGTCCTCGGCGAGCTGCTCCCAGTGGCGCGGGCGGACAAGACGATGGTGAGTACGGCGCTGCGCGACGTGCTCGCCAAGGTCACGCTCGCGCAGCAGACGCTCGCCGATCTGCGCACGAGCGACCTCGCAGGCGAGTAGTCAGCGCGCGAGCTTCAGGGCGCGCGTCCACGGGGCGATGTCCTCGTCGAAGCGCTTGCGGGCGCCCCCGGGGATCGCCGCCCCGACCGTGACCGGCCGATTGGCGTCGCGTCCGAGCGCGCGCAGCGGATCGATCGGCTCGCCGTCGCGCGAGAGCTCGAGGCGGAGCCGGTCGCTCGGCGTGCGGCCGCTGTGGCCGGCCAACGCGATGACCTGCCCCTGGTGCACGCGCGTGCCCGCCTTGGGCTCGCCGACGACGCGCATGAGGTGGCTGTAGCGCGCGGTCGTGCCGTCGTCGAAGCGGAGCTCGATGCGACGACCGTCGGCGCCGGTCTCGTCGACATCGACGACCTCGCCGTCGCCGAGCGCGATGACGGGCGCGCCCTCGGGGAGTCGATACACGGCGCCGATGCGGCCCTGGACGACCTCGATCGACGGGGACAGCAGGCCGCGGGCCTCGGGATCGACCGCGAAGTAGCCCACCGGCGAGCGCAGCAGCGCGCGGCGCATCGGCGCGCCCTCGCCGTCGAAGTAGGCCACGGCGCCGCCCTCGGGCTTGTAGCGGAAGTAGGCCAGCCGCGCCGCGCTGCCGACGAAGCGGATCGCGAGCACCTGGCCGTAGCGGTGGAACCGTCGGCCCAGCCAGCGCTTCTCGATCATCACCGCGAGCTTGTCGCCCGGTCGCGTGTCGTTGAGGAGGTCGAGATCGTGGCCCAGCGTGCGCGCGACGATGTCGGCCAGCTCGGGCTTCTCCTGCGCGTCGAGGACCGCCTTCGACAGGTCCGCGTCGCCGCCGATCTCGAGCGTGACGACCTCGACGTCGGTGCGCAGCGGGTGCTGGATGTTGCGGACCTCGAAGGGCTCGGTGCCGGCGCCGCCGCGGCAGGCCTGGAGGATGTGGCCCTCGGCCAGCTCGATCTCGAGGGCGTGCACGGTGCCGTGGCGATCCATCGCGACGCGCAGCGGGGCCCCGCTGCCGCCGAGCAGCGAGAGATCCACGTGGGGGCGGATGCCCGCCTCGATGCCGTCGATCTCGTCGCTGGCGATGCCGAGCTGCAGGAGCCCGAGGCGCAGGGTGTAGCCGCCGGACAGCGAGGTCGACAGGCCGATGAGGGACTCGAGGCCGTCGAAGATCCGCACGGGGTCGCCGCCGCACGCCGACTCGGGGGCGCTGGCGTGGGGCGACAGCGGGCCCGAGCGATCCTCGATCGCGGTGGCGCCGAGGGAGGAGAGGGCGGCCAGGCCGTTGTCGCCGCGGCCGAAGAATACATAGCCGTTGATCGCCGCGAGCACCCCGAGGGCGAGGATCGTGCGGTTGCGGGTGCGTCGCTCGGCGGGGTCCACCGGCGTCTTGGCGCGGCCGCGTCCCTCACCGTCGACCTTGCGGTTGCGCGTCGCCGCGCCCGCGGGTCGTCGGGAGACCTGGCTCCGGCGCTTGGGCTTGCCCGCCAACCCCACTGGGCTATCAAACCCGGCCCGGGCGGCGAAATAACCGGCCAGAAAGCCGGGGGGATCCGGGCGCCCGGGCGGGTGCGCGCACCGCCCTGTCCGCCCGGCGGCCCCGCCATGGTATGCGGCACCTCCGTGGACCCGATCTATCGCAGCGCGATCAATCGCGACGTCGCGCCGGCCGCCGCCGGGGAGTTCGCCCCGGTCGCGATCGGCCCGATGCGGATCTGGCCGCCCGTCGTGCTCGCGCCGATGGCCGGCGTGACCAACTACCCGTTCCGCGCGATGTGCCGGGCGTTCGGTGCGGGCCTGTACGTCAGCGAGATGATCACCGCGCGCCCGCTGTGCGAGGGCAACGCGAAGACCCTCAAGCTGTCGGACTTCGGCGACGACGAGTCCCCGCGGAGCCTGCAGCTGTACGGCGTCGATCCGCACTACGTCGGCGAGGCCGTGCGGCGGCTCGTCGATGCGGGGCGCGTCGATCACATCGACATGAACTTCGGTTGCCCGGTGCGCAAGGTGACGCGGCGTGGCGGCGGCGCTGCGATCCCGGTCAAGCGCCGGCTGCTCGCCGACATCGTCCGCGCCGCGGTGCGCAACGCCGGCCGCGTGCCCGTGACGATCAAGTTCCGCATCGGCGTCGACGAGCACCTCACGACGTTCCTCGACGCCGGCCGGATCGGCGAGGCCGAGGGCTGCGCCGCGGTGGCGCTGCATGCCCGCACGGCGGCGCAGCTGTACGATGGCCTGGCGCGCTGGGAGGCGATCGCCGAGCTCAAGCAGGCGGTGCGCACGATTCCCGTGCTCGGCAACGGCGACATCTGGGAGGCCGAGGACGCCCTGCGGATGATGCGGACGACCGGCTGCGACGGCGTGGTCGTCGGCCGCGGGTGCCTCGGCCGGCCGTGGCTGTTCCGCGACCTCGCCGACGTCTTCGACGGCCGCGCGCCGCAGGATCCGCCGACGCTCGGCGAGGTCGCCGCCATCATGCGCGAGCACCTGTCGCGGCTGTGCGACTGGATGGGCGAGGCGGCGGGCGTGCCGATGTTCCGCAAGCACGCCACCTGGTACACGAAGGGCTTCCGCGGCAGCGCGGCCTTCCGCGGCGACGTCATGCGCTGCGCCGGCCGGGCGGACGTCCTCGCCCTGCTCGCGACCCTCGATCCCCACGAGGCGTTCCCGCCGTCCGCGATGCGGGTGCCCCGGGGCAAGACCGCCGGCACCCAGACGGTCGCGCTCCCCGACGGCTTCCTCGACGATCGCGACGACCCGACGCCGCTCGGCGCCGATGTCGAGGAACTCGGCGAAGGCGGATAGCGGGATCGGCTATCCTGCGGCCCATGTCTCGCACGTGGGCATGGACCCTCCTCGCGCTCTCTGCCTGCACGGCGTCGGCGACTCCCGATGACGGCGGTGCGGACACCGGATCCGAGGCGACGTCGGCGGACGCGAGCACGACGACCGCCGTCGCGACGACGGAGGCGACCACGGACGCGAGCGGAGGTTCGACCGGGGATCCGAGCGGCGGTCCGACCTCGTCGTCCGGCACGGCCGACGCGACCACCTCCGACACCGGCGAGCCGTGCGAGATCGCGGACCCCGCGGAGATCCACGAGATCGACGGCTGTCCCGCGCCGGTCGGTGAGCCCTCCTGCTCCGAGGGCCAGCAGCACGTGCCGCAGGACACCGACGTCCCGTGGCAAGCCGACCCCCCGCACTCCGGCCCGCACTACCCGACGTGGGAGGCGTGGGGCGAGCACGACACCGTCGTGCCGCGGGGCAACTGGGTGCACAACCTCGAGCACGGCGGGATCGTGCTGACCTACCGCTGCAACGACGACTGCCCGGAGGAGCTCGCGGTCCTCCGGGAGGTCGTGGCGATGCGCCCGGATCTGCGCATCCTGCTGACGAAGGACCCGCTGCTGCCGGGCGAGCGGTTCGCGGCGATCTCCTGGACGTGGGTGCTGCGCACGGACGCGCCCGATCTCGCGACCCTGCTGTGCTTCGCCGACCAGCACGAGAACCGCGCGCCCGAGGACGTCCCGTAGCCGACCGACGGCCTGCGCACGCGTGCAGCCGCGCGCGGGCCGGTGCGTTGAACCGCACGCGGTTTTCCGCGATCGTTGGATCGTCCGCTGCCCCAAGATGGCCGACCCGCAAGACCAGTCCGGACGTCCGGCCGACCCGCCGTCGGATCCGACCGCGACGATGGACGAGTTCGGCCCGCCGCCCGCGGCCGCCGATCCCGATCGACTCGGCCGCTTCCGCATCGTGCGTCGCGTGGGCCAGGGCGCGATGGGCGTCGTGTACGAGGCCGTCGACGAGAGTCGCGGCCAGCGTGTCGCGATCAAGGCGATGCATCGCCTCGGACCCGAGCGGGTCTATCGCTTCAAGCGCGAGTTCCGAGCGCTGACCGGCGTGCGCCACCCCAACGTGGTCGCGCTGCACGAGCTGGTCAGTGATCGCGAGCAGCTGTTCTTCACGATGGAGCTCGTCGAGGGCACGGACTTCATCACGGCGCTGTGCGGCCCGTCGATCGGCGGCCGTCGCCACGCGCCGTGCCGCGACCTCGAGCGCCTGCGGTCGATCGTCCGCCAGCTCGCCGACGGCGTGCACGCGATCCACGGCGCGGGGATCCTCCACCGCGACATCAAGCCGTCGAACGTGCTCGTCACGCCCGCCGGTCGCGTCGTGCTGCTCGACTTCGGCCTGGTGCGCGAGCACGGGGTCGAGGATCACATCGGCGTGACCGCCGATGGCGCGCTGCTCGGCACGCCGATGTACATGGCCCCCGAGCAGGCCCTGGGCGTCGAGGTCGGCCCCGCGACGGACTGGTACGCGGTCGGGGAGCTGCTCTACCACGCGCTCGTCGGCGAGCCGCCGTTCGCCTCGCTGGGCATGCTCGCGATGCTCGCGGCCAAGCGCGACTCGCTGCCGCCGCCGCCCTCGAGCCTGCGGGACGGCATCCCCGACGACCTCGACGCGCTGTGCGTCGCGCTGCTGGTGCCCGAACCGAGGGATCGGCCGAGCGGCGCAGAGATCGTCGCGCGGCTCGGCGCGGTCGCGACGCCCGCGACGTCGAGCCCGCCCGCGGCCGAGGCGTTCTTCGGTCGCGCGCGAGAGCTGAACGCGCTGCGCGACGCCTACCAGGACGCCCGCCGCAACCCGGTGCTCGTGCTGCTCGAGGGGCCGTCGGGGATCGGCAAGACCGCGCTGGCCCAGCGCTTCTCCGCCGAGGTGGCCGCGGCCGACGACGCGATCGTGCTCGCGGGGCGCTGCTCCGAGCGCGAGTCGATCCCGTACAAGGCCCTCGACGCGGTGATGGACGCGCTCGCCCTGCGCCTTGGCGTGCACGGTGATCCGCGGAGTGTCGACGCGCTGCTGCCCCGCGACGTCCGCAGCATCGCGCGGCTGTTCCCGGTGCTGCGCGGCGTGCCGGCGGTGGCCCTGGCCGCGGGGCTGCGCGAGGACGACGAGGTCGATCCCGTCACCGCGCGCCGGCGCGCGATCGCGGCGCTGGGCGAGATGCTCGCGCGCATCGCCGACCGCCGCCGCGTCGTCGTCCGCATCGACGACTTCCAGTGGGCCGATCACGACAGCGCGGTGCTCCTCGGCGGCGTGCTCCGCCAGGTCGATCCGGCGGCGATCCTCGTGGTGCTCACCGTGCGCGACGGGGCCGCGCGCGACGGCACGCCGCTGCAGCGGCTGCTGACGGAGCTCGCCGAGCGCGATCAGCCGCTGTCGATCCGCCGCATGTCGATCGGTCCGCTGCCGGCCGACGAGGCCGAGCAGCTGGCGATCGAGCTGCTGGGCGGCAAGGCCAAGCGCGCGCGGACCCTGGCCCGCGACATCGTCCGCGAGGCCGACGGCAGCCCGTTCTTCGTGGGCGAGCTGGTCCGCTACGCGCGCCTGCTCGACAGCACCGATGGCCTGCCGGTCGACGAGTCCGCGGTGCGCCTCGACAACGTGATCCGCGGGCGCCTGTCACGGCTGCCCGCCAACATCCGCAGCGTCCTCGAGGTCGCGGCCGTGGCCGGTGGGCGCACGACGCAGCGCATCGCGCTCGTGGTCGCGGGCGACGACGTCGACCCCAGCGCGGTCCGCAGCCTCGTCGACGATCGCCTGGTCCGGCTGCACGGCGCCGAGCTCGACGACACCCTCGAGATCGACCACGACCGCATCCGCGAGACGGTACTCGAGGGGATCCCGCCCGATCGGGTGTCGAGGATCCACCTCGCGATCGCCCATGCGCTCGGCGCCGCCGGCATCGCCGACGAGCCGGCGTTGGCCCACCACTACCGCGCCGCCGGCGAGTTCCGGCTCGCGCACGATCACACCCTCGCCGCCGCCGAGCAGGCCGCCGCGGCCCTCGCGTTCGACCGCGCCGCCGAGCTGTACCACGTGGCGCTGTCGCTCGACGTGCTCGCGCCGGGCGAGTACGCCGAGGTCGAGGCGAAGATGGCCGACGCGCTGGCCAACGCCGGGCGCATCCCCGAGGCTGCCCGCGCGTACCGCCGCGCCGCGCTGCACGGCGGGCCGATGGCGATCGAGTGGCGCCGTCGCGCGGCCGAGCACCTGCTCGCGTCGGGGCACACCGACGAGGGCCGCGCCGCGCTCGAGGAGGTGCTGCGCGACGTCGGGCTCTCGCTGCCCAGCTCGACCGTGCGCGCGATCGGCAGCCTGGTGGTCGACCGCGCGCGCCTGGCCCTGGGCGGCCTGCGCACGCACGATCCGGGCGACGCACCGGCGAGCCCGCAGGACCTCGAGCGGCTCGACGTGTGCTGGACCGCGTCGCGCGGCCTCATCTACACCGACGGCCTCGCGGGCGCGGCGTTCCACGCCCAGCACCTGCGCCTCGCGCTGCGCTGCGGCGACCCGGTTCGCGTCGCCCGTGCGCTCGCGGTCGAGGCCCACCTCTCGGTCGCGCTGGGGGCCGACCCCAAGCTCGCCGAGGCCCAGGCCCTCATCGATCGCGCGCAGGCGATCGCCGACGCCGTCGACAGCCACTACGCCCGCGGCATGATCGCGGAGTGTGCCGGCCACGTCGCGATCGCGGTCGGCGACTGGCTCACGTGCTTCGAGCGGCTCGAGCAGGCGATCGAGACCTTCCGGACCCGCTGCACCGGCGTCGCCCACGAGATCGGCATCTGCCGGGCCCACGGCGCGATCTGCTTGCAGTTCATGGGCCGTGTCCCCGAGCTGCGCGAACGGGCCTACGCGCTGCTCGAGGAGACCCGAGATCGCCCCAACCCCTACGTGACCGGGTTCGCCCGCGGCATCCTCGGCAACATGGCGCTGCTCGCCCCCGATCGCGTGGACGAGGCCGCGGAGCAGCTCGCGATCTACCAGCACGACGCGCCGCGGCGGTTCCAGGGCCAGATGGTGAACTACGTGTGCCAGACGGCGGCGCTCGAGCGCTACCGCGGTCGGGCCGATCGCGCGTACCTCATGGGCGAGACCGACGAGCCGGTGGTGGCCAAGCTGGCGGTGCGACGCTCGCCGCAGGTCAACGCCGAGGTGCTGCTGTGGCGCGTGCAGTGCATCCTCGCCGGCGCGACGCTGGTGCCCGATCCGCGCGGACGACTCGGCCGCGCCGAGCGATCGATCTCTGCGCTGCTCGCCCACCCCTCGGCCTACGCGCGGGCCTACGGCGAGCTGTGCCAGGCGAGCGCGCAGAGCCTGCTGGGCAACCGCGACGCGGCGCGCACCGGGCTGCGCGCGGCGATCGATCTGTTCGCGCGCGGGCACATGCTGGCGTTCGAGGCCTGCGCGAACCGGCGCCTCGCCGTGCTCCTCGAGGGCGAGGCCGCCCACGGGGCGCAGGCGGCCAGCGACGCCGCGATGGCGAGGATGGGCGTGGTGCGGCCCGATCGATTCACGGACATGATGGCGCCAGGGTTCACACGGGCGTGATGGTGGCCTCGGCCACGGGGGCGAACGCGGACGGGGGCGGGCGATGAACGACGACGAATTCCGAGCGGCCTTGGGTGACGACGGTGACGCGGCGCGCCTTGCCCGACAGGGGGGCCTCGATCTCGACGCGCTCACCGAGGGCCGCGGCACCATCGACACCCGCGTCGTCGTGCGCGTGCTCCCAGCCGCGGTCGTGGCCGCGATGCTCCCGGCGGGGCTGCAGCTCGCGCCGCAGCCCCTGGTGCCGCCCGATCACCACCCGATCTTCGTGTCCTTCGCCCACAACCACTTCTCGGCGTGGTTCGGCGAGATGGACTACCACGAGGTGATGCTCGGCATCCCGTGGGTGGAGTTCGCCGAGGAGCGCATGCCGCATCGCGGTCCGTTCATCTACATGCCGCGGCTGTACCTCGACGCCGCGATCCCGCAGATCCTCGGCGAGCGCATCTACGGCTACGAGAAGCTCGCGGGCGAGTTCACCGTGGACGGCGACACCTGGCGGGTGCGCGACGCCAACGGGGACCTCGCGGTGACGGCGAGCTTCGAGCGGGACCCCGACGCGCTCGACGATGCGTCGGGATCCGACGAGGAACTCGCGCGCGCGCCCGAGGCGTGGCCGCACTTCGCCTGGGTCCGCAAGCTGCTCGAGCAGCCGACGATCTCGCAGGCGCTGCGCCGCTTCGATCGCGACGCCCGCGTGCTCGGCGACGACGACCAGCGCTTCGTCGGCTCCACGGTCCGCTACCTCACCGCCGGCGTGGACTGGGACGGGCGCCCGGTCGACGCCACCGTCCTGCCGATCCTCGCGACCGTGGGCTTCGGCGACGCGCTCACGCTCCCGGCCGGCCTGCCGCCGACGCCCGAGCGCAGCGCCTCGATCGCGGGCGATGTCCTGGGCGCGTTCCGCCTGCGCACCAAGCAGGTCGTGTCGCCGCCGGGCTCGCCGTTCGAGGCCCACTACCCGCCGGGGGGCGGCCGCAAGCTGCGGGTGGCCGTGCTGGGCGGCGGACCCTCGGCCTGCGCCGCGGCCTACTACCTCGCGCGGCAGCGCGACGCGTACGAGGTGTCGCTGTACACGATGGGCTGGCGGCTCGGGGGCAAGTGCGCCGCGGGCCGCAACCGCGACGCGCACGATCGCATCGAGGAGCACGGCCTGCACGCGTTCCTCGGCTTCTACCGCAACGCGATCCGCACCGTCGGCGAGGTCTACCGCGACGCGGGGCGCTCGCTCGGCAGCGACGACGGCCCAGTGTCGGGGGCGCTGCGTCCGCAGGCGAACGTCGGCGTGCTCGATCGCTTCGACGATCGCTGGACGTACTTCCCCACGCCGATGGGCCCCAACGATCGGGTGCCGGGGCGCGTCCCGCCCGGCGCCTCTGCGCAGGAGCGGCCGGAGGGCGCCGCGATCCCGCTGGGCGCGATTCTGCGGCGCATCGCCGACGAGCTGCAGGACGCCGTGGGCGGCGATGGCGACGCGCCGCTCGATCGCGTGTTCTCGCTGCTGAGCGCGCCGTGGCGCGAGGCGATGACGAGCTTGGTCGCGTGGGTCGATCGCGAGGGGGCGATCGCGCTCGAGCGCTTCGTCGAGACCCCGCCTGCGGCGTCGCGGACCAAGCGGTGGATGATCGCGATCCTCGAGCAGGTCCGCAGCGGCCTGGCCTGGTACTTCGAGGATCGCGTCCGCAGCTCGCGGACGGCCCACTTCCAGTGGGGCGGCCTCGACACGCTGCTGACGATCGCCCGCGGCGTGCTCGTCGAGTCGACGCTCGACTTCGACGACCTCGACGACCGCGACATGATCGCGTGGCTGCTCGAGCACGGGCTCGCCGAGGAGCACGCGTCGATCTCGACGATCACGCAGGTGTACGAGACGTTGTTCGCCCACGCGCCGGACCTGCCGTACCGCGTCGCCGATCTCGCGTGCGGCGTCGGCCTGCGGTGGTTCCTGTTGGTGTCGTTCGGCTACGACGGCCACCCGGCCTATGACTTCCGCTGGTCGTGCCCCGAGACCCTGATGACGCCGTACTACGAGGCGCTGCGGGCCCACGGCGCCGAGATCCACTTCTTCCACCGCGTCGAGGGCATCACCGTGGCCGGGCAGGGCGCCCATCGGCGGCTCGACGCGGTCAAGCTGCGGGTGCAGGCCACGGTGCGCGGCGCGGGGCCCTACGAACCGTTCCTCGCCGACGCCGCGGCGCCCGGGTGCCCGCCTGCGTGGCCGCTCGCGCCCGACTTCGATCAGCTGGTCGAGGGCGACGTGCTCCGCGAGCGCCGCATCGATCTCGAGGACGTCTACGCGGACTGGCCCGGCGTCGGCGAGCGCGAGCTGCAGTGGGGCCGCGACTTCGACGTGTGCGTCCTCGGCGTCCCGCTCGGGGCGCTGCCGACGATCGTCGCGCCACTGGTGGATCCCGCCTCGCCGTACGCCGATCCGCGGTGGCAGGCGCTCGTCGAGGGCACCGCCCTCATCCAGACCGTCTCCGCGCACCTGTGGTTCGATCGTCCGGCGTCGGCGATGTTCGACACGTCGGATCACGCCGTGGAGCGCACGGGCGAGGCCGATCCGCGGCGCGGCCTGCTGACGGGCTTCGTGCAGCCGGTCGGCAGCCTCGGCGAGATGACGCCGCTCGTCGCGGTCGAGCGCTGGCCCGATCCCAAGCCGCAGCTGCTCACGTACCACACGGGGGCGTTGTTCGCGGGCGCACGGTTGCCACCGCCGGGCGCGGCGTGGCGCGACTACCCGGCGCAGCAGCGCGAGCACTGGCGGTCGCTCTTCCACGAGTGGTTGCGCGCGAACCATCGGTCCATCTTCGACGCCGGGCCCCGCGACTTCGACGACCTCCTCGCCGCGCTGCGCGTCCCCGACGGGCCGCCGCGGGAGGGCCTCGAGCGGCTGTGGGCGCAGGCGTTCAACGTCGCGTGTCAGCCCTCGGATCTCTATGTGCTCAGCCGGCCGGGCGAGACCAAGCACCGCCTCGCGCCCTCGGCGTCGGGGGTGCGGTTCCTGTTGCTCGCCGGCGACTGGACCAAGACCGACATGAACTGCGGCTGCGTCGAGGCGGCGACCCAGTCCGGGATGCTGGCGGCGCGGGCGTTGTCCAACGAGCCCGCGTACGTCTGGCGCGTCGGATACTGAGTTGCCACCGCTCGTCGGCGCGCCTGCTCGAAGCGACGGCAGTGACGCCCAGCCGACGATCGGTCTACAACAGGGGGGTGACCGCCATCTCTCCGGGTCTCTGGGAGCCGCTGCTCGAGGCCGCCGCCGCCGTCCCTGGGGGCCGCGAGGCCGCCGCCCGCGCGCTCGAGATCATCGAGCGCGACGTGCCGGGCGGCGCCGCCGTGCTCGAGCGATCGATCCCGGTCGCGGGGTCGCTCGCGGCGCTGCGCCTCGACACCCACGTCCTGGTCGCGGCGCTCGTCCGCCCCGCCTGCGAGGACGGCCTGCCGACCGACATCGTCCGCGAGCTGTTCGGAGTGGAAGTCGCGGCGCTGTGCGACGGTGCGGCGCGGCTCGAGCACGTGCGCTGGGATCACCTCGAGCAGGAGGCCACCGAGAACCTGCGCAAGATGTTCCTCGCGATCGCGTCGGACATCCGCGTCGTGCTGCTCGCCCTCGCCGAGCGGGTCCACGTGATGCGCGGACTCGACGCGCGGGCCGAGGCCGAGCGCCGCGGTCTGGCCCACGAGACGATGGAGGTCTACGCCCCGCTCGCGAACCGCCTCGGCATCTGGCAGATGAAGTGGGAGCTTGAGGATCTGGCGTTCCGGGCGCTGTCGCCCGAGATCTACCGCGAGATCAAGGCGCTGCTCGCCGACAAGCGCACCGCCCGGACCCAGGCGATCGAGGACGTCATCGCGCTGCTGCGGAGCAAGCTCGACGAGGTCGGCATCGCCGGCCGTGTCAGCGGCCGTCCCAAGCACATCTACAGCATCTACAAGAAGATGCAGCGCAAGAAGCTCGGCTACGAGCACATCTACGACGTCAGTGCCGTGCGGGTCATCGTCGATCGCATCGAGGACTGCTACGCGGTGCTCGGCCTGGTCCACGGCAACTGGACCCCGATCGCCGGCGAGTTCGACGACTACATCGCCAAGCCCAAGGGCAACGACTACCGCTCGCTGCACACCGCGGTGGTCGGCCCCGACGGCAAGCCGCTCGAGGTCCAGATCCGCACCCAGGAGATGCACGACTACAACGAGTACGGCGTCGCCGCGCACTGGCGCTACAAGGAGGCGGGCAGCCGCGCGGACAAGCGCTTCGACGCCAAGATCAACCTCCTGCGCCAGCTCATGACCTGGCAGCACGAGGTCACCGCGGCGCCCGAGGACGGCGGCGAGGTCCGCGACCTGGTCTCGACGATGCGGCACGAGCTGTTCGCCGATCAGGTCTACGTTTTCACGCCGACCGGCACCGTCGTCGATCTCCCGCAGGGCGCGACGCCGGTCGACTTCGCCTACCGGATCCACACCGACATCGGCCATCGCTGCCGCGGGGCCAAGGTCAACGGGCAGATCGTCACCCTCGACCACGCGCTGTCGACCGGCGACCGCGTCGAGATCCTCACCGCCAAGAACGCCAAGCCGAGCCGCGACTGGCTCAACCCGCAGCTCGGCTACGTCCACACCGGAAGCGCGCGGCAGAAGATCAAGCAGTACTTCCGCCACCAGCAGCGCGACTCGGCGATCGCCGAGGGCCGCGAGGTGGTCGAGCGCGAGCTCAAGCGCCTCGGGCTCGAGGCCCGCGGCGTCGAGGCGGTCGCGGCGTACTACCCCAAGACGCCGAGCCTGCCGGAGTTCCTCGCGGCGGTCGGCTTCGGCGACATCTCGGCGCAGAGCATCGCGTCGCGCCTCGTCGAGTGGATCGAGCTCGAGCGCGCTGCCCGGGCGCCGGCGCCGAGCAGCGCCCCGGTCGTGGTGGACGGCGCGCCGAAAGTCGCGGCGCGGGTGAGCATCGCCGGCATCGACGACGTGATGAGTCACCCCGCGCGTTGCTGCAACCCGGTGCCGGGGGACGACGTGGTCGGCTTCATCACCCGCGGCCGCGGCCTGGCGATCCACCGCGTCGACTGCACCAACGCGCGCACCGACGTCGAGCCCGAGCGGTGGATGCCGCTGTCGTGGGGATCGCGCCACGGGCAGACCTATCCGGTGGCGCTCCAGGTCATCGCCGACGATCGCTCCGGCCTGCTGCGCGACATCGCGGATGTGGTCGCGCAGGAGGGGGTGAACATCGCCAACACCAGCGCGGTGCGCCAGGCCAAGGACGACAGCTCCGCGATCACCGTGCTGCTCGAGATCACCGCGGCAGAGCAGGTCGAGCGCATCCTGCATCGGATCGAGCGGATGCCCGGCACCCGCAGCGTGCGTCGCGTGGCCGTGTAGCCACCGCCGTCGTGGACGCGACATCGCGCGCGAGTCGTCGCGCAAGCCGTGGGGTAGCAGACACAGGCGTCGCGCGCGTCTCTCGGGTCGTCTACGCGGTTCTGCCTACGCTCGCCTGCGGATGTTCGCCCGCACGCCCGCGCCCTACGATGCGCGAGGGTGAGGGCGACATTGAAACGATCGACACTGGCGAGTTTCGGGCTCGTGTGTGCGTGCTACCAGGGCAGTCAGGGACGCGACGGCCCGCCGACGGCCTCGGTGGGATCCGGCGACGAGACGGCGGCGTCGATCGGGGAGCCGTCGAGCAGCACCGCCGGCGAGAGCGACGCGTCCACGGATGCAGCGGACGAGAGCTCGTCCGGCGGCGAGCCGGCGCCCGCGTGCACGCCTGACGACTTGCCGAAGACGAGCGCGCTCGTCTTCGACGGGATCGACGATCACGTCACGATGGGCGTCGCGCCGCAGCTCGGCCTCTCGAGCTTCACGCTCGAGGCGTGGGTGCGACGCGACAGCGAGGGCGACGAGGCCAGCACCGGCGTCGGGGGGCTGCAGCTCGTGCCCGTGCTCGGCAAGGGCCGCGGCGAGGACGACGAGACCACCAACAACTGCAACTACGTGTTCGGCTTCCAGGGCGGCGTGCTCGCGGCCGACTTCGAGGACATGGCGGACGGCGGCAACCACCCGGTGGTGGGGACGATCGCGGTGCCGTGGGGCGAGTGGCACCACATCGCGGCGTCGTACGACGGCGCCACGTGGCGGCTCTACGTCGACGGGGTGCTCGACGTGCAGGTGGAGGCGAACGCCACGCCGCGCCACGACAGCCTCCAGCACTTCGCGCTCGGCACCGCGATGGACACGATGGGCATGCCGCGCGGTCGCTTCGCCGGCGCGATGGATGAGGTCCGCGTGTGGGATCGGGCCCGCACCGACGCGGAGATCGCCGAGTCGGCGCGCGCGACGGTGCTCGCCGGTGAGGGGCTGGTGGCTCGCTGGGCGCTCGACACCGCGGAGGGCGGCGTGATCGACAGCGTCGGCGTGAGCGACGGTGCCGTGACGGGCGCAGCGTTCGCGGACGGTGGCGCGGTGCTCGATCGCGGGACCGCCCCGCAGGTCGTCACCGTGGCACCCATCGACGCCGACGAGGTCGCGGGCGGCGAGGTCGACCTCGAGCTGGTGGTCGCCGACCCGGACGAGGACGCGTTCGTCGCGACCTTCCACCTGCGCGAGGTCGCCGCGACCGACGACTTCACCATCGTCGTGCTGCCCGACACCCAGTACTACTCGGACGTCGATTCCGGCAACGGCGGCGAGGCGCAGTACTTCCACGACCAGACCCAGTGGATCCGCGACAACCGCGAGCTCTACAACATCGTCGGCGTCATCCACAACGGCGACATCGTCAACCACGGCGGGCGCACGGAGGAGTGGACCATCGCGGACGCGGCGATGCAGCGGCTCGAGACGCCCGAGCCGGCGCTGCCGCACGGCGTGCCGTACGGCGTCACCCTCGGCAACCACGACTTCAACACGTTCGGCACGACCGACGACACCGGCAACTTCAACGTGTACTTCGGCGTGGATCGCTTCGCCGGGCGCCCCTACTACGGGGGCCACTACGCATCCGACAACGACGAGAACTGGGTGACCTTCTCGGCGGGCGGCCTGCAGTTCGTCGTGGTCAACCTGCAGTGGGACGTGACGCCCAGCCCCGCGGTGCTGGCCTGGGCGAAGTCGGTGTTCGAGGCCCACCCCGACGCGTTCGGCATCCTCAACAGCCACTTCCTGCTCGACAACCAAGGCGAGTTCGGCCCCCAGGGCAAGGCGATCTACCAGGCGCTGCGCGACACGCAGAACGTGCACCTGATGACGTGCGGCCACGTGTCGGACGAGGAGCGTCGCACCGACGTGTTCCAGGGCCACCCGATCCACACGATGCTCGCCGACTTCCAGGGCGACGGCGACGGCGGCTCGGGCTACCTGCGCATCTGGGAGTTCTCACCGGCCAACGACGAGCTCACCGTGCGCACGTACTCGCCGGCGAAGGACGCGTGGCTGACCGACGAGAACAGCGAGTTCACCCTCGCGATCGACATGCCCGGCGCGGGCGGCCCGTTCGCCGAGGTCGCGGTCGTCGACCCGGCGCCGAGCGGCATACAGACCCGCCTGCAGGGGCTCGCGCCCGGCCGGACCTACGAGTGGTACGCGACGGTGAGCGACTGCGCGTACTCGGTGACGACGCCAGTGCAGCGGTTCACGACCCCGCCGTGACCGCGGTTCACGACCCCGCCGTGATCGCGGTTCACGACCCCGCCGTGATCGCGGTTCACGACCCCGCCGTGACCGCGGTTCACGACCCCGCCGTGATCGCGGTGAGCATCGGCACCACGCGCTGCAGCAGCCAGTACACGGCCAGACCGCCGGTCGCGTAGGCGGCCGGCCGCCGCAGCCACTGCCGCGGGCGCTCCCCCAGCACGCGGACGAGCAGCACGCTCGCGAGCACGATCGCGAGCTGGCCGAGCTCGACGCCGAGGTTGAAGCACAGCAGGCTCCACCCGAGCCAGCCCTCCGGCATGCCGGCCGACGCGAGCGCGCCCGCGAAGCCGAGCCCGTGCACGAGCCCGAACCCGAACGCCACCGCCCACGGGGCGCGGCGCGTGAGCGTGGGCCGGTCGTGGGTCGCCTCGCGGGCGACCAGCACGACGCTCGCCGCGATCGTGGCCTCGACCGGCGCGCTCGCGAGGGTGAGCACGCCGGTCGCCGCGAGGAACAAGGTGACGGAGTGGGCGACCGTGAACGCGGTGATCGTGGCGATCAGCGGTCGGAGGCTCCGCGTGCCGACGACCAGCATCAGCCCGACGACGAACGCGATGTGATCGAAGCCGGTCGCGATGTGCTCGATCCCCGAGCCAATCCACGCCGCCGCCGAGCGTCCCAGCGGCCGCGCGAGCTCGACGTGCGGCGCCTCCCCGTCGACGAGCGCCTCGATCACGCGGCCGTCGGCGAAGCGCACCAGGGTCGCGACGCGGGCCCGGTCCCCGTCGAGCCCGTGCAGCTCGATGGCGCCGTGCAGGCCCTGGGCGCCGCAGTCGAGCCGCTCACCGGCCGTCGCGTGGTCGATGCGGGCGGGCTGGCAGGGATCCGGGAACGAGATCTCGACCGGCGCGCCGCGTCCCGCGGTGTCGACCGGCTCGGTCCACACCACCAGGAAGACGCCCGGGTCCTGCTCGATCACCGTCAGCACGCCGGGGCGCAGGCCGTGTGCCACCACGCGCGCGGACACCAGCGCCACGAGCACCAGCGCGAGCGCGGCCGCGGCAGCGCGCGCGGTCGTCATGGCGAGACGACGACCTCCCAGCGGCCACGGAGCTCCTTTGTGGCCTGCTGCAGCGCGGCGGCGTGCTGGGCCTCCTGCCAGTCGTGGCGCACGGCGTCGCGCACCGCGTCGAGCGCGGGCTGTCGCGGGGAGGTCCGTCGATCGACGCGCACAAGGTGCAGGCCCAGCCCCGAGCGCCGCTGCGCCCACGTCCCCTCGGGCTGCGCATCGAGGCCGTCGACGAACGCGGCCCCGAAGCGCTCGGCGAGCTCGGCCACGCGTCGACCGCGGAAGCGTCGGCCGCCGGCGAAGGTGTCCCCGAGGCCGTCGGGATCGGCCCCGCCCTGCAGGAGCCCGAGGAACTCGCGGGCGCGGGCCCCCGCGGCATCGTCGTGCCCCGCGACGTAGACCTGCGTGAAGTCGACGCGGTCGGGCTCCGCCCACTTCGACGCGTGGTCGTCGAACCACGTGCGCAGCTCGTCCTCGGTGGGCTCGGGGACGACGATGCGGGCGCCGAGGACGTAGCCCATCTGCGACGCGATCCGCTCGCGCACGATGGCGTCGCCCTCGGCGAGCGCGCGGGTGAGGCCCTCGCGGTACAGCACCTCCTCGTCGATCCACCGCTCGACGAGGCGCTCCTGCTGCGCGGCGTCGGGGGGCGTCGGATGGGTCTGCTCCCACTGCCGGACCAGCGTGGCCCGCACGGACCCATCGACCACGATCGGGCCCTCGGCCCCCCGGAGCCCCGCGCACGCCTCGGCCGGCGGACTGGCGTCGTGCCCCGACCGGATCGCGTCGAGCGCGAACAGGAGCCCGCCGAGGAGCACGAAGTGCACGAGGGGCTCTCGCACGAGCGCTCGCGGGGCCGCGTTCACGGCCGGCACTATAGCCGGCTCGCCCTGCGCGGCCGTACGTCGAACCAATGAAGAAAGCCGGTCGATCCCGTGGGACCGACCGGCCTTCGTCACGCGAGCGGCGAGCCGAGGGCGCGCCGGATCACGCGGAGTTCCTCAGAACTCGCAGCCCATGGGGCCCATCGACTGCTTGGTCGCGTCGAGCGCCGACTTGCAAGCGGCGGCGAGGCCGTCCTTGCCCGGGCCCGCGGCCATGTCCTTGAAGCCCTTGACCATCGCGTCCATGCCCTGCTGCGCGCCGGCACGAGCGGCCTCGGGGACCTTCTCGTTGATGCACTTGGCGTACTTGGTGACGAAGTCGTCGCACTCGGCGACGCCGATCTTGTCGCCACCGCCGGCCGGGGCATCGCCCGCGGGCGCCGCGTCGGCCTTCTTCTCCTCAGCCGGGGCGTCGGCCTTCTTCTCCTCGGCCGGGGGCGCCTTCTTGTCGTCGGCCTTCTTCTCTTCGGCCTTGCCCTTCGCGTCCTTCTTGTCCTCGGCCTTCTTGTCGTCCTTCTTGTCGTCACACGCCGGGACGGCGGTGAAGGCGAGGGTGGAGAAAGCGG
Source organism: Deltaproteobacteria bacterium Ga0077550 (assembly GCA_001464385.1). Taxonomy (GTDB): domain Bacteria; phylum Myxococcota_A; class Polyangia; order Nannocystales; family Nannocystaceae; genus Xiheibacterium; species Xiheibacterium aquaticum. The sequence continues at coordinate 41,902 of LNFB01000288.1, read as the reverse complement.
CGAGGATGAGCGTCGAGGTGAACTTCATGACTGTGGACTCCGTGAACTTGCGGGTTGGGCAGCTCGGGGTCGAGCCGCGCGCCAGACCATACGGCCCGGCCGAAGCACGGATCAATCAGCGCATTGTCATGAAACCGTAGGGCCTCGGGCGGAGTCGGGCCTGCTCGGGGTGCGGCTGGGGCCAAGGCGGGCCACGGCGGATCTCGCCTCGATACCGGGCCAGGGGGCTGGAAACACGGGTTCCGCCCCCGCGGCCCCTCATCGGGCGCCGGCCGCCTGCCGCCGGCCGAGCCAGCCGTGCCAGGGGCTCGCGAGCTTGCCCCCCGGCTCGTAGGCGCGGGCGGCCTGCTTCGCCCGGCTGCCCGAGAGGGCGAAGTCCAGGAGGGCCACCGCGTGGTGGCGATCCGCCGACGAGGTCGAGCCCTCGACCCCGATCGCGTACACGCCCATGTCGGTCGCGACGTCCTCGACCCACCGCCGCGCGAAGCCGCCGTCCGTGCCCTCGTAGCGGTTCGAGCCCGCCGAGTGACACGCATGCGAGACGAACAGTCCGCCCGGGGCGACCCAGGCCTTGAACCACGCCTGCAGCTTGGGCCACTCGCTCGCGTTCTCGCCGTGGCTGATCTGCCCCGACTCGAAGAAGAAGAGCGGGCCGTCCCAGCCGCCGTGCGAGTACCAGGCGGTGATGTCGACCTTGCCCGCGAGGTGCGGGAGCGCGTCGACCTTCTGATGCTCGAACGACGCGACGGTCGAGGTGAAACCCTTCGCCGCGAGGTGCCGCCGCGCTGCCTGGGCGGAGTCGTGGAATTCAGGACCGGCGTGGAGGATGAGTGCAGTGCCCATGATCGAGTTCTCGTGCGTGGTGGGGACGAGTGCGGCGCGTCAGAACAACTCCCAGTAGCTCTGCACGGGGTTGCGACGGTCGAAGCGGAAGCGCCGGACGCCGAACAGCATCATGTTCGGGTTGGGCGTGGACAGCACGAGGTCGCCCGCGGCATCGATCGCGAACGTGGCTCCGGGGTTGCGCGATGCCAGCGTGTGCAGATCGACGACCCAGACCTCCGCGACGTTGGGGCTCTCCTGTCGGAAGCCGTAGCGGGCGATCGAGGACTCGACGGTGCTGCCGGGACGGCCGCTGCGCAGGCCCTCGAGGATCGTCCGCGCGTGGCGGATGTCCGTGCCGCGCCACCACGAGTTGCCGGAGGTCGCGTTGGTCCCCGCCGCGCTCCACTCGCCCGCGACGGACCGGATCATCAGGCGGTTGGGGCCCGCGAGGGCGGCCCGCGCCGACGGGGTGAGATCGGCCAGGGCCGCGGCCGCCATGCGGTCCGGCCGCGCCGGCGTGACCTCGAAGTTCTCGCCCCAGTGGCGCCGTGGCACGGGCGGCGTGACTGGCTCGGGAGGCGGCGGCGGAGCGCGGCGTGCCGCGGCTGCAGCGCGGACGTTGCCCGCCGCGCCGCGCAGCAGCACCGCGCTGACGGTGCCGACGCCCGCGAGCAGCACGGCCTGGGCGAACAGCGCCGCGGCGCGCTCGAGGTCGTCGTCGGTCTTCGCGTCGACCAGCGTCACGCAGAAGTCGTAGATGATCCCCGCGAGCTGCACGGCGGTCCACCCGAGCATCACCACGCCGAGGCACAGCAGGATGATGTCGGCGATGAAGCCGACGCCCGCGAGGTGCGAGCCGGCCCAGACCGCGAGGGTGCCGGCCATGATGGCGAGGTTGGTCGGGGTGAACAGCGCCGCGACCTGGGCGGCGACCTCGGCGGGCAAGTGCTTGCCCGATCGCGAGACCGCCTCGCCGAGGCGAGCTTCGAGGGACATGCCAGAGACGTCGGCCATCGTGGATCGGGCCTCCCGGCCCGCGTGCAGCCCCGATCAGACGCCGGCCGCAGGGCGGCCTTTCAAACTATTTCGGCCACGCGGGCGCCACGCGGCCGCCGCTGCGCGCGATATCCGGGATCAGTCGAAGTGCATGACGGCCGCGTCGACCGAGCCGATCGCGACCGTGCGCTCGGGCGTGCAGCGGTACGCCTGACCCTCGTAGCGGCGGTTGCCGATCACTTGATCCACGTCCATGCCGACGACGGGGCAGCCGACCGCGCGGCTGAGCGCGCGACCCAGGGCGCCGCCGTCCGCCATCACCTGGCAGTGCAGCAGGATCAGCTCGGCGTCCGGGGCGAGGTGCGGGCGGATGTTGTCGAGCCACCGCAGATGCGTCGGCAGCGTCTCCACCGTCATCACGTCCGCGCCCATGAACGCGAGCCCGGGCAGGCCGTGGTCCTCGAGCGCGATGCGCTTGGCCTGCACGCCGCGCTCCTGGCAGCGCACCGCGATGCCGCCCGCCGCCGCGCGCACGCTGGTCGCCGGGAAGATGAGGCTCGGCATCGGGGCCGAGGCCCAGCGCGCCCGCAGGCGATCGCGGGTCTCGCGGGCGTAGTCGGGGATCTGCAGGTTGGGCTCGTCGAGCGTCACGCCGGTCACACGCTCGGCCTCGGCGATGGCGGCGGGGGACTTGCGACCGAACCCGAACGCCCACAACAGCACCTCGCGCGGCATGTGGAGACCAGACGCCGCCGGCGTGGCGGGCATTCGCGGAATCGTCAGTCGACGCCGCGCTGCGGCACGACCACGGTGTCGATGTCGACGAACTCCCGCTTCTTGATCTCGAGGGAGATCGACGCCGTGATCCCGCGGGTGGTCATGTAGACCGAGGCGGCCTTCGACTTGCTGTAGATCCGGCTGGGCCGCATCAGGTTGCGCGGCGCGACGCGGCGGCGATAGACCTGGACCTCGGAGAACCCCGCCGCCGGTGGCACGTGGTGCAGCCGGAACTTGCGGTCCGAGGAGCCGACGAACCCGAGGGCGCAGGTCTTGTCGCGGCAGCGACGATCGAAGGTGACCCACAGCAGCGGCGCGCCATCGAGGTCCTCGACCGCGAGGATCGCCCCGGGCAGCGTGCGCGGGAACGGCAGCTCGACCCGTTGCCCGCGGTAGCCGGTCTCGACCGCGCCCGCGGTCCCCTCGACGCTGAGCCGCTCGCCGAGCTTGCGGTCGTAGTACGCGACGAAGTCCATCGACGGATAGACCCGCAGCTGCTCGAGCTTCGGATCGCGGCGCAGCACCTCGCCGAGGACGCCCGGCGAGAGGTGCTCCCGCGTCGCGCAGCCCACCAGCGAGAGCAGGAGCAGCGAGCACGGGAGCAGCGAGGGCACGAGCAGCGAGGGCGCGCGCCGGAGCGTGTCAGTCGCCATGCTCGTCCTCGCCCTCGCGGCGGATGCCGTCGACGCACTGGGGCTCGGCGGGGGCGCAGCGGAAGCGGACGTGGATGTGACCGATGTGGCCCGAGGAGTGGGCCACGATGCCGCTGGCGAACTTGCCCCGCGGCCACTGGATCGACAAGGTGAGCTCTTCGTCGGTGGCGCCCATGAGCTTGGCCGCACGGTACACCTTCTCCTGCAGCTCGTACTCCAGGAAGATGTGCGCGACGTTGCCGCCCTCCACGAGGGCGCGGACGAGCGCCCACGTGGCGAACCAGTCGATCTCGCTGGGGAGCGGCCGGCGCTCCCGCCCGAGGTAGCTCTTCTTGTAGACCCCCCGCAGCGTGGGCATCCAGATGTCGATGTCGCGGCCGGCTTGATGGGACTTGTGCGGCGGGAGGTGACCGCCGCCGCGCTTGCTGATGTCCGCCAGCACGAGCTCGCCGTCGAACTCGATGTCCTGGCGGAACGTCGCCACCGCGGTGAGCAGGGCCTGGATCGTCGCGCTCGAGCCCCACATGATGTTCGGCGCCCGTCGCAGGTACAGCGGCGACTCGGGCATCTGGATCCCGTTCTCGATGCGTCCTTCGTTGGGGCGGCCGACCGAGTGCGCGTCGGGGCGGACGTCGAACTCGGGGATCTGCACCGTCCTGCGCCGCTTGTCGTACGGCTTGGGATCGATCCACACGTCGACCACCGTGCCGGCCGGCAGCGCGAGGCCGAGGCTCGGGTTGAACGCGCGCAGCTTGGCGACCGGGACGGCGAAGCGCTCGGAGAGCTGCCGCCAGTCGTAGTCCTTCTCGAGCTCGTAGCTGATCTGCTGCTGGGGCAGGGGCGTGCGACGGGCGTCGATGCGCAGCACGGTGCTCACCGGTGGCACCGGGTCGTCGGGGTTGAGGCGGTTCCAGCGGGCGAGGTTCTCGAGCGAGACGTCGTAGCGCGCCGCGATCTCGGCGAGCGTCTCGGCGGGGATCACCCGGTGCTCGACCCACGTCTCGACCCGCGGCGGCGTCGGGGCGGCGGCGATGGGCAGCGGCGCGGCGACGGGCGCGGGGTCGTGGGCGACGGCGATGTCCGGCTCGATCGTCGCGCCGTCGTCGTCGCCGCGGAACAGGCCCAGGGCCACCGCGGTGCCGGTCGAGACGACGAGGATCGCCAGCAGCGCGAGCGCCAGGCCCACGCGCCCGCGCGAGCGGCCGCGGCGACTGGCGTCGACGAAGGCCTGGACGAGCGGCGTCGCGTCCCCGGGCGCGGCGCGCAGCAGGCCGGCGGCGTGGCGCAGCGCTCCGCCGCGCAGCAGCAGGTGCGGGGGTCGACCGTGGTGCTCCCACTCGACGCTCCAGCGCGCGAGCCGGGCCAGCTCGCGGGCCGTGAGCTCCTTCGCGGTCGTGGGCCGCAGCATCGGGCCGGGGCGCAGCGGCGCGCGCGGGCGGCGAGGCGCGTCGGCGGCGAGGCTCACGAGCTCGATCAGGAACGGTCCGACGTAGAGGCGCTCGCCCTCGACGAGCGCGCGCGGCTCGTCGAGCCGGACGTTGTCGACGTAGGTGCCGTTCGCCGAGCCGCGGTCCTTGACGATGCACTGGCCGTCGATGAACTCGAGCAGGCAGTGCTCGTTGGACACCGCCGCGTCGCGCAGCACCACGTGGTTGTGCTCGGCGCGCCCGATCGACAGCGGCGAGACGTCGAGCGCCCGGGTCCAGGCGACGCCGTCGGTGTGGGTGATGCGAAGGCGTTGCATTCGCGGGGCTCGAGCGGGACGGCGTCAGAGGCGGATGCGCTTCACCACGCCGGTGCGCGGGCTCTTCGCGGACGCGAACTTGCCCTTGGCCTGCACGGCCGCGGCGACGCAGCGGCCCAGCGGCGTGACGTCCCAGGGCCGCTGGATCGTGACGTGGCTGGCGCGCCCGCCCTCGACGTCGAACGTCAGGGTGAAGCTCGTCCCCTCGAGGGCGCCGTGGGTGCGACCGCACTCGACGATCGCGCCGCGCAGCTTGCCGAAGCCGCGATCGATGTCGCCGTCGTCGAGCGCGTCGCGGGGCCCGGCTTGGCGCGGGGTGGGACGCTGGCTCGGCTCGCGCGGGCTGGCCTCACGCGGCGGGGCGGCCGGTGGCGGCTCGGCGACGGCGACCTGCGGCGCCGGCGTGGGCGGCCGCGCGGCGGTGGGCTCGGCGGCGGGCTGCGGCGGCGCAGCCGGCACGGCGCTGGGGCGCGGCTCGTCGGCGACGACGGTGGGGTGGAACTCGGGCGCGGCGTCGGAGTCGTCGCGCAGCACGAAGAACCACACCGCGCCGCCGGCCCACACCATGAGCAGCGCGATGATCGACACCGTGATGACCCAGCGGTTGCGCGAGACCTCGCGGTACGGGACGTTGAGCGCGAACTCGTGGGTCTCGGCGCCCTCGTGCCGCCGCGACGGCTCGAGCGTCGCTGGGTTGCCGCCGTGCCAGTTCACCGGCGGCAGCGTGTGCTGCTCGACGGGCGCGAGGCTGGGCGCGGCCATGCCGGTGGGCAGGATCGGCGCCAGGAACTCGCCGGTCGACGGCGGCGCGCTGCGGCTGCCGAAGTCGTCGTCGACCGGATCGTCGCGGTCCCACGGATCGCGGCCCGTCGCGCCGTGGTCGAACATCGGCGGAGGCGCGGCGGCGGCCCGGCTCGGGCGGGCCTGCGCGCGGCGGCCCGGCTCGGCCATCGGGGCGAAGACCGGCGCGCCGCCGGAGCCCTGGCTGCGTGGCGCGACGATCGCGTGGCGCCGCGTGTGCGGCCGGACCACCGTCGCATCGACGTCCACCACCGGCGGCGGGTTCGATCGCGAGGCGCGTCGCGTGTCGTAGATCGTCGTGCGATCGACCGCGTCGGCGCCCATCGGGTTGGGGATCGCCACCGTCGACTCGAACGACGCGCCGAGGATCGCGGCCTCGAACTCGGCCATGCTCGGGTAGCGATCGTCGGGGCGCTTGCCCAGGGCGCGCATCACCAGGGCCTCGATGACCGGATCGATGTCGGGCGCGGCCTGACGCAGCGGCGGGATCGCCTCGTTGATGTGCTGGGTCGCGACCCGCAGGAAGTTGTCGCTGTCGAACGGCACGCGGCCGCTCAGCATCTCGTAGGCGAGGATGCCGACCGCGTAGACGTCGGAGCGACCGTCGACCGGGAGGCCCGCGGCCTGCTCGGGCGACATGTACCGCGCCGTGCCGAACACCGAGCCCTCGCCGGTGAGGTTGCCGGGCCGATCGCGATCGACCACCTTCGCGATGCCGAAGTCGAGCAGCTTGACCTGATCCATCGCGTCGGGGCGCTGGACCAGGAAGATGTTCGCCGGCTTCATGTCGCGGTGGACGACGCCGCACTTGTGCGCGGCGGCGAGGCCCCGCACGACCTGCAGCAGGATCGGCTGCACCCGCGGCCACGGCAGCCGGCCGAGGCGGCGCAGCAGCACCGAGAGATCCTCGCCCTCGAGGAACTCCATCACGAAGAACACCGGGCCGGCGGGGATGCGCCCGAAGTCGAGGATGTCGACCACGTTGGGGTGGGCGATCATCGAGGCGGCGCGCGCCTCCTGCAGGAAGCGCTCGACGTTCGCCTCGTGCCGGGCGAGCTCGGGCTTCAGGACCTTGATCGCGAGCTTGCGGCGCAGCGTGACGTGCTCGGCGGAGAAGACCCGGCCCATGCCGCCGTCGCCGATCACCCCGGCGATGCGGTAGCGATCGGACAGCACCTGCCCGATCATGTCTGCGCCGATGGCCCCCATCCGGTGGGAACTAGACGCCACCCCCGGGGCCAGACTTCAGGCGAATTTGCCCCGTGGGCGGGCTCCTACGGGGGGTGCGTCAGAAGCGGCCCGAGATCCGCAGGCCCACGTACTGCGGGCCGAACGCGGGGGCGAAGGCCTGGTAGCGGATCCGCCGGCGCAGGCCGATGCCCAGCAGCGTGCCGCCCGCGGCGAGGAGCACCCCGGTCGCGACCGATCCCCCGATGATCAACCCGTTGGCCCGCGCACCCTTCTTGTCCGCGGCGTCCATCCCATCCTGGTCCATGTCGGCCTCGGCGTCGTCGTACTCGCGCTTGGCGTCCTTGGCCCGCACGGCGCCGATGATGATCATCGACGTCGCGCCGAGGCCGAGCGCGAGGAGCACCGCGCCGCCGGCGATGAGCCCGGTGCCCGAGGGGCGATCGGGCCCGCGGTCGTCGAGCGGCAGCGAGGCCGGCACCGGGCCGACCAGGCCGGTGTCCGTCGGTGGCTTCGTCTGCCCGAGCTCGCGCTCGGCGTCGGCGAGGAGCTGCCGGATCTCGCGGCCCGCGGTGTCGGCCGACGGGCTGATCGCGGTGGTCGCTCCGTACTGACGGCCGAACGCGGCGACGTAGCGATCGAGCACGCCGACGCCCTTGCGCAGCATCGCCACGCCGCGCGACAGCCCATCGGCGGTCGCGCCCTCGCGGGCGACGCGGTAGGCCTCCTTGTACGCGTCGAGGGTGATGAGCAGCGTGGTGTCGCGCTCCTCGCGGTTGATCGGGTTCTCGGGGAGGACCTCGAAGATCCGGCTCCACACGTCGCCGGCCTGCTCGAACTGCTGCTGGGCGTAGCGGGCCTGGCCGTCGATCTGCAGCGCCTTGGCCCGGCGCGACGGCTCGATCTCCACCGGTGCAGCCGCGGCGACGCGCGTCGGCGCGATCGGCAGCACCGCGAGGCCCACCGCGAGGGCGGCGAGGCGACGGAGGTGGTTGCGGCTGCGGGCGTGGGTCATGGCGGGGTCCTCGTCACGATGATGCCGGCCTGAGGCCGCGCGTGGGGAACTCCGCGGCGAAGATCGAGCGCAGCCGCGGGGCATCGAGGCGACCGTCGCGGGGCTCGGGGTCCGCGGGCTCGGCGGTCCACGCCCCGGGCGACCACGTCGTCCGCGCCGCGCCGCCGACGTCCGGGTTCCACGCGCGGTGGGCGAAGGCCCGGGCGAGCAGGGCCACCGGCGCGATCGCGACGGGCGTGAGGGCCGGCAGGCCGATCAGCGGGAAGGCCTGCGCGTGCCACCGCTGCGCGCGGGTGTCGTTCGGTTCGGCGGGCACGAGCACGGCGTCGGGGAGCACGAAGTCCATGCGACCGGCGGCGAGCCGCGCGATCGGCAGGTCGTGATCGGGATGGTACAGCCAGCGCGCCGCGCCGTCGCCCAGCGGCCGATCCTCGTCGATCGCCAGGGGCAGCGCCCGGTGGCCCGCCGCGGGGCGCCCGAGGGCGTCGCGGGCGTCCGGCATGGGGCACAGCGGTGAGACCGCGCGGCCCGGCTGCCAGTGCGTGACGCGCCCATCCTGTCCCGTCCGCAGCACCGAGCGCAGCGCACCGAAGTCGTCGAAGCGCAGCTCGAGCGCGCCGAAGTCCGCGCGCAGCCACTCGATGCGTCCGTCGTCGCTGCGGGTGACCTCGATGTCGCGCACCGTGTCGTCGACGATCGCGATGCGCTCGAGGGTGCCCGCGGCGCTGCGCAGCATCGATACACGCAGCCGCGGCTCGACGTCGAGCCCGAGGCGACGCCCGAGGAAGTCCCGCGTCGCGCTCTCGATCGTCAGCGCGCCGCCCGGCCCCACGACGCGCTGGCGCAGGACGGCGCCCCGCGCGTCGCGCTCGAAGCTCCAGCGCGCGTGTTCGTTGGCCGCGGACACCAGCAGGCCGTCGCTGCGGTAGGCGAACACCGCCTGCGAGGTGGTGCCCGCGTGGGTTCGCTCGCACTCGACGAGGCGCCCGGCCGCGTCCCAGCGCAGGTGGGTCGACGAACCGTCGCCCTCGACGATCCGCTCGACGCGATCGCTGCGATCGGCGTACTGGACCAGGCTCGGCGCGCCGCCCTGCCGCGAGATGGCGCTGACCAGGCCGCGGGCGTCGCGGAGCACCGCGAGGTGCGGGAGCCCGTCGCAGCGCGCAGCGACGAGCCGCCCCTCGCTGTCGTGATCGTAGGCGACCGCGCTCTGCGGACCGCTGACCGCGAGCACGATGCCGAACGCGTCGCGGGCGATGCCCCACCGGCCGCCCGGCGCGTCGATGCCGACGAGCTCGCCCTCGGCGCTGCGGGCCAGCCGGACCGCCCCGGCGTCGCCGTGGTGCGCCGTGATCCGGCCCTGCGCATCGTGGACGCACGCGACCCGCGTGCCGCTTCGGCCCCGGACCGCGGCGAGTCGGCCCCAGCCGTCGTACTCGTAGTGGGTCGCGCCGCCGCCCTGGGCCGCGGGCGCGACCATCGTCAGCACGTTGCCGAGCTCGTCCTGCTCGAGGGTGGTCACCTGTCCGAGGGGATCGACGATGCGCGCGAGCCGACCGCCGTCGTACTCGAGCCGCAGCAGGTGGCCGAGGGGATCCTCGACGCGCACGAGCGAGCCCGCGACGTCGTAGCCGAAGCTCCACCGCGCGCCGCCGGGATCCCAGCCCTGGACCAGGCGATCGTGGGCGTCGTACGCCATGCGCCACGTCGCGCCGTCGGGGAGGCGGCGCTTCACGAGGTTGCCGCGCTCGTCGTAGGCGTCGATCGTGCGGGTGCCGTCGGGCGCCACGGCCTCGACGATCCGCAGCGCTTCGTCGTGGCGCCACCGCGTGCGCAGCCCGTGGGGATCGACGCGCTCGGCGACGACGCCCGTGGGCTCGACGCGATAGGAGGTGACGTTGCCGAGGCTGTCGGTGACCTGCGCTTCGCGGCCGTCGTAGTGGATCGATCGATCGAGCAGGCCGCCGGCGCCCCAGCTGCGGATGCATCGCGCCGCCGGCCCGTGGCCGTCGTAGCCGTAGAAGAAGCTGCCGCCGTCGCGGTTGGTCTCGCTGACCAACAGGTGACCGACGTACTCGTAGCGGCGCGCGACGCCAGCCGCGTCGAACGCCGCGACGAGCTCGCCGTCGGGGGAGTACACGAAGCGCGCGTGTCTCTGCAGGCGCTCGGCCTGCGGCGTCCACAGGCTCTCGATGCGGCCCGCCGCGTCGTACTCGAAGGTGACGAGCACGCGGCCGTGGCTGCGGATCTCGTGCAGCCGCGCGTCGTCGCGGTATGTGAGCTCGACGAGGCCAGCCTGCGGGCCGCGGTGCAGCGGCACGATCCGCACCAGGCGCGACATGCCGCGATCACGACCGGCCGCCGACTCGCCGGGCTCGGGTCGGAAGTGACGCAGCGTCGCGCCGTCGTCGGTGCGACCGCGCAGCTCCCAGTGCAGGCGCCCCATCGATCGCAGCGTGAGTCGCCCGGTGGTGTCGTGCAGCACGTCGCCGGCGCGCGCGACCTGGCCGGGCAGCCCCATCGTGTCGAACTCGAGCTCGCGGCCGTCGGCCTCGCGCAGCACGACGCGGCCGGGCTCGAGCCACAGCGCCTGCTCGAAGTCGTGGGTCCAGCCCCAGCCGAAGCCGCCGGGGCGATCGCTGCGGTTCGACGCGTAGCGCCGGCGCAGTGACAACGGCGGGCTGGCGACCAGCAGCTCGATCGCGTCGGTCACCACGGCGCCCGAGGCGACGTCGACGGGATCGCCGACGAGCACCGCGAGCTCGGACGGCGCGAGATCGCGGCGCCTCGGCGGCGAGACCCGCGAGAGCATCCGATGCGCCGCGGTGGGCTCGCCGTACTGCGTGCGCACGGGGATCTGCGACCGCATCGCCGCGACCGTGTCGCCCGCGGGTGGCGGCTGCACGGCCGAGCGCGCGCCGCCGAGCTGCAGTGCGCGCTGCGTGCCGCCGCCGATCACCATGCGCGCGCCGCCCATCGCCGACCCGTCGCCCTCGGAGGCGAGGGACTCGCCGGCGATCCGCATCAGGCCCGAGCCCTCGACGGTGTCGGCCTGCGCCGCGGGCCCACCCAGCGCGGTCGCCCGGGTGCCTTGCGTCGCGAGCTCGCGCCCGCCGATCCGGACCTTGGGCACGCGCGGCGGGGCGTGTCCCGCGGCGCCGAGCAGGGGCGCGGTGACCCCGTCGGCGGCGGCCTTCGCCGGATCGCCGAGCTCGGCGACGAACGCCGTGGGCGGGTTGGTCTCGCCGAGCCCGACCACCAGCCCGCCTCGGGTGGCCACCTTGGCGGGCGGGCTCGCTGGGGCACGGGGCGGCGACGTCATGACGAGGGGCCGGGCCGATCGGGACCCTGCGGTCGTCTACGCCGCAGCGCGGTGGTTTGTTCAGGATTTCTTCGCCCCGCCGCGGCGGGACGGCGACACCGCCCAGCGCATCGCCATCGTCGATCTCGCGTGGAAGCGCCGTCGAACGACCGAGGCGCCGGCGATTGCTCCCGAGTCGACGCCTCACGGCCCTTGATGGGCGACGAGCGCCTTCAGTCCCGCGATCGACCGCACGACGGGCGCAGCGCGCCGACCAGCCACGGCGCCACGCCGGCCAGCGGGAGCACCACGACGTCGGTCGCGATCGCCGACACCGCCGCGAGCGTCGCCCGCGGCAGCACGCTCGACTCGGCCTCGGCGGGATCCTGCACCACGATGCGGCCGCCGGCCTCGCGCACGCGCACGGCCCCCTCGCAGCCGTCGCGGCTCGCGCCCGAGAGCACGATGGCGATCGCGGCGGGCCCGACCTCCACGGCGAGGCTCTCGAACATCACATCGATCGAGGGCCGGGCGAAGTTCACCGGCGCGTCGACCGACAGCGCGAACGCGCCGGCGTCGAGCAGCAGGTGATATCCGGCCGGCGCGAGGTACACGACGCCCGGCCGCGGGACCTCCTTGTCCTCGGCCTCGCGGACGGCGAGCGGGCTGCCGCGACGGATCGCCTCCGCGTAGTCCTCGGTGCCGTGCGACGACCGGTGCTGTACGACCGCGATGGGGGCGGGGAACTCGCGCGGGAGGCCCGCGAGCAGCGTCCCGACCGCACGAAACCCGCCGAGCGAGCAGCCCACGGCGACGAAGGGCCTCATGCGCGCCTCCGATACAGCTTGAGCCGTGGATCGACCGCGTCGTAGTCGCGCTCGTGGACCGTGCCGACGAGGGACTCCTTGAGGCCCAGCACCAGCGTACCGAACCGCCGCAGGCTGCCGAACAACAGCCCGTGCACGCGGTCCTGCAGCCGTCGGTTGAAGTAGATCATGACGTTGCGACACAGGATGACGTGGAACTCGTTGAAGCTGCCGTCCGTCACCAGGTTGTGGTGGGCGAAGACGATGTTGCGCCGCAGCCAGTGGTGCACGATGCCGTAGCCGTAGCGGCTGCCGTAGTAGTCGGACAGCGCCGCAGTGCCGCCCGCGAGGCGGTAGTCCTCGGCGTGGGCCTCGAGCACGGGCAGGGGATACACGGCCTCGGTCGCCGCGCGCAGGACGAACTCGTTCATGTCGGTCGCATAGATTCGGCACCGATCGTAGAGGCCCTCCTCGTGCAGGACGATCGCCAGCGAGTAGACCTCCTCGCCCGTGGAGCAGCCGGCGTGCCAGATCCGCGTGAAGGGATACGACCGCAGCGTGGGGACCACCTCGTTGCGGAAGCCGAGGTACATCTCGGGGTCGCGGAACATCGAGGTGACGTTGACGGTGAGCGCCCGGAGCAGGCGCTCCATCGCCTCGGGCGAGCGGGCGACCAGCTCTCGCAGCGCGCGGAGGTCCGGGAGCTGCTCGTCGTGCATCGCGTTCACGAGCCGGCGCCGCAGAGACGACCGCGCGTAGTCGCGGAAGTCGAAGCCGTAGCGCCGGTGGATCTCCTCGAGGAGCTGCGAGTACGCGGGCTCGTCGTCCATGTCACGCCCATCAGTCGCGGTACAACCACACCCGCATGAGCGACAGCAGCTGGTCGACGTCGACGGGCTTGGTGATGTAGTCCGACGCGCCCGCCGCGATGCACTTCTCGCGGTCGCCCTTCATCGCCTTGGCCGTGAGCGCGATGATGGGCAGGTTCACGAGGCCGGCGTCGCCGCGGATCCTCGTCATGGTCTCGTAGCCGTCCATCTCCGGCATCATGACGTCGAGCAGCACCAGCGCGATGTCGTCGTGCTTGGCCAGGACCTCGAGGGCCTGCCGGCCGTTCTCGGCGAACGACACCCGCATGCCGTGCAGCTCGAGCACGCTCGTCAGCGCGAAGATGTTGCGGACGTCGTCGTCGACCAGCAGCACGTGCTTGCCGACGAAGGGCTTGTCGTGGATCTGCTTGATCACCCGCTGCTTCGCCTCGGGGAGCTCGCGCTCGACGCGGTGGAGGAACAGGGCGGTCTCGTCGAGCAGGTGGTCGAGCGAGCGGGCGCTCTTGATGATGATGGAATCGGCGAGGCGGGCGAGGCGGGTGTCCTCGTCCGGCGTCAGCTCGCGGGCGGTGTAGACCACGATCGGCGGCCGGGCGATCGCCGCGTCGGCGACGATGCGGTCGAGCAGCTCGAAGCCGTTCATGTCGGGGAGTCCGAGGTCGACCACGACGCAGTCGTAGCGCCGCTCGCGGAGGCGCACCAGCGCCGCGGTGCCCGAGGTGCACGTGTCGATCTCCGTGTCGGCGTTGCCGAGCGCCTGCTCGATCGCCTGGCGCTGGATCTCGTCGTCCTCGATCACGAGGATGCGACGCTCGGCGCGGAGGATCACCGCGCGGAGCGACTCGAGCGTCGCCCGCAGCGCCTCGGGCTCCATCGGCTTGCCCAGGAACGCGATCGCGCCCTGCTCGAGGGCCCGCGCGCTCTGCTCGTCGTGGGCGCTGATGAGGTGCACGGGGATGTGCCGCGTGTACGGATCGTGCTTGAGCCGCTCGAGCACCGTCCAGCCGTCGATGCCGGGCAGGCCGATGTCGATCGTGATCGCGTCGGGGCGGATCTTCCGCACCAGAGCGAGCGCCCGCTCGCCGCTCGGGGCGATGACGCCCTTGAAGCCGCGCTCGCGGGCCATGTCGAGCACCAGCTTCGCGAAGGTGGCGTCGTCCTCGACGATCAACAGCACGCGGTCGTTCTCGCCGAGCGCGTCGCGGTCGTCCGCCACGTCGTCCGTGTCGCGGTCGATCCTCGGCTGGCGCTTGGGCGCGGGCGCGAGCGGGGTGGTCGCCCAGAGGCCGCCGGTCTGCCGCGTCGCGCGGACCGAACCGTTGGTGGCGCCCTCGAACCTCGCGGGGAGGAACAGCGTGAAGGTGCTGCCCTGGCCGACCGCGCTCGCCACCCGGATCTCGCCGCCGAGCAGGCTGGCGATCTCGCGCGAGATGTTGAGCCCGAGCCCCGTACCGCCGAACCGCCGGCTCGTGGTGCCGTCGGCCTGCTGGAACGCCTCGAAGATCAGCGCGTGCTTGCTGGGGTGGATCCCGATGCCGGTGTCGACGACGACGAACGCGAACGAGTCCGGCGGCGCCTCGGGGCGGACGTCGCGCTCGATCGTGAGGGTGACGGAGCCACGCTCGGTGAACTTGATCGCGTTCGCGAGCAGGTTCTTCAGGATCTGCTGCAGGCGGCGCAGGTCGGTGGTGAGCTCCGTCGGCGCGGTCGGGGCCCGCGTGACGGTGAACGCCAGCGACTTGGCCTGGGCCAGCGGCGTGAACGTGCGGCTGCAGAAGGTCTCGACCTCGGCGAGGTCGACGGCGTCGAGCTCGAGCTGCATCGCGCCGGACTCGATCTTGGACAGGTCGAGGATGTCGTTGATGAGCGAGAGCAGATCGACGCCTGCCGAGTGGATCGTCCGCGCGAACTCGACCTGCTTGCCCGTCAGGTTGCCCTCGGGGTTGTCGCCGAGCATGCGCGCGAGCACCAGGAGGCTGTTGAGCGGCGTGCGCAGCTCGTGGGACATGTTGGCGAGGAACTCGGACTTGTACTTCGACGAGACCGACAGCTGCTGGGCGCGCTCCTCGAGCGTGAGCTTGGCCAGCTCGATCTCGCGGTTCTTGCGCTCGACCTCGGCGTTCTGCATCTGCAGCAGCTCGGAGCGCTCCTCGAGCTCTTCGTTGGTCTGCTGCAGCTCCTCCTGCTGCGACTTGAGCCGCTCCTCCGAGGCCTGCAGCGTGCGGGCCTGCTCCTCGAGCCGGCGGTTGGTCTCGGTGAGCTCGGCCTGCTGCAGCCCGAGCTCGCGGGCGAGCGACTGCGACTGCACCAGCAGGTCCTCGGTGCGCATCGTCGCGGCGATCGTGTTGAGCACGATGCCGATGGATTCGGTGAGCTGGTCGAGGAACGCGATGTGGATGTCGCTGAACTGGTACAGCGTGGCGAGCTCGATGATGGCCTTGACCTCGCCCTCGAACAACACAGGGATCACGACGACGCTGAGCGCGTCGGTCTCGCCGAGGCCCGAGCCGATCTTGATGTAATCGGACGGGACGTGCGTCAGCAAGATGCGCTGCTTCTCGAGCACGCACTGACCGACGAGACCCTCGCCCGGGCGGAACCGGTTGGCGAGGTGCTTGCGCTCGCGGTAGGCCCAGCTGGCGACCAGCTGCAGGCTGCCCTCGCCGTCGGCGCCGGGCTGCAGCAGGTAGAAGGCGGCCTGCTGGAAGTTCACCAGCGGCGCCAGCTCGCGCAGGATGAGCTGGGCGACGGCCCCGAGCTCGCGGTGACCCTGCAGCATGCGCGTGAACCGGGTGAGGTTGGTCTTGAGCCAGTCCTGCGCCGTGTTCTTCTGCGTCGTGTCGCGCAGGTTCGCGATCATCTGGTTGATGTTGACCTTGAGCGCCTCGACCTCGCCGCGCGCCTCGACCGAGATGCTGCGGGTCAGGTCGCCCTCGGCGACGGACGTCGCGACCTCGGCGATGGCGCGCACCTGCGTGGTGAGGTTCGCCGCCAGGAGGTTCACGCTGTCGGTGAGGTCCTTCCACGTGCCGGACACGCCCTGCACGACCGCCTGGCCGCCGAGGCTGCCGTCGGTGCCGACCTCGCGGGCGACGCGGGTGACCTCGGCCGCGAACGCGCCGAGCTGATCGACCATCGTGTTGACGGTGTTCTTCAGCTCGAGCAGCTCGCCCTTCACGTCGACGGTGATCTTCTTCGACAGATCGCCGTTCGCGACCGCGGTGGTCACCGCCGCGATGTTGCGGACCTGGCCGGTGAGGTTGCCGGCCATGAAGTTCACGTTGTCGGTGAGGTCCTTCCACGTGCCGGCGACGCCCTTCACCTGGGCCTGGCCGCCGAGCTTGCCCTCGGTGCCGACCTCGCGGGCGACGCGGGTGACCTCGGCCGCGAACGAGCCGAGCTGGTCGACCATCGTGTTGATGGTGTTCTTCAGCTCGAGGATCTCGCCGCGGACGTCGACCGTGATCTTCTTCGACAGGTCGCCGTTGGCGACCGCGGTCGTGACGTCGGCGATGGCGCGCACCTGGCCGGTGAGGTTGCTGGCCATGCGGTTGACGCTGTCGGTGAGGTCTTTCCAGGTGCCCGAGACGCCGAGCACCTCGGCCTGGCCGCCGAGTTTGCCGTCGGTGCCGACCTCGCGGGCGACGCGGGTCACCTCCGAGGCGAAGCCGCTCAGCTGATCGACCATCGTGTTGAAGGTGTTCTTCAGCTCGAGGATCTCGCCCTTGACGTCGACGGTGATCTTCCGCGACAGGTCGCCCTTGGCCACCGCGGTCGTGACATCCGCGATGTTGCGCACCTGGCCGGTGAGGTTGCTGGCCATGCGGTTGACGCTGTCGGTGAGGTCCTTCCAGGTGCCGGAGACGCCCAGCACCTCGGCCTGGCCGCCGAGCTTGCCCTCGGTGCCGACTTCGCGGGCGACGCGGGTCACCTCGGAGGCGAACGCGCCGAGCTGATCGACCATCGTGTTGATCGTGTTCTTGAGCTCGAGGATCTCGCCCTTGACGTCGACCGTGATCTTCTTCGACAGGTCGCCCTTGGCGACCGCGGTCGTGACGTCCGCGATGTTGCGCACCTGGCCGGTGAGGTTGCCGGCCATGAAGTTCACGTTGTCGGTGAGGTCCTTCCACGTGCCCGACACGCCGAGCACCTCGGCCTGGCCGCCGAGCTTGCCGTCCGTGCCGACCTCGCGGGCGACACGGGTGACCTCGGATGCGAACGCGCCGAGCTGGTGGACCATCGTGTTGATCGTGTTCTTGAGCTCGAGGATCTCGCCCTTGACGTCGACGGTGATCTGCTTGGTGAGGTCGCCGCGCGCGACCGCGGTGGTGACCGCGGCGATGTTGCGCACCTGCGACGTCAGGTTGCTCGCCATCATGTTGACGTTCTCGGTGAGGTCCTTCCACGTGCCCGACACGCCGCGGACCTGGGCCTGACCGCCGAGCTTGCCCTCGGTGCCGACTTCGCGGGCGACGCGGGTGACCTCGGCCGCGAACGCTCCGAGCTGGTCGACCATGGTGTTGACCGTGTTCTTGAGCTCGAGGATCTCGCCCTCGACGACCACGGTGACCTTGCGCGACAGGTCGCCCTTGGCCACCGCCGTCGTGACGTCGGCGATGTTGCGGACCTGGGCGGTCAGGTTGCTCGCCATCAGGTTGACGTTGTCGGTGAGGTCCTTCCACGTGCCCGCGACGCCGCGCACCTTGGCCTGGCCGCCGAGCTTGCCCTCGATCCCGACCTCGCGGGCGACACGGGTGACCTCCTGGGCGAAGGTGTCGAGCTGCGACACCATGGTGTTGACCACCTTCGCGGTGCGCATGAACTCGCCCTTCAGCGGTCGACCCTCGACCTCGAGCGCCATCGACTGCGAGAGGTCGCCGCGGGCCACCGAGCCGATGACGCGCGCGACCTCGGTGGTGGGCTGGACGATGTCGCCGATGATCTCGTTGAGCGTGTCGATCGCGGTGGCCCAGCTCCCCCGGCCCGCGCGCAGGCTGGCGCGTTGGGTGATCTTGCCGTCCTTCGCGACCACCTGGTTGATGCGACCCAGCTCGCCGAGGAGGTCGCCGAGCAGCTCGACGATGTCGTTGACGGTGTCGTTGATCTTGCCAGGGACCCCGGCCTCGTCGCTCGGCATGCGGGCGGCGAAGTCGCCGTTCTTGACGGCGGTGAGGACGGCGAGCAGCTGCTTCTGGTCGATCTGGGCTTGCATCTGCATGACGAACTGGGCTCCGTACTACGCTTGGTCCTGGTCGCGATCGGCTTGGAGCACGCGCTCGAGGTCGTGCACGCTCACCGGCTTCACGAGGTGATCGTCGAAGCCGGCGCCGAGGGCCCGCGCGCGATCCTCGATCTGGCCGTAGCCAGTGATGGCGATGAGCCGGGTCGTGCGCGCCGGAACCTGCTCGCGGACCCGGCGAGCGACCTCGTACCCGTCGACGCCGGGCAGGCCGATGTCGAGCAGGGCGACGTCGTGGTCGCCGGCCAGCAGCGCCGCGAGACCGCCGGTGCCGTCGGCGGCGACGGCGACGGTGTGTCCGCGCGCCTCCAGGAGCATCTGCAGCATGTCGCGGCTGTCCTCGTTGTCCTCGACGACGAGGATCGACAGGCCACCGCCGCGGCGCACCGCGGGGTACCGACCGGTGGTGGGCGCCGCCACCCTCGCGGGCGCGTCCGCGTGGGGCTGGTCCTCGGCGAGCGGGAGCACCACGGTGAACTCGCTGCCCCGATCGATGCCCTCGCTGTCGGCCGACACGGTGCCGCCGTGCATCTCGACCAGCCGACGCACCAACGTGAGGCCCAGCCCGAGCCCGCCCTGCGAGCGGTCGCGCGTGCGCTCGGCCTGGACGAAGAGGTCGAACACCTTCGGGAGCATGTGCCGCGGGATGCCGCGCCCGTCGTCGCGGACGCGCAGCACCGCCTTGCTGGCCTCGCGATGCGCGCGTAGCGCGATGTTCCCGCCGGGGTCGGTGTAGCGCGCCGCGTTGTTCAGCAGGTTCGCGATGACCTGGATCAGGCGCGTGGCGTCGGCGTGCACCACGAGATCGGGCTCGGGGAGCTCGATCTCGACGTGGTGCTCGTGCTTGTCGAGCTGCGGGCGGCTGGTCTCGAGGGCGTGGAGCATCGCATGCTGGATCGACACCGGCCCGAGGGACAGCTCGATCTTGCCGCTGGTGATCCGCGACACGTCGAGCAGGTCGTCGACCATGCGCGCGAGGTGGGTGAGCTGCCGCTGCAGCACCTCGCGCAGCTCGACCGGGTCGCCGTCCCCCTCGAGCATCTCGAGCGCGTACACCATCGGCGCCAGCGGGTTGCGCAGCTCGTGGGCGAGCATCGCGAGGAACTCGTCCTTGCGCCGGTGCGACTCGCCCAGGGCGTCGGCGTGCTCCTTGAGCGAGCGCATGAGATGGGCCCGCTCGAGCGCCAGCGCGAGCTGATCGCACACGAGCCCGATCGCGGCGAGGTCCTCGGGCGTGACGGCGGCGCCGCCCCGGCGACCACACGCCAGCACGCCGACCGCCTTGCCGGCGCTGAGCAGCGGGAACGCGGCGACGGACGTCAGCCCGAGCGCGCTCAGCCACGGCGGCAGCTCGTCGTCCATCGCGTCGCGGATGTAGCGACCGGCCTCGCCGAACACCGCGCGCATCACCGGCGTGTCGTCGATGTCGATCATGGCGTGGTCCCAGCCGGGTTGGGTCCCGGCGGCGCTGACGAGTCGCGCACGGGGGGCGTCCTCGCGGGCCTGGTAGCAGACGCAGACCTCGTAGCCGAGGTGCTCGAGCAGGCGCGCGGCCAGGGTGTCCACGACCTCGAAGGGATCGGCGCACGCCAGCAGGTCGGTGGCCGCGGTCGCCAGCAGCTGCAGGCGATCGTTCATCCGCTTGCTCGCGGCCATCTCGGCCCGCAGCGCCGAGGCCTCGACGCTCGCGCGGAACTCGGCGAGCCGCCGCTCGTGGGCCTTGCCCTCGGCGATCAGGAGCTGCGCGGCCTGCTGCTCGACCTCGTGGTTCTTGCGGTGCAGGTCGACGAACACCATCACCTTGCTGCGGAGGATCTCGGGGACCGGCGGCTTGAAGAGGAAGTCGACCGCGCCCACGGCGTAGCCCCGCGCGACCAGCTCGTCGCCGCGGTCGTGCGCGGTGAGGAAGATGATCGGGACGCGGCGGCTGCGGTCACGCGATCGGATCACCGACGCCAGCTCGACGCCGTCCATCTCCGGCATCCGGATGTCGAGCAGGATCAGCGCGAAGTCGTGGAGCAGCAGCTGCCGCAGCGCGTCGTCGACCGTGCTGGCGGCGACGATCTGCAGGCCGAGCCCGTCCAGCATCGCCTCGAGCGCGAGGAGGTTCTTGCGGTCGTCGTCGACCAGGAGGATCGCGACGGCCGGGCTCGAGACGCTCGATGTCGGCACCGGGCCCGCCCCGAATGCAGGTGTCGCGCCACGGGCGGGCGCCGGTTTCCCCGTGTGCGGGCGCCGGGCGTGCGGGTGGGCTGCGGGCGCAGGCGCCCGGTGGGCGCGAGGGCCCGTGGCACAGGCGCACGGGGCTCGGGGCGCCTCCCGCACCGTCCCTCGCACGATCCGCGGATCGATTTGCCGCCGAGCCGCACCTCCCTGGCATGGCTGACCTGCGACAACCCGATCGACTCACCCTCTGCGTGGCGCTCTGCTGCGGGCTCGGCCTCGCGGCGTGCTCCGACGACACCGAGCCCGCCGACACCGACCCCGACTCGAGCTCGTCGGCGGACTCGGCGTCTTCGGACCCCGACACCACCGATGACCCGTCGGCGACGGATCCGACGTCGGCGGACTCGAGCTCGAGCTCGGACCCCACCGACGCCTCGAGCTCGGACGCGACGAGCTCCGGCTCGGAGAGCAGCAGCGAGGGCGACCCCGCCTGCGACGACGACGCGCAGTGCGACGACGCAGAGCCCTGCACCGAGGACCGCTGCGTCGAGGGCACGTGCGTGTCGACCGACCTCGACGGCGTCGCCGCCCCCGAGTCGGAGCAGGTCGCCGGCGACTGTACGGTCGTCTCGTGCGTGGCTGGGTCGCCGTCACCGGGCCCCGACGACGCCGACGTGCCGATCGACGGCGACGACTGCACGGACGACGTGTGCACGGACGGCGTCCCGTCGAACCCGCCCTCGGGCCTGCCCATGTGCGTCCCGGAGGCGATCTGCGACGACGGCCTGGACGACGATCTCGACGGCGCTGCCGACTGCCTCGACACCGACTGTGACGGGGTCGGGGGCTGCGAGCTGGGGACGGAGCTCACCTGCGACGACGGGCTCGACAACGATGCCGACGATGCCGCCGACTGTCTCGACACCGACTGCGATGGGATCGCGGGCTGCGAGTTGGGGTCGGAGCTCAGCTGCGGCGATGGGCTCGACAACGACGCCGACGGGGCCGCCGACTGCTTCGACTTCGATTGCATCGCCGGTCCTGCCTGCGTCGTGACCGAGGAGATCGCGTGCAACGACGGCATCGACAACGACGACGACGGCTTGCTCGACGGGGCCGAGGCCAACTGCGGCTGGGTGAACGTGGCCATGCCCTGCGCGGCGGGGCACGCGTTCGGGTTCGCGGCGACCGACGTGCCGCAGGCCATCTCGTCGGTCGGCTCGAGCGTGCACGACAGCTACATCCCGGTGGTGCTCGGCGCCACGGTGGCCGCGGTCGCGGTGCGGATCGACATCGCCCACACATACGACTCCGACCTCGACATCCAATTGTTCTCGCCGTCGGCCACCAGCCGTGACCTGTCGATGGACAACGGTGGCCCCGGGGGCAGCGGTGACAACTTCACGTTCACCGTGTTCACGGACAGCGGGCCGGGCGTCATCGGGAACGGCGGGTTCGACAATCCTCCATACGCGGGGACCTACCAGCCCGAGCAGCCGTTCGCGCCGACGCTGGTCGGCCAGACGACCGACGGTGAGTGGAACCTCCGCGTCACCGATCAGTACAACCTCGATGGTGGGTCGCTGAACGTGTTCCAGCTCGGCGTGTGCACCCAATGATGGCCCGGTCGCGGCGGCGTCGCGGTCAGCCCGGCTTCGCGGCCGTGCAGCCCGGCGCCGGCGCACGGGGACCCAGCAGGGCCGCGAGCACCGAGCGATCCGCCGCGGCCCCGATCACCTCGCAGATCCGGGTCGCGAGCGCCTCGCCGGAGGTCGGCCACAGGCGCGCGCTGCCGTCGTAGCTGATCGAGACCAGCCAACGCGTGCCGGGGTCGGCCCTCGGGCCCGCCGCCGCGAGCAGCCGCTTCACGGGGCCGTCGTGGCCGCGCAGCACGATGGCCTCACCGCTGGCGAGCTGCCACAGCCGCACGGTGCCGTCGTTGCTCGCCGACGCGAGCACGTCGTCGTCGACGAACACGAGATCGGTGATCGTCTGCGTGTGGCCGGCCAGGGGCCGGGCGGTCTCGTCGGGGTGCGTGGCCTCGAGATCCCAGACGCGGAGCTGGCCGTCGATGCCGCCGGTCGCGAGCCGCCGCGACCCCGGCCCGAAGGCCAGCGCGCTGATCGCCTCGTCGTGGCCGCGCAGCACGACGGTGGTGCGACCGTCGGCGAGGGACCACAGGCGCGCGCGTCGATCGGCGCCGCCCGAGGCGAGCCACCGCCCGTCGCCGGACATCGCGACGGTGCGGACCTCGCCCTCGTGTCCGGCGAGCGCCACCGCCGACGTCTCGATCGCCTCCGCGTGCAGATCCCAGCGCACGAGGCTGCCGTCGATGCTGCCGGTCACCGCCCAGCGCCCGTCGTCGGCGATGGCCATCGTCCCGATCTCGTCGCCGTGGCCGCGGAGCACGACCGGCTCCGCGCCGCCGTCGGTCGACCACAGGCGCACGGTGCCATCGCTGCCCGCGGACAGCAGGCGCTCGCCGTCGCCCACGAAGCCGAGGCGGTTGATCCCGCGGGTGTGGCCGCCCAGCGCCTTGGGCGGGGCGTCCGCGTCCGCGAGCGACCACAGCAGGATCGTGCCGGTGTCGCTGCCGACCGCGGCGCGGCGACCCTCGCGGTCGATCGCGGCGGCATTGGCGTTGCCGGTGGCCCCGCGCAGCCGCGTCGGTGTCGGAACCCGCGCGGAGTCGGCGAGGGGCCAGAGCTCCACGCGGCCCTCGCCGCCGGCGGCCAGCAGCGTGCGACCGTCGCCCGTGATCGCGCCGTCGACGAGGATCGACGCGCTGGCGCGCAGCACCTCGCCGCCCTGGCCCCCGGCGCGCGCCAGGGGATCCCACAGCCGCACCTCGCCGTCGTCGCCCGCGCTCGCGCCGAGGCTGCCGTCGGCCGCGAGCGCGAGGGCCGTGATGGCGCCGGCGTGTTCGGCCACCGCGACCTGATCGACCATGCGGTCCTTCTTCGTCAGATCCCACGCGCGCACGCCGTGATCCAGCGCCGCGCTCAGCACCCGCGTATCGGCCCCGGCGAGCCGGATCGCGGTCACGTCACCGGTGTGCCCCGCGAACACGATGCTGGCGATGCTCGGATCGGCGGCGCCCAGATCCCACACCCGCAGCGTGTCGTCGTCGCTCGCGCTCACGAGGGTGCGGCCGTCGGTGGTGACGACGAGATCGTTGACGCGGTCGCCGTGGCCGACGAGCAGGAGCGGTGCGGTCGTGCTGCCGCGAGGCTCCCACAGCGCGATCGATCCGTCGGCGGCCCCCGCGATCACGCGGTGTCCCGCGCGATCGAGGGCGATGCGCGTGAGGCCGCTGCTCGCCCCCTCGAAGCGCGTCATCGGGCGCAGCGACCCGTCGGGCTCGATGCGCCAGCGACGGAGCATGCGATCGTCGCCGGCCGACAGCACGGTGCCGCTCGGCTCGAAGCGCAGATCGGTCACCGGGCCCTCGTGCGCGCCGGTTCGCGCCGGCGAGTCGGCCGGCACTGCGGCGCCGAGGTCCCACGTGCGCAGGGTCCCGAGGGCGTCCCCGCTGACGGCCCAGCGCCCGTCGGGGCCGACCGCGCAGGCCACGAGGGCGGCCTCGTGGCCGCGCAGCACCGCCGCGGAGGCGCCCGGGTCCTCGGCCTGCAGATCCCAGCGTCGCAGCGTGCGATCGCTGCTCGCGCTCACCAGCGTGCGCCCGTCGGGGGCGATGGCCAGCGCCGTGATCGCGCCGACGTGGCCGAGCAGCAGGAGCGGCACGGTGGGCGAGGGCGCGTCGAGTCGCCACAGCGCGAGCGCGTCGGTGCCGTCACCGGTGACGAGTGTGTGGCCGGCGGGCGTCCACGCCAGCGTCGTGATCGCGGCGGTGCCGGAGCGCAGCGACACGGCGCGGCGATCCGCGAGCGCGGCCTCGACCTCGGCGAGCAGCGCGAAGCGGCCGTCGTCGAGGAATGATCCGGGGAGGCGCGCGAGCTCGGCCTGCACCGCGAGGCGAGCGTCGGGATCGGCGATCTGCGAGGAGTCCCGCACGAGCGCGGGCAGATCCCACGACGTCGGCGCGTCGTCGGGCGCCGCCGAGGGTTGGGGCGGGCCCGCGGCGCCGGGCTCGACCGCGGGCGTGACCTCGACGACCTCCGTCGGCGCCGCGTCGCCCTGCCGCCACCACCACGCGCCCGCAGCCCCGCTGGCGAGCACCACCGTCGCCGCGGCGCCGATCCACAGCGCGGTGCGTCGCGTCGCGGCCTTCGACGCGCGCACGAGGTCGCGGTGGATCGGCTGCGGCGCGGGCTGTTGGTCGCGCCCCGCTGCGAGCCAGGCCTCGGCCTCGGCGAGCGTCGCCCCGCGCAGCAGGCCCCGCCGTCCGCGGCCGGCTTCGACCCACGCCCGCGCGAGGGCGTCGAAGCGCGCGTAGTGATCCGCCCATGCCTGGGGGCCCTGTGGCGCCTGCGGTGCGCGCGGGGGCGCGGCCGAGCCCGGCGTCGGTGCGACGGTCGTCGCGGCCGCGGCACCGGACAGCAGCGCCAGCGCGCCCGCGTCGTCGTCGCCCGCCACGATGCGGATCGCCTGGGTCCCGAGCACGATCGCGTCGCGCGGCGAGACGACGACGGGCCGCGCCACCTTGGTGCCGTTCACGTAGGTGCCGTAGGAGCTGCCGAGATCCTCGAGCACGTAGGCCCCCTGCACCCCGCTCATCGGCGAGAGGCGGCAGTGCGTCGCCGAGACGCCGGGCGTGGCGATCACGAGGTCGCAACGCGCGTCGCGGCCGATCACCACGACCTCGCCGGCGCAGGCCCGCACCGCGGCGGCGCCGTGCTCGGTCGCCCCGATCGCGATCCGGATCATCGGCCCGCCACCGCCCCGCTGCGGGCTTTGCGCCAGCGGCGTGATTGACCGCTGCGGCCCGGTCGAGTATCGCAAGCCCATGCGCGGCTCGTTCGCACGAGTGGGGCTTGCGGTGTCGATGCTGCTGGGGTCATCGGCCTGCGCCGCACGATATCAGCTCCGCGACGCCGAGCTGAAGGAGGCCCGCGACCAGCAGTCGCTCGGCCGCCTCCGGGTGTACCCGAGCAACCGCACCGTCAGCGTCTACGACGAGGAGGCGGACAAGTCGGTCACCGTCTCGAGCGAGATCCGTCAGCGCACCAGCCGAGTCCGACGCAAGCGCATCCTCAAGCTGAGCACCGAGGGCGCGATCGTCGGCGAGGACCAGCTCAACGGGGCGCCGCTGCTGTGGGTCACGTTCGACGGGCAGTGCATGGAGCCTGCGTGTGCCTATGGCTTCGTGCGCACCGAGGACGGCCGCTATCGCCTGGTCCACGTCCCCGAGCGGGTCGGCTTCGCCCCGCCCAAGGTCCACCGCGGCATCGCGGTGAAGCGCCGCCGCATGACCCGCGGCAACCTGAGGGCGCTGGCCGAGGCCAACGCGGTGTATCGGGTCCTGCGCCGCAGCGGGCCCAAGACCGTGTTCCTCGAGGTGAAGAAGGACATCCGCAAGCGCACCCGTGGCAGCTCCGAGCGCGAGCCCGGCGTCGGCCGCACGCCGTGAATCTGTCATGGGCAAAGGCGTAGATCCCAAGGTGAGCTCCGCTGCGGCCGACGTCCGCGAGCCCCGGCACTTCGATCTCGAGGCCGATCGCCGCGCGCGTCGATCCTTCGGGCTGCTGGTGATCGCGTTCGCGTTGCTGGCGATCCTGGGCGGCATCTTCGCGGCGTGGCTGCTGCTCGACGACGAGCCGCCGCCGCAGATCGTCGCGACCAAGCCCAAGCCCCCCGAGGTGATCGAGGAGCACGCGCCGCTCGAGCCGTTCACCGAGGCGGCGCCGCCGGTCGAGGTGAAGCCGCGCGTGGTCGCCAAGCTCGCGGACACGGTCGGCGACGGCGATCTGCGGCGCATGCTCGCGAAGCTCCAGGGCGCGTTCGATGCGTGCGCGCGCAAGCACGGCGCCGTCGAGGGCACCATCGTCGAGCTCGACTTCAGCATCGCCGAGAGCGGGCGCGTCGACGAGAGCGCCGCGCGCCCGCCCTTCGCGACCACGCCGCTCGGCCAGTGCATCGCCGGCGTCGTGCGGGACAAGGCCGTCTTCGCGAAGACGCGGAACGGCCGTCGGGACATCCGCTGGTCGATCCACCTGCGACCGTGACGCGCGGAACGGGCGCGAGCGTCGTGCGGCTCACCGAGAGTGCAGCGGCGCGCACCACGGCGTCGCGTTCGCGGTGAAGCCCTCGGTCGGAGGCGCGTGCGACCCCGCGTGCGAGGATGCGGGCACGCGCGGGCGATGTGCTCCGCGCTCCCATGAGACTTCGCGAACTGCCGCCCGGACGCGGAAGAAGTCCGCATCGGAGTGTCGAATCGCCGCCCCCGATGCCCACCTCCCGATGCCCGTCACGCTCGCCGACACGAAGCACGTTGCTCCCCACCGCCGCGCTGGTGACCGCCGCGCTGGTGACCGCCTGCGCCGACGCCACGCCGCCGGGTGACGCCGAGGGCGAGACCGCCGCGGGGAGGTCGACTGCGATCCGCTGGTCGCGACGATCCGCGACCTGCAGGCGAGTCACCCCGACTTCGAGACGTACTCGGGCTCGGGGGCGTACCCGGGCCTCGTGGAGGCGCAGCTCGATCGAGATGGACTCGCTCGGGCTCACCCTCGGCGAGACCTACCCGATGGACATCTTCCACGCGGAGCGCCACACGAACGAGTCGAATTTCCGCATCGAGACGACGATTCAGTGCTTCGTGACGCCTCCACCGGCGTGACGGCCGAATTCTCGCCGGGCTGGCGGATCGAAACCCGGGCGCGGTGCACTCTATGGGTTGCATGGCTGCGTCCCTCGAGTTCCCGACCGCATGTCTCGCCTCGGTCCTGCTGTTGTCGGCGTGCCTGTCGGCCTGCGCCTCGGTCGAGACCCGTCGCGACGGCAGCATGATCATCCGCGGCGACGCGGCCGCGGTGGATCGGCGGGTGAGCGAGGTGTGCGGGGCCGCGGGCGCCGACGTCGAGCCGCTGGTCCCCACGGCCGATCCGTCCCTCGGCACCCACGTTTCGTCGCGGGGCGTCGCGGCGAATTGCGCGGGCAACAACCTGTGCCTCATGACCATGCACGGCACGCCGTCCGGCACCACGCCCGAGAAGAGCGTCCGCGTCGTGTGTCGCCAGGGCTGACGGCGAGGGCCTGGTCGGCTATCCGTCGCCGGACGGGGCGGCGCGCACCGGCAGCAAGAGGCGCCCAGCGAGCAGCGTCGCGGCGGCCGCGATCGCGCTGGCCACGAGGACGCCGAGCTTGGTGGCGTGGAGCAGCGCCGCGTTCGTGAACGCGAGCGAGGCGATGAACAGCGACATCGTGAAGCCGATTCCGGCGACGCAACCGAGCACCAGGACCTCGCGCGGACCCACGCCCTCGGGGAGTCGCGCGACGCCGAGACCCACTGCGGCTGCGATCGCGAGCCCGACGCCGACGGGCTTGCCGAGGACCAGCCCCGCCGCGACCGCCAGGCCGACGCCGTCGCCCCCGCCACCGCCAGCGGTCATCGAGACGCCGGCGTTGGCCAAGGCGAACACCGGCATGATCCCGAACGCGACCCAAGGATGCAGGCGGTCGATCAGGTCTGCGGCGGGCGAGCGCGGCTCGAGTCCCCACGCGCGCACCGGCGTCATCACTCCGACGAGGACGCCCGCGATGGTCGGGTGCAAGCCCCCCGTGTACGCGCCCACCCAGACGAGGATCGCGGGCAGCGAGTAGATTGCGCGTCGTCGCACGCCCGCGAGCTGCAGCAACCAGATGAGGCCGAGGCCGGCGGCACCCAGCGCGAGGTTCGCCCAGACCACGCCGCTGCTGTAGAAAACCGCGATGACGAGGATCGCCCCGAGGTCGTCGAGGACCGCCACGGCCAGCAGCAGGATGCGCAGCACCGCGGGGACGCGCGGGCCGAGCAGCGTCAGGATCCCGAGCGCGAAGGCGATGTCGGTCGCCATCGGCACCCCCCAGCCGGCGCGGGCCTCCCCGTCGGTGAGCAGCGCGAAGATTCCCGCGGGTACGAGCATGCCGCCCAACGCGGCCGCTGCGGGCAGCGCGGCCTTCTGTGGGCTGTCGAGCGCACCGAACGCGAGCTCGCGGCGGATCTCGAGGCCGATGACGAAGAAGAACACCGCCATCAGGATGTCGTTCACGATCCATCCCAGCGGACGGACGAGGGCGACGTCGCCGAGCTGCAGCCCCACCTGGAACTCCCAGATCGCGGCGTAGTGCGGCGCCCACGGCGAGTTGGCGCAGACGAGGGCGAGCACCGTCGCGGCGATGAGGGCGATCCCGCTGGCGGCCTCGATCGCGGTGAAGCGCAGCACCGGCGCGACGATCC
This sequence comes from Deltaproteobacteria bacterium Ga0077550, assembly GCA_001464385.1. Classification (GTDB taxonomy): domain Bacteria; phylum Myxococcota_A; class Polyangia; order Nannocystales; family Nannocystaceae; genus Xiheibacterium; species Xiheibacterium aquaticum. The sequence goes on along the minus strand of LNFB01000288.1, from coordinate 13,223 downwards.
GCTGGACGAGCCCGTGGGCCGGGGCCCAAGCCTCTGGCGGCATGACCTCCATCGGGGTGCCCTCGGTGGGCGTGGGGCGCTCGGCGTCGTTCATGGGGATCGGCCCTCGCTTGTTCCAGTCGGGCGGCCCACGGCCGCCGGGCAGAGGACGAATCGTCGTCGGTCGCTCGAGCGTGGGTGGCGAGTCGGGTCGACATTCCCCACACTCACCCCGTGGTCGCAACCATCGGTTCGCTCGTCCTCGGTCTCGTGTTGCTCGTGCTCGGCGGCGAATTCCTGGTTCGCGGCGCGTCGAGGCTGGCGACCTCGTTCGGCATCTCGCCGCTGGTCGTCGGCCTGACGGTGGTCGCGTTCGGCACGAGCGCGCCCGAGATGGCGGTCTCGGTGCAGTCGGCGTGGGCGGGTCAGGTCGACATCGCGATGGGCAACGTCGTCGGCAGCAACATCTTCAACGTGCTCTTCATCCTCGGCGTCTCGTCGCTGATTGTGCCCCTGGTCGTCGACGCGCAGATGATCCGGCAGGAGGTGCCGATCATGATCGGGGCGTCGGCGCTGCTGGTCGCGCTGGGCTGGGATGGTGGCATCTCGCGGATCGAAGGGATCGCGCTGTTCGTGTTGGTGATCGCGTACACCGTCACGCTGGTCCTCCAGAGCCGGCGAGCGACCCGAGCGACCCAGCAGGAGTACGCCGAGGAGACCCACATCGCGGCGGCCTCGACGCTGATCGATCGGCTGTGGGTGCAGCTCGCGCTGGTGGTGCTCGGCCTGGTGGTGCTGGTCGCCGGGTCGCGGCTGCTCGTGACCGGCGCGATCGCGATCGCGACGACGCTCGGCGTGTCCGAGCTGGTCATCGGGCTCACCATCGTCGCGGCCGGCACGTCGCTGCCCGAGGTCGCGGCGTCGGTCATCGCCTCGATCAAGGGCCAGCGGGACATCGCCGTGGGCAACGTGGTCGGCAGCAACATCTTCAACATCCTCGGGGTGCTCGGGCTGTCGGCGACCGTCGCCCCCACGGAACTGGCGGTCGCACCCCAGGTCCTCGCGCTCGACCTGCCGGTGATGGTCGCCGTCGCCGTCGCGTGCCTGCCGATCTTCTTCAGCGGGCATCGCATCTCGCGGTGGGAAGGGCTGGTGTTCCTCGCCTACTACGTCGCGTACATCGTGTATCTGGTGCTCGCGTCGCGCGCCGACGCGTCGCTGCAGATCTACTCCTGGGTGATGTTGGGCGCGGTCCTGCCGCTGACCGGCCTCACCCTCGCGGTGGTGCTGGTCCGCGCGGTGCGGGAGCGAGGTCGACGCGCGTCGCCGTGACGCCGTGCGGAGCCGTGTCCTCATGGTCGCGCGTCCGCGAACCGTCGGACGACCCACCGACGCACGCGCAGCGCGGGCCGGACGATGCGATCGTGGACGACGAGCAGCACGAGGCGCTGCCACGCGTCGCGGAGGCCGGAGAGCACGCGATCTCCGAGGGGCCGCGTCGTGTGGCGGACCTGATCGCGCTCGCGCTCGAGGCCGTCGACGAAGTCGTCGAACGCCCGCGCGATCGAGCCGTGGCGCTGCCGCAGCCGCTCGGTGACGTGGCGTCGCAGCTCTGTTGCGGCCTGGGCCTCCGCGGCCCAGGCATCGACGAGGTCCAGGATCTGGCCGAACGGGATCGCCGCGATGCGGTGGGCCTCGCGCCGCATCCCGAAGAAGTCGAGCTCGATGCGCCCGCCGACGTACTCCGCGTAGAGGTGGTTGTGCGCCGGCAGGATCGTCGCGGATCGGCGGTCGAACCGCGTCGGCGCGGCGCCGTCGAGGTCGAGCAGGGATCGATCCCAGTCGATGTTGATCGGGAGGCCATGGTCGCCGACGAGCACGTACTGATCGATGTGCGTGTCGAGGTTGCCGACGATCCACTCCCACGGGTGATCGCGCAGGATGGACTCGCACTGCACCGCGGTCCACTGCCGCGGGTCCTTCGGCAGCGCGCCGGCGATGTCCACCCGCGGCTGCAGCAGGCCGACGCGGGGGGTCCCGTCGAGGAGCAGCGTGCGTCGCACCGCGGGCACCTGGAGCTGGCGACCGAGCGCGCGTACGCGCCCGGCGAAGACCTCCGCGGCGATCTGCTCGCTCGGGGCGAGCTTGAACAGGTAGCGCCGGCCGACCGCGTCCTCGAGGGCATGCTGCGGTTGGCTCCCGGTGCTCGGCCCGGCCGCGCGGACCGACGCGGTGACGGGGAGGGACGCGAGCGTCTCGGCGTCGACCATCGACCCGCGCCAGGCCTCGCGCACGGCCCGACGCGCGCTGCGGAACTGGGATCGGGCCTCGTGGTCGTCGGAGAGGGCGCGCATGGCAGGGACACGGCACCCCGCGCGCCGAGGGGCGCCGCACGGGGAGCGCCGCGCCTCCAATCTAGCGCGCGCACCGGCGGATACGATTCGATATTGCTGCGAACCACCCTCGATAATCTGGATGGATCGCCGGATGGATCGCGGGCTGGAGCCGCTGTTGGTCAGGGCGCGACGCACAGGCCCGGCCGTTGATCGTTCGCCCACGTCGGCGAGTGGCCCGCGCCGGACTTGTCGCCGATGTCGTCGGGCGTCGGGTTGCGGTTGATGTACCAGAGCGCGTCGGTGCCCGCGGCGGTGACCGGCGCGTCGCTCTCGCTCGTCGCCTCCGCGACGAGGTCGTCGATGCCGAGCGGCGCGTCGAACAGCGCGAAGCCCCGCAGCACGGAGGCGGGCGACTCGCCGTTGCTCACGCCGTCGCCGGTCCAGGGCGAGCCGCCGAGGGTGAAGGCCGGGCTCACCGACACCGCGGCCGCCTGCGCGATGGCGGCGGCGGAGTACGACTGCTCGATGAACGCGTCGGGATCGTTCAGGTCGGGCCAGTACCGGTGCCGCACCGTGTCTCCGATCACCTCGGCGGTGCGCGCCTGCGTCACCCAGATGTCGGGCACCAACAAGTACGTCGGGCCCGGGCCCGGCGAGGCGATGAAGTCCGACGCGCCGAGCCCCGCGATCTCGTAGTACTGCACCATGCCCTCGCTCCCGGTGCCGCCGGTCGATTGCCCCGACGCGTCGACGGTGCCGGTGGTGGGGTAGGGATGCGTGCCGTACTCGAAGGGGCTCGCGTGCCACGTGCCGTCGTTGCTGGTGTGCCACGCCACGGCGTAGTAGCCGCTCTGCTGGACGTAGCGCGCCTGCCAGATCGCCGTATGCGAGGCACGCGGCAGCATGTCGGCGCCGTCCCAGACCAGCCGCGCGTCGCTGCCCGCCACGCCGTTCGGCGGGAAGTCGAGTCCGGTGCCGGCGTCGGGTTCGGTGTCGCTGTCGGAGGTCGCGGTGTCGGAGGTCACGGCGTCGGAGGTCGCGGCGTCGGTGGTGGTCGCGTCGGAGGTCGCGGCGTCGGTGGCGGACGCATCGGCGGCGGAGTCCGTGCCGACGGTGTCGGTGGAATCGGTGGGGCCCGCCGAGCTCCCCGATGCGCTCACGGTGCTCGGCGACGTGGCGCCGCCCGTGCCGTCGGTCGTGTCGGTCGCCGCCGCGGTGTCGTGGTGGTCACCGTCGGTCGCACAGCCGACCGCGGGGCCGAGCAGCAGGGAGGCGGCCGCGAGCGCGCCCATCGAGGCGAGGCACCGTGGGGAATCGGACATCGTCACGGCTGGCTGCAGCCGCCGTGCCCAGGGAATCCCGTGGAGCTTCGCCCGACGCCGGCGCGCTGGTGGGCTGCGCCCCGCCGGCCCTGCGAGGGTGGCGGACCCCAGGCATCGCCGGCCGCACGAACCCCACACGGATTCCCGCGCCGCCGTGCATGCGAGGGGGATGACGCCCCGCCGACGATTCCACGGAGGCCCGCTGCTCGTCCTCGCGACCGCCTGCGGCGGCACCGATTCCGCGGCCGCCACCGAAGGGCTCGACGGGGCGGAGGCACCGAACACCGCGGGCACCGCGACGGGCACCTCGGCGGCGACATCCGAGGGCTCGCTCGATACGGGCGCCCACGACTCGGGCAGCGAGGCGGGCACCACCACCGCAGCGCCCGTCGACGTCGGGCTCGACTGCCCGCCCTCGGCCCCGTTCAGCGGCCCCGCGCTGACGCCGGGCCGTTGGGTCGACCTCTCGCCGCCCGGGCTGCATCGGCCCTACGGCGAGGCGCCGCCGTTCGGGTGCATGGACATCCACGTGGTGCCGTGCGAGCCGGGCACGCTGCTGCTGACCACCGACTCCGAGGGGATGTGGCGCAGCGACGACGGCGGCGCGAGCTGGGCGCAGATCGGCGACCTGCCGCAGCCGGTGAGCCCCGGTGTCCTCGAGATCGATCCCGCCGACACGCAGCACCTCGTCTACGTCGGCGGCGTGCGCGGGGCGTCGCTCGGCTTCTGGGTCTCGCACGATCGCGGTGATCACTGGACGACGCCCGCGGGCTTCGCCGCGCACGCCGACAACTCGGTCGGCGGCTGGACCAACGACGTCTATCACGTCGCGGCGGATCCCTCCGACTTCGATCACCTGCTGCTCACCTTCCACTCCGGGTTCGAGTTCGCCGCCGACGCCGGTGTGCTCGAGTCGACCGACGGCGGGCAGTCGTGGGTGCGTCACGATCCGGAGCCAGGCTGGGGCGCGGGACACTCGATCTGGTTCGTCGGCGACGATGGGGCCACGTGGCTGCTCGGCACGCAGGGCGCCGGGTACTGGCGCACGACCGACGGCGGCGCGACGTGGACGCAGGTGCTCGACGTCGACATGCAGCACGGGGGCGTCGACGCCTACCGTGCGGCGGACGGCACGCTGTACGTCGGCGCGGTCGGCCAGATCCTGCGCAGCGAGGACGACGGCGCGACCTTCGAGCTCGTGGGTCCACCGACGAGCGACGGCTACTACGCGGTCATCGGCGACGGCACGACGCTGTACGCCCAGCTCGCCAACACCGGCGGCAACACCACGGGGCCGCAGCCCTACGTCGTCTCGCCCGAGGGCGACGGCGTCACCTGGACCGAGCAGAACGACCAGCGCTTCAGCGACGGGCCGTACCGGATGGACTTCGATCCGGTGAACCGCATCGTGTACTCGGCGAACTGGAACGAGGGCGTCTGGGCCCTCGCGGTCGACGGGTGAGATGACCCGTCAGCCCGCGGGCCCGCCCTGCTCGCGCACGGCCCCGTAGTCCCGGAGCACGCGCTCCCACAGATCCTCGTCGCGCAGCTCGAAGTGCCCGTCGACGAACACCAGCGGGCGCCTGGCGGTGGCGCGGCGGAACGGGGTCGGGGCGGCGGCGGGATCGCGGGCGTCGCGATCCTCGACGACGACGAGGTCGGTCATGACGATGCCGCTGCCGTCGAGCTCGATGCTGCGGGTGAGGCGGAAGCTGCGGACGATGCGGCCGTCGATGCGCACCTCGGTCGAACGCTCGAGGTCGAACTGCGGGCGGCCGACGCAGCCGCGTCCGGGCTCGTGCAGCTCGGCCTCGCGCAGGCGCCCGCCCGCCATCGGCACGAACTGACCGACGCGGATGCAGCGGCGCGACGCGTCGCAGCGATCGCCCTCGAGCACGAGGACCTCGACGCCGCTCGTGTGGTGCAGGCGGGCGCGGGCGCCCTGGCGCAGGCCGGTGACCAGGCCGGTGCCGACGACGTCGATGCCGTCGTCGTGCCACTTCACCAGCGCGACCGTGCCGCGGGCCATGCCGTCGCTGAACTCGTCGGTGGCGGCCCACGCGAGCATGCGATCGCCGCTGACCTGCGCCATCACCAGATCGGTGCCCTCGACGCGGTCGCCTGCGACCGGGGTCCCGAGCGCCGCGCCGGCGGGGCACGCCGCGTAGTCGGTGGGCGTGAGCACGACGCCGCAGCTGTCGCGCCACGGGCCCTGCCGCACGAGCGTCTGCCGATCGATCGACGGCGACACCAGGGTCAGCCACGTCGAGGTCGGCAGGGTCTTGCCCGCGAGCTCGTCGTCGCTGGCGACGTCGAAGCTGCACAGCGCCCCGGGGCGCTGGGGCTTGGGCCGGCACGCGGCCCCGAGCGCGATCGCGACGAGGGTGACGCCGGCGAGGAGCATCGCGGCGCGCGGAGCCCTACGGCGCATCGAGACCCCGTGCCTGCTCGCCGCCGACCTCCGCGTATGCGCGCGCGAACTCGGGCCCGAACAGCAGCTGCAGCAGCGCCCGATCGTCGCCGGCGATCTCGCGGTGGCGCGCGACGTAGGCCTGCCACGCCGCCTTCTTGCCGAAGCCGCCGGGCGCCTTGCGCTCGATCTCCTCGGGGGCGAGCTGGCCGAGCACCGCGCGCGCGCCCTCGACCACGCCGCCGATGAGCGCGACCTGGTGGATCATCATGTCGGCGAACATCCCGACCAGCTCCTGCACGCGCTGCGGTCCGCCGTGGCGCCAGTCGAGCAGGTACTCGAGCACATTGTTCGCCGAGGACGCCGTGTGCAGCGGCGTGAACTCCTTGACCGCGCGCACGCCCATCTCGTTGCCGAATTGTTCTTGGCCGTTCTGCAGCTCGACGATGCCCTTGGCGCACGCCTCGAGGACGTCGCGCACGCGCGCGAGCAGGCCCTCGGCCTCGTCGGCCATCGTGGGCGCGGGGAGCTCGGGCACGAGCTGCGCGCAGAACCGGCCGAGCGCCGCGTCGGCGCCCGGGGTGCCGCCGCCCGCCGCCGCCCCGGAGCGCACCTCGCCGAACTCGCGGCGCACGAACGCCTCGGCCTGCTCGCGCAGGTGCGCGGGGAGCTGGCCGATGCGCGCGCGCAGCTCCCGTTCGTAGCGGCCCTGCGCCGCCTTGGCGTCGTCGAACGCGGGGCGCAGCGAGGCGAGCAGGCCGTGCACGAGGCTCACCGGCATGTGCGAGGTCTGATCGGGGCGTGGCGTGTGCAGTGACGCCGGATCGTCGGTATCGATCGCCCCGGCCTTCACCGGCTGCGTGCCCGAGGCCTGCATGTACCGGCGGCGACCGCCGGCGGAGGCCCCGGAGGTCGGCGCGGCCGCGGGCGTCGCGATCTCGGTGCGCCCGCGCGGCGCGGCGGGGGGATCGGTGAGCGTCGCGCTGGGGCGGCGGCCGGCCTCGCGGCTGAGCACGAGATCGAGGTCGCCGATCTGCAGCCGGATCGGCGCGTCGATCAACGCCGACTCGCCGGCGCTGATCCGCCGGCCGTCGCAGAGCGTGCCGTTGGTCGAGCCGAGGTCGAAGAACCGCGCCGTCGACTCGTCGAAGCGGATCACCGCGTGCCAGCCCGACACGAAGGAGTACGGCAGCGACAGATCGTTGAGCGGGTTGCGACCGATGCGGACCGGCGAGCTGTGGAACTCGTAGTCGGTGGCGGTGCCGGCCTCACGGTGCTCGACGCGGATGCGGACCGGACGCACGGGGGACGGGAGGATAGCGTGGGTTTCGGCGCGCGTGGGCGCGGCGACGCATTGGCGCCGCAAAGCCGCCGGCACGGCAGCGTTTGCGCCGACGCAGCCCTCGCCAGATCGCATGCTCGCGGGGTGACGAATCCCCCGGGCTGCGGTGTTCCGCTCGCGATGACCGATCGTTCGACCCGGAGGCAGTGGTGTCGCGGCGTGGGCGCTGCGTGCGTCGTCGTGCCCGCGGTGGGGTGCAACCTGCCGGACGGCACCGGCGTCGCGTACGAGACGTGGGCCGACTACCCCGATCGCAGCCTGCCCGCCGAGCTGCGGCTGGTGCAGGCGGCGATCCTCGCCGCGAACCCGCACAACACCCAGCCGTGGCGCTTCGTCGTCTCGCCGACGTCGATCGAGCTGTGGCGCGACGCCGATCGCAGCCTCGGCGCGATGGATCCGCTGGGCCGCGAGCAGGTGATCGGGCTCGGCTGCGCCCTCGAGAACCTCGCGATCGCGGCGCCGGGGTTCGGTCGCGCGGTGACGATCGAGACCTTGCCCGACGCCGACGCGCCGCTGCTCGTCGCGCGCCTCGGGCTGGCGACCGCGGAGGCCCAGGACCACCCGCTGGCCGACACGATCGTGCACCGGCACACGCAGCGCGGCCGCTACCTCGACGCCCCGCTGTCCGAGCAGGTCGAGCCGGCGATGGTCGAACTCATCGACGACCTCGACGACGTCGAGCTCGTGCTGCTGCAGGGAGACGACCGCGCGAGGTTCCGGTCCGGCACCATCGACGCGACCAAGGCCATCGTCGACGACCGCGAGATGAACGAGGCGTCGCACGTCTGGTGGCGTCAGACGATCGACGCGATCGAGCGCCACCGCGACGGGCTCACGATCATGGCGATGGGCTTCGGTGCGGCGACGCAGGCGTTCGGCAAGCTCGGCGACGGGCCGTCGGCCGCCAAGGCGGGCGCGTACTGGATCCGCAACACCGAGCGCGGGCAGACCACCGGCTCGGCGTTCGGCGCCCTGGTCACGCCGTCGCTGGAGGACCCGGCGATGCTGCTGCAGGTCGGGCGCGCGTGGCAGCGGCTGCACCTGTGGATCGTCGCGAACGGGCTCGCGGCGCAGCCCCTCAACCAGATGTTCGAGCGGCGCGATCGCGAGGCGCAGCGCGGGCTGCCGCGCGACTTCGGCGAGCGGCTCGACGGCTTGGTGGGCGAGCACGCGCAGCTCGGCTTCCGCGTGGGCTATGCGTGGGACGAGTTCGGACCGAGCCCGCGGCGGCCGGTCGACTGGGTGGTGGACGCGTGATCGCGGCGGCGATCGTGGTCGCCCTCGCGGGCGCGCCCGGGGCGAGCGTCGACGCCGAGGCGAGCGCGCCGCCGGCCGTCGAGCCGGCCGCGCCGCGGGTGCAGGCGGTGATCGGGCTCGGCGGTCAGCTCGGCTTCCGCCGCATGGCGGTGGTCGTCGACGGCGAGCGCCACGGCGAGCTGCGGCCGCTCGGCGTGCCGGTCGAGCTCGAGGTCGGCGCGCAGGTCTGGTACCGCCGCGGCGATCGCTTCGGCACCAACGGCTGGCGCGGCGTGTTCACGGCGATGACGGGGCCCCTGCTGCCGACCGGCGGGTGGACGCTGTCGCTGCTGCACATGAGCCTGCGCGAGCTCGGCAAGCGGCCGCGCGTGCGCTTCGCGACGGGCGTGGGCGGTCAGCTCGCGGTCGATCTGCCCGATGCGCGGTGGCCGTGGATCGCGGTGGGCGTCCCGCTCGTGTTGGTCACGCGGAGCGTCGACGTGTGGTGGATGCCGTCGATCTCGGCGCCGCTGCGGGTGGATCGGTTCGACTTCCTCGGCGGGCACGGGTGGCGCGGGGTGGCGCCGATGATCATGCCGGTGGTCGCGGGCGTGCGGTTCAAGGTGTGATCGGGGCCGCATCGCGGCGGCGCCAGATCTCCGCGCGACCGACGACGAGCCGCCGATCGCGGTCGTAGTTCGCTGCGACGAAGCGGCGGAGATCGGTGAAGTCGTTCCTCGGGACGCTGGCGCCGAGCACGATGTACGCCGGGCGGTTGCGCTCGAGATCGGCGAGCAGGATCGGCACGTAGGGGCTGCTCGGCTCGAACACCAGCGGCGACGCCTGGCGCCGCCAGCTGTCGTCCTCGAAGCGCGTGAGCAGCCCGGGCGTCTTGTAGATGGGGCTGGCCGAGAGCCTGCCGCTGTACGCGAAGACGCCCCACAGGTGCCAGCCCCACACCCAGATGCGATCGTCCGGGCCCGTGTGCGCGGCGATGTGCGCCGCGATCCGCCGCGCGCCCTCGTCGTGGGGGCGGGCCCGATCCTCGCGCGTCGCGTGCAGGATCGTAGCGGCCCGGGCGACGAGCAGCGCGAGCACCGGCGCGGTCACGAACCGCACGACGCCGCCGCGCCACAGGTTCGCACCGCACAGCCCCCACGGCGCTGCGGCCAGCAGGACGACGGGCGGCAGCGCGGCGAGGAAGTAGCCCTTGTAGAAGCGCAGGCCGATCGACGCGCCCGCGAGCCCTGCCACGAACCAGACCAGCAGGGTCGCCACGATCTTGCGGTGGGGCTCGGGGCGATCGTGGCGCTCGGCAGGGATCGCGTAGGCGGCGAGCAGCAGCGGCAACGCGAGGAAGAACGTCGTCGCGAGCAGGCCGTCGCGGGCCGCCTCCCACAGCGGCGTCTCGAGGTGGTGTCCGACGTACGCGAGTCCCCACGGGCTGCCGATGTAGCCGGCGAGCAGGTCGCCGAGGTGCCCGCGGGCGAGGAAGTGCAGCCCGATCGGGGCGTGCCCGGCGACGAACCCCGCGAACACCCAGAGCGCCGCACGGAGATCGCGACGCGGGCCGCCGGCGAACGCGTGGAAGCCCGCGGCGACGAGCACGATGCCCGACGGCTGCTTGCACAGCGTCGCCACCGCGGCGAGGACCCCGGCCGCGAACCACGTGCGGGCGACCGCGCGTGGCGTCGCCTGGCCGCGTCGGCGATCGTCGGCGACGAACGCGACGTACATCGCGGCGATCTGCGGCAGCAGGGCCCACGTCACGTAGTTCGCGTCCATGCTGTCGAGGTTGGCGTCGTGCAGGGCGAACACGACCGCCGCCACGACCGCCGCGCCGGCACCCCACAGCCGCCAGGCGAGCGCGGCGAGCATCGCGAGTGACGCGAGCGCGGTGAGGTTGGCGGCGATCTGGAACATCGCGATGTCCCGCGCCTCCGATCCCGCGAACAACAGCGCGAGGTAGAAGGAGCCGGGCGCCTTGAACTCCACCGTGTCGACGTACGGGAGCCCGCCTGCGCGCAGCACCATCGCGTTGTAGAGGATCCCCCCGACGTCGTGGGAGGCGAAGCCGCCCTCGGTGAACCCCGGTCGGCGGATCCACGCGGAGACGACGAGCACCACCGCGATGGCGACGAGGGCCCACACGGCGGGGATCCGGCGATCGGAGGGCGGCGCCATGCGGACGCGCGAGTGTATCCGGGACTCGCGTGTCGGTCGAACTGCGGGTACGGTCGACCTCGGCGCGGGGATTGGCCTCAACCTCGAGGTGCTGCGCGCCTTCGGCGTCGTCGATGCGCTCGAGTCGAACCCGATCGGCCTCGCGCAGCTCGCCGGGAACCCGCACGTGCGCGACGTGTTCGCCCACGCGCTGCCGCGGCCGCTGGAGCGGCGCTACGACGTCATCGGTGCGTTCGACGTCATCGAGCACCTCGCCGACGACGACGAGGGGGTCGCGTGGATCGACGCTCACCTGAAGCCGGGCGGCCTGCTCGTCGCGACCGTCCCCGCGTACGAGTGGGTGTTCTCGGCGCACGACGTCGCGCTCGGCCACTTCCGCCGCTACACCGAGTCGCGACTGCGTCGGGTCGTCGGGGAGCGCCTGCGTGTGCGGCAGAGCGGGTACTTCGTGACCGGGTTGTTCCCGCTGGCCGCGCTGTCGCGCGTGCCGAGCGTGCTGCGGCATCGAATCGGCGCGGCGCGGCAGGCGTCGGAGAAGCAGTCGGCGAAGGTGCCGGGGGTGACGGCGGGGTTGTTCGCGGGGATGCTCGCGGTGGAGGCGTGGTTGGTGGGGCAGGGGGTGGATCTGCCGTTCGGGTTGTCGGTGTACTGCGTGGCGGAGAGTCGGGGAGGAGCGATGGCGTCGTGATCCGATTGTCGGTGCGGGGACCGGGGTACGCGCGCCGCGTCGAACGGCCGGGCGTTGACGCCAGCGCGATGCGATAGCGACTCGATCGGCGCCTTGCGAATCTTGCTGCGGCGCGGTGGTAGCATCGGGCGGCGATTCTAGGAGGAGGAGCCGTGGCGAGTTCGCGTCCGAAGGCGAAGGGAAGCAAGCGCCGGAGCGTGGCGGAGGTCGTCGTGTGCATCAACGACGTTCTGCCTGGCGTGGCCGAGGGCATGACGAAGCAGGGCTTGTTGGACGCGATCGGCCAGACGTCCGGGCCGACGCTGCTGCGAGCCCTGCACGCGCTGCGCGACCAGTGGGGCGCAGGCGTCGAGGTGAAGCGCAACCGGTGGTTCATGCGGGATCGCGTCGCGCTGCCCCTGCTCGCGCCGGAGGACAACGACGTCGTCGCGGTGTTGATCGCCGCTGCGATCGTGCACCCAGTCGCGGACGAGGATCTCCGCGGGAGGCTGCAGGCGCTGGCGGAGCAGCTCGACGACCGGCGGCACGAGCTGCGCGCGGGGGCCCGGTTCCCGGCCAAGGCGATCACCGCGAGCCTGACGCTGGGGAGCCGCCTGCACGAGCACACCATGCGGACGCTGCTGCAGACGGTGCGCAAGGGCGTGGTGCGGATGCACTACACCAGCCCTTGGACCAACGTGACGGTGGAGCACACCGTCGAGCCGTGGGAGCTGAGGATTCACGACGGCACGCTGTACTTGCGCGGGTGGTGCCGCGACTCGGCCGGGCCGAGGACGTTTCGGCTGACGCACATCCGGGAGGACGTGCAGGCGCTCGTGGAGGACGCGCGCGCGCCCTTGCCTGCGCCGGACCAGACGTGGGCGGCGGGCAACCCTGCGTTCGGGATCGACGAAGATCGGCCGGATACGGCGGTGATCCGCATTCGCGGTGGCGTGGCGCGGTGGGTCTACCCGGTGGTGTGGAGCCCTGCGCAGCGGGACGTGTGGATCGAGCCGGACGAGCTGCTCGAGCGGACCGTACCGTATCAGTCGTGCCGGGAGATGGCACGACGGGTGTTGAGCATCATCGACGCGGTTGAATCCATCGGCCCAGTCGAACTGAAGGACGAGGTCGACCAGGCAGTCGCGCATTGGCGGGGCCGTCGGACTCGCGGCCCAACGGCCAAGTCGGCCCGCAAACGTTGAAGCGCGATCGTGCGCGTCGATCTGGCGTGCTCGATCAAACTCTGATCGAGCACGCGATCTCGGGTTGCGATCTGCACCGCGCAGTGGTTCAACAGAGGCGTGGCATGACGGGCCGGAGCCCGCGTGGGCACCTTCAAGGAAGACGCCATGGAAACCGATCCCACTGTTGACGTCGCCTTTCCTGCGACGGGCGGACCGCTGCCACTCGATCATGGCTACGCGCTGTTCGGCGCGATCGCTCGAATCGTGCCACGGGTCCACGAGGCGTCGAACTGGGGAATTCACCCCGTGCGAGGGCGCAGGGCGGGCCCAGGGGAGTTGTTGCTGGACGACAGCTCGCTGGTGAAGCTGCGGATTCCCGCGTCCGAGATCGCAGCGGTGCTGCCCCTCGCGGGGGCGGGGCTGGGCGGGCGCCGGCACATGGGGGCCGGGGTCTTCGTGCCGCCGGGGAGGCGGGGGTGACGGGGAGGCCGCAGACGCTGCTCGCGAAGAGCGTGCCCGGCGGGCAGAAGACGCCGGCCGAGGCCACGCTGCGAGGACAC